>JAWKNK010000005.1:0-192428 GCA_041391745.1 Flavobacteriales bacterium
CTCTTTTAACAGCTGAAGAAGCATCACTGTCTCCCATTTTTTTCATCTGATCATTAGTCGTTCCATCAAGAACAACTGCAGACTTTTGCTGCATAGCTGTAAGGTAAGACTTGTTGGCAGTACTTGCCTTTCCGATAATTTCTACGCCACCCAAATCGTATCCGTCAGGAGCCATGATGTGATTGTACACATTCACACCAGATTTAATATCGATAGAAATCGTATCAGTGCGGTAAGCAGTAAATCTGAAAACAAACTTTTGCTTACCTGGTGTTAATCCCTCCAAAGAATAGTTTCCATCAAGATCTGCGAATGCACCTTTTAATGGATCTGCTTCAAGTGTAACGATTACACCTACCATAAGCTCTCCTGATTCAATGTCAGAAATTTGACCTCTCAGAGTGCTTTGACCAAATGTTGCGATTGAAAATGCAACTAAAATGATTGATAAAATAGAACGCATTGGTAACTTATTAAAACTGATGCAATTTTCCGCTGACAATGTTAGTTTTGTGTTAATCACACTTTATGATATTCCTAATGAAAAAAGGCGTCCAATCTGGACGCCTTTTTAATATTATGAAGGAAAAAATCCTTAGTGTTTAACAATGAATTTAGCAAACGAAACTTCTTGACCATTAACCACTTTGATGCTGTAAACACCTTCAGTCAAGCCATTCAATTCAATTTCATTTGTAGCACCCGCTGCCATTTGTACTCCTTGTTGTGAATAAACTAGAGCTCCAGTTAGAGAATACACTTCAATAGTAGCATTACTTAAAGTTTGATTATTTGTAAACTTAATGTTACCAGAAGTTGGATTTGGGTAAACCAACAATTGAGCAACTTCGTTAGCATTGAAGTTTTCCTCCACAGAAGTGATACAACCAAGGTGACCGTTTAGATCCAAATAGCTCCATCCGCTCAACCATGTAAGACCATTGCAATCACTGTTTGGAGCAAAAGCACCTTTGTAAGCAACCGTTTGGAACCAAGCGTCATTTACAGTTGAAGTAGCAGTAACTGCATTTGTTGGAGTAGGCATGATCAATGGAAGGTCTCCAGAGAAATCATAAGAAATTCCTGGGTTATTTGATTCGTTTCCATTTGCTGCAAAAGATGCTTGGAAAGCTGCAGAAGAAGCGGTCAAAGCAGCAGTTGAGTCAGCCGCTGACGCCCAGCCAGCAATCATTGAAATTTTGAATAGGTCAGAAGCTGTTGCAGAACCTTCGTTCACAACATTGTAGAAACAGTTACCAGCAAGAACTAGGTCACCAGCTTCAAAACGAGCATAGCTATCTTCACCTGAAGGAAGGTTTTCTACGTCAATTCCACGGCCCCAGTTATAGAAAATAGAGTTGTGGTATTGTCCACCTGCATTGTCACGGAAAGTAACAGCGCGGTTTCCAGCAGTAACACCTTGACCCATGTATGTTGCATTTGCAATTACTGGAGTAGCGTATGGAATACCATCTTCTGGATCAGTACCACCATCGTGCTCACCACCACGGTCTGCAGTAGCAGGGTCGTTAGCGTCTTGAATAGCAAACCAGAATTGGCCATAACCTCTCCATCCCTCGTCATAGTCGAACGCATCATCACCAGGATAAGCAATAGCGATATTTCTTACACGAGCAGTACCTCCGAAGAATTCAATACCATCATCGGGATTTGAAACTACTTCGATATATTCAATTGTTGTGTTGCGACCAACACCACCTAAAGTCAATCCGTTGATTTCGTTTCCAGCTCCGATATCTGTACCACCGTGACGGATAGAAACATATTTCAAAATACCTGAGTTATCATCGTCGTTGCTTCCACCATAGATACCTCTTGGTTCAGTTTCTGGGATGCCTTCAATTTGAGTTTCACCAGGAGAAGAGTTCAAAGAAGCATTTCCAAGAACGATTACACCACCCCACTCACCATTTGTAGTGTAAGGAACTGAACCATCCAATGGGTCAGCTTCGAAAGTGAAGATGATAGGAGCATCAGCAGTACCTTCAGCGAAGATTTTACCACCACGAGCCACGATAAGTGCAGAAGCGTCAGCACCAGTACCAGGCATACCCTTAATTACGGTTCCTGCTTCGATTGTCAAACACTGACCATCATTTACGAAAATAAATCCATCAAGAACGTATGTATTACAAGCTCTCCAAGTTGTAGTACCCACACCTGAACCGTTGTCAGAAACAACGATAGTTTCTCCACATGGAAGAGAAGGAGTGTTGAAGAAGCCATAAGCATCAAGTGCAGTCCATCCCATTACCCAGTTGTTGGCAGATGGGTCAAAAGCTCCTTTATAAGAAACACTTGAGAACCAAGAATCAGAAGCAGGAGTTGCACCACCAGCATTAAATTGTGGAACTGGATTCAATCCACCAGTTTCATCAAAATCATAAGTAATACCTGTTTCAGCAACCATATTGTTGTTTGCAGCGAAGCTCGCTTGCCATGCAGCAAGTGATTCGTTCAAAGCGTTTGTTGAGTCAGCAGCTGAAGGCCATCCGCTGCCCATTGTAATCTTGAAAATGTCTGAAGCAGCAGCAGACTGACCAGCGCAAAGATCACCGTCAGTTACTACATCTTGGAAAACGTTTCCAGAGAAAAGAAGCTGACCATCAAGGAATCGTTGGTAGCT
Organism: Flavobacteriales bacterium; assembly: GCA_041391745.1. GTDB lineage: Bacteria > Bacteroidota > Bacteroidia > Flavobacteriales_D > Sanyastnellaceae > JAIXWP01. The sequence continues at coordinate 2,648 of JAWKNK010000005.1, forward strand.
ATCTTGACCTGAAGGCATTTGCTCGATATCCACTCCTCTTGCCCAGTTAGCGAAGATTGAGTTGTAGTATTTTCCACCACCATTGTCACGAATAGTAACCGCGCGATTTCCAGCACTAGTGCCTTGACCAATATAAGTAACATTATAAATAGCAGGGAATAGCTATGGCATTCCATCTTCAGGATCTGTTCCACCATCGTGTTCACCACCACGGTCGCCACCTGAAAGATCAGCTGGATCCTGAACTGTAAACCAGAACTGACCATAACCTCTCCATCCTTCGTCGTAGTCGAATGAGTCGTCACCACAAAAAGCAACAGTAGCCCATTTCACGCGAGCCGTTCCGCCGAAGAATTCCATTCCATCATCCGCGTTAGCGAATACTTCAATGTGCTCGATGACAGTACCTGAACCAACTCCACCAAGGGTCAAACCGTTGATTTCGTTTCCAGCTCCGATATCAGTACCACCGTGACGAATAGATACATAACGAAGAATACCAGAATCATCTGTATCGTTAGAACCACCGTAGATACCTCTAGGCTCAGTTTCAGGAATACCTTCAATCTGAGTTTCACCCGGTGTAGAGTTCAACGTAGCACTTCCCAAGATAATAAGTCCACCCCATTCTCCATTTGTAGAGTATGGAACTGAACCATCAAGTGGATCTGCTTCAAAAGTGAAAATGATAGGAGCAGCAGCTGTACCATTTGCAATAATTCTTCCTCCACGGCCACAATAAGTGCTGAAGCGTCAGCGCCTGTGCCTGGCATACCTTTAATTGTTACCTCTTTGAATTGTCAAAGTTTGACCATCGTTTACGAAAACGAATCCGTCAAGAAAGTAAGTATTGTCATTTGACCATGTGACGGTACCTGTTCCTGATCCATTATCAGTGATGATAATGGCGTCTGCAGCATTTGATGCAATCGAACTCAACCCTAGGATCGCCATCAAAGAAGCTTGTAGCAGTTTTTCATTTCTTGTTCTTTTTTTGTTTGATTATTTCTGGTTAATTATGATGCGAATTAAGACTGTATCAGCATCTGTGTTTTGATAATTTTGCGGTTCCATAACTATCTTAAGTCAATGTTACGGGTAGCGCCAGTTTCGAATCAGGTAAAATTAATTTCAAATTCTTGAAATGAAGAAATAAACTTAGAAAATTCCTTTATCAATTCCATATTTTGACTGGCACCGAAGATTCTTCCTTGACTAAACCAGCTCGCTTAAGTTCACGCAAATGCTGGATCACAGTAGCCTGCGACAATGGTGGAACCGAATGATTTCACCCTTCAACATCTTTGTTCAATTTTGCCAATGTTATTAGCACCGCAATCTCGCAGGATGACCAATTGCTCTTGTAAAATGGAGACAAATCTTTCTCTAATTGTCCAAATTGATTTGACACAAAAAATTAATTTACATTTACATCTGCAAATCAATCTGATGGCTTGTTCTTTCAGCATGAACTATTTGTTAAGGTTTTTTGAATGAATTATAAACTCAAGTTTAATACAGCAATGGAATATGTATTTTGAATCTGTGAATTGGCTGAGTGAAAATCTCCTAACATGTCCTTTTAAAGCCTGCACAGGAATGGATTGTCCGGGCTGTGGTTTGCAGCGATCATTAATTAAACTTTTAGAAGGAGATATTCCAGGAAGTATTGAAATGCATCCAGCAGGTATGCTATACCCCGCATTATTAATAATGACAGGCTTGCATCTGAGATTTCAATTTAAAAATGGTTCAAAAATTATAACATGGACGTTTATATTGACTGTGACCATTACTCTAATCAATTACATCATTAAATTATATACCGGAAATGTTTTCGAGTAACCTTAAATCCTAATTATTGACCACTTAAGAATAATGTGATTATTTTCACGAAATTCTATTCATATTTACCACACTAAACCAATCAATTTATGGAAACAACGGAATTTAACGAAACAAACAACTTCAGTACACCAAAACCACTACCCAATGCAACTCTAGCATTAGTTCTAGGAATAGTATCTATTCCGACATGCTGCTTTTTTGGTGGATTACTCGGATTGGTGCTAGGGATAGTTGCCATTGTTTTTGCGAACAAAGCAATTGCTCTATACAACGCAAATCAAGGAGTATATCAAGAGTCCGGTTTCAAAAATGCGAAAGCTGGTAGAATTTGTGCAATTATTGGGATTGTATTCAGCCTACTAATGGTACTTATGGCAGTTTGGATTATAGCAACTTTTGGCTGGGAAGCCCTTCAAAATCAAGAAGATCTTCAAAGACAAATGGAAGAATATTTCGCGAGATAATATCTTTTTAATAAGTAGAAAACCCCATTCCTTCCAAGAATGGGGTTTTTTATTAATATCGCGGAATGACTCCAAGAACAAGACAAACCTTAAATGCTACACTAGTAGCTGCTTCCCTCTCCTCCGCTATTAATGTCCTGTTATTTTCTTTTTTCACCCATAAATCATGGCTCAATCCCATGCTCAAAACGGGCGAAAATGAAAGTGTTCAAGAACTTACTGCAATGGGAATTCTCATCGCATCTACATTGCCTATTGTAGTCGGCTCTCTTATTTATTTATTACTTGTAAAATACACAAACAATCCAAAATGGATTTATTGGACAATGGCACTTCTTATGATGTTTTTGTCATTCATCAATCCATTCATGATTCCAGGTGTCGAAATATCAACTGCTATTTCACTCAATATCATGCATATAGTTTGTGCTGTTGGTTCGGCTTTTTTCCTCACCCGTTGGGTTGACTAGCCAATTCTATTCGTTGTACCTTTGACCTCTGATGATTCAATAAAAAATCATGCAAGTAGAAACTCCATATACCCCTAAAAACAAGGTCCGCGTTGTTACCGCGGCTTCCCTTTTTGATGGTCACGATGCTGCCATCAATATCATGCGTCGAATTATTCAAAGTACAGGTTGTGAAGTCATCCATCTTGGTCACGATAGATCTGCTGAAGAAGTAGTAAACTGTGCCATCCAAGAGGATGCACAGGCCATAGCTATGACAAGCTATCAAGGTGGTCACGTGGAGTATTTCAAATACATGCATGATCTCCTAAAAGAAAAAGGTGCCTCACATATCAAAATTTTTGGTGGTGGTGGCGGTACCATTCTTCCAGAAGAAATCAAGGAACTCCAAGACTACGGAATCACCAGAATTTATCATCCTGATGATGGAAGAGCCATGGGCCTTCAAGGGATGATCAATGACCTCGTAACCAGATCTGACTTTGCTACAGGACAAACACTCAACGGTGAGGTTGGACATATTGGGTTGAAAGACCACGCCTCCATTGCCAAACTCATTTCTGCTGCAGAAAATTTCCCTGATCAGCACAAAGATGAATTAGCGAAAATTCATGAACTAGCGGCAAAATCAAATACACCTGTGCTCGGTATCACAGGTACTGGAGGAGCTGGTAAATCTTCGATGGTAGATGAACTTGTAAGAAGATTTCTACTGATTTTCCAGAAAATATTGGATTGATTTTGAAGTCGATCCTTCTAAGAAAAACAGAGGTGCACTATTTAGATAGAATTCGTATGAATGCGATTAAAAAAATTGAGTTTATATGCGTTCATTCAAGCATCGTCAGTCTAATCTGGCATTGACAAACAGTCAATGAGGCGATTTCCATTTTGAAAGCCGCCAAGTTTGATTTGATCATTCTTGAAACTTGGTATTGGTCAAAGCGATACTGAAATCATGGACCACCTGATGTGATTATACATCATGACACCTGAGCGGTGCTGACCAACTTTGAAAAATTGATATGCTCGATTTTGCTGATGTCGTTGCCATCAACAAATTCGACAGCGTGGGGCACTTGGATGCACTGCGTGACGTGAAAAAATAACACAAACGCAACCACAATTTGTGGGATGCGGATGATGATAGCCTCCCAGTCGTTGGCACGATTGCATCTCAGTTTAACGACCCTGGGACAAACGAACTTTATAAAAAACTTATAGATAAAATAGAGGAAAAAAAGCTTCTGGCTCACCTACTTCACCATCCAAAAGAGATCCACCGTACTCGCTACCTCAGCGAAATTTCTGGGAAAACAATAGAGCATACGATTCGTGGGCACTCGGAGCAACAACCGTTGCCGGAAAATTGTATCGCCTTCAAGGTTCGATTGAAATCATTGAAGCCGAACTGGCCTCAAATCCTACCAGCAAGGATGCTCAAGAAAGTCTGAAAGTACTTCAAGGTTCTTTCGATAGACTTAAAATGGACCTCGACCCACACAATTGGGAGATCATACAAACTTGGCAGGCAAAGAAAAAATTATACTCTGACGCTGAATATAAATTCACAGTAAGAGAAAAAGAAATTGTATCCAAACACATACTGGAGAGTCTTTCGCACAACTCTAATACCTAAGGTATCTTCCGAAATATCGTAGTTGGGGTGATGTTTTGAATTGGGTGCTTCAAGAAAATGTACCAGGTGATTTTCCTTACACTGCCGGTATTTATCCTTTCAAAAGAGAAGGTGAAGACCCAACGAGAATGTTCGCTGGTGAAGGTGGCCCAGAAAGAACCAATCGCAGATTCCACTATGTGAGTTTAGCGATGCCTGCCAAACGTTTGAGCATGACTCTGTTACCTTGTACGGTAACGACCCCGCTTATCGCCCGACATCTACGGTAAGGCAGGCAATTCAGGCAGTGTCTATTTGTTGCCTGGACGATGCAAAAAAACTTTTACAGTGGTTTTGATTTGAGCGATCCAAAAACATCGGTAAGTATGACCATCAACGGTCCTGCACCTATGTTACTCGGTTTCTTCATGAACGCTGCCATTGACCAACAATGAAAAGTATATCAAGGCCAATGGACTAGAAGCTGTGCGGAAGAAGTACTTAAAAGAAATGGACGACAAAGGACTCACACGACCAAAATATCAAGGAGAACTTCCTGAAGGTAATGACGGACTGGGACTACTCCTTTCTTTGGCGTTACAGGTGAGGTGCTTGAGACAAAAATTTACAACGAAATCAAAGCGAACACGCTTTTCAAGTGAGAGGAACGGTTCAAGCAGATATTCTAAAAGAGGACCAAGCTCAAAATACATGCATCTTCTCTACTGAATTCGCATTGCGTTTAATGGGAGATGTTCAGCAGTATTTCATTGATCAAAAAGTTAGAAATTTCTATTCGGTATCAATCAGTGGATATCACATTGCCGAAGCTGGAGCGAATCCTATCACACAATTGGCTTTCACGCTTGCAAACGGTTTCACGTATGTTGAGTATTATTTGAGCCGTGAAATGGACATCAACGAGTTCGGGCCAAATCTGAGCTTCTTCTTTTCAAACGGTATCGATCCTGAATATGCAGTAATAGGTCGAGTGGCGCGCCGAATTTGGGCTAAAGCTATTGCGAAAAAGTACAAGGGAAATCCGCGTGCTCAAATGTTGAAATACCACATTCAAACCAGCGGCAGATCGCTTCATGCTCAAGAGATTGACTTCAACGATATACGAACCACTCTTCAAGCGCTTTATGCCATTTACGACAACTGTAATTCACTTCACACCAACGCATATGATGAAGCCATTACAACTCCTACCGAAGAAAGCGTAAGACGTGCAATGGCCATCCAGCTAATCATCAACAAAGAACTTGGATTGGCGAAAAATGAAAATCCAATTCAAGGTAGCTTCATCATTGAAGAATTGACTGATCTTGTAGAAGAAGCTGTACTAAGCGAATTTGATAGAATTACAGAAAGAGGCGGCGTTCTTGGTGCCATGGAAACCATGTACCAAAGAAGTAAAATTCAGGAAGAATCGCTTTACTACGAAACATTGAAGCATAACGGCGATTTTCCAATAATTGGAGTGAACACCTTCCTTTCTTCAAAAGGTTCGCCAACCATTCTTCCGAAAGAAGTTATCCGCGCAACCACTGAAGAAAAGGAATATCAAATCGCTATGCTGAAAAATTTGCACGATTGTAGTGGTAGCAAATCCCAAGAAACCATTTCTAAAGTGCAAGAAGCGGCCATTCAAAACAAAAATATGTTTGTGGAACTGATGGAAGCAACAAAATACTGTTCGCTCGGTCAGCTTACTCATTCATTATTTGAAGTTGGCGGTCAGTACCGAAGAAACATGTAATTATTAAAATGAGAAAAATAACCATCCTCGCTTTTGCTATAGCAGCTACCTTACAAGCATGCGACCCTCAAACAATTCAATCAGTTCTGAGCAGCGTGCCCAGTGCAGCTTCTGTTCCATTGACAAATGAAGAAGTAATTGCAGGGCTCAAAGAAGCTTTGGAAGTTGGAACGAACTCTGCTGTTTCTTTCACCTCTAAAATGGATGGATTCAATAAAAATCAACTCATTAGAATTCCTTTTCCAGAAGAAGCACAAAAAGTAAAAGATTGGGCAATCAGCAATGGGTTGAAATCTCAAGTTGATGCCTTTGAAGACAACCTAAATCGTGCAGCAGAAAAAGCGGCAGCAGAAGCAGCTCCTATATTTATTAATGCCATTACCAATATGAGCATTCAGGATGGCTTCAATATTCTTAAAGGTGATTCAACAGCAGCAACTGTGTATTTGCGAAACGCGACACAAGCACAATTGTATGAGAAGTTTGCTCCCATCATTCAAAACAAAATTGATGAGGTAAAACTCACGTCTTATTGGGAACCCATTACCAAAGCTTATAACACTGCGAGTATATTCACAGGAAATGCTCAGGTAAATACCGATTTGAAAGATTACGCCACCAACAAAGCTCTTGATGGTCTCTTCTTCTATGTAGCAAAAGAGGAAAAAAATATTCGTCAAAACCCAGCAGCTCGTGTTACCGATTTGCTTAAAAAAGTATTCAGCCAACAATGAAAATAGTTTCTTTTAATGTAAATGGAATTCGTGCTTCCGTAAAAAAAGGATTGGCTGAAAGTATCAGCAAAATCGACGCTGATATTATTGGATTTCAAGAAACAAAAGCAAATGACGAACAAGTTGCTGAGGCATTGAAAGACATCAAAGGCTATCATTTATATTCAAACAGTGCTGAGCGTCCAGGATACAGCGGAACAGCAGTTCTTACTAAAACGAAACCGATCAGTGTGAGCAATGACATTGGAATCGATGAACACGGAAAGGAAGGAAGAACTATCACTTTAGAATTTGAAAAATTCTTCGTCGTTAATTGTTATGTTCCTAACAGTGGTAGCGAGCTCGTCCGACTCGAATATCGCTCTCAATGGGATAAGGATATGTTGGCTTATTTGAAAGGGTTGGAAAAAAAGAAACCTGTTATATTTATGGGTGACCTCAATGTGGCACATCAACCAATTGACCTTGCAAATCCAAAATCGAACTACAACAAAAGTGCGGGTTATACTCAGATAGAAATTGACGGCCTTTCGGCATATCTTAATAAAGGATTTATTGACTCATACAGACATCTTTATCCAGATACAATAAAGTATAGTTGGTGGAGCGCGAGATTCAACTCAAGAGCAAAGAATGTTGGATGGAGAATCGATTATGCCCTTATTTCAAAATCACTCGGAAATCACTTGACTGAAGCCTTCATTTTGAACGAGGTCATGGGATCAGACCATTGTCCCATCGGGTTGGAAATTGAAATCTGAAGCTGATCCAACAATTGGATAGGCAGATGAACTTCTCTAACTGTTTCTAGTAGTTGCAATTCGTATGTAGGATTAGTTAGAAAGTCTACACTCATTTCAAACTCGTTCAGTACTTTTTTGAGATTTGGAGACTTTTTAACCAATGACCAAACATAGGTTCCTTTTTCTGGATCGTAAGTAGCGACGTGTCTTTCACCATTTATTTCCATGTCATAGAACAAAGGATACCTGTAGTACGGGATGTCACTGTATTCTGGGTGGTAGGCGTAATGCAAAGGATATGTTCTTTTTCTTCCCTTCAAACCATTCCCTTCTAACCAAGCTACTAATTTGTTGAATTCCGCTTTGTATTTTTTACTTTTTGTGGTGATGTGTCGCACTTGGCTTTGAGGTAACCATCTGCCACTTCCATTCTTCATCTCACATTCGCCAATTCTAAACTTGTAAGCAAACGTCTTCATATCCTCCATTACATATCCAGGATAATAGTACTTCACCTTATGTTTTTTCGCGAACTCTATTTCTTTGAGCATCGTGTAATAACCAAGACTCAATTCAGGATAATTCAAATCATAGACACAAATTAAGCTGGCCATTGATTTCTTCGTCATATCAAAAAAACTCATTGCCAAAAGCTTGTCACCATCATAAACACAAACACTGAATGATGAGAGCTTCGGACGATAGACAAAACTCATAGCATCATCAAAATCTGGATATATAAAAGATTGATACTTGTGCTTACTCTTATTGTAGAGGTCACAAGCTTGCTGACATATATATGGATAGTCAATTTCGATACGATACTGAGATTCCACTTTGCGCATCACCTTGCGCTGCGATTTAGAAAACTCATGTCCTGTAAGTGGAAGTCGAATATGAACTGGAGATAGAATGTCGCCATCAACACAGATGTAGTCTGCTTTATTCATATAGCGCGAACCACGAAACCAACCTGCTGCTAAAAGCTTGTCATATGCTTCCCCAGAAATGACGTATATATCACGAGATTTTAGTAACATGCCACTAATGTACGATGCAAAATTTTAATACACATCTCCAATTTTCTTAATATCAGGAAAATACAAAAAGAAAACGAGTTCCTCAACTTTGAGTCATCAAAAACGATTAAAAATGAACGCGCTATCAAACATTCGATTCTACGAAAATGGAATTATTAAAGAAGCCATAGCGGCGATCCATGCATTAAAAAAAGAAAGAGATCAAGAAATTCTTTATACACGTTGCGGTTTGAAAATCAACCTTGATCAATTAGAAAGTATCAACGGTATTCGTTTTAGTTAATTGGTTAATAAGGTTATCTTGTCTTCATGTCAGAAAAAAAACACTGAAACGTCGGTGTTTTTTTTATGCCTAAAAAAAAGAAATCCCCCGCAGCTATAAAGCTCAATCGGGGGACTTCCTCATCACTACTAACTCTCTTGTTCAAATAATCTTAACGACCTGAACACATAAGTTAACAAATGACTTTTTGTATTGTTCTGTGTCGTTTTTTACTTTTTAATAAAGTTTGAAACTGACACATTATTTCCGTCAATTACACGAATTGTGTAAATACCAGCAGCAAGATTATCTACGTTAATTTGATTAGACACAGCTGTCAAATTGCTCTGTTCAATCAAACCACCAGTCATATCAATAATTTGATACGTCACCTTAGAAGATGAGTTCTTCAAATTAATGTTCAACATATTTTCTGCAGGGTTTGGATAGATTTCTAATCCAAGTTCTGTAACTTCATCAACACTAGAAGGAAGCAAGAGCACCGCATCAATTACGTGAACTACCCCATTGTCTGCAACCAAATCAGCAACTGTAACCATCGCTGAATTATTAATGATCACATTTCCCGCATCAATTGAAATCTCTAAATTGTAGGGAGTGCTTAATGTAGCTAAAACTTGACCATCTGATAAATCAGTAGACATGTAAGTTTCACCAACAACATGATACAATAAGATATCAGTAAGTTCTCCATTTGGATCAGCGAGCAAAGCATCAAGCACACCAGCTGGCAAAGCGTTAAAAGCTGCATCGGTTGGAGCAAAAACGGTGAAAGGACCATCTGCCATCAAATCATCCAACAATGAAGCAGCATCAAGAGCAGCTTCTAGCGTGGTGTGATCTTCACTATTTATTATAATATCTGCAACTGTTGCTGGATTTGGTTCAGTTGGAATTAATACGGCATCAATTACATGCACCACACCATTATCTGCTGTTAAATCAGCAATTGTAACCATAGCATTATTCACAAAGATGTCTGACCCACTGAACGAAATGGTTACCGATAAACCGTTCAAAGTCATCACCATACCTTCTTGTAAATCACCTGAAAGAACGGTACCATCCACAACATGGTACAACAATATGTTTGTCAATTCTCCTGCTGGATCCGCCAAGAGGGCGTCAAGAACACCTGCTGGAAGTGCATCAAACGCAGCGTCAGTCGGAGCAAACACAGTAAATGGACCAGCAGTGCTCAAATCAGCGTCTAAACCTGCCGCTACAATTGCTGTTTCCAAGGTGTTGTGATCTGCACTGTTCTGAATAATATCAAAAACAGTATTCGAAGTAACTTGCTCTGGAATTAGAACAGCATCAATCACATGGATCACTCCATTGTCCACCATAATATCAGCCATCGTGACCATTGCGTCATTGATGAAAACATCACCATTTGAAATGGTAACTGTAATTTCCTGACCTTGAAGTGTGGCTACCATCATCCCATTAGATAAATCACCTGACATCACCACACCATTCAACACATGATAGAAAAGTATTTCTGTTAAAAATCCGTTTGGATCTGCAAGTAAAGCATCAAGAGTTCCCGCCGGAAGTGCGTCAAATGCTGCATTCGTTGGTGCAAACATTGTATAAGAACCACCTGATAAAGTTTCACCAAGACCTGCTGCATCTATAGCCGCCAAAAGTGTGCTGTGATCGGCACTTGCGGAGATATACGCATAAATACTATTAGAAGGCATATCTGGAAGCAAAACTGCATCAATCACATGTACCACTCCATTTGTAGCCATTAAATCTTGGACTGTAATAAGAGCATTATTCACATAAATATCTCCATTGTTCACAGAAATATTCACGTCTTGACCTTGTAATGTTGTGAGTGTTATTCCGTCCAAAAGTTCAGACGAAATCTCTGTAGATCCAAGCACATGATACAAGAGCACATCTGTTAACTCTCCTGGAAGGATCTGCCAATAAATTATCTAAAACTCCTGCAGGCAATGCAGCAAACGCATCATCAGTTGGAGCGAATAAAGTCAAAGTTCCATCAGCACTTAAAGCTCCATCCAAAACCTGAAAGGTTCAGAGCTGCGGCCAAAGTGGTGTGTTCAGGACTAGCATTTACAATATCAGCAATCGTCATCGTGACAATCGCTGGAGGAAGTAGCACGGCATCAATCACATGCACCACACCGTTGCTAGCAACAACATCCGCTGTTGTGACTACGGCATTGTTTATCATCACACTACCAGAAATGGATACTGTAACATCTTGACCTTGTAGCATGGTAATCATTTGACCATCAGAAAGATCCCCAGACATATAAGTACCTGCAGCAACATGGTACAACAAAGCATCCGTCAGTGCATCATTATCCGCTAATAATGCCGCTAAGGCTCCAGCTGGTAGTGCATCAAATGCAGCATCAGTAGGTGCAAATACAGTCAAACTTGGCTTCAGTAGTCAATGGACCATTTAATGCCAACTTGAAGAACAGCTGTTTCTAATGTGTTGTGATCAGGACTGTTTACGATAACATCCCACACGGTTTGTGCTTGTAATTGAAGCACAACGCCTAGAGAAAATAAAAGCGTAAATACTTTTCTCATAATAAGTGATTTTAATTGATTATAGGTGATGAGGAAAATACCTCGTGATTTCTAACAAAGTGCGATACTTTTTTGTTTAATCTTTCATCAATTTCATTAAACAAATAAAGAATTTTAACATTTGCAAATTAACATTTCAAATCAGGTTTGAACGATTTACCAATATTGTTTTTCAACACATTAGACATATTATTAAGTGAATTAAATTCATGACCATCCACCCAATATTTATGTATGTTATACGTTGCTTCGTACCTGAAAGGTTATATTTTTGAATTCCAAGTTATTAACATGAAAAGCCTACTTTTAAGCATATTCACCTTTACCTTAATGAGTTATTCAGCTCACAGTCAGATAATCGTTCAAGATTATCCTCGCCAATTCGAATGCGACATAGACGGTATTAGCGACATTGCACCACCTGTGGTTTCGAGTACATGTGGCAAAGTGAACATTAAATTCAATGATGAAATATTCTCTGGTGGTTGTCTAGGAACTTTAGTTCGCTCTTATACATTTAGCGATGAATGTGGAAACGAGGAATATGCCGAACAATACATTCTGCTAAAAGACAATCTTGAACCAACAATCTACGGTGCACCAAAGGACATGAAGGTAAAGTCTGAAGCAGAGGTTCCACAAGCCCCTCAACTGGCATCTCGTGACAATAGCGGTCAAAATTTCGAAGTTATCTTAGAAGAAAAAAGAGATGGAAAACTCCTAATTCGAATTTGGACATGTACAGACGCTTGTGGAAACACAGCCACAGCAAAGCAAGTCATTACTATTCAATAGCTTAGTTTTTTCAACATTTTGTCCACAATTCGTGGGCTTTAATTACATTTGACAAAATGTAAAATCAAAAGTTATGAGTCTGCATGAAATGGGCATCCCAAGCGTGGATTTAGCGGATTTTATTTCAGGAACTCCAGAACAAAAGTCTGAGTTCGTGAAAAAACTCGGCGACGCTTATGAAACTATCGGTTTTGTAGCTGTTAAAAATCACCTTATTGATGATGCAACAGTAGAAAGTCTTTACAAGCAAGTCCCTGCATTTTTCGCACTACCTGATGATGTAAAAAAGAAATACGAAGTGGAAGGATTGGCAGGCCAACGCGGATACACCAGCTTCGGAAAAGAACACGCAAAAGGCAGCAATGCTGGCGACTTGAAAGAATTCTGGCACTTTGGTCAATATGTTGAAGATAACGACCCGATCAAAAAGGAATATCCTGAAAACGTTGAAGTAGCAGAACTTCCAGAATTTAATGCCGTTGGTAAAAAAGCTTATCAATCCTTAGAAGAAACAGGAAAGTATATGCTTCGTGCTTTGGCGTTGTTCCTTGGACTTGACGAAACATATTTCGATAGCAAAATCCATAACGGAAACAGTATCCTTCGACCTATCCACTACCCTCCTATTACATCTGAACCACAATCGGCTGTAAGAGCAGGTCAACACGAAGACATCAATTTGATTACCCTATTGATTGGTGCTAGTGCGGATGGTCTTGAAGTTTTGAATAAGAAAAATGAATGGGTGCCTGTTACTGCATTACCTGATCATATTGTAGTAAACGTTGGCGACATGCTTCAACGTCACACCAATGGTCGTTTGAAAAGTACCACCCACCGAGTAGTCAACCCTCCAAGAGAAAAATGGGCTTCTCCTCGATATTCTATTCCTTTCTTCTTACATCCTCGAAGTGAAATGAAGCTCGATTGTTTAGAGTCTTGCATTCCCGCAGGAACAGAAGCACAATGGCCTCCAATCACCGCAGGTGAATTCCTTGATGAGCGATTGGCCGAAATCGGACTTAAAAAATGAAAATACGCTTTCATAATAACTCCATCAGAGTAAGACTTTCTGAGGCAGATATTTCAAAGCTAAAAGATGAGAAAACCGTTGCTACCACAACGGTTTTTTCGCCTTATAGCAGCATCTCATTCGAGCTGAATGGTTGGCAATTGGATAGTCCAAATGTCACCTTCGAAGAGGGCAAACTCATCATTCAAATCAATGTCGATCTTTTGTCCAATTGGCTCGACAATGATGAAGAAGGCATTTACTTTGAGAAAGCATCTGAATTCAATCAACAAGTTCTTAAAATTGCAGTGGAAAAGGATTTTCCCTGTAAGCATTAGTCTTCATGTTGATAGATAACTTCAACCGTCAAATCAATTACGCCAGGATTGCAGTCACCGATAAGTGCAACCTGCGCTGCGATTATTGTATGCCCCTACAAGGGTTAGATTGGTTGCCGAAATCCGAAATCCTATCTTATGAAGAAATTCTGGACTTGCTAATTGTCCTTGCTGATCTCGGAATTTCGAAGGTACGCTTTACAGGTGGAGAACCCTTCGTTAGAAAAGACTTTATAAAGCTTCTCGAAGGGACTTCAAAAATTAAAGGAATCGAGAAAATAGCCATCTCTACCAACGGAACCGAGGCATATAAATACTTGGACCAATTAGAATCACTAGGTGTGTCATCCATCAATTTGAGTATTGACAGCTTTGATGAGTCGGTTTTTAATCGCATTACAAACCGTCTACTTTTTAACGATGTGATGAAGACATTTGAAGGAATTTTGGATCGCCCAAGTATTCATTTGAAAGTAAACACAGTAGTGCTCCATGGTGTGAATGACAATGAAATTGCTTCGATTTCTAAAATGTCGCAACACCACCGAATGGATGTTCGGTTTATCGAGGAAATGCCTTTTAACGGAATTGGTCAGAAAAAAGAGACTATTTCGAGTAATGAAATAATCGCGAGATTAAAAGAACTACATCCCGAAATGGTAGCAATCGAACAACAGCACGGTGCAACGAGTCAAGACTATTTTATTCCTGGTTTTAAGGGTAAAGTTGGGGTGATTGAAGCATTCTCTAGAACATTCTGCGGGAGTTGCAACCGCATACGAATAACTCCTAAAGGCGATCTTAAAACTTGCTTGTACGATAATGGTCAATTGAGTTTGAGAAGTGCGTTGCGCGAAAAGAATTTTATGGAAGTAGAAAGAAGGATTCAAAACGCCGTGTCGAAAAGATACAAAGATGGATTCGAAGCTGAAAAAGACCGCACAGCCATCAAAGAATCAATGGCTACGATAGGAGGATAATCATGATAAGTGTCGAAGAAGCAACCCATATTCTCCAAAAGCACGTCATTTCATTTGGTAGTGCTATTATTCCAATTGAAAATGCCTTCAATGAAATATTGGAGGAAGATTTAATTGCTGATGCCGACCTACCTCCATTTCATCGAGTAATGATGGATGGTATAGCCATACGATCTGAAGACCTCCAAAAATTTGACATTTTTAAAATTGTGGCCACAGTTAAGGCAGGTGAACAGCAATTGCAATTGTTGAATGAAGGTGAGGCTTTCGAGATTATGACTGGGGCAATGCTACCCTCTGCCGCGAATCTAGTAATACCCTACGAAAAGATTCGTATTGAAAACGAAATGGCATATTTAGAACATCGAGAATTTAGGCCTTTCCAAAACGTGCATCTACAAGGGTCAGATTTTAAAAAAAATGAAGTTCTTGTTTCTCGACTCACAATACTTACAAGCGCACAACTTGGTGTGGCTGCATCCATTGGTAAAAGTGAAATTTCAGTAAAGCGTAAACCTTCAGTTCTCTTTATTTCGACAGGCGATGAATTGGTTGAAATTTCTGAAACCCCACTTCAGTATCAAATTAGAAAATCAAATGATGTAGCTGTCAAAGCTATACTATCTCCTTTCATTTCCACTTTCACGGCACTTCACGTCAAAGATGAAAAGTCATTGCTATTAGCCACGTTAAAAGAAAATGAAAATCACTTCGATATCATTATTTTCAGTGGAGGTGTTTCAAAAGGCAAGTATGATTTCGTCCCTGAAATTATAGAAAGCAACGGCTACGAACTTCTCTTTCATCGCATAGCACAAAAGCCGGGCAAGCCATTTTTATGCGCTAAAAAAAACAATAAAATCATCTTTGGACTACCTGGCAACCCCGTTTCTTCAATGATCGGATGTGCCAGATACATTTTACCTTGGTTAAAACAATCATTAGAATTAGATAATGATGTACCGGAAGTCATTTTATCCGAAGATTTTTCGAATGCATCACCCCTTTCTCATTTTATTCCTGTCCAATTATTTTTAAATGAAGGAAAAATGGAAGTGAAAAAAATTGCGGTAAACGGAAGTGGTGATTTTGCTTCTATGGACAAGGCTTCTGGTTGTTTGGAAATTACTTCCCATACTTAAATAAAAAAATGCTACATCGGAACATATATTCATCTGAAGCCTTTCACTTTTTAATTCACTATTTCTTATTCTCGCCCAGGGCCTTCACCACGGTGTGGCGGCGGTCCATCTCCTCGACGCTGTTTAAGTTCGTCCATCAATTCTCGTCTGAACTCGTCTTCGAGAGCAAGCAACTCGCCTACTCGCTTTGCCCCTAAAATTGGCAAACAATCCTTCAAGAACTTTGCATCGGCTTGAGCTTCTTCAATTCGTTTTGCAGTGACTTCATCGATATTCTTCTTCAACTCTTCCTCTGTCATGTCACCCTTGTCCATTTTCTCTTTGTTTTGACGCATATACTTTCTCATCTCTTTGCGCTTTGCTTCATGAGCATCAAAAATGGGCCAGAATTTTGCCTCTTCACTTTCAGTAAGGGCCAACTTCTCTTTAATGAAGGTCTTCTTCAATTCCTCCATTTTTTCCTTTCTGTTTTCCTTCGGTTGTGCAAAAGCAGCTGCCGATAGAAAAAGAAAAATGATTCCTAAACTAATATTTCGCATTTTCATTTTTTTAAAGTTCTATTTCAAATGTTTCATCTTCTAGAAGATAATCAATAATGACGTCCTCATCAATATCTTCAAAACTAGGACTCTCTTTCGATTCATTTGGTTTAATCTTTTCTTCCGAATTATTATTTAAATCGATTGCTTTTTCATTGTCTGTAAAGGATATCATAGCGATATTATCTCCTACATACTCCACAAAATCTTCTTCCGATACTTCAAGGAGAAGATCCTCTTCACTGATAGGAGTGTTGGCTAGGAGTGTTTCAAAAGATGTAGACTCATTTTTATTTCCATTTTGAAATAAAAACATTCCAAGTCCGAATATTGAAGCGGCAGCAACAATAGTTGCCACTCTACGAATGGATATAACTTTTGTTTGCTTTTCAGTAGTTTGAGCGAGAATCGATTTTCTTTGAGCATCAAAAAAAACGGACTCGTCTTTTCCTGAAATTTTCGATAAAATTTCTGCTCGAGATCTCTCAAAATATTCCTCTGGAACGCTAAATGGATTCTTCTTATTCATAGCTTTCCTTTTATTAATTGTTCTATCTTTCCAACTGCAATATGAAACGTGGCTTTCAACGCACCAACGGAAGTGCCAGTAATCATCGAAATTTCCTCGTACTTCTTTTCTTCGTAATATTTCATTACAAAAACTGCCTTTTGCTTTTCTGGAAGAGTTGCCACTGCAGATTGCAATAAAGCTTCAATCTCATCTCCATCAAACAATGCATCTTCTTGAAGCACCGAAGGCATACTGTACATTATTTGTTCAGTACTGATTTCGTTCCTTTTATTCTTTTTACCTAAAAAAGTAATTGACTCATTGTATGCAATTCGATACAACCAAGTCGATAACTTGGATTCTCCTCTGAATTTCTCTAAACCTTTCCAAGCCTTAATAAACGCTTGCTGTGTAACGTCATCGGCATCGTCGTGATCAACTACCATTCGGCGAACATAGAAATACACAGGTTTTTGAAAAGTATCCAGTAAATACTCAAAAACCTGTTTTCTACCTCTTTCCGATTGAAGTTGCTCTATTATTTCCGCCTCGGTCATACACAGTTAGACTTACAAACGAAGATAAGGTTTAATCAGTTTTATATTTGCGGCATGTATAAGTCCCTGATCAAACCCATTTTCTTTCTTTTTAAACCAGAAAAAGCACATTACCTAGCTATGGATTTATTAGCTTTTAGTATGAAAATTCCAGGTGTAAAGGGCATTTTCAAATCTTCTGCTACCGTATTGAGTCCAAAGCTAGAAAGAGAAGTTTTTGGAATAAAATTTCCGAACCCAGTGGGATTAGCGGCCGGATTTGATAAGGATGCAAGGTGGATTGAAAATCTAGAAGGTTTGGGCTTTGGGTTTGTAGAAATTGGAACAGTCACTCCTGTTGGACAGCCCGGAAACGACAAACCACGTTTGTTCCGTTTGCCTCAAGACAATGCACTAATCAATAGAATGGGATTCAACAATCAGGGAGTTAAAGCTGCCGTTGAACGCATTAAAAAATCTAGTTATAAAATCATTCTTGGGGGAAATATTGGAAAAAATAAGGTCACTCCAAATGAGGATGCATTGAGCGATTACATGATTTGTTTTCACGAACTATTTGAGCATGTAGACTATTTCGTAGTAAACGTTTCTTCACCAAACACACCCGGACTAAGAGAATTGCAAGACAAGGAACCTTTGATGGTCATTTTGAATGCACTTCAAGCTGAGAATAATAAAAAAGATACCCCAAAGCCAATCCTACTTAAAATCGCTCCAGACTTGACCGACGCACAGCTCGACGACATCGTAGAAATAGTAAACACCACCAAAATAAGCGGTGTAGTTGCAACAAATACAACCATTGCTCGAACACCGCTCACCACTGATAACAACGAAGTTGAAGCAATTGGAGCTGGAGGATTGAGTGGTGTTCCTGTAAAAAATAGGTCTACAGAAGTAATTCGTTACTTACACACGAAATCCGGAGGTTCTTTTCCTATTATAGGTGTAGGTGGAATTGAAAATGGACAGGATGCTTTAGAGAAGCTCAACGCAGGTGCGAGTCTGATTCAAGTGTACACGGGATTCATTTATGAAGGACCAATGATTGCGAAAAAAATAAATCGCTATTTAGCAGATCATTTGTAATCGTATTTATCTCCCCATTTCGACAGAAGCCAAGCTTTTACTTGTTCTTCTTTACTATTTTTTCCAGGAACATAGAACGGTGTTCCCGCAACATCATCAGGTAAAAACTCTTGGAATACAAAATTACCATCATATGAATGACTGTATTGGTATTCTTTTCCATATCCCAAATCCTTCATCAATTTGGTCGGCGCATTTCTTAGATGCAATGGGATTGGTGAATTTCCCTTTTCTTGAACAGCCGCCATTGCACTGTTTATCGCGGCATAAGCTGAATTTGATTTTGGAGAAGTAGCCAAATAAATAGCGCATTGACTCAAAATGATTCTGCTCTCTGGCCAGCCAATATTTTCAACAGCACGAAATGTGGCATCTGCCATAAGAAGAGCATTTGGATTTGCCAATCCGATATCTTCTGATGCTAATATCAACATGCGGCGAGCGATGAATTTTGCATCTTCTCCGCCTTCAACCATCCTTGCCAAATAATATACGGCAGCCTGCGGATCACTTCCTCTGATACTTTTAATAAATGCGGAAATGATATCGTAATGCATTTCCCCATTTTTATCATAGATGGCCATGTTGGCTTGAATGATATCACTCACTCTTTCATTCGTAATAATCTTGTCCTCTGGTAAAGAACTTACTACTAATTCCAACACATTGAGCAATCTACGCGCATCTCCTCCACTCAATCTCAAAAGCGCTTCGTACTCCTCCACTTTCACATTCTTCTTTGCCAAAACTTCGTCTTTCGAAAGCGCGTGATCCACTAACTGAATTAAATCTTCTTTTTCAAGATGTTTTAAAACGTACACTTGGCTTCTAGAAAGCAACGCGGAGATCACCTCAAATGAAGGATTCTCAGTCGTAGCACCGACAAGTGTAATAATTCCACGCTCTACCGCGCCAAGCAATGAATCTTGCTGTGCTTTGGAGAAGCGATGTATCTCATCGATAAATAAGATAGCACCTTTGCCAAACATTCCTGCATTCTTCACACTATCAATCACCTCACGAACATCTTTCACACCTGCATTGATAGCAGAGAGTTGATAAAATGGCCTTTTTAAAGTTTGCGAGATAATCAAAGCCAAAGTTGTCTTACCAACACCTGGAGGTCCCCATAAAATCATGCTAGGAATTGCTCCGCTATCAATTACTTTGCGCAATACAGCACCTTGTCCAACCAAATGCTTTTGGCCGACATATTCATCCAAGTTTTTAGGACGGATGCGCTCTGCTAAAGGTATGTTAGCGTATTCACTCATTGAGTAAATCTGGGCGACGTTGTTTTGTTTTTTTGATTGCTTCTTCCATTCTCCACTCTTCTACTTTTGGAGTATTACCACTAATAAGAATATCAGGTACTTTCCAACCATTGTATTCAGCAGGACGCGTGTACACGGGTGGTGCTAATAAATTATCTTGAAAAGAATCAGTAAGCGCTGAAGTCTCATCATTCATCACTCCTGGAATCAATCGAACAATACTATCAACTAGAACTGCTGCTGCAAGTTCGCCTCCACTCAACACGTAATCTCCAATGGATATTTCTCTTGTGATATAATGATCTCGAATGCGCTGATCCACTCCTTTATAGTGTCCACAAAGCATGATGAGATTTTGCTTCAAGCTTAATTGATTGCTAATGCGTTGTTCCAATCGGTCGCCATCAGGGGTAAGGTAAATGATATCATCATACTCCCTTTCCTTTTTGAGTTGATCAATACAATCAGCAATGGGTTGAATGGCCATAACCATTCCTGCACCACCGCCAAATTGATAATCATCTACCTGCTTTTGCTTATGCGTGCTGTAATCGCGAATGTTGTGAATCACAATTTCGCATAACCCTTTTTCTTGGGCACGTTTCAAAATGGAATCAGCAAACGGTCCCTCCAAGAGCTTTGGTAAGATGGTCAGAATATCAATTCTCATACTCAATATGGAGGTAGCGAAGGTTTGTTATTTAGAATACCTTCAATTTTAGTCATCACTTCATCAGTAAGTAATGGCACTACTTCAGAAGATTTGAGGGTTTCTGTAAGCTGCTCAGGTTTGCTTGCACCTAAAATCACTGTACTAACATTAGGATTCTTCACACCATGCTACACCCAGATTAGGCAGACTCACGCCCAAATCTTCAGCTAAGTTTTTCAACCCGATAACACGTTGATTGTTTTCCTCTGTAAATGTTTTTTCAGCCAACCAACTCAATTCATCGCGCATAAGTCGCGTATCCGTAGGTTTCTGATTGATATATTTCCTGTTAGATATCCTGAAGCCAATGGAGACCAAATAGTAGTGCCGAGTCCCACTGTTTTGAATACTTGTAGGTACTCACGTTCCATTTTGTTTCGAGTCAACATATTGTACTGCGGTTGCTCCATCGTTGGACCAATAAGATTGTACTTCTGAGCTACCATATGTGCTTCCATCAGTTCCTGGGCACTCCATTCACTTGTTCCCCAGTACAAAATTTTACCTTGCATAATCAACTGATGCATGGTCCAAACTGTTTCTTCAATTGGAGTTTCCTTATCCGGGCGATGACAGAAATATAGATCTAAATAATCGACATGAAGTCGTTTCAACGCAGCTTCACACGCCTCGACCAAATGCTTACGATGAAGTCCTACTTGAGTAGGTAATTTACCTCCCGCGCCAAAAAATGCTTTACTGCTAACGATATAAGTATCACGCGCCCAATTCTTCTTCTTTAGAATATCCCCCATCACCTCTTCGCTCTTTCCTGCTGCGTAAACTTCGGCATTGTCAAAAAAATTGACACCAGCGTCATAAGCGATATCCATTAGTTTATCGCTGATTCCATTTTCTATTTGATTTGCGAATGTGATCCACGAGCCGAAAGAAAGCTCACTCACTTTGAGACCTGATTTTCCTAATCTTCTATAGTTCATTTCACAAAGGAACGAACAAGAAGGGTATTCTACAAGGTATTTAGATTCTTTGTATGTGTGATATCGACCATACCGCCAACAAAGCGCAGGGGCTTATCTTTATCATCCATGATAAGGTATCCTTTATCAAATACCAATGCATATGTTCCGTCAGCCTTTCTGAATAAATACTCGTCCGACCAAAAAGGAATTCCTTCTTTTACATGACGTTCTAATTTTTCATTTACACTAGTGGCATAGCTAGGATGCACACGCTCCAACCACCAATCGTAAGTATTTTCGATTTCTTCACTGGGATAACCAAATAGAGCGGTCATACCTTCATTCCACCACAAATTTCCCGAAGCTAGATCCCAGTCCCAAACAGCATCGTTGGAGGCTTTTGAAATGATACTAAATCTTTCTTCGCTCTCTACCAAAGACTTCATTGCTACTTCTAATCCTGTAATGTCAGTTCCGACCATCCAGAAATTCAAGCTAGGCACCAATGGATTAGCCATGTATCTCAACGACCAAGAGATAATTTTCTCCGCACCGTCAGATGCCATCATTTTGATATTGATAAACCTCAAAACCCCGCTTTCCTTGCGGTAGATTTTTTCAATAATATCTTTTCTATATGCAGAGTTTGGGATCAACTTCAACATTGCATCATGTCCCATCACAATTTCATTACTGTCGTATCCCAAAATGGATTTGCATTGTTCGTTCCAATAACGAATGTTGCCATTTTCATCCATTGCACATATCATCTGCGGAAGTTCATTCAAAAGACTTTCGAAGAATCCGTTTTTCTCCATCATCTTCTTTTCCATCTGATACGATGGTGTTACTTCATGCAAACAAACCAAATAAGTGATATCACCATCGGTCATGAATGAACCAGAAGTGCACTTGAAAACACGATTTGATTCACCTAAACAAACATTCATATTGAACCGGCCTGTCTCGGCAAATTCAAATATGTCATTCCAAAAAAATTGTTTTTTAAAATTTGAAGAAACTAATTGCAAATCATCAACATTGGAGATGCAAGAATCATTTCCAAAAATTTCCTGAAATAATTTATCAAAAGTCGTGTTACGGTGCAGAATCTCACCAGATGAATTCACTAACAGAGAATAGCCTGGAGAAATTTCCAATACTTCACGGAGGGTGGCATTCAAATTGAGTACAGACATTCAAGTGGTTTAGAGAAATCTAAGGTAGCAGTATTCCTTGAAATTTAAAATCTATACCACCAGAAATAAGGCGTATATTCGAACCAAAGCAAGGAAAAAAATGAGGTTAAGGATTATTTTATTACTGTTTGTCGTTCAATCATTTAGCTTGGTCGAAAAGTCATCTGCCCAAGAAAATTGTGACTACACGGCTCCATCTAAAATCGAAAAGCTACTTGAACAGAGTAAAGACTCAAAAAAATATGATTCGGATAAACGATATGAGTTTTTAGAAAAAGCAATTGAGGAAGATCCGAACTGCCTCCCTTGCTTAATGAGAATTGGTGAGCTTACATTTTTAAAAGCAAAACGAACCAAGTCTTCCTTTCAATCCGCTAAAAATTATTTTGAAAAACTAAAAGAACTCTGCCCGAATTATCATTCAGAAATTTACTATTTCCTCGGGGCTATGAGTTATGCCGATAGCGAATACGACAAGGCACTCGAATACTTCGAAAAGTTCTTAAGATTCCCAGATGACGATCCAAGCAAATTTGAAAAGGATTATGAGAAGAAGTATGCGGAAGTGGAAGGCGCTATTCCTTATGTAAAAACTTACAAGGAAATATATGGTCAGAAAATCGATTACAAGCCAATAAAAGTCAGCGGAGTTTCCTCATCAAAAGACGACTACCTTCCACTTATTTCACCAGATGGTGAAATCATGTTTTACACTCGAAAATATGACTACCAAGCTAAAGGGGACTTCACTTCGCGAATCATAGAGGAATTTACTTGGAGTAAACGTTCAGACATTAATGCAACTTTCGACGAGGGTGCTCCACTTCCTCCTCCATTCAATTTGGGAGACAACATAGGTGGCGCGACCATCTCAGTAGATAACAAAGAGTTGATCATTGCTAAAAAAAATCCAACAAAAGAAAACCCTGAAAACTTTGACTTATACAGTGCCCAATTCGAATTGGTGACTGACGAGCTTACGGGAAAGAAAATTTATAAATGGTCTGAATTGAAAATTCTCAGCGAATTGGTAAATTCAGATGGCTGGGAATCACAACCGTCGTTAAGTGGTGACGGACAATATTTATTTTTTGCCGCTGCGAGAAGTGAATGTATGAAGGATGAGAATGGTAATTTCACCATTGATATTTTCATGTCGAAAAGAGGTAAAGATGGTCAGTGGCAGCAAGCTGTACCACTTCCTTCAACCATAAACACCAAGGGTCGCGACAAAGCACCCTATATGCACAGTGATAGCCGATCCTTGTACTTTTCAAGCGACGGACACATTGGAGTTGGAGGCTTGGACATATACTATTGTAAGATGAATGAAGACGGCACATTCAGTGAACCAAAAAACATTGGTTATCCCATTAATTCTGAAAAAGACGAATTGGGAATCGTTGTCTCTAGTGATGGCGATGTGGCCTACTTCGGTGCTCAAAACTTGAACAACAGTCGTGGATGGGATGTCTATCAATTCAACATGCCTGAAAAAGCTAAACCTGAAAAAGTAATGATCTTAAAAGGAGAGGTATCCACAGAAGATGGAAATCCTCCTGCAAATGCTGAGGTTGAAATTAAATACACCGGAACTGGGGAATCTGACAAGGTTAAAGTGAGCAGTGACGATGGTAAATATGCTGCTGTAGTCAAACTTGAGAAAAAGGACGATATCGTGGTGAGCGTTCAGGGCGATAATGTCGCGTTCAACTCACGCGTTGTTGCTCGAAAGGAAGATGAGCACCCTCCTGTTGTTACCAAACTCAACATGGAAGCTCCAATTGCAGCCGTCAACAAACCTTTTATCATCAACGATATCTATTATTCAACCAATAAAGCTGAAATCGATCCCAAGTCAATGCTCATTCTGGATGAATTTGCCAATTACTTGATAGAACATCCTACCATTCAAATTGAAATTAGAGGTCACACCGACAATGTAGGAAATGATGATGCTAACCTTGCTTTATCTATGGAAAGAGCCTATGAAGTTCTAAAATACCTAACATCTAAAGGTGTTGAAGGAAAGCGAATTTCTTCAAAAGGTTATGGTGAAACCAAACCGGTTGCTTCCAATGATACCGATGAAGGAAGAGCCCAAAATAGAAGAACTGAATTCTTAATTAAAAAGCTGTAATTTCGTTGCAAATAAATAAAACATGAAAAATATCTTATTCATTCTAGCTGCATCCATCTTTATGGGAGGCTGCGATCATTCAAACCACAACCATGATGCGAAAAGTGATGCTCCTATGCAAAGCTTTTATGGTGAAACCTTTGAAGTAAAAGATCCTATTTCGGCTACTTCTATTCCTACCCTTCTAGCATCTTCTGACAGTGTTGCTGGCCAATTTGAAGGGAAAATTGTAGAGACTTGTCGCGCTGAAGGATGTTGGATGACTGTTGCTTTGGAAAATGGAGAAGAATTAATGGTATATACAAATCACCACAAGTTTTTCGTTCCCACTTCTGGTGCGGGTGATTTGAAGTGTGTATTGAATGGATACGCTTTTCCTGAAGAAGTGAGTGTTGAAATGTTGCAGCACTATGCTGAAGATGCTGGAAAATCAGAAGAAGAAATTGCAATGATCACAGCACCTGAAAAGTCATTTTCATTTATGGCTACTGGAGTAATGATTGAAGGGTACGACCCATCGAAGGCTGAATCTGGAGAAGAACATGAAGAGCACGACCATGATCATGATCACGAAGGACACGAGCATTAATTTGACTCGCTAATCAAAATAAAAATCGAAAAAATCCCCGTCAATGACGGGGATTTTTTTGTTAGTATGTGTAGGTTAAGGTACTCATTCTTCTAGGGTCGAAGACCTCATTTGCAACATCCCAAACTTGCTTCGCATCTATTTTCTCAATAGACTTAAATACATCTTCCAAAGAGTCAATTTTATCAAAAAGCAGCAGGCTCTTTCCAAGGTTAAACATGATAGCTGAACCGCTGTCTTGGGCTAATGCTATTTGACCAATAATTTGCTTTTTTGCGTCAGACAATTGACGCAACGAAAGTGGTTTTTCGGTAAAAAATTTTAACTCTTTCCAAATCAAATCTTGGCTTTTTACCAAGTTGTTTTTGTCAGTTCCTAAATAAATGGAAAAGACTCCCGTGTCTGAAAAAGGCGCGTATGTTGAGTCGATGTGATAAGCAATGCCATGCTTTTCACGAATATTCAAACTCAATCGATTATTCATTGCTGGTCCACCCAAAATATTATTGAGTAATGTAAGGGCAGGCCGCTTTTTATCCTTATACGAATATGTCTTGGTCCCCATCACCAAGTGTACCTGATGAATGTCTTTTTTCTCTGTTTTATTAAAGCTTTTGTAACCCTTAAAAGGTGTTCTAGAAATAGGAGAATCAGGCAAGTGGTGACTGCCAACATATTTTTCAAGAATCAATTTCAATTTCACAATGTCAATCTTACCTGCACTCGCAAAAATGATGTTTGAAGAAGTGAAATTGCGTTTTCTAAATCGGATTAAATCTTTGCTTTTAAATTTTTCGATGGAAGCTTCAGAACCAAGTATAGACCTGCCAATAGGATGATTTTTGAAAAGCATGCCATCGAAATCTTCAAATATCATTTCTGCTGGACTATCCTTGTACGAATTGATTTCATCCACTATGACTTCTTTTTCCTTTACAATTTCATGGTCAGGAAAAGTCGCGTTGAAAGTAATATCCGCAATTAATTCTATAGATCGTTCAAAATGTTCTTTTAAAAAGGATGCATGGATCCAAGTTTCCTCCTTAGCTGTGAATGCATTGATTTCACCACCAACCGCATCGAGACGGCTGAGAATATGAAATGTTTTTCTTTTTTTAGTTCCTTTAAAAAGTCCATGTTCCATGAAATGAGCAAGTCCATGCTCATTCTCCATTTCATCTCTGCTACCAGCACCGATGAGAATTCCGCAATGCGCCACCTCTCTATCTAGCGGTTGGTGCACTACTCTTATGCCATTGGAGAGGCTAAAAACGATAGGTTCTACCATTCAAAAAAAATATCAGATTATTCGGGGGAAATTCGATGCATATCGTTGTTTTGAGCATCTATTTCATTTTTGATATAACGCATTCTTGCTGCAATTTTTGCCATATCGGGTTGACCGTTTTCATGTAGCCAAAGCATCGCTTTATCGTCATTGTCTGCCGCTAAAGCCATTTTTTCCAATACGTCATACCCATATTTACGAAGCCATAAAATAGCATTCTTATTGCCTTCAGTACCATTAATCAAAGCCATCAGGTGAGGATGTCCGTTGTCGAGAAGCCATTGTCTAGCTTCATCTTTATTGTACAAAGCAAAAACAAATAATCCCAGCTCAGGGTAGCCATTAGTGATCAACCAATCTCTTAAATCTCGGTTACCACCAATCGCTTCACTCCAAGCTAGGATAATTTTTGCGGGATATTCAAACTTCATTAAGTGCAAATATCCGAAAATACTTTACTTCTTTGGAATTCGTGAAGTAGGTCTATCGAAAATGGAAGTTTTTTTCATGACAATTCTGTAACTGCCCACTTCGTCTTCTGCTTCAATTGTAATAGTTCCATCAGGAGCATTAAACTGCTGTGTATTCATCATACTTCTTTCAAAATAGAATCCATTCTCATTGCAAATCAATCTCAAATAAGTATCATCCCCATCTCTACTGACACTCCGTAAGGTCGACCAGGTTCTCCCCTATCAATATTTAACTCATATGTACCATACCAGTATTCTTGGCTATTGATGAAATATTCAAACTGATAAATTCCAGGATAAGATCTATAAAATTCGCCATAAAATGGATTGTTGGGCATGCTAGGGTTATTATCCCAATATGAATAGGGCTCATATTGATCATAGTCGATTCCAAAAATGCCTTACCATCTCTTCCATCTGGACCATATACCATTTCATTATTATCTACAACTATGCAAGATTGAAGACCTAAGAAGAGACCTATTATGAGTAGAGTGAAATATCTGATTGTTGCCATCATTTCTAAATTTTTCATCTCTATGCTCAACAGCCATGCCATTTTTTAAAAATATTTATTGGACGAATCTTATGAAAATCAAAATTCTAAAATAGATACTCAATTTTTGAGTAACAAAAAACCAATAAAATCAAGGAAAGTTGGTGACCTTTTTGATTAATAGGGTCTAAATAGAACAATATACTGCGGGAACATTTGTGAAGCCAATTAACTACGATCAAATATCTGACGAAGATCTCGTTCGACGAGTCGTTGATGGATACTCAGAAGAATTTTCATTTGTTTATGACCGATACTCTCACAAAGTATATAGCCGGTGCTTATCTTTTGCTAAAGGTTCCAGCACAGCCCAAGATTTAACTCACGACATTTTTATAAAAGCATTTATAAATCTCTCCAAGTTTAATTACGATTCCAGATTTAGCACGTGGCTGTACAGTATTACATACAATTACTGCATTGATTTCGTGAAACAATTGAGTCGAGTAGCGATTTCTTCGGAAGAAGAAGTACCTGAAATCCCCGAGTCAGATGACAACAAAAATCAGGAAGAGCTATTAAAAATTGAAGCTCATCAGCTTCAATTAGTATTAGACATGTTGCACCCGAAGGACAAAGCGATCCTTTTGATGAAGTACCAAGACAGCATGAGCATCAAGGAAATTCAAGAAGCTCTTGATCTCAACGAAAGCGCTGTAAAAATGCGCATCAAGCGTGCACGAGCTAAAACAGTAGAGTTTTATAATCAATACATAAAAAGTTGAAACAAAATCCATTCATGCTCATTCTCTCCGATGTTGCACCTCCTACAACGGTCAAAGAAAAGGTCATGATTTCCGTTATTTCTGCCGTTAAATTGGCGAAATTATTGGCTGTCAAGGAAACAGCCATTGATGAAGATGATTTCGATTAGCAAAATTCTATTCTGGCTATTTGGGATTCATCCTACCTTTGCTTCATTATACTACTTAAATAATCTCTTATGTTAAAGCGTTCACTTTTGGTGGCTTCATTTGCCATCCATGGTTTGATGGCCTCATCTCAAACCAACCCTACATCTGCTGAGGAAACTGCAATGAAAACCATGGCTACAGTTGAAGATTCTGTGAAATGGAAAAAAGGCTTGGTTGTCAGCATCAATAACACCTTCACCTATTTGAATCAGTGGGCTGCGGGTGGTAACAATTCAGTAAGTTCCACTGGAATTGTATCTGCATTTACAAACTATCGCAATGGGAAAAACTCATGGGATAATTCCATTGATGTTGCCTCTGGTATTCTATTGCAAAGTTTGGATTCACGGGCAATTAAAACGGATGATAAAATTGACTTTACAAGCAAGTACGGTCGTCAGGCTTCTGAAAAATGGTATTATGCCGCTTTATTCAACTTCAAAACTCAGTTTGCTCCTGGTTATGCACCACTAGCTACTGGACTTCCAGATTACGACAGTAAAATCTCTGATTTCATGGCTCCTGGATGGTCGTTGTTTTCACTTGGTATGGACTACAAACCAAATGATAAATTCAGTGCATTTATTTCACCAATAACTTACCGTGGAATTTTTGTTTTAGATCAAACTCTTGCGGATGCTGGTGCCTTTGGAGTGAAGCGTCAATTCGCGGAGGATGGCGTTACTGTTATTCAGGGAAGTGGTGAAAATTTAAGAAGTGAAATGGGCGCATACGTTCGTTTGCAATACACCAATGACATATTCGAAAACGTAAACTATAAAACGAAGTTAGAGTTGTTTTCGAACTATTTGGAAGACCCACAAAACGTGGACGTAAGTTGGGAAAACCTTATTACCATTAAGGCAAACAAATGGTTGACTACAACTATTTTCACTCACCTAATTTACGATGATAACACAACTATCATTAAGCAAGTCGACGAAACTGGAACACCAACGAATGTTGGTCCTGGTCTTCAGTTTAAGAGCATTGTAGGAATTGGATTGAGTTGGAAAATTTAAGATCCCTTACCAAATAAAAAAGGCTGTCCATTGGACAGCCTTTTTTATTTTCTATATGAAATTCTTTTTAGAAGTTCAAAGCGTCTTTGAAGTTACGGAACTCCAAGTCTTTTTGAGCTTTAGCAGCTAATGAACCGTCCTTTTGAACTGCACTCTTCAAGTTGCTAGCAACGTTAGCAGCGTTGTTGTTACGAGCAGCAATTACAGCACGAAGGTAATCAGCAAGAGCTGATGAATCGTTTGAAGCATCAATGTGAGATTGCGCAGCACCGTTATCTTTATTCAAAAGATTAGCAAGAGCTGAGTTGAAAGTCTTGTAGTTACCCATGTTGCTAACCGCGCTTGCGTAGTCACCATTCTGGATATTAATAAGACCTTTGTTGTATTTTGCTTCTGGTGTGTTGCTTGCATTCAAGTAAGTCATTGCACCTTTTCTGTCGCCATTCAAGCGAGTAACAGCTCCCATGTTGCAGCTGGTCTCGTCTGTTTTAGACATACCATAAGCCTTAGAGAATTGTGTTTCTGCATCCTTCACTTTATTTTGAAGGTAGTATACTACACCAAGGTTGTTCGAAGCGCGGTAGTCAGCATCTGATTTTTTAGCAGCAGAAGCATAGATTGAAGCTTTAGTGTTCAAGTCTTCTACCAATGTAGCAGCCTTCATAGCTTCTTCATAAGTCAAGCTATCAGGAGTTGAAGAACCGATTGCAGCAAGTTCAGCATCGCTATAACCTTCTACGTTGTAATTTACAACAATAGTACAACGACGAAGTCCTGGGAAAATATCCTTTTGGATCTCAGTGTAAGTCTTGCTGATGTTCTTGATTTCTTGCTCTCTAGTTTGAAGATCAGCTGTCTTTTGAAGAATTCTGATGATGATATCTCTATCTTCAATGCTTGATGTTTCCATAGCTTTTTTGAAACCGTCCCAGTCTTCACCTTTCGCTTCGATAGCCATAGCTGAAGTAAAGTCAGTAGTCAATTTTGCTTTTGAAAGGAGTTTCACCAATGTAGCTTTACCAGCTTCACCACGCTCGTTAGCAAGATCATCATTCAAGAAAATCTCACCTTCTGGAGAAGCGTAAGAAACGAACTTGATGCTTGTAACAACCATTTTAGGATTAGCATCTACTTCAGCAAGGAAAGCTTGAAGATCAGCGATATCTTGATCTTTCAACTCATTTGCCTTTACATTTGAAGAGTTGTAATCAAAATTGATTTCAGCAGACTTCGTGAAAGAAAGTGTACGAACGAACTTATCAGCAGCATAAACTACTTTGTCATCGCCTTTCATCAAATACGGAGTCGTGATAACGCCAACACCAATTTCAACTGGATCGAAATCTGCCGTCTTGTTACCTTGAGTTCCGTGGATTCTCAATTGAAGTGTGCTCTCTTCCATTCCTGGAACAAAAGCGATTTTGTCGCTATAAGAGAAGCTCTTTCCTGTTTTGTAAGGAATTACTTCGTAGTTACCAGCAGCGTCTTCACCTTGGTAACCCTTCATTTTGTACTTTGATTCTCCGCCAGGGTAAACTACTACAGGAGTTGCTTCAACAACCACTTTTTTGTGGAAGTATTTTTCAGGGTATTTACCAGTGATAGAAAGCTCGATGCTATCACCATGTACTTCCAATGGATTTGGAGTGGCAGAAGCCCCAAGTTCTTCAATGTATTTCTCCATTTTACCGAGACCACCGCAAGCGGCGAGCATCAGACCAGAAAGTACTGCTACGATTGCTACGTAGAAGTTGTTCTTTTTCATGCTAAATTTAATTTATGAGGGTTTTAAGGTATAAAATCGTTGCAAAGCTAAACAACATAGGCATTCTAGGAAAGTTTAAAAAGAAATATTATAGTTCTTTTTCAACTATCGAACAGAGCCAATTGTGTATAACAATTGTAAACTAAGATTAGTTTTCTACTACAACACCCATTTTGCAGAATTTATCAATTCTTTCTGCAACTAACTTTTCAGGTGTTTTTGCTTGTAATTCCTTGATCGTAGCTAGAATTGTAGACTTAACGGTTTCGAACATCTCTGTTCTATTCCCATGTGCGCCTCCTAATGGTTCGGGAATCACGCCATCGATCAATCCATTGTTTTGCATGTCGGTAGCAGTGAGTTTCAAAGCTTTAGCTGCTGTAACTTTATAATCCCAACTTCTCCACAGAATTGAACTACATGATTCTGGTGAAATTACTGAATACCAGGTATTTTCAAGCATTAACACACGATCACCGATACCGATACCTAGAGCACCGCCAGAAGCACCTTCTCCAATGATGATGCAAATGATAGGCACCTTAAATTTCATCATTTCAAAGAGATTGCGAGCGATAGCTTCACCTTGACCTCTTTCTTCCGCTTCCAAGCCAGGAAATGCGCCAGGAGTGTCTATAAACGTGATAATGGGCTTATTAAACTTTTCGGCTAATTTCATAAGTCGAAGTGCTTTTCTGTAGCCTTCGGGATTTGCCATACCAAAGTTTCTGTACTGACGCATTTTGGTATTAACACCTTTCTGCTGACCTATAAGCATAACACTTTGGTCGCCGATCATTCCGAATCCTCCCACCATTGCTTTGTCGTCTTTTACAGTGCGATCGCCATGGAGTTCAATCCACTGGTTGTCTGTAATAGCTTCAATATATTGTAAAGTATAAGGGCGGTCTGGATGTCGACTCAATTGGACCTTTTGCCAAGCATCCAAATTGGAATAAATTTCTTTGATTTTAGACTCTTTTGCCTTTTCTAAATCAGCAATGGCAGTAGCGATATCCACTCCTGCTTTTTTCTCACTTTCCTTGAGCTTTTCAATCTGATCATTCAGTTCTTTAATAGGCTCCTCAAAATCGAGATATGTAATCATACGTTGTTTTGTTTAAAACAGGGGTGCAAATTATACAATTCAGAGATTACTCCCTAAGATTTTTTTCAACTTACTGATAGCCAAACCTCTGTGACTCATCACATTTTTTTCATCTAAAGTCATTTGGGCGAAAGTCCTTGATTCTCCGAGTGGTATAAAAAGTGAGTCATACCCAAACCCATTATCTCCAACCTCTTCATGACCTATTTCGCCATTAACAATTCCTTCAAGTAAGGTTTCTTTTCCATCTTGAATTAAGCAAATTACAGTTTTAAAGCGAGCGAAACGATTCTCATTTCCATCCAGCTCGTTTAGTAATTTGGTTCGATTTGCGGCTTCATTTCTTTCCTCACCGCTATATCGTGCAGAATGAACTCCAGGTTGTCCACCCAAGGCTTCCACTTCTAACCCCGTGTCATCCGCAAAACAATTGTAGCCATATTTTTCGAATATATACCTTGCTTTCATCACCGCGTTTCCTTCAATTGTGTCGCTCGTTTCAGGTATTTCTTCAAAACATCCAATATCTTTCAATCCAAGCAACTTTAGACCTCCTAATTTCTTGGATACTTCTAGGATTTTATTTTCGTTCGCACTCGCGAATACTAAATCTTTATTCATCAAAATATTTTTTTATCACTTTACCTGTGTGGGTATAAGTGAATTTCTTTCTAAAGTGAATTTCTTTGGGTTGATCTAATTTTGACAATTTGTTGAAAGCACTTTCAAAAAATTCATTGGATTGAATACCTTCTCCTGTTTCAACCATCAATACCAACTTTTCACCTAGTAAATCATCTGGCTTTCCGCACAGGTAGAACGGCCATTGAATTTCCGAAGTAATAAGTTCTTCTAATTCCTCCACTTGAATCTTACGCCCTCCACTATTCACTACTCGATCAATTCTTCCAAGCAATTCAAAACTATTTTCATCTATTAATAGAGCCAAATCATTTGTCTGCACTTTTAGGTTATCAAAATAGGGCACTTCAAAATGCACACAACCTCTTTCATCCAAATTTATAATAATTGAAGAATCAATTAATGAAAAATGATTCCTTCTATTGGTTGCTGAGATATGCTGATAGGCAATGTGAGTCGACGTCTCAGTCATACCATAAGTAGCGTACGAACGATTGGTCAACATGGAAATTTGCTGCCACAAACTTTCTGAAATAGCACCACCTCCAATAATTACTGAATCGATTTTTGAATATAAATCACTCTGATGATCTAGAAGGTATTGCACTTGCATTGGAGTGAACGCCGCAAAATGAATTTCTTCCTGAGGCAACTGAGGTTTGGCCTCCGGTTGAACACAAATCAAATTTGACTCAGAAACGATTGCGCGAACAATCATCAATTTGCCGGCTATAAAACTAACTGGTAAACTCAAAAGCAAATTAGATTTTTGCTTGATCTCAAAAGCGTTAATCGACTTCAAAGCAGAAATTTGCATCCAAGTTTTCGGCAACTTTATTTCCTTTGGAGTTCCTGTGGAGCCGCTCGTTTTTACAACTACAAAAGGCCTTTCATCAAACCACTCTTTGCAAAAGGATAGAACGTTTTGAATGTATTCTGGGAATTCATTTTTGGATTCATGTTCCCAGATGTCTCTTCTATCACAATCGAATTTTACGCCATTAATATTTATAAATCTCTCGCTCAAAACTGATAAGCTTTTAGTGATTCTAATCCGTCAAAATGTAGGGCACCATTTTCAGAAGACCATGCAGCAGGAAGATTGTTGAGGTACAAACCGCCGGTGCCCAAACCTT
The DNA here is from genome assembly GCA_041391745.1 of Flavobacteriales bacterium. GTDB lineage: Bacteria > Bacteroidota > Bacteroidia > Flavobacteriales_D > Sanyastnellaceae > JAIXWP01. Next base: position 36,891 of record JAWKNK010000005.1, read on the forward strand.
GTTCGAGATTTACATTTTTAGTAGAAAGCCATTGAGCTATAACATTAAGTCCAACGCTAGACTCTAACATGGAAGTTGCCCACCAATTAATATTCATTGATTCTGCCAATTGAATCCACTCGTCACAACCGCTGAGTCCTCCATGCAAAGATGGTTTCAAAATGATATATTGAGGATGAATTGACTCAAGCAGCTCCATTTTTTGTGCTCTTGAATTTACACCAATCAATTCTTCATCGAGCGCAACTGGTATTGGAGAGTTTTCACAGATCATTTTCATTTCATCCCATTGATTTGCTTGTATCGGTTGTTCGATTGAATGAATATTGAAAACGGCCAATTGCTTCAGTTTATCTAGCGCTTCATCATTTCTAAATGAGCCATTTGCATCCAAACGAATCGTTATCTTTTCATTTGACTCCCGAATTTTTTTAATGATTGACAGCTCTTCCTCAAAGTCTATTCCTCCAATTTTCAATTTTATTACCTTGTAGCCCTGCCCTATTTTTTCAAAAGCTTCCTCCATCATCGGTGTTTTCCCATTCATCCAAACCAGCCCGTTGATCGGGATATTTTGTTTTTTAAACGTTGGAAAAATGATTCTTTCTCCACCATTTAATAAATCAAGAATGGCCGACTCAAAAGCGAACTTGATCGCGGGCCTTTTGATTTGCTCTAGGTCTATCACATTATCGGATTCAACTCTATTGGCAATTTCTTGAATTTGCCCTACCACCTCACTCTTTATTTCTGGACTTAAACCGTATATAGGAGAACATTCGCCTAATCCAAATTTTGTGGGATTAGATAAGAAGTAGGCTTTTAAAAAATAGATTTCTCGGACGACTAAAGTGTCTCTCGATGTTTTTGCAGGACGTCGGAAATTTAATTGATAAGGAACAAGTTCAAACTTTATTTGCTCGATGAACTTGACATTTTTTTGATCATCCATTCAATTGGAGTTTTCTTAGAGACTTTTCTTTTCCAAAAGAAGCTCATCCAAATACTAATTATAACAATTCCAACTGCGAATAGCATAATTGCCCATCTTTCTCTAAAGATAATGTCATTGGTACTTGATTTAGTAATAATACCAATGAACATGGCAAAAAAGTAGATGGAGTATTTAGAAGCTGAGACATTGTTAACGAAGTTCGAAAAAGCACCAGCCGTGTAGCCTCTTAGCACATATATCAATGTATTCATTATAAGGTAGCAGAGGGCGATACCATAAATAAGAAAGGCAGGCAAGTAAAATTTCAAATTGAATCCCCACGCATTCAAAAGCACGTCTCGATCTTTTGCTCCATAAATTGAAACAGCATATTTTTCTATAGCTATAGAAGAAAGAATAACGATGATTGCAATAAGGCTGGAAGGTGGCAACCATCCTCTTGGACGAAAATCAGTTCGTCCATAAATCAAACCTGCTACGAAAAAGAAAGCCCATGGAAGTGGCGATAAATATCCATTAAAAAGCAGAAATGAAAATAGGTGTTTGAAATCAGCACCTCCCAGTTGAAGCCCACTGAAAGTGGTGAAAGTGGGGAAATCAAAATTTATAAAGACTACACTAATCACCCATATAAAAACAAGAAACGACCTTAAAATAAGGTTATTCCACTGCGCGAAAAATGGTGATATAAGGAAAAACAGTCCTGAAGCAAAAAACAGATTTACAGGCCAAATTTTTATAAACAAAACCCCGATTATCATCAAAACGCTTCCTCTTCTTCCCATGTAAGAGAGAAGTTTTCGTGATGAAACTCTCCTGTCTCGCATGGTCAATGTCACTGTAAATCCATTTAGAAAGAAAAACAATGCAGGAAAGAAGTCCATGATAAGATAGTAGTGCTCATGACTCAGCAAATGCATTCGGCCGCCCACATTAAATAAAACCGCACCAGTAATACAGCCTATAGTGGCTATTACATAAGCTAGATCGATACCAAGTAAACTACTAGATTTGGCCATAAGGTTTAATTTGCGGCGTGAAGATAATCAATTGGAAGGCAGTCGGGTTTAAATAAATGAGCTAATCAGCAGGAGAACACTAAAAAGAAAAGTAGTGAGAGCTACCTTTTTCAATTGAGAGTCTAGCAAAGGAGGTTCAATACATTTCCACACAAAAACCAAATGATTGATCAAAATCGGAGCTACAAGAAAAATCAGCAGTGTATATTCAGAATCATTTGTAAAAAGAATGGCAAGCATAAAGAGTAAGGCTCCTATAATCAATAGGGAATGGTAAATTTTTGCTCTTTTAAATCCTAAGGCGACTACGATGGTTTTCTTACCAGAGTCCTTATCGTTGACATGATCTCTCATATTGTTTACGTTCAACACAGCAGTGCTGAGCATGCCAATAATCGCCATACCACAGATATCTGTAAAACCGATTGTTCCCTTCAATAGAAATGCACTTCCTCCCACTGCAACCAAACCAAAGAATATGAAAACGAATACATCTCCCAAACCTTTGTAGCCGTATGGATTCTTGCCTGAAGTGTATTTGATAGCCGCGGCAATAGCTGCTAATCCTAGTCCAAGAAAAATGAGTGCATAAGTGAACAAGCCTTTAGATGCCAGTCCAAACCACAGCAGCAATACACCAGATAAAAATGCCAAGACAGAAGTGAAAATTACTGCATTCTTCATGGCCTTTGGTGCGATTATTCCGCTCTGCACAGCTCGAGCTGGACCTATTCTGTTTTCATTATCTGCACCGTTTTGAAAATCACCGTAGTCATTTGCAAAATTGGATAGCACTTGAAGCAAAATGGTAGTGGTGAAAAGAAGAATAACTACCGATATATTCAAATCAGTTGTTTCTCTTGCAATAGCCACTGCGGTAATCACCGATGATAAAGCCAAGGGCAAAGTACGAAGTCGCATCGCCCCTATCCAGCTTTTGAAATTACTCATGCGGCATCAAGGAAATTTCGGAAATTTTTGAAAATCAGGATCTCTCTTTTCCAAAAATGCTTTCTTTCCTTCTTGCGCTTCTTCTGTCAAATAGTAAAGCAAAGTGGCATCGCCGGCAAATTCCATCAAACCGCGCTGACCATCCAATTCTGCATTCAATCCACGCTTGATCATTCTCACAGCAAGTGGGCTTCTTTTCATAATGGTTTTGCACCATTGAACCGTAGTATCCTCAAGGTCAGCCAAAGGAACCACCTTATTTACCATACCCATGTCTTCGGCTTCCTTAGCCGTGTACTGCTCACACAAGAACCAAATTTCTCTTGCCTTTTTTTGACCGACGTGACGCGCCAAATAACTTGATCCAAATCCTGCATCAAAACTTCCAACCTTTGGACCTGTTTGGCCAAATCGTGCGTTTTCAGAAGCAATTGTTAGGTCGCATACCACGTGCAATACGTGTCCACCGCCTATTGCATAGCCGTTCACCATTGCAATAACCGGCTTAGGTAATTCGCGAATTCTCTTGTGCAAATCCAACACATTCAATCGTGGTACTCCATCCTCACCGATGTATCCCCCAACTCCTTTCACGTTTTGATCGCCTCCACTACAAAATGCTTTATCACCAATACCTGTAAGCACAACTACTGCAATGTCTTGGCGCTCACGACAAATGTCCATCGCGTCCAACATTTCTAAATTCGTCTCTGGACGAAACGCATTGTAAACTTGAGGTCTGTTGATTGTAATCTTAGCAATACCTTCATAGTATTCGAAAAGAATATCATTGTATTCTTTGATAGTAGTCCACTGTCTCATCTCTACTTTATATTGAAGTATTTTGTTTAATATGATTAAAAAATCCTTTGAGGATTTTTTCGTTTTCAAGTCTTGGCGTCATCACTTCCAATATTGCACATTTAGTGTTATTGAACAACCAATCGAGCCCTGCATTTAATTCATTAGAAGAGCTCACTGTTTTACATTCCAAACCATACAAATGCGCAATTTCTGACGCTTTCCGATGGTGTGTTGTTTCAAAATACTCTTCTAGTGCTTCAGTAGTTGAAGGGCCTTCGATTATTCTAAAAATCCCTCCACCACCGTTATTTATAACAATAACCTTTAAGTTGGTCGGAATGTTTTTTTGCCAAAATGCATTACTATCGTAGAAAAAGCTAACGTCGCCACTGATCAATGTTGTAAGCTGATTAGAAACGAGTGCCGCTCCTATTGCGGTACTTGTGCAACCATCGATTCCACTAACTCCCCTATTTCCAGAAAACTTCAGATCGCTTCTTCTATCAAAAAGCTGAATGTATCTCGCCACAGAACTATTACCCATTTGCACGAGTGAGTGTTCTGGTAATTTTCTTAAAATAATATCTGTAGCCGTGAGATCTGAAAAAGGAGCTGTATTCACAAAAGTCTGCCCTTCATCTTGCTTCCTTTTATTCAAACTCATAAAGTCTGAATGGTAAGAAGAACTTGGACTTTGGACGAAAGTGATTACGTCTTCAAAAAATCTTTCTGGCGTAACAGGAATAATTTTAGTTAGCCTTTTAAAAGTGTCTAGCAGTTGTGCATCTTCCGACACATACCAATGTTCGACTTCTTTATTTCGAAGTAGTGATTTTACTTTTTTTGATATAATGTTCTTACCAATGGAAATCACCAGTTCTGGACGGAAATAATCTACTTCTTCATCCTTCAATGTCATCAGCATTCTATCGATGCAGCCAATAAATGATTCATCTTCTAGTCCAGAATGAGACTCCGTAAGTACCAAGACATTTGGAAACTGCGCCCACTTTTTTAATAAATCTATTGTTCGCTCGCAGGTATGAAACTGTCCAACCAGGATCATGATTTTCTTTTTAGAAGAAAGATGCGTTCCTAGTTCGTGCAGCGCTTGCAATGGAAGAGCAATTTCTTTTTCCATCGTGCGTATCAACTTCACCTCGCTTTTACGCGATTCTACTTGGCCGTAAAGATTTTCTCTGAGAGGAAAATTCAAATGTATTGGTCCGCGAACGGGGCTCATTGCGCGATCAATCGCCTCATTCATCACGCGTGCATTGTACCACTCAAAATCTGAGTCATTCATATCTTGAATGATATCATAGGAGGCTCGCACGAAATTTTGAAATACAGCGCTTTGATTTATTGTTTGTCCCTCGCCTTGATTCACCCATTCCATTGGACGGTCGGCTGTGATCACGATTAAGGGAATTTCTTGATAATATGCTTCTGCAATTGCTGGAGCGTAATTCAACGCAGCTGTTCCGCTTGTGCAAATCAATGCAACAGGTTTATCCGATTGCTGAGCAATACCGAGACCGACGTACGCTGCTGATCTTTCATCTACAATGCTCATCACCTCGAATGAAGGATGATTGGCCAAAGACACAGAAAATGGAGCATTTCTCGAACCTGGAGTGATAATGATATGCTTAACCCCTTTTAATTCGAGTAGTTGAATAATATCTTGAACTGCTTTTTTATCTGAAATCATATGCGTTGCGAAGCTAATTCAGAAAGCACATTCAACATCACATTCGCCTTATTTTCTGCTTCCTGCCATTCACTATTAATATCCGAATCATGCATTATACCACCTCCGGTATAAATCCAAAAGTCTTTCGTTTTACTATCGAATTCTGCACACCTCAATTGAACAAACAACTTCGCGTTTTGTGCATTCGTGATGCCTACTACTCCTGTATATTGCTTTCGACTATGCAATTCATTTTTTACAATGAAATTATATGCTTGATCTTTAGGAAGTCCACATACTGCTGGCGTTGGGTGTAATTTTTCTATCCAATGATCTAAGCCTAACTCAGATTCAAATTCTACGTTTGTTCGAATGTGCTCAAGGTGAGCAGCTTCTACAGTTTCGGTAGCGTGAATTTGTGTCTTTGCTTGCGGATCAGTTTTTATAGTATCAATCAAATAATCTAAAACCACTCGTTGTTCCATAACTTCTTTTTCTCCCCACAACACTTCTTTACCCAATTTTAGGCGTGTGCCGGCTAACGCTGTGGTCTTGAACAAGCTTCCCCTTATCGAGCAAAATCTCTGGTGTGGCACCAAACCACACATTTCCATTTTTTACTCGGTAAATAAATTTGAAAGCCGAAGGATATTTTTGTCTAAGAACATGGAATAATGCTGAAGGTGAAAGTTCAAAATCAAAAGTCGCTTTTTTGACTTTGCTCAATACCACTTTTCTAAGACTCTTTGATTTGAGTAGGTCAATCGATTCATTTAAAACTGAATTATACTCTTCGAATGAGGTTTCCCTTAGAGGTTTTTCTGTATCATCAAATGCTTTTACAAACCATTTGGAACCATCCGATGCTCGGAGCTCACCTTTTTCATTTTCTAAAAAAACCATATTCTCATCAGAAAATGGCAATGAAGCCAAGGCAAAAGACTTGCCCGACATGAAGGCCGTTTCAATTTGATCTAAATCCTCAGCCATTTTTTCTTTTTACCATCACCGTCAAGCGACTAACTGCTAACAATATTCCTTCTTCATCTACAATTTCTATATTCCACACATGAGATGATCTTCCTTGATGAAGAATCTTTGCTTTACCGGTAACTACGCCATGGCGCTTACTCTTTAAATGATTGATATTGAGCTCTACGCCTACTGCAAGTCCTCCTTCTTTTTCCACTAAAATGTGAGAACCAAAGCTGCCCAAAGTTTCAGCCAAAGCTGCTGAGGCACCACCGTGCAGAAGTCCGTACGGTTGATGCGTTCGATGATCCACGGGCATCGTAGCTTCGATATACCCTTCTTTGATAACTGTAATTTCCATACCGAGCGCCCCCATCAAGGTCGACTCTCTCAACTCGTTCACCTTCAAAACGTTATCTTTTTCGCCCATAATCATTGGATTTGAAAGCAAATTAAAGCCATTTGATTTGGATATTTGCAGTACAAATCCAAACTTATGTCAAGATACAGAATACTTTTGGTTGAAGATGAAGAGAGCCTAGCTTCAATGGTGAAGCTCAATTTGGAGTTGGAAGGCTATCACGTGGTGTTGGCTACAGACGGCCATACAGCATTGGACAAATTTCGAAATCAGGCATTTGATCTTGCAATATTGGATGTAATGCTACCGGAAATGGATGGCTTTGCCGTTTGTCAGACGGTTCGTATTGAAGGCAACAAGACCCCTATTCTATTTCTATCAGCCAAAGGCACTGGGAAGGACAAAATCGAAGGATTGAAACTGGGAGGTGATGACTACCTCGCTAAACCTTTCGATTTAGAGGAGCTATTGTTGAGAGTGAGCAAACTTATTATTCGCCATGACAGCGGTGCAAAGTCTTTGTCCGATGTAGAAACTTATCAATTTGGGCCAAATTCTGTCAATTTCTTGAATTACACTATTGTAGACAAAGAAGGAAAAGAACATGAAATTTCGAAAAAAGAGATCATGTTATTGAAGCTTTTGACCCAAAAAGATGGCGAAGTAGTGAGTCGAGAAGAGATTTTAGAAAAAGTTTGGGGATACGATGTTTTCCCGAGCACACGCACCATTGACAACTATATTTTGATGTTTAGAAAATATTTCGAGCCCGATAGTAGGCAACCAATCTATTTTCATAGCGTCAGAGGAGTAGGATATAAATTCACGTCGCCCGCAGAAAAAAGTTTCTGATTAGAGGCAACCGAGAAAATATTCAATCGTCTTTTAGACGGTTACGCAATCTTCCAGGATTGCGTTGGTTTCAAAATTTTCCTTGCAGGTTTACAAAAAGGGGTCCATTGGACTCTTTTTTTGTTTTTCAGACCATTCGTTTTCAACCATTTAACAAAAGACACTTAAAGGCTTACGTAAACCAATTTTTTGGTCTCAAAGAAGGGTTCATCAAAATACCCTGTGAGATCATGAACTTCCTTATAGCGGTTTACAGCCTTCAACTCTTCCTTTAAGTCACCCCCTTTCAAACAAATTAGCCCATTAGGCATCCCATTAATCTGGTTTTGAGTCACTTTCCCATTTACCCATTGGATGAGAAGTTTAAGTTCTGCTACAGCCCTTGAAACGACGAAATCATACTGTCCTTTTACTTGCTCCACCCTTGAATGAGAAGCTGTTACGTTGCTTAGGTTTAAGCTTTCTCGCCACGCCTTCCACCACTTTTATCTTTTTACCAATAGAATCTACCAAGTGGAATTGCACCTGGGGCATTACGATGGCTAACTGGTATCCCGGGAAAACTGCCCCCAGTTCCTAGGCCAAGGATTTTCGATCCTGGTTGAAAGGGCAAGAATTTATAAATACTGAGGCTATGGAGTACATGCTTCTCATAGAGCGACTCCATATCCTTTCTAGAAATCACATTAATTTTTTGATTCCAATCCTCATAAAGGTCTCGGAGCGCCTCTATTTTTTCCAACTGATCAGCCGGAAGCTTCGGAAAATACTTAAGAATAATATCCACTAGTAGCTATCCTTAGAGTTTTGCATCATTTGGAAAAGGAACTCACGAGCTCTTGAACAATTGTGCTTTTACCGTACCAAGAGGCAGCTTCAATTCTTCGGCGATTTCCTCGTATGCTAATTCGTCGAAATAGCGCATTTCCACCAATTTTCTGTATCTCGGCTTCAATTTTTCGACGATTTCGCGCATTTTTTTGATTCTTTCCTCCTTTTGCATGGCTTCGGCTGGATCCAAAACGGCATCTTTAATGCTGATTTCAATCATTTCACCATCATCAGAAGTAAAACCTTGGTCTATAGAAATAGCGCGTATTCTCTTTTTACGAATAAAGTCAATAGCATTGTTTGAGGCAATCTTGAACAGCCAGGTAGAAAATGCGAACTGAGGCGTGTACTGCCCCATTCTTCGAAAGGCTTTTCCAAACGCTTCAATGGTCAAATCTTCTGCATCGTCCTTATTATTCACCATTTTAAGAAGCATGAAGTAAATAGGCTCGCGATAGCGCTCCATCAATTCAGCGAAGGCCTTCTGATCTTTTTCATGTAGGGCGCGCTGAACGAGATGATAGTCGTACTGACCTTTTTCTGATAAATGTTCTATTACTTCCATTTTTGCTGTTTCCTAACGAGGTTACTAAAGTAGATTAAGGCGTTAGCAAATAAGAGCTGGACTTCTAGAAAAGGAGATAGCCATGCTACATCCCTATCCATCCCAAGCCTCTTCACTGACCCATGCAAAATAGACAATTGAATTATATACCTCGACAACAACATTCCACCAACTACGAACATTCCATTTTTCAAAACCATAGAACCAACAAAACCAGCCATCATCAGAACATAACTCATTGATGAAAAGGCCAATAAGTTCCTGTCTGAAGCTTTATAATGAGGTAAAGTTGTAAAATGGCGTTTTTTCTGTTTTTTCCAATCACCCCATGTCTTCTTTGGTTCAGAAATGGTCTGAGCTTCAGGAGAAAATTGAACTGCGGTGTTTCTTTTATTCGCCACTTGATTGATGAACAAATCGTCATCTCCAGACTGAACACTGTAGTGACTTTTAAATCCGCCAACTGAGAAGAAAAGTTCCTTTTTATACATCAAGTTGCGACCAACTCCCATGTAAGGTCTGCCCGCCTTTGCCATTCCAAGATAGTGCAGTCCAATCATCAATGTATCGAAACGGATCACCTTGTTAAGCCATCCTTTTGCTTTTGAATAAGGCGAAAAACCGAGAACGATTGATTTTGAATCGGACATTGATGCCGCCATCTCTCTAATCCAGTTTTTGTGAGTTGGTCTGCAATCTGCATCTGTTAATAGGATCAGCTCATGTTTAGCAGCTTTTATCCCGAGAGTAATCGCAAATTTCTTTCCCTGCATGTTCTGCTTCTCCTCATCCAAATGGATCAAGTGCATATTCGGGAATTGAATTTGTAGTGCCTTCAAAATTTCCTGAGTATCGTCCCAACTGCTATCATTTACAACGATCACTTCAAACTCCGGGTAGTTTTGTTCCATCAGCAATGGAATGTGCTCCATCAGATTGTCCTCTTCATTTCTCGCTGCAATCACAATAGAGACAGGCTCCAGGTTTTCAGCACCTTATACTTTCTTGGCTCCCCCTACACGTAGGAAATAATTGAAGAAATAATAGAGCTGCACTGCCCACATCACTACGAATAAGGCGAAAAGACTCAACCCCAAATAGTTCCACTCTAAAATGTGCTGTATACTCATATATTGATTCAAAAGAAAACGACTGCGAAATTATCGACAAGATGCGTGGTCACAAACAGAAAAGGGCTCCTATTGGAGCCCTTTTATAAACATTCTAATGAACTTTATTTCTTGATGATCAACTTCTGGGTTTTAACTGCATTCTCTGATGCCACTCGAATAAAGTAGCATCCCTCAGACAAATCTGACACATCAAAAACCGACAACTGTTGATTTGTTTGAGCCTTTACTACTTTGCCCGTGATATCCAATATCTGGATGCTTGTCACTTTATCATTTGATTTCACCGTCACAGCATTGCTTGCAGGGTTTGGGTAAATCTCAATCTTTCCTTCACTCTTCAATTCTGAAACCTGCGTTGGGTCTACAACCAAACAGAAGTCTGTCGACACCTCATCGGTAAAGTTATTTGACTCATCGCCCCAAGCAAGAACATTACCAGCAGCATCCGTCACACTATAGCTTCCACAAACATTGCCTGTCCATCCGCTTGCACACATTCCATCTCCATATTCGTCGAATATGGTGAAAGTGTAACATCCAATTGGCATGCAATAAGTCAAATTGATTGTTGATTGATCCGCTTGTGAACTATATGTCCCTCCTGATGATACTATCACAACTCCTTGGTCATTGGTTACTTCCCAAGATGTTTCTTCAGGATAGTTATCGAAAGTAATTTCAATATTCAAATCTGCTGTTTCACCGATAGCAGCTATAAAAGTGAACGAAGTAGTATTGTTGATATCAACAGCATCTTCAACTCCATTTGGAGACGACACAACGATTTGAACATTGTTCTCACCATCTACAAATGTCATAGATGGTAGATAAATGACTTCTTGTTGACCTTGCATCAAACTACCCGACCAATCTATTGGAGATTGAGCAACACCATTATAGCTAATTTCTATGAGGCATGATACAAGTGTTTCCGTTCCTTGATTTCTCAAAGTAAAGGATGGCGTTCCATCGGTAGCACATTCCATAGCTGCAATACCTGATATGCCCATTGCCGCAGCATCAAATTCTGCAGCTACAAATCCTTCTGGATAACCATCCAATGTGATTTGTCCGGTGCCCAAAGGATCTAGCCAATTAGAAAGTCGAGTTGCATCCGTTGTACCATGATCCCAACTTTGTCCGAATCGACCGTAGTAATCTGCCTGTCCATTATTTACAGAGCCTGAGCATGCTGCCCAACCTCCATATAATTGGCCTATAATTCTGTGGTCTTGGTTGAATAATGGAGATCCACTGCTTCCTCCTTCTGTTACTCCAAGCTCCCATTGGTCGATAAACCAAACTTGGGCGCCAGCTTGGGCACTGTGATAAGGAGCATTGTCTTCAAAGCAAATTTTCTTCACATCTCCTGAAGGGTGATGAATTCCAACTGCCGATGAAACGGCACTTTCTTCATCGCTTCTATCCCATCCAGAATACTGCACATTAAAATCTGCAGGAGGAGTCGCGTTCAGCTCCAACAAAGCAAAGTCGCTATATGCATTACTCGCGCGAAGCGTTGCACCTGAAATACTTTGATTTGTTGGGCCTGAAGAACCGTTACATGTTGCTGATTCGTGATTAAAATAAAATACCCAATTGTTGACATTTCCACCCAAACAGTGATTAGCCGTAAGAAAATATGGAGTGCCATCCTGTGCTGTATTATTTACCAATGAGCCAGAACAAAGTGCACTTCCGCCACTTACAATTAGGGCAACAGATTTTTTTTCTATTTGCCAATCTAGTCCCTCAGGACAATTCACATTGATATTGCAGTTGCCACTATTTCCGAATGGACCTCTATCCACATCCTCAATCAAGTCAGTTCTAACTACTGAGCGATAACCGTGGATGATTTGACCTAATTCGATGTTCCCCCAATGTTTTGAATCATAAGGAACCTGGTACTCAATGAATACCTTATCATCTTCGATTAGCCCTATCGCCAATGAATTTTCAGAAGAAGCATTGGTATAATCGAAACTGCCTAGATATTGTGTTCTATCGTCATTCCAAACAAAGAGCTTCGCACCTTCTGGAATGTTGAATTGTGAAAATACAAAGCTGATATTTTGTGCTTCAGGACATTCCACACCTAAAATCCAAACCGCAAAATCGCTATTTGGGTCGATAACCCATTGACCAGAGTTTTCAAATGAATAATTCGTTTCCACTTCCACACCGAAACGATATGGGGCTTCTTTGTACTGATCGACAACGGCATCTTCGGCCTGAAGCGCTTCGAAGTCAAGACTAGGAGTAGAAACTACAGGAATACCTGAGACGGAAAAATTGGAGTCCGACCATCTTGAAGGCTGGCCGCCATGACTAACTTGAGAGATAGCTGGAAAAGAAGTTGCAAAAAGTAGCGCGCACGCAACTGCGTTTCTTAAGGTAAATTTCATTTCATGCAGATTTTTAAAATTGTGGCTAAAATCACTACCACAAATTAAGGAAATCCCCCCTTAGAAATGAAATAAATAATCCAATATTCTAGTATTTATAAGTCACCTTATTTTCCGAATCATCATTGATTATCAACAGAATTTCTTTTGATGACTTCTGTTTTACCGATGATATATCGAAAGCAAGTCTTTGGGTTAGAAGTGCACGACACATGTCGTTGTTTGCTTTATGTTCGATTGTCAAATTCAATTGCATAGGCAATGATTTTAAGTATAATCCATTGCTCATTAGAGAGAACTCATGCACTTCGCAACCACCACCGTACTGCGCCATCACAATGAGAGAATCTCCTTCGGTAACGGCAGATACGATCTGAAAAGGATCTGTTTTAGTTGGTCTGTAGTCCATGTTTACTTGAAGTTGGTTCACAACAAGCATTTGGCGCTCTGGTTCCTTTTCAGATGATGTTGCTGTCACTTCCTTATTTTTTTTGCAAGCTCCTAACAGTATTGCTCCGGCAAGAATTGCTATTCCTATTTTTTTCATTTCCATTCTTTTCAAATTCATTGGAAAAATAATGCCATTCTACTTTTCATCCATTAATTTCTGCATTCCAAACATCTCGTCGCGAAGTCGTGCAGCTTCCATGAAATCCATATCCCTTGCGGCTTTCTCCATTTTTTTCTTAGTTTGTTCAATGGCCTTAGCAAGCTGCTCCTTGGACAAGCTAGACATCACAGGATCCGCAGCTACTGAGATTTCTGCAGAACCATCTTCCGCATAGACAGCTTTTTTGCGTTTGTCAATTAAGCCACTTTGTTCGAAGATGGTTTTTGTAGCTTTCTTCACTTGTGAAGGTACAATTCCATTTGCTTCATTATAGGCAATTTGCTTTTCCCTTCTTCGAGCCGTCTCATCAATGGTTTGTTGCATGCTGTCTGTGATTTTGTCGGCATACATGATTACACGTCCATTGATATTTCTTGCTGCACGACCTGCCGTTTGTGTAAGCGATCGATTGCTGCGCAAAAAGCCTTCTTTGTCTGCATCCATAATAGCTACCAGCGATACCTCAGGTAGATCGAGACCTTCTCTTAGAAGATTCACTCCAACAAGCACATCAAATTTTCCTTCTCTCAAATCTCTCAAAATTTCAATACGATCCAATGTGTCCACTTCGCTGTGAATATATCTGCAGCTGATGTTCAATCTATCTAGGTACTTGGCAAGTTCTTCCGCCATTCTTTTGGTAAGAGTGGTCACCAATACACGTTCTTGCTTATCAATAGTAACTTGAATTTCTCCAATAAGATCATCGATCTGATTCAAAGAAGGTCTCACTTCTATAGGAGGATCCAAAAGTCCTGTAGGTCTCACCACTTGATCAACTACGACACCCTCACATTTTTTCAATTCATATTCCGCTGGTGTTGCGGAAACAAATAATGTTTGTCGCTGCATTCCTTCCCATTCGTCGAAAGTCAATGGTCTATTATCCATAGCGCTTGTGAGTCGGAAACCGTATTCCACAAGGTTGACTTTTCTAGAACGGTCCCCACCAAACATAGCTCCCACTTGAGAAACTGTAACGTGACTCTCATCAATTACCATCAAATAATCATCTGGGAAATAATCCAACAAACAGAAAGGACGTTGCCCCGTTTGACGGCGGTCGAAGTACTTCGAGTAATTTTCGATACCTGAACAATACCCTAGTTCCTTCATCATTTCTATGTCGTAGGTCACACGTTCTTGAAGTCGTTTCGCTTCAATGAATTTTCCTTGAGAATTGAATGCTTCGACTTGAGTCACCATGTCCTTTTGGATTTCCCAAATCGCTTCGTTCAATGTTGCTTTACTTGTTACGAAAAGGTTTGCAGGATAAATATTGATTTGCTCGAAGCTCATTATTTTCTTTCCTGTGTCCGGGTATATGGTTTCAATAGATTCTATTTCATTATCCCAAAAGACTACGCGAACGGCATAATCAGCATACGCTAAATACACGTCAACAGTATCACCATTTACGCGAAATGTTCCTCGAGTAAAATCCTTCATCGATCGGCTATACAAGCTGTCCACAAGTCGGTGGAGAAAACCTTGTCTTGAAATGGCTTCGCCTTTTCGAATTGAAATCACGCTTTTATGAAATTCGACGGGATTGCCGATACCATAAATACAGGAGATACTCGCAACTACGATGACATCTCTTCTTCCGCTGAGCAAAGCGCTGGTAGCGGAAAGTCGAAGCTTTTCAATTTCATCATTAATTGAAAGGTCTTTTTCGATGTACGTTCCCGTGGTAGGTAGGTATGCCTCCGGTTGATAATAGTCGTAATAGCTAACAAAATATTCGACTAAATTTTCGGGAAAGAAATGTTTAAACTCGGAGTAAAGTTGCGCCGCCAGAGTTTTATTGTGACTCAGCACAAGCGTTGGTCGCTGCGTATTTGCTATGACATTGGCGACAGTAAATGTTTTACCAGAACCAGTAACTCCAAGGAGCGTTTGAAACTGCTCACCCGCCAATACACCTTCGGTAAGTTGTTTTATTGCTGTGGGTTGATCTCCGCTTGGGGTATAATTGGAGTGCAGTTTAAATTCCATGAGTTATCAAATTTCGGATAAAAAAAAAATCCCGACGAATGTCGGGATTTTTTAATGTATATCTTATACAAAATTATTCAGCAACTACTTCGAAGTTGAATACAGCAGTAACTTCTTTGTGAAGTTTCACTTTAGCTTCGTAAGTACCCAACATTTTGATATGTTCTTCGCTGATGCTAATGCTCTTACGATCGATATCAAAACCTTCTTTAGCAAGTGCTTCCGAAAGTTGGATTGTATTTACGCTACCGAAGATTTTACCAGTATCAGAAGCTTTCGTTCCGATTTTCACTTCAAGTGCCGTAAGTTTTGCAGCAGTTTCTTGAGCTTCAGCAAGGATTTTAGTCTCTTTGTGAGCTCTTTGCTTTAGGTTTTCTGCAAGAATTTTCTTTGCAGATTCAGTAGCAGCAATTGCGTATCCGCGAGGGATTAGGAAATTGCGCGCGTAACCAGGCTTAACGCTTACGATTTCGTCTTTTGCGCCTAATTTTTCGATGTTCGCTTTAAGAATTACTTCCATTTTTTTGCCCTCCGATTATTTAAGCATATCGCCAACGTAAGGCATCAAAGCCAAGTGACGTGCTTTTTTGATTGCTTGTGCTACTTTTCTTTGGTATTTCAATGAAGTACCAGTAAGACGACGAGGAAGGATTTTACCTTGCTCATTGCAAAGCTTCAACAAGAAGTCTGCGTCTTTATAGTCGATATATTTAATACCTGACTTTTTAAAGCGGCAATATTTCGCCTGCTTTGTTTCAATCTCGATAGGATTGAGGTATCTGATTTCTGAATTATCGCTCATTTCTAGAGTTTTTGAAGGTTAAACGATTAGGCTTCAGCCTTTGCTTTAGAAGTATCTTCCTTCTTAGCCTTGTTTCTGCGGCTCTCAGCATACTCGATATGGTACTTGTCCATGTGAGTAGTTAAGAAGCGAAGAATACGCTCATCGCGGCGGAATTCAGTTTCGAATGGGCCAATAACTTCGCCATTCGCTTCAAATTCAACTAGAAAGTAGAAGCCAGTAGTTTTCTTTTGGATTGGGTAAGCCAATTTTCTCAAGCCCCAGTTATCCTCGTGCTTGATTTTAGCTCCCTTTCCTTTCAAAAACTTCTTGAACTTGTCTACTGTTTCCGCTGCCTGATCTTCCGACAGCACGGGCGTCATAATGAAAACAGTTTCGTAACGGTTCATTGATTTTTAATTATTTGTGTTAAAAAAAATTGGACCGCAAAGGTACTCATTTTTCCGAAATAGTACACAAATAAAACGAAAATAATTAAACATTGATAATCAGACCGTTAGACGATCTCTCGATCTTTAGAACCCCAAGTCCAAGGTTTGAAAATGTGCGAATTTTCTTTCCAGAACTTGAGCACGAGATAGACAAAAATGGGAGATCCAAATGTCAGAAAAGATAAATAAATAAAGGATAATCGAACATTCTTAGTTCTAACACTCATCTTATTGGCAAGCCATGCGCATACGCCAAAAGCTTGTCTTTCGAAGAAGTTAAGAATAGCCTGTACCATCGTGCTTTATCTGCTTTAGTTGTTGGTGTCCAATAGCGCAATCCAGACATTTTTTGTTCGAACAATACTTCTTAAAAAGCTGAATTAATGCTTGAGAATCAGCACCAGATTTGTTGTCCGGACCTCTCCCCTTCCACTTCTTAATAATGCTGTTTTGCTCGGGATTGCAATGTTCAAATATAAGCATTCCCTTGGAAATATGCTCCTGCTGGTGGTTAAATCTTCCAAATGAAAACAAAATAATCGCCACAGTATTCATCAAAATATTCTCGATAAATGTGGAGCTCAAGGAATGATTACTAGTGTGTTGGGATAACCCCGCGAACCTAAAATGACCTCTCCAATAATGTGAGACTTTAATATCAAAAAAACGCAGCATCTCCAATGGATTGTCCTCGTTTAATATCTGCGCAAGTAAGTTCTCAGAACGGTGTATTAATGCCGCGAACTGCGCAATGCGAATTGTAGGAAAATTGGAGGGGCGAACCCCTCCAAAAGTCCAAGAACTTGAATTCATGCTTACCAATTGGTGTTTAGCCTGCAGGTGTGCATATTCCGACTTTAACTTCAAAAAGTACTCTTCATCCACCTGAGCCTCAAGAAACCCCGCTTGTCCAAAGAGAAGCGCTTCAATTGTCATCAAGTCATTCTTATACCTTCTCAAAAGTTTAAATGGCAACGATCCCGCCAACAAATCAAAAGCTTCGGCATTTCGATTGAAACCAAAGTTCATCGCCAATACCCTGTAAAGCACTTCCGGCCAGTAACCGCCGCACTCGTCAAGAATTCGCCAAACCACTGCACACTTCTGTTCCATTCTTTCCACGAGCAAACGATCCTTCCAAGACGTCCAAAGCACTGCGTCAAATTTGGAATCATCGAGATCACAAATAATTTCTGCACTCGAATCCTTCTGCCATCGCTTATACGTGTTCCACTTCTCAGGATCGAACCTCCCTCTCAAACTAAGGACCGGTAAATCCCCTTCATTAAACAAGTAAATCGACGCATCATTGTCCAATACCACATGCAATATCACATTCTTGTAGTGCTCATCATACTGGTGTAAATGCCGGTTCCAATCGCTAGACTTAATATGTATTTCCACGTGACCAACCCAAAGCGTATTCCCAATTCTCAACCTAGCGTTTAGAAAATCTGGACCTCCACCCGTATTGTACACCCCAGAAAACAAAACCTCAACGCGATCGCCAGATAATGTTCTTAGATCTTTCACCTCAAAAGCCTTATACCGCCAGAGATAATGCAAAAAGAATTCAGTCATATCAGTTGTTTACACTGCAAAACAATGTAACTTCTTGTCTGAATAAAAGGTATAAATTATACATTTGTATAAATAACTAATTCTTATTCAACGCTATGAAAAAATTGTTACTGGCATTTTCAGCCTTTACGATGGCTTTTGCTTTCACATCATGTGATAAGGTTTCTGACAAACGTTTCTCTACCACTATTCCAATTAGAATCGAGGTGGATGCGCAAACTTTAAATGAAAATGGAGTCGAAATTGACCTCTCAAAAATCGCAGATGTATTGGCAGAAAATGCGGACCTCGATCAGGTAAAAGACAAAATCAAATCATACGAATTGGTTCAAATAAAATATAAGGTTTACGAATATTGGAATGGACCAAATACCATTTTCAATGGTTTCATCGGTTTTGGTGACAAAAACAGCACAGAAGCTGGTGTGACTAAGAATTTGGAAAACTTCAACTTGAAAGAGTCTATGGATGCCACTGAGCAATCGGTAATGTCTTTTACCTCAGCCGAAAATGAAACCATTCAAAAGTATTTCAAAGACACAAATGCTTTGAAAATTTTCTATAAAGGAGATTTGAACGAGGTTCCTGCTACATTTAAGCTCTATGTTCAAGTAGACATTGACGCAATTGCAGAAATCGAAAAGTAAAAGCATTCCTACTTATCGGGAAATCTTATTTTCTTTAAAAACAAAAAGGTTTTTTCTTTGAAAAAACCTTTTTTTATGTCAAGACTTTTTACCGCTCTTCTCTCCATCTTGTGTTTAAGCGCCTTTGCAGAACCTGGAGACACTACTATCGTTCAGACTTACACTTTTGAAGATCAAAATAATCCGAACAGTGCTTACGATTATCCTGGTAGAAGAATGTTCACTTTTCCGGAAGATGATGGTACAACCTATCAAAAGGTTTTGATGTATCACACGTTAAAATGTTTTGAAGACGGTACTGCTGGAAATTTAGGATTTGCATGTGGCGAATGGGACTATCTATCTTACAACTATCTGTTCAAACATACTGGCGAGTTTGATTCTACCTTGACTACTCATCCTCATTTCTTGTGGGACAACTTCAATTTTGAATCGGCATATTACACCACCGAACAAACATTCGATACCTACCAATACGAACAACAATATATTGTAATTGATAATGTCGGAGAAGAGAACTCTTTTCCGCTCCTAAATGGAAATATCACAACTACCAACGTACTCGGAGGAGGCAAAACGGGAAGGTCGCAATATATCTGGACGAGTGCAGAGCTTACAGCTGCGGGACTCAGTGCAGGAACAATTAATGCGATTTCTTTTCCAACCGAAGAGTCTGGTGATTACGAGAATTTCACTGTTCGAATGAAAACAGGGAATAGTAGCAACTTACTTTCATGGAGTGAGCTTAATTGGACTGAAGTGTACAATCAAAACACTTCATTCGAAATAGGAAATAATATTCTATACCTAACCACTCCATTTGAATGGAGCGGGACAAATAACATTTTTATTGAATTCTCTTATACGAATAGCTCTGCTGTCGCCCCAATTCTTACTTCAGGTGAAGAAACAACCGGAAACTATGGATTTGCACTTATTGAGGAAATGTTCTCTGGAGAATTCAATAATAGAGATCAAATAATTGCACATGATAGTTGGTACGCCTCTTTAGAAAATGAAGTGACAATTGCTTTTTGGTTAAATGGTGATCCTGCCATTCAACCTGCAAATGGAAGTTGTTTTGAAGGAATCAATGCCAACAATGAAAGAATTTTGAATGCCCACGCTCCATGGAGCAATGGCCGTGTTTATTGGGATGCTGGATATTATTATGGCTATGACAGAATTGACAAGCTGGCTGCCGAATCGCAATACGAAAACAATTGGAATCATTATGCATTTACTAAAAATGCTGCTACAGGTATCATGAAAATTGTGGTGAATGGTACCACTTGGCACTCTGGAACTGGATTGGATAACACTTTTGAGGAAATGGTTCGATTTGTAATTGGAAGTGGTGCTAACAACAACAATTTCTACAAGGGACAAATGGATGATTTTATCATCTTAGACAAGGCACTTACCAATGATGAAATTTTGGAATTAAGAAACAGCGGACCTCAACTCACTTCAAGCTTCGCTGATAATATACTGCTGTATCATTCTTTTAATAATGACGACAGTCATTTTGAAGATGATTGGAACAGTCTAAACTCGAGTTTATTTTTAGGTAGTATAAAGAGAAGAATGTTGAATGGATATGAATTGCATTCTGGTGGAGTACAAACATTTTGGCGACCAAACATTTCAATGATTCAACATACACATGAAACGCATGTTGAATTAAATCTACTTAACAGAACAGAACCTCGACCACTTACTTCTTTGGTAGAATACGAAATTGATAATTATACTCCAGTTGCGAATATATACAACTACTATTATCCAGGAGGATACGTATACACATTCGCTCCTGATGGGGCCAAGCTTGATTCTACTTTTGTTGAAAGTTCGGTTGAGTTAATCAATGATCAACTCGAATATTATCAGACTCCTTTTGAGATCACCGAGCGCTATGAGCTAGGGAGATATATTACTCCATACGGAATCAACTTATCACTTGGCGATGGGTGGACTTGGGTGTTTGACGTCACCGATTTCGAACCCCTTCTGCATGGAGAAGTAGACCTTGAAGCAGGCAATTGGCAAGAACTTCTTGATTTGAAATTTGTATTCATTGAAGGACCAGAAGCTCGTGAAGTAACCAAGATTGAAAATATTTGGAATGGCAATTTTAATATTAATGTATTTGATGAAATCGTAACCGAACGATCAGTCGGTATTGACTCTGAAAATGGTGAAGAAGGATTAAAATTGAGAACTACCGTGACAGGACACGGATTTGGTTTTGACAATAACAATTGTGGTGAATTCTGTTACAATACACATAGTGTAAGTGTGAACGGCGAGGCACAATGGAGCTGGGAAATCATGCAGGATTGCGATAAGAATCCGCTTTATCCTCAAGGAGGTACATGGATTTTCACACGAGCAGGATGGTGCCCCGGTATGGAAGGTAAAACCAATGAATTTGAGCTGACCAATTTCCTTCAAAACGATTCTATTGACATTGACTACGACATCACATATGATCCATTTGGTAATTATGTAACCGAATCTCAATTAATCCATTATGGTCCAATTCTTCAATCCCATGACGCCGAGATCATGGACATTAATGCTCCAAGTGCTTGGAAAATTAAGAGTCGAATCAATCCAATTTGTGACGAACCAAGAATTGTATTGAGAAACCGTGGATCCCAACCTTTGACACATGTTATGATTACTTATAATGTGGAAGGGGGCGCTTCACAGCAGTTTGAATGGACAGGAAACTTAGCCTTCGATGAATTTGAAGAAGTAATTTTGAGTTACGACGATCCAATTCTTTGGCAAAATGATGAGGTAACTCCGGGACGTTTCATTGTAGACCTTGAAGGCGACGATAACAATGCAAACAACCATGCGGAAATGACATTCAATCGTCCTCCAGTATTGACTTACAACAATACTGATGATAATAGAATGATCATAATCCTGCGCACTAATGCAGCGTTTCAAGAGACATCTTACATTTTGTATGACATCAACGACAACATCGTTTTTCAACGAAATAATTTTGACGCACCGAATACCACATTCCGCGATACTATTCAGCTCAATCAAGGTTGTTACCGTTTTCACTTAATGGATTCAGATGGTGATGGACTTTCCTTTTTTGCAAACGATGATGGCAGTGGCCAATGCAGACTTGATCGCGTAGGAGCATCCGACTTTAAAATTTTCAACCCCGATTTTGGAAGAGAAGTGATCTACTATTTCTATTTCCAAACCAACTTGGTTTCAGTAGAAGAATATGAATTTGCAAAATCAAAACCTATAGCATATCCCAACCCTACTTCAAGTGAAATTAAGCTAAGGTTCAATGAAATGATTGGAACATTTGACGTTCGAATTTCAGATGCCATTGGTCGTGAAGTGTACAAAACCAACTGGAGTAAAACTCAGCCTCAACAAGAGATGGCGATACCTTGCGAATCATTTGTTAATGGTATTTACTTTATTACAATTCAAGACGACATCAGCGTATATTCGTTGAAAGTAATGAAGCAATAATGTTTGAGAATTTAAAAAATCACTTACTCAAGAGAATTATATTACGTGACGATGAGTTTGAAAAAATATCTCAAAAAATCACTGTAAAGAAATTCAAAAAGAGAGACATTATCGCTCAAGCAGGGGAGGTACATCAGTATCAATCTTACATCAATTCGGGATGCATACGCATGTTTTTTTCTGATGAAAAAGGCCATGAACATGTAGTTCAACTTGGCTTTGAAGATTGGTGGACGGGTGATATGATGAGTTTTGTAACGGGTCAACCGGCGGATTACACCATTGAAGCTTTAGAAGATACAGAGCTCTTCATGTTCGATCGCTGCGATATGGAGTGGCTTTATGCTAATGTTCCAAAATTGGAAAGGAGTTTTAGAATCTTAGTTCAAAATGCTTTAGTTGCATTGCAGCATAGAATGATTGCCAACATGAGCAGATCTGCCGAACAACGCTACTTGGAGTTGATTCACAAGTTTCCTCAATTAGAATTGCGAGTAGCGCAGCATCACATTGCCTCCTACCTCGGGATTACTCCCGAGGCATTAAGCAGAATTAAAAAGAATATTTTAAATAAAGAAAAATCTTAGGCTGTGCGCCCTGGATAGACTTTCAATGCTTCATTGAGAACCTCAACTGCATTTTTCAATGCATCTACATTGAGTACGTACGCCAATCGCACTTGATTCAAACCAAGACCTTTAGTAGCGTAAAACCCAGTTGCAGGTGCCATCATTACAGTTTGATTTTTGAATTCAAACTTTTCTAAAATCCACTGGCAGAATGTATCCGCATTATCGATAGGAAGTTGTGCAATACAATAAAAAGCGCCTTGAGGCTTTGGACAAGTTACTCCTTCTATTGCGTTCAATCCGTCTACCAGAATGTCTCTGCGCTTCACGTATTCCGTTACAACGTCATCAAAATACTCTTGAGGAGTATCAAGGGCTGCAATACCAGCCAATTGACCAAACGTTGGTGGAGACAATCTTGCTTGAGCAAATTTCAAAGCAGCCGCCATTACCTCCTTATTCTTAGTAATCATTGCTCCAATTCGAGAACCACACATGCTGTAGCGCTTGCTTACACTATCAATCATGATAGCATTATTTTCTAAACCAGCCAAGTTCATCACAGAATGAGGCACAGCGCCATCATACATAAATTCTCTGTAAACCTCATCTGCAAACAAGAACAAATTGTGCTTGATCACCAAATCACGTAGTTGCTCTAGCTCCTCTTTAGAGTATAGATAACCCGTTGGATTTCCAGGATTACAAATTAAAATTCCTTTTGTTTTGCTAGTAATTTTACTTTCGAAATCTACAATTGCAGGAAGCGCAAAACCATTTTCAATGTGAGCTGTTACCGGCACCACGTTTACTCCCGCCATCACTGCAAAGCCATTGTAGTTTGCATAGAATGGTTCCGGAATAATCACTTCATCACCAGGATTGAAACAAGTCATGAAAGCGAAAACCAACGCTTCCGAACCACCTGTGGTGATCATGATTTCGCCAGGAGAAACTTGAATGTTCTTTGAAGCATAATATTTCGTCAAACCTTCACGATAAACAGCCATTCCTTCTGAGTTGCTGTACTCTATCACCTTTAGGTCTGTAGCTCGAATCGAGTCCATCACCACTTGTGGTGTTTCGATATCTGGCTGGCCGATATTGAGATGATAAACCGTTTTACCAGCTTTTTTAGCAGCTTCAGAATAAGGAACCAACTTTCGGATTGGTGAAGCAGGCATCAACTCAGCTTTTTGACTAATATTAGGCATATTCAAAATTTTGCCGCGAATATAAGACGAATAGCATTGGAAATTACCCTTCTAAGTTCTCCAAAGAACGATGAATTCTTTGCTTCAATTTTTCTGAATTTTCGCTATTCATTTGATCTGACACATACTTGGAGATTTGCTGATTCAATTGAGGTGCTTGATTGAAATATCTTCTGCAAGCCTTGCAAATCAAAAGATGCTTGTACATGGAAAAGATCTCAACGCAGTTGATCTCATTCATCATCTTCTTTTCAATTAGAAAAGTAGCTTTTTCGCAAGAACGAAGTAGAGTTGATGGTTTCATAGATTAATCCAGTTTAATTCAACACACTTTCGCAATTGTAGTTTTGCGCGATGGATGATCTGCCAAAAATTAGATTGTGATAATTCAAGGGTTTCACAAACGATTTTCGAATCAACATTTTCCTGAAATTTCATGATAACTACTGATGCCCATGCGTCAGGTAAAGCTTTGATACAGGATTGAAGAACGTTTAAAAAATCTTCATCATCCAGTAGATTTCCTTCCCAATTTTCAGGACGCTCATCTACTCTCCAATGCCCACTTTCCAGAAAAAAATGACTGTTTTCCAATTTCACATCATTTCCGAACTTACGGGATTTTGAGCGATAAAAATCTGTAATCTTATTGTTTAAAATGCTGATAAGCCAAGTTTTTACTGCACTCCTCCCCTCAAAAGAGTCTATAGATTTGTAGGCTGCGATAAACGTTTCCTGAACAATATCCTCCGCTTGCTCGCGATCGTTCAATTTAGAGTAAGCATAGCGAAACAAATCTGAAGTGTATTTTTCGACCCATTCAGAAATGATTTGATGCTGATTATTTACGGAAGTCGACATGGTCATAAAGACTTTGACGTCGAAGATAGAGATTCCTTACAAAGGTTTCCACATAAAATAATGCTCGCCAATAATTGGAATCATATACGCTTCTTCCAAATACTTGAAACCAAGGGAACGGTAAAAACCAAATGCAACTACTCTAGCATCACACCAAAGCGAAGTGCACTTTTTTTCTTTTAGAATATCAAAAGCGTTTTCTAATAATAGTTTTCCGCAACCTTTACCGCGATATTCCGGATCAGTAGCCATTGCCCGCAGACGATATAAATTCTCCCCTTCGAGTTTAGGTGAATCCGCACGAAAAAAGGAACCTATAGATACTATTCGCTTATCGTCAAAAACAGCTAAATGAAATGCTCCTGGCTCATTATCAATATCAATAAAACATTCGTTCAAAACATTTTTGTGCGGCCACAATACACGCCATCTCAAATCATAAGTTTGTGAAGGATTTATTATTCTGACATCCATTGTTCATCCTCCTCTAAATCAAAAAAGCTATCAAGCATTCTTCTATCCTTCTTGGTTGGCCTTCCGAGCCCTCGTGGACGCTCCATCACACTCTGTAATCTGATTCTTTCCAACTTTTCCTTCTCTTCTTCAGAAGTTACGTCAATCGTGTATTCGGAAACCAGTTTCGCTCCAACTCTACTCGTTGGAAATGCTAAGACTTTAAAACTAAAGTGAATGGGTCCTTTTCGCACTTTAACAACATCACCAATTTTAAGCTCGCGAGAAGCTTTTACCAATTCGTCAGAAAGCCAAACTTTTTCTGCCTTACAATTGGCGGCAGCAATAGTTCTCGTTTTGAAAACACGAATACACCAGAGATACTTATCAATCCTCATGCTGCAAAGTTACAACTCAATGATGAGTCCGATACTTGGAAGCAATACACCATTCGAATTTTCCAAAATATTCGGTAAATAGGAATTCGGATTGTTTGGATCTACTATAGGATTTCCGCTTGCATCTCTTTCCACATCAAGGATAGGTTTTACAATTGTTTTATAGTTGTATATATTTTGAATATCCAAGAACAAATCGAGGCTCCATTTATCAAAAAACCATTTTTTATCTACACGAATATCTAATTGATGAAAAGCAGAATAGCGCAACGAATTTACTCTACTCCAGTCGGTAAGACCTGCACCAAATCTATCCCAATTCGAAATCAACATGGACGCAGAAACATTGTCGGGCGTGTATGGTAGTCCACCACTGAATTGAAATCTCCCTCCTACTTCCCAATTTTTCTTCAACTTTTTGCCACCCGTCAAGCTCAACAGATGTCGGCTATCCCAGCTTGAAGGAGCCCAATTTCCGCTCAATGTGGTAAACTCACTTCTCACAAATGTATAAGATGCAATTCCGTACCATCCATTGTAGAATTTTTGTTGAAATAGGAACTCAACACCATAAGCTCTTCCCTCACCTTCAAACACAATCTGCTCGTTTCCAATTACTCCAAAATCAGCACCTAAATTAGCCAAACTCACTCCTTTAGCAACACTCAAAGGATACTGATCATAGCCCTTATAGAACCCTTCCACACTGATAATCGAATTTCGAGCCGACCAATCGTATTCAAGTCCTGCAACGACTTGCTTATTTCGGATATATCTAGAATTTTTATTTTGTAAAATTCCGTCCTGTTCATAGCCAAGAATAGTATAAACAGGAAGTTGATAATAAATGCCAGTATTCGCATTAAAGCTCCATTGGGGAGCAAAATTGTACTTCAAAGAAACTCGAGGAGACACTTGATTTATTGGATTTGCCATATCATCATTGTAGTTGGCACCATCCACTCGAACACCAGCAGAGAGTATGATTTTATTATTCAAAAAAGCTTTACTGCTTTGTACAAAGGCATTGTATTTCCACAAATCAATTCCCGATTTTTGATTTACAGCAACTGTTGTGTCTAATGCATTATTGTAAAAGAAACTTGAATTTGACAGACGATATTTGGCATATTCCCCACCTCCTCCAATCAATAATTTCAAACCATTACTAAAGTTTCGCTTATGTTCAAGCCTCATTTTATTCTCGGCTTCTGTGCTCGTATAATCAAGTGTTTTTGGTAAATTCTCATCATTATTGGTGTATTTAAATGCTTCATTATTTAGCATATTTCTACTTAGCACCAATGAGGTTCTTCCCTTTTCTCCGTAGTGATCCCACTTTATACCAGAAGTATAATTCCATTGTTGATTGATTACCAAATTGGCCAACAAATATTTATTCCTCAAATAATCTTCAGAGGTGCTGTCATCTGCCAATTTCAAGTTCAGCTGGAACTGATCCAAAGCACCTAGTGAAATAAAAGTCAATTTATTTTTTGCATTGATATCCCATTTCCATTTCAAATTATAATCATTGTAAGTAGGTAAAAATGGAAGTCCCAGGATAGAAAACAAACCTTGTAAATAGCTACGACGTGCGCTTAGAATAAGTCCTGAATTTTTGCCAGTTGGAGTTTCAATAGTTACACCTAGATCGCTGCTTCCTACTACGAAATTAGCCGTTGCTTTGTCCTTACGGGCGTCTTTAAATCCGAATTCTAATACTGAACTTAGTGCATTGCCTCTTGCAGTGGGAAATGCTCCGGAATAAAATTCGACTTCTCGAATCAAGTCAACATTGATCAAGCCAACAGGTCCTCCGCTTGCTCCTTGTGTTGCAAAGTGATTGATATTCGGAATCTCAATTCCATCAATGTAAAATCTGTTTTCATTTGCGGCACCGCCTCGAATAATAATATCATTTCTGAAACTCGGAATAGCGGCAACACCAGGCAAAGAGCGTATCGCTCTAGAAATATCTCGGTTTCCCCCAGGATTTCTTTTGATTTCATTCGTACCAATTGTTCTCACAGAAATAGGAGACTCTTCTTGATTAGAAATAGTCGAAGCAACGATTTCAATCGTTTTCGTTTCAACAGGCAATAGTTCTAATGTAAAATTGACCTCAGCTGGTCTATCATTCGTCACCTCAATTTCATAAACCAGTTGCGTCTTATAACCAACTACCGCACATTCTAGATTGTATAATCCTGGAGCTAGATTTTCAATTTTATAATTTCCATCCAAATCAGCAATAGCTCCAATCGTCTCGTTTTGAATTTGAATTTTTGCAAAAGGAAGCAATTCATTTGAAGCTAAATCCTTGACTGTACCATAAATAACACCCTTTTGACCTTGAGCTACAACAACAATTAAAAACGAAAAGAATAGTGTGATAATTTTTTTCATATTGCAAAAATCTGCAATTCAAACTCATATCCGATTAGAAAGTTCACCCGTTCAACATTATTTTCGCCTCCATGAATGAGTATCAAAGCATAAAATACGATTGCAGACATTTTAAAGGCACAATTCCTTGCAAGCCCAACAAGGAATCGAATCAAGTATGTTCTAGTTGCAATGCCTATGATCCTATTCAAACCCGCATCCTTATCATCAAGTTGGGGGCGATCGGAGATGTAATAAGAACAACTCCACTCCTAACCCGATTCAAAAAAGAGTTTCCTGGATGTCATATTACTTGGCTTACGCAAAGTCCGGCCGTTCTTCCAAAAGACATGGTTGATGCGCTTTATACTCCAGATCACTTATCCATTTACAGCATTAAGCAGTACCACTACGACATTGCAATAAATCTCGACAAAGAAGTGGAAGCTTGTGCATTGTTAGCTGAAGTTACCGCAAATAAAAAATATGGTTTCATTTGGAAAGACAATCACATTGATGCTGCTACTCCAAATGCAGAGCACAAACTAGTTACAGGATTGTTCGACAATATTTCAAAGCTCAACACCAAAAATTATTTGGAAGAAATCTTTGAAATATGTCATCTCGATTTTCAAGGTGAACCCTACAAATTGAATTACAACAAGGACTTAGCGAGTAAATGGAATTCAATTAGAGAGCAAGCCAAGGGTAAGAAAATCATCGGACTCAATACGGGTTGCGGTGTGAGATGGCAAACGAGACTTTGGCCTCAAGAGAACTGGGTAAAACTCATTAAGGACCTGCAAGTAGCAGGATATTATCCTATCGTATTGGGTGGCAAGGATGAAGATGACGTCAACAGTTATTACGTTCAAGCTACGGGATGTTTTTATCCGGGACATTTTCCTTTAGATGAATTTATAGGTTTAGTTAGTCATTGCGACACCATTGTTACTGCTGTAAGCATGATGATGCACATCGCAATTGGTTTAGATAAAAAGCTCGTTTTATTCAATAACATTTTCAATAAACACGAATTTGAATTGTACGGAAATGGAGTGATCGTGGAACCTCCTACGGGATGCGATTGTTATTATGGAAGCAAGTGTTCACGAAGTAATCACTGCATGAAAGACATCACGGTTAAAGAAGTTTTTGATCAAATTGTAGCATTATCCAAGTAATGAGAATAGCTTATTTAAGTACTTTTTATCCATATCGAGGTGGCATTGCGCAATTCAATGCAAATCTCTATCGTGCGCTCATTAGCGAAGGAAATAAAGTAGATGCTTACACATTCTCTAGACAATATCCAGATTTTTTATTTCCAGGTAAAACACAATTAGTAACTGAAAATGACATCGCAGATCCAATTCCAGCATTGAGACTTTTAGATTCTATTTCGCCATACTCCTGGTATAAAACGGCGAGTTATATCAAAAAAACAAACCCCGATATTTTGCTCATGAAATATTGGATGTCGTACATGGCTCCATGTCTTGGAACTGTTGCGGGCTCGTTGAAAAAAAACACCACTGTGATGACAGTGGTGGACAATGCCATTCCGCATGAACGTAAATTCTTTGATAATGCATTCGCTACTTATTTTTTAAATAGAAACGATAAGTTCATTGCGATGAGCGAGTCCGTAAAAAATGATATCTTATCTATAAAAAAAGATGCACAAATACTTGTTCGTGAGCATCCTCTCTATGATCATTTCGGTGCATTAGTAGATCAAAAAACAGCTAGAGAAAAACTCGGTATTCCAACAAATAAAAAAACTGTTCTTTTCTTCGGCTTCATTCGTGATTACAAAGGACTGGATGTTCTCATCGAGTCATTTGAAAACATGCCAGACGATATTCAACTCATCATAGCTGGAGAGTCTTATGGATCGTTTGAACACTATCAAAATTTAATTGAAAAGAATAAGAATAAACACAACATCTACCCTTTCGTTCGCTATATCGACGACAATGAAGTGCCTTTGTTCTTTGGAGCTTCAGACGCCGTTGTTTTACCGTATAAAAGCGCTACACAAAGTGGTATCTCTGCTATTGCCCACCACTTTGAAATACCAATCATAGCAACAGATGTAGGAGGTTTGAAAGAAACCATTGAACACGAAAAATCAGGAATTATTATCTCTCAAGCACAACCGAACTTAATTGCCGAGGGAATAAGAAACTTCTACAATCACAATGAGGTGAATTGGCAAGTTGGAATTCAGAAAATCAAAGAAGAATTGAGCTGGGAAAAATTCGCAAATGCGATTACGGACTTCGCCAAATCTTAAAAATCAATCAATAAATTGAAACGCTTTCTGAGTTCTTCAATCGAAGGATTCTTTTCGCGCATTGCATCAAACTTCTCTTTATCACTGCGAGTAGACAACTTGATTTCTTCCAATTTCAAAACATCCAATTCATAGGTAATACCAGAAATTTGGTGCTCATTTTTCAAGTATTCTGCAAGGTTCGAACGGTAGTCATTGAAGTACATTTTCTGCGTCTCGCTTGGAAAAGCAACCTTCAATTTCAGTCGATCCTCCATAGTGAGGTTGGCCATTTTAAACGCCGTTTTCACTTGCATATTATCGCCCAACTGAGTCTCGGTAAATGAATCCCAAGCCGATTGCAATTCTGGAAAAGTAAACTCTCTTAATGGCTTTTCATCCTTCGCTTCTTGCTCGTCTTGCTTCTTTTGATGCAATTGTTCATTCGCTTCTTGAGTCATTTTACGAATAGAAACGAAATCAGAACTTTGAAAGAGCTTTTGACGATTTTCTGCTGATGGTTTGATCGTAGCACCTGTCGATACTACAGGCGTTTTGGCAGGAACCACAGTCGGTTGCGGCCCTGAATTAGCTACGGAAGATTGACCAGGTAATGATGGAGAACCGCCTCTAAAAGGCTTAATTTTTAATTTTTTTTTTCGCCTTCTCTTTGGTTATAGAGAATGCTACACAATTGCATTATGGTAAGCTCTACCAGTAATCGCGGATGTTTACTCAATCGATATTGACCATCGCACTCGTTCACCAAATCCATCGCTTTAATAAGCATTCTCAAATCGGCTTGTTCTGCTTGTTCTCCATATCGCGATGCGACATTCTCACTTACTTCTAAAAGCTGAAGTGTTATTGGGTCTTTACAAACAAGTAAATTTCTGAAATGCGCTCCAAGTCCTGTGATGAAATGGTGACCGTCGAAACCTTTGTTCAACACATCATTGAACAAAATCAATGCATCAGGAATATTCTCGGTGATGATATAGTCTGTCAACTTGAAATAATACTCGTAATCAAGTACGTTCAAGTTTTGAATTACTTCTTGATAAGTAAGGTTTCGACCACAAAATGCCACTACCTGATCAAAAATGGACAATGCATCACGCATCGCGCCGTCGGCCTTTTGAGCAATTACGTGCAAAGCGTCTGATTCCGCAGTTACCCCTTCTTGATTGGCGATGTACGCCAAGTGTTCTGCAATATCTTTTACTTTAATTCTATTGAAATCAAAAATTTGACATCGACTTAAAATCGTCGGTAAAATTTTATGTTTTTCCGTTGTTGCTAGAATGAAAATAGCATGCGCAGGCGGCTCCTCAAGTGTTTTCAAAAAAGCATTGAATGCCGCTTGAGACAACATGTGCACCTCATCTATGATATAGACCTTGTATTTTCCAACTTGAGGCGGGATTCTTACTGAATCTACTATGGAGCGAATGTCTTCAACAGAGTTGTTGGAAGCAGCATCGAGCTCGAAAATACTGAACTGAAGGTCCTGAATATTTTCATCCATCATGCCATTTACAGCTTTCGCGAAAAGACGAGCGCAGGTGGTCTTACCTACTCCACGCGGACCAGTAAACAAATATGCCTGTGCAATCTGTTGATTTGCAATGGCATTTTGGAGTGTCGCGGTGATATGCTTTTGTCCCACCACCGACTCCCATGTGTCTGGTCTGTACTTTCTCGCTGAAACTATAAAATTCTCCGCCATAGACCCGCAAAGATGCAATTTATCCACCTATGAACAATTAACAGAATATCCACACGATATGCACAATAGGAATTGTTTTGTTTATTTGCAACTATGAGACCTTACCAATTGTACCTTTCTATTGCTCTAGTTTTCTGTTTATCAGCAACTAATCTACGAGCAGGCGATTTTATTAAAGTTGAAACCTCAAATCTCACATCAGATATAAAAGATGGAGAAGCAAAAATCACCCTACTTCAACCCGAAAACACAGATGTAAATTCCATTAAATGGAGCAAGCAAGATGTTGCACTGGGAGCTCTCACAGGTTCTGGTCTTGAAGAGGGAAAAGATTATACGATTACCTTAAAAGACAAGGCGGGGAAAGTCTACGAGGAGACTTTTGAAGTTCCTACTAACTCTGGACAGGAAAAAGTAAACGCAGCCTTCACTCCTTTTGTAAACGGTTTGGCATGGGCACTTTTCTCAGACCCATTTGCTGCCATCGGTATGTACGACCCAACAATTTATGGTGATGATGGAAAACCATTAACACACCCTAACGGTGATATTCAAATGATGAGCGTGCCAATCGTTGTATTGTGGTTGGTGTTCGGTGCAATATTCTTCACCTTGAGAATGGGCTTCATCAACTTCCGAGGGTTTGGACATTCTATCCAGCTTGCTCGTGGTAAATACGATGATCCAAACGATGCTGGTGAAGTATCTCACTTCCAAGCCTTGGCTACGGCTCTTTCAGGAACAGTCGGTTTAGGTAACATTGCCGGTGTGGCCACTGCGATGGTAGTAGGTGGACCAGGTGCTACTTTTTGGATGATTGTGGCTGGTCTACTCGGAATGTCCAGCAAATTCGTGGAATGTACTCTTGGTGTAAAATATAGAAAAATCAATGCTGAAGGCGAAGTAAGTGGCGGTCCTATGTACTACTTGTCGAGAGGTTTGGAGAAAAAAGGCATGAAAGGATTAGGTAAATTCTTAGCTGCCTTATTCGCAATTCTTTGTGTTGGCGGTTCCATCGGTGGAGGTAATATGTACCAAGCCAATCAGAGCTTTTCTCAGCTAAGCAATATGGTACCAGATTTAGCCGACAAAGGAATAATAGTAGGCATCGTATTGGCGTTCTTCACTGGCCTTGTAATCCTTGGAGGTATCAAAAGCATCGCAAAAGTTACAGACAAAATCGTACCTCTTATGGTGGGTGTCTATGTACTTGCAGCGCTCGTTATTATCGGAAAGCACCTTGATTTCGTTGGACATGCTTTCTCATTAATCATAGATGGAGCATTTTCACCAGATGCAGCAAAAGGTGGCTTTATCGGGGTGCTAATTATGGGATTCCGCAGAGCGGCATTCAGTAACGAGGCAGGCGTAGGTAGCGCATCTATTGCTCACTCGGCCTCAAAAACCGATCACCCTGTAAGTGAAGGTATGGTTTCGCTTCTCGAGCCATTTATTGATACGGTTGTAATTTGCACAATGACTGCTCTAGTACTCATTTTCACCGGTTTTGCAACAGACCCTTCAGGATTGGATGGAGCAGCTCTAACTAGCGCGGCTTTCAAATCGCAATTTGCTTGGTTCGATATTGTGCTTACAATCGCAATTTTGCTTTTCGCATTCAGTACCATGATTTCCTGGTCTTACTATGGAATGAAATCTTGGACTTACTTAGTAGGAGAAAACAAGCGCTCACAACTAGCATATAAGATTTTCTTCTTACTAATGACCATCGTTGGAACAAGTAGCGGTAAAGGAGCAGTAATGGACTTTTCAGACATGATGATTCTCGGAATGGCCATTCCAAACATTGTAGGGCTACTCATCTTGAGCGGTGAGGTAAAGACCGACCTTAAACAATATCTGGCCGACCTTAAATCTGGCGTTATTAAGAAGTTCAAATAATATTCGAATAAACTCGAATAAGTTATGCTTCGCAATTCGGGCAATTTTGCTCAGCTTTGAGGCATGAACTATGAAGATCTTAAAGATTATTTTTCATTTTCAAAAAAGGAAAAAAAGGGGATTTCGGTCCTCCTTTTTTTTATTGTAGCAATTACAATCATTAATTGGACAATTCCCTATTTTCTGAAAAAAGAGTTTCCTTCCACACAACTCTCTTATGCTTCATTTTCTGAATCAGACTCTTCAGAATTTATCGACTCTTTTGATAATCAATTCAGACAGAACAAGGCCAATTACCTGAACGATGAAGAAGAGAACATTGATTTTTTCTTTCATCAAGATTCGGTCCTGTATCAACAAAAAAACGAATACACTTTTGAAAAAAAGAAATGGAAAAAGCTAGAAATAAAAATCAATTCATGCGATAGCGCTGAGCTTACCACCATTCGAGGGATCGGCCCGTGGTCAGCTTCAAAAATCATCAGAAACAGAATCAAGTTGGGAGGTTTTTATTCATTCGAGCAATTGAATTTTCTAAAGCCTGAAATTTTTGATTCTTTGAAAACTCATTGTCTCATTGACTTGGAAAATGTACGTTATATTGAAATCAATCATATTCCTGATTCGATTATAAAATTCACCTCTCTTTTAAGCTATACAGAATGCAAGGCTGTGCTTGCCTACAAAAGGCAACATGGAAATTATTCATCATGCAGAGACTTAAAAAAATGTCTCATACTCACTGATGACCAAATAGATAAGCTTTGTCCATACCTCAAGTTTGATTAGGGAGAAGTCCATGCTTACATTTGTTCGCATTTTAAAACTTGAGTATGCCTTCTTTAAATGAGAGAATTGAGTCCGCAATTACAGATGTAATTGACTTTCCTAAACCAGGAATTGTCTATAAAGACATCACTCCCATTTTTCAAAATCCTGAATTATGTAAAGATATTTTGGATGCTATGAAGCAAGAGTATGCCAATCAATCCGTGGAAGCGGTTTTAGGGATGGAAAGCCGAGGATTTCTTTTCGGACTTCCTTTGGCAATGGCCTTAGACGTTCCATTTATTCTTGTTAGAAAAAAGGGAAAATTACCACGTGAAGCCTACGCCGTAAGTTATTCTCTCGAATATGGTGAAGCTATTATTGAAATGCATAAAGACGCGTTGACTCCTAACCAAAAAGTATTAATCCACGATGATGTATTGGCGACAGGAGGAACTGCGAAAGCCGCAGCTCAGCTTGTAGAAATGGCAAATGCACAAGTAGTTGGATTTTCTTTTCTAACTGAAATTTCATTCTTAAAAGGAAAAGAAGCACTTGAACATTTTGGAGCCAAAGTGAGTTCGTTTGTACAATACTAATGCTGAATAATGAGCTCAGCGTTAGTGAAATGATATAGTATTCATAGAAAAAAATTTTGAAGCAATGAACTTTGAGAAAACAGAAAACCAAAAAATGATTTCGCAAATGGTACGTGATTTCGCTGAAAAGGAAATACGACCTAACGTGATGGAGTGGGATGAATCACAAGTATTCCCGAGAGAACTATTCTCAAAAATGGGAGAACTCGGATTAATGGGAGTTTTGGTTCCTGAGGAATACGGCGGAAGCGGAATGGGATACTTCGAATACATCAGTGTTATCGAAGAAGTTGCAAAAGTATGTGGCAGCATTGGACTAAGTGTTGCTGCTCATAATAGTCTTTGTACGAATCACATTCTCGAGTTTGGAAATGAAGAACAAAAGAAAAAATACCTTCCTAAACTAGCTAGCGGTGAATGGGTTGGAGCTTGGGGATTAACCGAAGCTAATACAGGTAGCGATGCCATGAGAATGAAATGTGTAGGCGTGGAAGATGGTGATTACTATGTAATTAACGGGACGAAGAATTGGATTACCCATGGAATTTCAGGGGAAGTTGCCGTAGTGCTTGTTCGCACTGGAGAATTGCTTGATTCTAATGGGATAACCGCATTCATCATCGAACGTGACACTCCAGGATTTTCTGGCGGAAAAAAGGAGAATAAACTGGGCATGCGCGCAAGTGAAACTGCCGAGTTGATTTTTGATAATTGCCGAGTGCATAAGAGCCAAATTCTTGGTAAAGTAGGCGAAGGCTTCAAGCAAGCGATGAAAATCCTCGACGGAGGCCGCATTTCAATTGGTGCTCTAGCGATGGGGATTGCCAAAGGAGCTTACCTTGCAAGCGTGGCTTACTCGAAAGAAAGAGAACAATTTGGTCAGCCTATTTCAAACTTCCAAGCTATTGCATTCAAACTTGCAGACATGGCGGTAGAAATTGAAGCTGCGGAAATGCTTCTTTACCAAGCAGCTCACTTAAAAAACAACAAAAAGAAGGTTAGCAAAGAATCAGCAATGGCGAAATATTTTGCTTCTGAAGTTGCCGTAAAAGTATCAACCGATGCAGTACAAATTTTCGGTGGATATGGCTATACTAAAGACTTTCCAGTAGAAAAGTTCTACCGTGACTCTAAGCTTTGTACTATCGGAGAGGGAACTTCAGAAATCCAAAAATTAGTGATTTCCAGAGAAATTTTGAAATCATAGTTGTTTCAATTAAAAAGTATTTTATATTTGCACCCCATTTTAAAGGAAAAAAAGCAACATGTTAATTATACCAGTTAAAGAAGGCGAAAGCATCGACCGCGCATTAAAGAAGTTCAAGAAGAAATTCGAAAAGACAGGTGTTGTTAAAGAACTTCGCGCCCGTCAAGCTTACACTAAGAAAAGCGTTCGCCGCCGTGAGGAAATCAAGCACGCGGTATTCGTTGGCCAGATGAAGCAAGCGGAACAATAACATTGTTCTGTTCACAATATTTAGGGTAGTCCTTTAGTTGATCTAAAGGACTACCCTTTTTTTATGTCGTGAACTTTGATGCATTTATATCATACTTAAGGTCAGAAAAGAGAAGCTCGGAACACACGATATCCTCCTACTCTACTGACTTAGCTCAATTCGCCGCGTTCTGCCAGGCTGAATTTGAAGTTCAACATCCTCAAGAAGTATCTAACAGTCTTATTCGAACTTGGTTAGCGAGCTTAGTTGAACAAGGACTCAAGTCAACATCCATACACAGGAAGCTTTCTAGCGTTAAGGCCTATTTTAAATTTCTTCAAAAAATGGAATTGGTGGAAGCCAATCCTGTTAAAGGAATAGTCAAGCCCAAAAAGCCTCAGCGACTCCCCCACTACGTGGAAGAACGAAGTTTAGAAGACTTGTATGAAAAGCATTTTACTCAAGAAACTTCAACTGACTTTGAAAGCACCAGGAATGCTTTGATCATTAAATTGTTTTATGAGACAGGAATTCGTCAGGCCGAACTCCTTGGAATCACGGACAGAGATCTTGATTTTTCAATAGGTCAAATAAAGATATTAGGAAAGAGAAACAAAATGCGATATGTCCCCGTTGGAAAGGATATGTTGGCTGATTTGTCGAACTACATACGGTTTAGAGATGAGGTTTTTGGCCATTCGAACGAGGGAAATCTCTTTGTGTCGAATAAAGGTCAAAAAATATCTAAATCGCTTGTTTATCAAATTGTAAAAAGTTACCTTTCGACCGTAACCACCCAATCTAAGAAGAGTCCGCACGTATTAAGGCATTCCTTCGCAACGCATATGTTGAATCATGGGGCTGACTTAAATGTGATCAAGGAGTTGTTGGGACATAGCAGTTTGGCGGCTACACAAGTGTACACACATAATAGCATAGAAAAATTGAAGGGGGTTCACTCTAAGTTGCACCCTCGCAGTAAATAAAGTTTCACACTAAAAAATTTAAGTCTTATGCAAGTACAAGTTCAAAGCATCCATTTTGATGCAGACATTAAATTGATCAACTTCATTGAAGAGAAATTGCAGAAGCTGACCCAATTTCATGACCGTATCACCTTTGGTGAAGTTTTTTTACGATTAGATAAGTCGGATGTCAATGAAAATAAGATCGCGGAGATCAAGTTGAGTATTCCTGGTAAAGATTTGTTTGCACGCAAGCAGTGTCGCACATTTGAGGAGGCTACAGATGTAGCTGTAGATGCTTTGAGACGTCAAATTTCACGAGTAAAAACAAAAAAATAATATTTTCTAAAAAAAATTTTCAAGAACACTTGTTCGGATAGATTTCTTTAATACATTTGCACCCCTGATTCACACAGGGGTGTTTTTTTTGAAGTTCTTTGAGATAAGTATCAGATAGGAGTTTTATGCCGGTGTAGCTCAGCTGGCCAGAGCAGCTGATTTGTAATCAGCTGGTCGGGGGTTCGAATCCCTCCACCGGCTCCAGCTTTTAGGGGAGATACTCAAGCGGCCAACGAGGACAGACTGTAAATCTGTTGGTGTACACCTTCACAGGTTCGAATCCTGTTCTCCCCACGAAAAGATATCCGCGACCTTTCCGGATATCAAGAAAGATTTTGAAAGGTGTATAAGCGGGAGTAGCTCAGTTGGTAGAGCATTAGCCTTCCAAGCTAAATGTCGCGAGTTCGAGCCTCGTCTCCCGCTCCAAGAGCAACGGATAAAGGTGGCAAGCTAAATGTCGTCCCGAAGAATTTCGGGAAGCCTCGTCTCCCGCTCCAAGAGCAACGGATAAAGGTGACAAGCAACTTGTTATTCTTTACAATTCGTTGCAGACTAGAAACCATGATTGACTAGTTAATGTAGTTAGTCATGAATTTTCTTGTTCGAGCTTTAAAGTTGAGAATGTTTATACTTATACAATAGGTATGAATTTGTCTCAAGGCCTGTTTTGAGAGCAGCGGCTGAAAGTAGTACTTTCAGATGAAGTTAGAGATGCTCTAATAAGCCGTTGTAGCTCAGGGGTAGAGCACTTCCTTGGTAAGGAAGAGGTCACGGGTTCAAATCCCGTCAACGGCTCAGGAACCGTATTATTACGGTTCGTTTTGTATTTTGTGAAGTTGATACTTGTTGAGAGAGAACATTAATTAAGGAATTATCAAAAATAGATAAACAAACAAAAATCATCTGGCTATGGCTAAAGAATCATTCGACCGTTCCAAACCACACGTAAACATTGGAACAATCGGTCACGTAGACCATGGTAAGACCACTTTGACAGCTGCCATTACTACAGTTCTGGCCGCAGATGGTCTTGCTGAGAAAAAAGACTTCGCGTCTATCGATGCTGCTCCTGAAGAAAAAGAGCGCGGTATCACAATTAACACAGCGCACGTTGAGTACGCTACTGCTAACCGTCACTACGCTCACGTTGACTGTCCAGGTCACGCTGACTACGTTAAGAACATGGTTACTGGTGCTGCTCAAATGGACGGTGCTATCCTAGTAGTAGCTGCTACAGACGGACCAATGCCACAAACTCGTGAGCACATTCTTTTGGGTCGTCAGGTAGGTGTTCCTAAGATCGTTGTTTTCATGAACAAAGTTGACATGGTTGACGATGCTGAGCTTCTTGACCTTGTTGAAATGGAAATTCGTGAGCTTTTGAGCTTCTATGAATATGACGGAGACAACACTCCAGTGATCCGTGGTTCTGCACTAGGTGCATTGAACGGTGAGCCAAAGTGGGTTGACACAGTTAGAGAATTGATGGATGCAGTTGATAACTGGATTCCAATTCCTCCACGTGAAGTTGAGAAGCCTTTCTTGATGTCAGTTGAAGACGTTTTCACGATCACTGGTCGTGGTACAGTAGCAACTGGTCGTATCGAGCGTGGTGTTATCAACACTGGTAACGAAGTTGACATCATCGGTTTCAGCGAAGAGAAGATGAAATCTACTTGTACTGGGGTTGAGATGTTCCGTAAGATTCTTGACCGTGGTGAAGCAGGTGACAACGTTGGTCTTCTTCTTCGTGGTGTAGAAAAGAGCGATATTCGTCGTGGTATGGTAATCGCTGCTCCTGGTAGCATTACTCCTCACACTGAATTCAAAGCTGAGATCTACGTATTGAAGAAAGAAGAAGGTGGTCGTCACACTCCATTCCACAACAAATACCGTCCTCAGTTCTACTTCCGTACAACTGACGTAACTGGAGAAATCCAATTGGAAGCTGGACGTGAAATGGTTGTTCCTGGAGATAACGTTTCTATCACTGTTAAGTTGATCGCTCCTATCGCTATGGACAAAGGACTTCGCTTCGCTATCCGTGAAGGTGGTCGTACAGTAGGTGCTGGTCAGGTTACTGATATCATCAAGTAATATACTTGAAACAATATATGTGAAGGTGAAAACTTAACCATAGTTTTCACCTTCACTTTCACGTTTAAA
Organism: Flavobacteriales bacterium; assembly: GCA_041391745.1. Lineage (GTDB taxonomy): Bacteria > Bacteroidota > Bacteroidia > Flavobacteriales_D > Sanyastnellaceae > JAIXWP01. The sequence goes on from JAWKNK010000005.1 coordinate 77,088, forward strand.
GACTAAACGTGATTTTACAGGCGTAGTTCAAGGGTAGAATAGCGGTCTCCAAAACCGTTGATGGGAGTTCGAATCTCTCCGCCTGTGCTGAAGACAAACGATTTAATACCACGCAAAATGGCAGGTATCAAGACATACATAGAAGAATCATACAACGAACTAATGCATAAAGTAACCTGGCCTACATGGAAAGAGTTACAGGAAAGCACTGTTCTTGTGTTCATCGCAATTATCATTCTAACAGTTCTAATTTTCGCTATGGACTTCATTTTTGGAGTTTCTGGAGATTCTAACTCTGTTTGGAAGGGTATGATTGGATTCATCTATTCATTTTTATCATAAGTAAGACGCGATGAGCGATTTCGAAAAAAAGTGGTATGTAGTCCGCGCCATTAGTGGTAAGGAAAAGAAGGTAAAAGACTTTATCGAGTCTGAAATCAAGGCACGTGGATTACAAGACTTTGTATCGCAAGTACTTATTCCTACTGAAAAAGTGTTTCAAGTTAGAAACGGAAAAAAAGTTAGTAAGGAAAGAAGCTACTTGCCAGGTTATGTATTAATTGAAGCTGCTCTTGTAGGAGAAATTCCTCACATCATCAAGAATATCACAAACGTGATTGGCTTTCTTGGAGCCGAGAAAAAGGGAGACCCAATTCCACTAAGACTTTCTGAAGTAAACAGAATCTTGGGTAAAGTGGATGAATTGGCTGAGAGCGGAGAAGAATTAAACATTCCATTTGTTGTGGGTGAAAATGTGAAGGTAATTGATGGTCCATTCAACAACTTAGCGGAGTTATTGAGGAAATCAATGAGGAGAAGAAGAAATTGAAAGTTACAGTGAAAATTTTCGGAAGAAAGACTCCATTGGAACTTGGCTACATGCAGGTAGAAAAAGAAAGTTAATTAAAAGCGTGTGACAGCGGTGTAATATTTTTATGTTACGCTTCGCTTCCCTCCGTCTGTCACGCAAACCAAATAAATAAATAATAAAATGGCGAAAGAAGTAGCTGGATTAATCAAGCTGCAAATTAAAGGTGGCGCCGCAAACCCTTCACCTCTGTAGGACCTGCACTGGGTTCTAAAGGTGTGAATATCATGGAATTCTGTAAGCAATTCAATGCTAGAACCCAGGATAAAGCAGGAAAGGTTTGTCCGGTGATTATCACAGTTTATAGTGATAAGTCATTTGACTTTATCATTAGAACTGCACCTGGTGCCGTTCAATTGTTAGAGATTTCAAAGGCTAAAAAAGGAGCTGCTGAACCTAACAGACAGAAGGTAGCGAGTGTGACTTGGGATCAAGTTCGCACTATTGCAGAAGACAAACTACCTGACCTTAATTGCTTCACTATCGAGTCTGCTATGAAAATGGTGGCTGGTACTGCTCGCAGTATGGGAATTCAGGTAACCGGTGATCGTCCGTTTTAATCTCTAAGAAAAAGAACAATGGCAAATTTGAGCAAAAACCACAAGGCAGCTCTTGAGAAGTATGATGCGACTAAGTCGTACAGCTTGTCTGAGGCTGCTGATGTAGTGAAGAAAATCACTGCAACGAAGTTTAACGCTTCAGTTGACATCGCAGTTCGTCTTGGAGTTGATCCGAAAAAATCTAACCAAATGGTTCGTGGTACGGTTTCATTACCTCACGGAACAGGTAAAGATGTTCGAGTATTAGTACTTTGTACACCAGACAAGGAAGCAGAAGCTAAAGAAGCAGGCGCTGACCACGTAGGTTTGACTGAGTACATCGATAAGATCAAAAGCGGATGGACCGATGTGGATGTAATTATTACCACACCCAGTGTAATGGGACAAGTTGGTGCTTTGGGTAGAATCTTAGGTCCTCGTGGACTTATGCCAAACCCTAAGACTGGCACTGTTACTATGGATGTTGGAAAGGCCGTAACTGAAAAGAAGGCCGGTAACATTGATTTCAAAGTAGACAAAGCAGGTGTTGTTCATGCTAGTATCGGAAGAGTTTCTTTCGAAACAAAGCAACTTGCAGAAAACGCAAATGAGCTTATCCAGTCTTTGTTGAAATTGAAACCAAGCGCTGCGAAAGGAACTTATATCAAGAGCATTTCAATGTCTTCTACTATGAGTCCTGGAGTTAATGTTGAACCAAGATCAGTGAACTAATCACTGGTAGCCAAACGCGAGTTATAATACTATGACAAGAGAAGAAAAAAACCAGGAAATCGCGGATCTAGTAGAGATTTTGGGTGCTAGCCCAGTGTTCTACTTAGCGAATACTGAATCTTTGAACGCTCAGGCAACCGGTGCACTTCGTCGTGAATGTTTCAAAAGTGGAGTTAAGATGAGAGTTGTAAAAAACTCACTTCTTAAGAAAGCTCTTTAGCGTATCGACGGAAAGGACTATAGCCCACTTTTCCCAGCAATGAAGGGTAACACCGCATTGATGATTGCAGAAGTAGCTAATGTTCCTGCTCGCCTGATTACTGAGTTCAAAAAGAAAAACCAAGACAAGCCTGCATTTAAAGCAGCTTTCGTACAAGAAGAATGTTATGTTGGTGCAGATCAACTTGCAAGTCTTGTTGCGATTAAGAGCAAAGAAGAATTACTTGGCGACCTTGTTGCCCTTCTTCAATCTCCTGCGAAAAATGTTGTCTCTGCTCTTCAAGGAAGCGCAGGTCACAAAGTGGCAGGTCTAGTAAAAGCGTTGGAAGAACGCGGATAATAAACTTCCACAAAACAACAATTAATAAAGTATTACCTTTTAAAAATCCATAAAATGGCTGATTTGAAAGCAATGGCGGAAAGCCTAGTTAACTTAACCGTAAAGGAAGTAAATGAGTTAGCTCAAATTCTTAAAGACGAATATGGCATTGAGCCTGCTGCTGCTGCTGTAGCAGTTGCTGCTCCTGGTGCTGGTGGTGGCGCTGCTGCTGCTGAAGAAAAAACTGAATTCGACGTAGTTCTAGTTGAAGGCGGTGCTAACAAGCTTGCAGTTGTTAAGCTTGTTAAAGATCTTACTGGTCTTGGTTTGAAAGAAGCTAAAGACGCAGTAGATAAGGCTCCATCTCCTCTCAAGACAGGTGTTACAAAAGACGAAGCAAACGCTTTGAAAACACAACTTGAAGAAGCCGGAGCTAAAGTTGAGATTAAGTAATATCACAACTCATTGAATACCAAGTTTAGGCCTCCCGTTTTCGGGATGGCCTAAACTTGTTTATATTCATACCCCCGTATTTAAAGGTGATGGTACTCTCCTACTGAATCTAGTACCGAATGCATTTTTTTATAATTAAAAAAGTCAAACGCCTTGGCAACGCTGAAAAAAATGGATGAGAGGACAAACTTTTCCTCAACCAAAAGTTTCTACGAATACCCGGATTTCCTAGAAATCCAGTTGGCTTCGTTCAAGGATTTCTTTCAACTTGAAACAAATCCTGAAAACAGACAGAACGAAGGCCTCTTTAAAGTATTTGCTGAGAACTTCCCTATTACTGATACAAGAAACCAATTCGTATTGGAATTCTTGGATTATTTCATTGATCCTCCTCGATACACCATTGAAGAATGTATTGAAAGAGGCTTGACTTACAGCGTACCTCTTAAGGCTAAACTTAAGTTGTACTGTACTGACCCTGAACACGAAGATTTCGAAACTATCGTGCAGGACGTGTACTTGGGTACTCTTCCTTACATGACACCTCAAGGTTCCTTCGTTATTAACGGGGCTGAACGTGTTATTGTTTCACAATTACACCGTTCTCCTGGTGTATTCTTCGGCCAAAGCCGTCACGCGAACGGTACGAAGCTTTATAGCGCTCGTATCATTCCATTCAAAGGATCTTGGATCGAATTTGCTACCGACATCAATAATGTGATGTACGCTTATATCGATCGTAAGAAAAAATTACCGGTTACTACCCTACTCCGCGCAATCGGATACGAAAGTGACCGTCAAATCCTTGAAATTTTCAACCTTGCAGAAGAAGTAAAAGTTTCTAAATCTGGATTGAAAAAAGTATTGGGCCGCCGTCTTGCAGCTCGTGTACTTAAAACCTGGATCGAAGACTTCGTGGATGAAGATACTGGAGAGGTTGTTTCTATTGAACGAAATGAAGTTGTCTTCGACCGTGAAACGGTTCTAGAAGATCAACACATCGATATTATCGTGGACAGTGGAGCTAAATTCATCATTCTTCACAAAGAAGAATCGAATTCAGCAGATTTCACTATCATCCACAATACACTTCAAAAGGATACATCTAACAGTGAAAAAGAAGCTGTAGAATATATCTACCGTCAATTGCGTAATGCCGAGCCACCAGATTTGGAAACTGCTCGCGGCGTAATCGACAAGTTGTTCTTCTCAGAACAACGTTACGATCTAGGTGAAGTTGGACGTTTCCGTATCAACCGTAAACTAGGTCTTAACAGCAATGCTGATCAACGCACATTGACAAAAGAAGACATCATCAGCATCATTCGTTACCTTATTGAGCTTGTAAACTCTAAGGCTGATGTGGATGATATCGACCACTTGTCAAATCGTCGTGTTCGTACAGTTGGAGAGCAATTGTACAACCAGTTTGCTGTAGGTCTAGCTCGTATGGCTCGCACCATTCGTGAAAGAATGAACGTTCGTGACAACGAAGTGTTCACTCCTATTGACCTTATCAATGCTAAAACACTTAGTTCGGTTATCAACTCGTTCTTTGGTACTAACCAGTTGAGCCAGTTCATGGACCAAACTAACCCACTTTCAGAAGTTACACACAAGCGTCGTATGTCGGCACTCGGACCAGGTGGTCTTTCTCGTGAAAGAGCTGGTTTCGAGGTTCGTGACGTACACTACACTCACTACGGGCGTCTTTGTACTATTGAAACTCCTGAAGGTCCTAACATCGGTCTTATCTCTTCTCTTTGCGTATACGCTAAGATCAATAGACTTGGATTCATTGAAACTCCATACCGCGAAGTACAAAACGGTAAGGCAGTAATGGACAATTCTGGTGTAACTTACCTAAGTGCTGAAGATGAAGATACTCGCGTAATTGCTCAGGCGAATGCGAAAATCGATGAAAAAGGTAACTTCCTTACTCCTACTGTTAAGGCACGTTTGGAAGGTGACTTCCCAGTTACCGCTCCAACGAACATCAACTTGATGGACGTTGCTCCAAACCAAATTGCTTCTATCGCTGCATCATTGATTCCATTCCTTGAGCACGATGACGCGAACCGTGCCTTGATGGGATCGAACATGATGCGTCAGGCTGTGCCTTTGATGCGTCCTGAGGCTCCTATCGTTGGTACAGGTCTTGAAGGCCGTGTAGCTAAAGATAGCCGCGTTCTTCTGACTGCAGAAGGTGAAGGTGTAGTTGAATATGTAGATGCTAACGAAGTTAGAATCAAATACAAGCGTTCAGAAGAGGATGAATTGGTAAGCTTCAACTCTGGTGTTATTTCTTATGACATCAAGAAGTTTGGAAAAACAAACCAATCAATGTGTATCAACCTTCGCCCTCTTGTAACTAAGGGTGAACGTGTAACTGAAGGTCAAATCCTAGTTGAAGGTTATGCTACAAAAGGTGGTGAACTTGCACTTGGAAGAAACTTGAAAGTTGCTTTCATGCCTTGGAAAGGTTACAACTTCGAGGATGCGATCGTGATTTCTGAGCGTGTGGCTCGTGAAGATATCTTCACTTCTATCCACATTGACGAGTATACTACTGAAGTACGTGATACTAAACGTGGTGTGGAAGAATTGACATCGGACATTCCTAACGTAAGCGAAGAAGCTACAAAGGATTTGGATGAAAACGGTATGATTCGCGTTGGTGCTGAAGTTAAAGAAGGTGATATTCTTGTGGGTAAAATCACTCCAAAAGGAGAAACTGATCCAACTCCAGAAGAAAAACTTCTTCGCGCAATCTTCGGTGACAAAGCAGGAGATGTAAAAGATGCTTCTTTGAAAGTTCCACCAGCAGCTAGCGGTGTGGTAATTGGCAAGAAATTGTTCAGCAGAACAGTTAAAGACAAGAAAGCTATCAAATCAAACGAAAAAGCAATCATCGAAGCTCTTGACAAAGAGCACGAAAAAGAAGTTTACGATTTGCGTAAAGTTCTTGTAGATAAGCTTATCGCTATTGTAAAAGATAACACTTGCCAAGGAGTATTCAACTACTTCAAAGAAGAGCAAATCAAGAAAGGAACTAAGTTCACAGTGAAGGCACTTTCAATTCTAGATTACAGTGTAATCAACACTGAAGGATGGACGAAGGATGCTGATACAAATGAATTGGTGAAGCGTTGTATTCACAACTTCAACTTGAAGTACAACGAACTTCTTGGTGGATACAAGCGCAAGAAATTCCAATTGACTGTTGGTGATGAACTACCAGCGGGTATTGTGAAATTGGCGAAAGTTTATATCGCTCAAAAGCGTAAGCTGAAAGTTGGCGATAAGATGGCAGGTCGTCACGGAAACAAGGGTATTGTAGCTCGAATCGTTCGCGATGAAGACATGCCATTCCTTGCAGACGGAACTCCTGTTGACATTGTTCTTAACCCTCTTGGGGTACCTTCTCGTATGAACCTTGGACAGATTTACGAAACTATCCTCGGTTGGGCAGGTCTTAATACAGGTAAGAAATTCGCTACACCAATTTTCGACGGAGCTACTGTTGATGACATCAATAATGTAACTGACGACGCTGGAGTACCACGTTTCGGTGTAACTTATCTTTACGATGGTGGCACGGGAATGCGCTTCGAGCAACAAGCTACAGTAGGTGTTATCTACATGATTAAGCTTAGCCACATGGTGGATGATAAAATGCACGCTCGTTCGATTGGACCTTACTCACTTATTACTCAACAACCATTGGGTGGTAAGGCGCAGTTCGGTGGTCAGCGTTTCGGTGAGATGGAAGTTTGGGCACTTGAAGCATTCGGTGCTGCTAACATTCTTCAAGAAATTCTTACCGTTAAGTCAGATGACGTTATTGGACGTGCGAAGGCTTACGAATGTATCGTTAAAGGCGAAAACATGCCGATACCGGGTATTCCAGAGTCATTCAATGTATTGTTGCATGAATTGAGAGGTCTTGGATTGAATATTACACTCAACCAAAACTAATCCCAACATTCACCCAATTAATTAAAAGACACATCTAAGAATATGCTTCAAGCAAAAAAAGTAAACCGACCAAATAGCGACTTCAGATCGATTACGATTAGTCTCGCTTCTCCGGAAGATATTCTGGAGCGTTCACATGGTGAGGTTCTGAAGCCAGAGACCATCAACTACCGTACTTACAAGCCAGAACGTGATGGTTTGTTTTGCGAGAGAATTTTCGGTCCGGTAAAAGATTACGAATGTCACTGCGGTAAGTATAAGCGTATCCGTTATAAGGGTATTGTTTGTGACCGTTGTGGTGTTGAAGTAACTGAGAAGAAAGTACGTCGTGAGCGTATGGGTCACATCACATTGACTGTGCCTGTAGCTCATATCTGGTACTTCCGTTCTCTTCCAAACAAGATTGGTTACCTTCTTGGTCTTCCTACAAAGAAGCTTGATCAAATTATTTATTACGAACGTTATGTAGTAATTAATGCTGGTCCTGCAACAACTGCAGAAGGTATCTCTCTTCAAGTAAATGACTTCCTTACAGAAGAAGAATATTTGGATATTCTTGAAAAACTTCCAAAGGAAAACCAATATCTTGACGACAAGGATCCTAATAAGTTCTTGGCAAAGATGGGTGCTGAAGCACTTTATGATTTGCTTTCACGCGTGAACCTTGACGAAGTTTCTTACGAACTACGTCACAAGGCTAACACTGAAACGTCTCAGCAGCGTAAAAATGAAGCGTTGAAGCGCCTTCAAGTTGTTGAAGCTTTCCGTGATGCAAATACACGTATCGAAAACCGCCCAGAATGGATGATCACTAAAGTGGTTCCTGTAATTCCACCAGAATTGCGTCCACTTGTGCCACTAGATGGCGGTCGTTTCGCTACTTCTGACTTGAATGACCTTTACCGTCGCGTTATCATTCGTAACAACCGTTTGAAGCGATTGGTAGAAATCAAAGCTCCTGAAGTAATCTTACGTAACGAAAAGCGTATGCTTCAAGAAGCTGTTGACTCATTGTTTGACAATAGCCGTAAGTCTTCAGCAGTTAAGACAGAAAGCAACAGGCCACTTAAGTCTCTTTCTGACTCTTTGAAAGGTAAGCAAGGACGTTTCCGTCAAAACCTTTTGGGTAAGCGTGTTGACTATTCAGCGCGTTCGGTAATCGTCGTTGGACCTGAATTGAAACTTCACGAATGCGGTCTTCCAAAAGATATGGCTGCTGAGCTATTCAAGCCATTCATCATCCGTAAGATGATTGAAAGAGGTATCGTGAAAACAGTTAAGTCTGCTAAAAAAATTGTAGATAAAAAAGAAGCAGTAGTTTGGGATATTCTTGAAAATGTGTTGAAAGGTCACCCAGTTCTTCTGAACCGTGCCCCTACCCTTCACAGATTAGGTATCCAGTCCTTCCAACCAAAGTTGATTGAAGGAAAAGCTATTCAATTGCACCCACTAGTTTGTACGGCCTTCAACGCCGATTTCGATGGTGACCAGATGGCGGTACACGTTCCACTTGGAAGTGCTGCAATTTTGGAAGCGCAATTGTTGATGCTTGCTGCTCACAACATCCTCAACCCAGCAAATGGTGCTCCTATTACCGTTCCTTCTCAGGACATGGTACTTGGTCTGTATTACATCACCAAGGCACGTCGTGGTACTCCGGAAGCTCCTGCAAAAGGTGAAGACAAGACTTACTATTCTCCAGAAGAAGTAATTATTGCTTTCAACGAAGGTCAATTAGATCTTCACGCGCACATCAAAGTTCGTTGGACAGATATCGCTGGCAATGCTAGCATTATCGAAACAACTTGTGGTCGCGTTCTTTTCAATGAGGTTGTTCCTAAAGAAGTTGGTTTCATTAACCAACTCCTAACTAAGAAAGCCCTTCGTGATATCATTGGTGATATCTTGAAAGTAGTTGGAATTGCAGGTACTGCTAAATTCCTAGACGATATGAAAAATATCGGTTACTACTGGGCCTTCAGAGGTGGATTGTCGTTCAAACTTTCTGACGTTGTTATTCCTGCTGAAAAAGAAAAATTGGTTGGAGAAGCTGGTCAAAAAGTTCAAGAGGTATTTGACAACTATAATATGGGTCTTATTACCAACAACGAACGTTACAACCAGGTAATTGACATTTGGACAAATACAAACTCAAGATTGACCAACATCTTGATGGATCGTCTGAAAACAGACCAACAAGGCTTCAACAGTATCTACATGATGTACGATTCTGGAGCCCGTGGTTCGAAAGAACAGATTCGTCAGTTGGCTGGTATGCGTGGTCTGATGGCGAAACCACAGAAAAACGCTGCTGCAGGTGGTCAAGACATGATTGAGAACCCGATCCTTGCAAACTTCAAGGAAGGTCTTTCAATCCTTGAGTACTTCATCTCTACCCACGGTGCTCGTAAGGGTCTTGCCGATACGGCTTTGAAAACTGCCGATGCCGGTTACCTTACTCGTCGTCTAGTAGACGTTGCACAAGATGTAATCATCAATGAGGTTGACTGTGGTACACTCCGTGGTATTGTAGCAACAGCACTTAAGAAGAGCGATGAAGTAGTAGAAACACTACGTGAAAGAATTCTTGGTAGAACAAGTGTTCATGATATTGCAAATCCAGAAACTGGTGAGATCATCGTAGAAGGTGGTGCTGAAATCAGTGAAGATGTGGCTACAGCTATCGAAGCTGCAGGTATCGAAGAAGTAGAAATTCGTTCAGTATTGACTTGCGAAAGCAAGCGTGGATGTTGCGCGAAGTGCTATGGTCGTGACCTTGCAACAGCGAGAATGGTTCAAGAAGGTTTGGCTGTCGGTGTTATCGCAGCTCAATCAATCGGTGAACCAGGTACGCAGCTTACACTTCGTACGTTCCACACGGGTGGTGCTTCATCTGCATCAGCTATCGAAAGTGATATCAAAGCGAAGTACTCTGGTACAGTTGAAATTGACGAATTACGTACCGTTGAGCGCATGAATGATAGCGGAGAAATGAAAACCATCGTGGTTTCTCGTTCTTCTGAAATCAAACTCATGGATGAGAAAAACGGTATGGCATTGACTACTTCTAACCTTCCATATGGTGCAACACTTGTAGTGAAGCCTGGTCAGGAAGTGAAGAAAGGAGATGTTATTTGTGAATTCGACCCATTCAACTCTGTGATCATCACTGAAGAAGACGGTATCATCAAATTTGACGCTGTTGAAGAAGGTATTACTTTCAAAACAGAAGTCGATGAACAAACCGGATTCTCTGAAAAGATTATCATTGAAACAAAAGATAAGAAGAAGAACCCAAGTATCGAGATCGTTCGAAACAAAGAGGTGGTAAAAGTTTACTCTCTACCAGTAGGTGCTCACATCAGTATCGAAAATGGTCAGAAGATTGGTAAAGGTATCATCCTTGCAAAGATCCCTCGTATGGCTGGTCGTGGTGGTGACATCACCGGTGGTCTTCCTCGAGTAACTGAGTTGTTTGAAGCGCGTAACCCATCAAACCCAGCTGTGGTTTCTGAAATTGACGGTATCGTTCAATACGGAAAAATCAAGCGTGGTAACCGTGAGGTTTCAGTAACTTCAAGAACAGGTGAAGAGAAGAAATATTTGATTCCACTATCTAAGCACATCCTTGTGCAGGATGGAGACTTCGTTCGTGCAGGTATGCAACTTTCTGACGGTGCTATCTCTCCTGGAGATATCCTCGACATCCAAGGTCCAACTGCTGTACAAGAATATCTTGTAAACGAAATTCAAGAAGTATATCGCTTACAAGGTGTAAAAATCAATGATAAGCACTTCGAGGTTATCGTACGTCAAATGATGCGTAAAGTAGAAATCCTTGACGCAGGAGACACTCGATTCCTAGAAGGAACTAACGTTGACAAAGCTGAATTCGTTGAAGAAAACGACTTGTTGTTCGACAAAGTTGTAATTACAGAAGCAGGTGAATCAGATCGTTTCAAAGAAGGTATGATCATCAGTGTACGTCAATTGCGCGATGAGAACTCACAATTGAAGCGTAAAGACAAGAAGGAAGTTGAAGCGCGTCAAGCGATCACAGCAACTGCTCGTCCAATGCTTCAGGGTATTACAAGAGCTTCTCTTCAAACAGAATCATGGATCTCTGCTGCATCGTTCCAGGAAACTACTAAGGTTCTTAACGAAGCTGCCGTTCAAGGTAAGACAGATTACTTGATTGGTTTGAAAGAAAACGTAATCGTAGGTCACCCAATCCCAGCGGGTTCAGGTGTTCGTCGTTTCCAAAACATGATTGTAGGAAACAGCGAAGATTATGTGAATCTTGTTGCCAAGAGAAACGAAAATGTTATTTCAGAATAAGAAATTCAATTTCTCAGATATTAAAAACTCCTGACATAGTCAGGAGTTTTTTTTTATCCTTCATCAAACACAATTTTGGATTGAATTTTGAGTATTCTTGCTCAGAAATAGCACACTTCGTATGAAGATTTTATTAACCACCATAGCAGTTTTAGTTTTCGTCGCTCATATTGCAGCCCAAGAAGTCAGTATTCGCAAGAAAACATTGAACGATACCCTCGCCCCTGCTTTACCACGCACCATCGAAAATCTGGATGCGAACACATTGAAAGTGCTCTTCATTGGAAATAGCTATACTCATACTAATGATCTGCCTGGGATGCTTCAGAAGGCAGCCTCCTCAATGGGATTAAAATTCACAAGTGTGAGTGCAACACCTGGCGGCTGGCATTGGATGTGGCATGCTGTAGATTCAAATACAATTGCCGCTATCAAAAAAGATAAGTATGATATTGTAGTTCTTCAGGAGTTTAGCCAAGCACTTTCTCTACCTGATTCTACGGTGGAAAAAGAAAGTATTCCTTATCTCAACCAATTAGTTGACACCATTACCAAATATAATCCCCAAGCAAAATTAGCCTTGTATGAAACTTGGGGCCGTAGGGATGGTGACATGCATAATGGTGAATTTTGGGCTCCAGTTCGCACTTATATGGGAATGGATTCTCTATTAGAACAGCGCTACCGTACACTTTCCAAGCAAATTGGCGCAACGATGATTCCCGTAGGGTTAGTTTGGAGACAGATTAGAGCAACTTATCCTGATATTGAATTATATAGTCCAGATGGAAGTCATCCATCTCTTCTTGGAACTTATGCGGGAGCAATGACGTTTCTAAGCATGTTTTACAATTTAGATGCGCGTCAAATTGCGTATTACGACAAAGTAAATGGCGAGTTGGCCACCAAAATTTTGGATGCGGTGGAAACTGTCAAATCCAACGAAGAACACATCCGCCAATTGGAGCTGCCAGTCGTGGTAGAGGAATCTGATCTTGAAATGCCCGTAGACGAGCCTTTTATTGAAAAGGATAAAATCGATAATCGCAGAAAGCGCAAACGAAAAATATAGCATATTATAATATACAATTTGACGATATTTTGTATATTTGAATATTATAATATGCAAAATTGATGTTTTCAATTGTAAAAATAAGTGATGTTAAATCTGATATTGGGGCCTGGGTCAAAAAGTTGAGGGGGCAACACAAGCTCTCGCAACAAGAATTGGCTGATCGGTTGAACCTTTCGCGAATCACAATTCAGAACATTGAAAATGGGAAGAACTTCACCATTGATACTTTTCTTCTCATCGTTCAGCATTTCAATCAACTTGAGGATTTCAACGCTTTTCTAAAAAGCAAAAAGCAGGAACTTGATTTAAATATTAAATCCATTTATTGATATGGCAGTTTTGAATTGCTGTAAAATTGAGTTCTTTGAAGAATCGTTCACACCACCACGTTGAAATCATTTCACTCCAACAAGGTTGTGAATTGCTGTAAAATTGAGTTCTTTGAAGAATCGTTCACACCAGAACTTAGCCTAAAAAACTGGTTTTCATGTGAATTACACCGGTTTTTCGCGACAAAAAAAATGAACGAAACAGAAATGGCGATGATATTTTTAATTTAAAATTTTCATCGCCATTTTCTATTTTAAAACAACTCCAACTGCTGATAGCCTGTAGGAATTTCTATCTCTTTTTTTCCAAAGAAAATTTCCATTTGAGATAATTGCCGATCCGTTACACTCAGTATTCCTACGTGGCCTTTTTTTGGCAAAAGCTTTTTAACTCGGTTCACGTGAACATCAGCATTTTCTTTACTTGGGCAATTGCGCAGGTAAATACTAAACTGGAACATGGTAAAACCATCCCTAATCAATTCCTTTCGAAACTCTGCTGCAGCCTTTCTCTCACGGGGTGTTTCTACCGGTAAATCAAAGAATACCAGTACCCACATAATTCGATATGCATTTATTCTGTTAAAAGACATTTGAAAATGAAGGAAGATCCAATTTCTTCACTTCACCCTCATACACTTTCACTAATGATGCCGAAATTTTCGAGATGGCCACGAGCATTGGACTTTTTGTACCTTTTATCACTATGTCCAATGTAGGTATTTTCAATAGTTCAATCTTCCATTGCCTCGTCAGTTCATCTGGAATATCCAAGTTCTCAGCGATTTTAATAATGTGCCAATCGATAAACGGTCTAAAAGGTTCCATTACATCGTCTGCCAAACAATAGGCATTATACTGATTTCGATGATGCACGCCGTAGGTAGGCATCAATCCGCTTGCAACCAATGCTCTTGCCACCATTGCTCTCAGAATTGCGTAACCGTAATTCAACAAATGATTTGGAGGCTCGCCAAACCTTTCTCTTTTGAATGACATATCGCCGAACAAACCTCGCCAATAATAAGAAGCTGCTCGCGCTTCTAAGTTATCTGGATCTCCAGAACGCACTTCTTTAGCCCATCTGATGAGTGGTTCACAGTTTTGACCAACATACTTTAGTACTTCGCTCTGATTTTCAATTTTTGATTTGATGAGTTGCGACCAAACTTGTTTTTTCAGAGGAACAGAAACTTCCATTTGCATTTGAAATCTTGCGCTTTGAAGTGTATTACCTTCGAGCGGCATCCATAGTCCAATTGGCATGTGTCGCTCTTCACAAGAAATTACAGCTACTTGCTCTTTAAGCAAAGTTGAGAGTAACGCATTGGTAATTGTAATCTGTTGAGATTCTAATATGAGCACTGCAATATCTTCAATGGGTACACTTTTTTCCTCACTCTCACCTTCCTTTCTAACAACTAATTGATTCAGTCGTAAAGACAAGTAACTCGCGTTCTCAATAACTATAGTGCGCTTAATCATTGGTTAACCTCCCCAAGTAATTGATTTTAACCGCTCGTGGACTTACTTCAACAATTTTTGTTAGACTTCGAAAATTATAAAAAAGTCCCAATTGATTATGAATTGAAGAATCCTTTAAAATAGCCTCGGAGTTAAGTCTAAACCAAACATCAATGGCTCCATTGGATTTTTTAGTAATCTTTTGAACCCTATACAATCTTTCAACTCCTTCCTCATTCTTAATTATGAACATATCATTTTGTTCGAACTTCCAAACCAATTTGGCTCCTTCCAATTCTTTTTGATAGACGGGCAAGCCACTTTGCATGGCTGCAAATGCCTCTTGAAATGATACCATTTTATCGAAATAGGTCCCGTCTTCTCTCTGATATACCGCCAAATGATGGTTATTACCTGGTTTTACGAACGAATGTGAATCTTCCCCGTCACTCTCATTTAATGGTACTACTTTGCCTAAGCCTGTTTTCAATCGAACCGTGCGGATTGGAATTCCCTTTTTCTCATTAAACCAAATAGTGCTTGTCCCAATATTTTTCAATGCTTCTTTCTCATCGGCAAAGCTGTCAAAAAATGCAATGACTTTTTCCTTTACCAACTCATCCACGATGTATTCACAGTCCTTTCTTTTTAGAGCGGTCAACGGGTATTTAACCACTACCTCTTCTTGCCAATCCCATATTTCCACATCTTTTATTTGTACAGTTTCGCTTGCATCATAGAACAATTTTTTCTTGAACGCTTTGCTGCTATCGAAATCATTTTCACGCAATCGATCCTGCACTAATTTTCTCAATTGCTTATCCACGATCACCCATGAAGGATCGAATTCTTTATTCAATTTCGCTTTACGTTTCACGCGAAGCTTTATTTTTCCATAGACAGTCTCCTCACTTAATGCGCCTCTAGGAATTAAATGTACGTGCTGGGTCGATTTGTTCTTGCTCTTAACACCAACTCGTTTTCCACGTTTATAAGAAACATTAATCTTTTCCACTTCCTGTATCACTTGATCCGTGCTAAATGGAGAAAGTCCAGAAAATTCTTTAATCTTTACATGATCCAATTCCTTCAAATTATCAGCGTTGCCCTTCTCTACCAATTGATTCAGATTGTTCAATGTTTGAATATAACTTTGTTTTGTACAGGCCACTACCAAGGCATCGATAGCATGGTGACGGTGATCATCCCTTTTGCTCCAATCTTTGATGTGATACAAACGTCTGCCATCAGCAGTTGGCTCTATTTGCGTCAAACCCTGTTTTTCATAATTGGTCCAGTTAATTTTTTTAAGAACATCATTCCACCCCCATTTATCCCTCAAGAAATCTGTCATACCTCCGCTTGTAAACTTCACATCTCGACAAACCAAGGCTAGTATTTGCGCTGCCTTTTTTGAGATGTACTGAGTTTCTCGCAATTGTCGATTAATAAAGTCATTCGGAATTTCCGATTGAGGAGTCAATAATCTTTTTTGTTTTGTTTTACTTATACCAGCATCCTTTCCTTTCACTAGACTATTCACCATATCCACATAATCCTCAAAGGCAAGCAAACCCGGCACTGGTTGCTTCAGCATAAAGTCATAAGCTGTCATATTTCCCTTCGCTTTATTCACCCAACTTTCAGACATTGTTTTATTCGAAAAGCTATCATCAAAAAGTCGGCTTCTAGGAATGATATGTTCCACCTCGACTCCATTTCCATTTAAGAAATCAGCTAGTGAAATTCCTTTTCCAGTGTATATCGAAACTCCCCCTAACTCTTCATGCATCTTGTATTTATTGATTAATGACTTGTTAACCTTTTTAAAGCCAAATTCATTTCTCAATTTATCTTCAATTTGCTTATTGCGTTTTTCAGCGGCACTAATGTTCTTCGAGGATTTATTTCTTTCCTCCTTGCTTTGCTGCAACTCTCTGGCCAACTCCACACGGATTTCATCTGGCCTTCCTAAAGATGGCTCTTCCATTATTGCATTTATTAAATTGATCAGTTGGTTTAAAACCCTTTCAACTACAGGTTGTCGCAATGAGTTTTTAGGCAGGTTAGGCAATTTGCTTAGTAAATCTCTTGATACATTTTCCAGTTTAGTTAAATAGTCAGAATGACGAAATCCTGCAAATTCCATTGCTTTGCTATATTGATGTCCCATCATCAAATGAGGTATAATCAGGCGCATTGCCTTGGCGCTTTTATTTGAAAAGCCTGCTTTTGTAAAGTCAAGTTTTGATAAATACTCCGCACATTCTTCAGAAATTCCGAAATCTTCCTTGAGGTTTTTGATTAGACTTTTTTCATCGTCAACGGAATAAAGTAAATGCCATAATCTTTGATATACGTGATTTTGATATGAATCGTCCACTTCAGGAAATACGGTTATTTCACCTGTAGTTACATCCGTTTTGGAGTTATCGGAATACGTTATTTCCCATGATTCGAGTTGGGACAAAAGGTGCTCATTTTCAGGATAATTTTTCAGGACTTTAGCAATTGCCGACCATGTGGTATCACCTTGAATTCCCTTTTCCGTAATGTTGGATTTAACATCATTAGATAACTTGAGAAATTTATAAATTTCCTTCGTTGTCATTTTTTCCTTAAACTTGAGTTGACCCGCTAGTTCAAAAAGTCGCTCTTTTTCTATTTCAATACTCTTTCTGTATTTATCTTTAAAATCAAGATTATTCACCGCTTCCAAAATCTTACTCCATTGAGCAATTGGAGCAGTGCGTGGTGAAACACGAGGTGAAACATTCATTCGCTTTCCATTTACCTCCTTAAAACGAGTAACGAATTCGCATCTACTGACTAAGGCTTTTTGACTTTTAAGTGGTCTTTGATGAAAAATGATTCCCAACTTAATTTTTTGATATTGCTCTTCATTCAACACATCGAAATATTTTGACTGTGTACTCCAAATTGTATCAAACTCATTCAAGTAGACTTCACGAGGAAA
The DNA here is from genome assembly GCA_041391745.1 of Flavobacteriales bacterium. Taxonomy (GTDB): domain Bacteria; phylum Bacteroidota; class Bacteroidia; order Flavobacteriales_D; family Sanyastnellaceae; genus JAIXWP01. The sequence goes on from JAWKNK010000005.1 coordinate 94,379, forward strand.
AATCATCCCTTTTAATTTGAAATGTTCATCTTCCTGAAGCTGAGAGAATACCCATTGTCCTAAAGTCATATTTGAGGCTATTAATTTTTCAGCGTTCAACCGAATTTGTGCTTTGTATTCTGATTCCTTTGTAGCTTCACCGTCCTGACCTTCCGTTTTTCTGCTACTCTTAAAACCACGCTTCTGATTGATATGATATAACACTCTACCCAATTCTTGTGGTGATATTTTCTCTAAAGCCGCTCTTGATCTTAGCTCCCAAATCCCCATTTTTGAAACAGCCTCAAACAATTCAGATGGCGGAAGCATGTTCAACTCTGATAAGGCCTTTTTCAACAAGTCTTTTCTCATTGTTCGGCGATACGCATTTCTCCTCATGCCCCTTTTAAGTCTTCGCTTCGCATTTTTAGAAATTGCATTTCCCTTGGTGAATTCATCCCTTTCTTCACTAGATAAAGGAATTACTCTCACCCCCATTCCAAGTATCTTGCTTTCACCTTCATTTTCAGCAGTATATGCCCATCCAATGGAAGCAACGCCAAGATCAAGTCCTAAAATTTTTTTCATCTAAGTTTTTATTTAAAATAATTTTCTATATTTGAATACTCAATTTTACAGCAATTCACAATAAGGTCATCAGACCGTTGTGAAAACATTCAAAGCGGCCTTCGGGTCGTTTTTTTTTGCTTGAGACATTGATATTTCAAAATTTTTCATGAGCCCAATTTATTGAAAAAATGAGTAATTGATGCTCGAAATAAAATTTTCAATTCGTTGTAAATAGGTTACAATGTGTGCTCATTTCTTTGGTAGTTTTTCACTAAAATGAAATTACAAAACATAAAAAAAACCGAATGAATATTCATTCGGTTTTTTTTATTGTGAAAAGATGCTATTACATCGCGTTTTGGGCTGCTGCTACGGCTGCACCGGCGTTCAAATTGCCATAGCCTCTACTTGAGCTTTGACCGGGATAATATTGTGAGGTGATGGTCAAAATATTCAAGACCTCGGCTCTTGTCATTGTTGGGTCAATAGACCAAACCAATGCGCCTATTCCCGCCGCAGTCGCTGTTGCACATGAACTTCCCCCTATATATGTTGGCCAAGTTCCGCTCTGTGGCAAACTCAAGCTATTTCGGCTATCGTTAGAATTACGTTCCATTACCACTGTAAAGTCAACCTCTCCTCCATCGTGACAATCGTCGCAGGTTTGTGAATTTTCATTTACACCAGTTATAGCCACACAATTACTATATGCCGCAGGATAAATCACTCCCCACCATGCCGTCCAGCTAAAACTTGTACCGGCGGCAGCGAATACCAATTTACCCATGTTGGTAGCGTAATTGACACCATCTTTTAAAACGGAACTCCCAAACGGAGTACCAATAGACATGCTGATCACTTTTACATCTGAAGTATTTCCCAATCCAACAAGTGCATTTTTTACCGCAGTTCGCTCGCTTCCAGAATCGAGCACTACATCATTGCACGCACGCACAAAAAAGAGGTTGCTCTTGTATGCAACTCCTGTGGTAGCTCCTGTATTGTTTCGAGGACCCACAGCCAAACCTGACATGCTGGTGCCATGCGAACAAGAAGTGTATGCAGTGCCACCCAATGTGTAGCCAACTGTTCGGCTTCGGCCAACATTGCTATCGCCATTATTAAAACTACCGTTTAATAACGATTGGCTTGAGCTGATACCCGCATCAATGACTCCAACTGTGATACCTTGTCCCTGCGTTTGACTCCACGCGTTTGGAATATTCATATTGTTGAAATTCCAAGGAATCATACAATTGGGAGTTGACCAAGTATAATCTGCCCCAGACACGCTGTAACTCGAGGGGTCACATCCCGAAGAAGAACGCTGTTCTTCGACTTCCAATATATAGTCGATCGGCTCAATGTACCTCACATTTTCTAAATTCATCAATGCTTGGATCACCTCCCTATTCACCATATTGATAGTAATGATAGGTAATACCTCGTCATCTTCTACCAATACTTCATTCCAATCCAAAGCCTTTCCAGTGCTTTCGAAATAAGTGTCTTTAATCAATTGAATGATGGCATCATGAGTGGCTTTCCATTTTGATGATTTCAAATCGATAGTATGACTTATTTCATCTATACTCTCCAATCCATTTATGGTGTATCCTATTGCCATTGATTGATCGCCATAGTGACCGGCGCTCCATATCACATCAGGAGTTGTCCATTCCCAATGAAAATCATGTTCACGCATTAAAATTCCTTTAAGAGTGTTATCCACGTCCTCTTTGGACAAGGGAGATTCTGACAGCACAACACTTTCAACTCTACTCGTCAACACATCGCCCACCACTGCATTCTCCATCACATTTACTGAGTCTCTTTTGCAAGCTGCAAAAACCCAGATAGTTGCTAAAGCAAGAATTGTCTTTTTCATTTTTAATAAATTTAAAGTTTAACTAAGCCAAAATACTGACTTTCAGATTTGAATATTCAATATTCTTATTCACGAATAACATATTCTATTAACAGCTATATTCTTGAATTATCTTGCACCGAAATATTCCAAATACGCATTTGAAAAAGCTTTCTATACTCATACCAGCTTACAATGAAGGACCAACAATTCATTTGATTTTAAACAAAATCAAAAAAGTGGTGCTTGAAAATGGTGTTGAAAAAGAAGTGATTGTTGTAAATGACTGCAGCACTGACAACACTATTGAAAGTTTGGAAGCTTATATACTTGCGAATCCTGATTTTCCTATTTCAGTTTACACCCAAGAAAAAAATAGCGGTAAAGGAGCTGCTATTCATAAAGCAATTTCACTTGCCACAGGCGACTATCTTGTAATTCAAGATGCCGATTTGGAGTATGATCCAGAGGAATATAACCTACTAATGCAGCCTGTTTTTAAAGCCAATGCTGACGTTGTTTATGGCTCCAGATATAAAGGCGCAGGCGGTCACCGCATTCTTTTTTTCTGGCATAGCATAGGAAATAAAGTACTTACTGGAATGAGCAACATGTTTACGAATCTGAATTTGACGGATATGGAAACATGTTATAAAATGATTCGAACTTCCATTGCGCAACAACTGCTGCTCAAGGAAAAAAGATTTGGCTTTGAACCTGAAGTTACCGCAAAGCTTTCTCGCATAAAGAATATTAAAATATACGAAGTGGGTATATCCTATTATGGTAGAACTTATGCAGACGGAAAGAAAATAGGTTGGAAAGATGGTTTCCGAGCCATCTGGTGCATTTTGAAATTCAATATTTGGAATAGAAAACATCTTAAGTAAAGCATGGAGAATGTTGACGAATATGGCGAATCAACTTTAGACGCGATAGCTGAAGCTCCTGCTTTCAATCAATGGATGTTTGATACGATTCGCCCATTTTTAGACGGAAAAGTATTTGAATTTGGTAGTGGAATTGGTAATATTTCAGATCTTGCTATCAATGCCGGACTAGAACTAACTGTAAGCGATTTGCGCCAAAATTATTTAAGTCAGTTACAAAACAAACTATCTCTTGATCCGTCTAGAGCTGTAAAAGTGGACATGGTGCATCCCGATTTTGAAAAAGAATATCACCATCTCATTGGACAGTTTGACGCAGTATTTGCACTAAATGTAGTAGAGCATATTGAAGACCATAAGCTGGCCATGGTCAATGCCTCACTTCTTCTTAGAACTGGTGGGAAATTAGTTGTATTAGTTCCGGCTTATCAATCACTTTATAATGACTTTGATAAAGAACTTGGTCACTACAGAAGGTTTACAAAGAATACACTAAAAAATTATATTCCACAAAATTTAGAATTACTCAAAATCTCCTACTTCAATGCTGTAGGAATTCTAGGTTGGTATGTCTCTGGTAGTATTCTTAAGAAAAAAGAAATCGATAAAGGATCAATGCGATTGTACAATCGCATGATGCCAATAATAAAGCTTGTAGATAGCATTATATTTCGTCAAGTAGGTCTATCCGTTTGGGTAGCTCTAGAGAAGAAGTAAATTATCTAATCAGAGAAACGATACCTTTTCTTTCAAAACGCTCAGTAGTTGACTTGGCTCCAATTTTTACGATGTAATTATAAACACCATTAGGAGCGAAGTAATCAGAATTATTTCCGAAACCACCAAGCCAAACTTCATTTGGATCATTCGATTCAAAAACGGTTTCACCCCATCTGTTGAAAATTACTAAATGGAAATCGGTATCATCTATATCCGCACCTTCGACTTTAAAATATTCATTAATTCCGTCTCCATTCGGAGTGAAAGCGGTAGGAATATAAATAGCGAAAATGTCGCCGATAACAATTGGCGCAGTAAACTCAGATCTACAATTATTAATGTCGACTACTGCTAAAGAAACGTCATACGTTGCTCCTGCATTTGAAGGAAATGTAAATACTGGATTTTCTTCAACACTTGAACCTAACCAGTTTCCATTATGCTCAAATGTCCAATCCATGCCAATGATACTTCCTGATGAAAGATTCGTAAAAGTAATTTCTGGATTTTCAAACGTGGTTGGTTGAGGTGTTCCATACCATTGTGCTGATGGACCTTGGAAAACTGTAATATAGTTTTCAAAAAGCTGTGTATTCCAACAGCCACGAGCGCTCTGAAGGGTCAAAGCAACATCGTATACACCTGAGTTACCATAAAAAGCATTTATCTCATCTGTCTGAATTCCACCACCTGGACCGAAGTCCCAACCAACGGAACTCATCATATAAGTAGCAGGGGCATTCGTTAGATAAAGGTTGGTTTCAAAAGGTACACAACCTCGAGTAGTATCTGCATCAATAGTCAGAACCATTGGTTCTTCGAATGCCATATAAAAACAATCGGTAGCTGCTGGTGTTTCGCATTGGTCTTCAATACGGACACAAAAAGTACCTTCGCTGATGGGATCAAAATCATGGATTTCAATACCAGTTCCTATAGATGAGTTATTGAATGTCCATGAGAAATCAAATGCACCATGTCCCCCTGACCAGCTTAGAGCTTCTACATCTATTAATCCTTCTTGACAAATTACCGTATCAACAAAAGTTTCAATTTGTAGAGGATCATAAATTGCAATGTCCATGATTTCACGTTCTGACTCACATCCACCTGCATCCACTGCCACCACAGAAATTTCAACCGGTTCTGATAAATTATTTAAATTAATTGATTGACCAACATTTCCATTACTCCATTGATATTGATAAGTTCCATTAAAATCAGTAGTGCTTAATATCTGTGAAATAGCAGAGCCTCCAATACAAACAGTTGTATCATTGGAGATAGTAATCGCAGGATTTGCAATTATAACAGTCATAGGAGTATTTAATTCGCAATCTTCGTAAATAATGTAGTATTGATATACTCCTGCTAAGTCTGAAGTTGGGTCAAATGTTTCATCAGTTAAATTGCCATTGGGATCTTCCCAAAAACCACCCAACGTTGGATCACCTAATAACTCATCCATCATGTTGAAGGGTGGTGATGTGCTGCACAATTGAACATTTGTAGGACTTCCAGGAAAAGGCAACGAGGGGTCGAGCGTGACATCCATTTCATCCGAAGTTGCGCAACCAGGATATCCAACCGGATAACCTGTCAGCGTGTACGTGACAGGGCCCGAAACAGTTTGTAGGATTGGATTTGCGCTGTTAGGATTATTTAATCCTGCTGCCGGCGACCATTCAAAAACATAGTCCATGGGTTGACCATCAAGCGTTGCAGAAAGTCCTACTGGGTCACAACCAAATTCAATATCGGGTCCGGCATTTACTGAAGGCGCAATGAATACATCTACAACGATTGTTGTATCGAATGTGCAACCAAAATTATTTGTAGCGTAGTAAGTATAATCATAAGATCCAGTTTCTAGTAGTTCTATTTGAATGAAGTCACATCCTCCATCTTGGTAAATAATATTCGGTCCTTCCCACCAAGTAGAGTCGCAATCATACCCATAAATCGGCGTGAAGGATAACAAATCACCAAACAAATCAGGATCGAAATTTATTCCCCAGTCAAAAATGAACCCATTATCTGAAGCCCACATATCACAAATTTCAACTGTCCAAGTCCCATTTAATGGACAACCTATAAGGTTAGAAAAATCCTGAACACTTTCATATGTTCCAGACGCTATCGTTCCTCCAGAATTATCAGCCCATGTTCCATTTGTTGCATCTGGCGACCACCAATAGTCGTAGCCAATTCCAGGATTTAAGTCACTATCAACGTCAATGGGCTCTCCTGCGTAGGTACCCCCACCACCCTGCTGGTGTACAATCAGTGATTGGCCATTAGGACAGATGAATGAAATTGTAATGTCACCAATAAATGAATGCTCGAAATTGATATAGAAACTATCAATATCATCAGTAGTTTGAATGGACTGCCCAAGATCGAAGTTAGAAAACGTCACTTCATCACTAAAACATTGTGATTGATCATCTGGAATAAATAATGCGCCACCAAGATCAATATCTGGAAGATCATTCCATGGATTGCTGATCCATGTATTCAAACTATCAGAAGCATAAATGCTATCTGGAATTGCGAAGTTGACCCCCATAAAATCAGAGCCGCCAACGCACAGATCAAAATTGGGAGACATCAAGCTAAAGTCAGGATATGTGCTCACAAGGATAGTGTGATCAGGTAGGTTAGCACTATTACAATCGTTGTCGTCGGTAATTAGAAGTTGAACTACATATCCCCCAGGAGTATTAAAAGTATGCGTTACCGTGGGCCAGCTTGTTGTATTAGTTGTTCCATCGTCGAAGACCCATTCGAAAGACTGCATTTGAGCACCATTGTAAAAGATAGATTGAGAAGCGTCAAATGAAACAGTTTCGCCCGGACAAATTAAAAGAGGAACAGCTTCGGAGGTATTGATCACTGAATAAGGTCTTTCGCAAGGTGGACCACAAGAAATTTCCGCTCCAAAATTTCCTACACCGCTTCCGTCAGAAACGAAATGAACAGTTAGGCATCCATTCATTGAGCTGGTAATGTCCATTGCCTGAAGGTCGCTTCCTGTATAGGTTCCTATTAAGGGCGCTGAAGTTGAGCTACCGTCAAAAATCTCCATAGAATCTCCACTTCCCAATGCAAAAACCGCCCAATACAAATTGACAATAGTTTCTGGTGCCTCTGCGCAGACCGTGATTGTAGCATTTAAGTTATTTGAATAATTGGAAGAACTTAATCCATCATCCACAAGAAAACCTCCACATTGGGTGATATCAGCTCCAGTAATCGACATCTCTTGCGAATACCCTGAAAAAGAAACCAATAGAGCGATAAAAAGTAACAGTCTAGGCATTAGGTAGCAGTTTTGGCTATCCATTAGACAACATTACATCTCAATAAGTTGCATTTGATTATTCCACCAAAATTCGAATGACAGCATTTTGATCAAGTTTTGTCGAAACAGGGAAAGTCCATTTTTTCCCACCACTTTTTAGATAGCACCTTCCTGTATTCGGTGGAATGCTGCCTTCATTGTGTGCTATAAAGAAAATTTCATTCTCTCCTTTTTTTAATCTAATCTTTAATTTTTTCCTCTCATTAGTGAGTTGATGGTAAGTGAGAAGGTAATCTCCGTTGACGATAATCGAAATGGAGTCATTATCAATTTGGCCTACGTCCGCCATTTCCAAAATAAGAGTTTTTCGCTTCACTTTAAGGGAGGCGATTTCTTGTATACTTCTGGATTCAAGTTCTGATCTATTGCTTGGTTTAGGAAGCGCAATATTTTTCGGTTCAATGTTCCCCGCTATTGTATATGAAGCCCTTAGTTTTATTCCTACATAATTCCCTTTTGTATTTGCTGTTAATAAACCTGTAGGAGTCTGAACCGTTGTAATAATGGCATTAGAAGCGCCGAACACGTTAAAATAAGTAGCAAGAATGCTGAAATTAAATCTTTTCTCTTGCTTTGAAATGCCAAATTCAGGAGCGACAAATAATCTTCTCGGACCATAACTCGTTGCGTAGGCAGTAAATTCTTGATTGACTTCCGATTCTTTATCATAGCCATAAAAAAGCAGACCTACATCCGATCCAAATTGAAAGTATGAATTATATTTTTCCGAAAGAATCCATCGATAGTTCAAATTAGAGGTAACTTTTGAAGTTATGCTGGCAATATCATATCTCCCGTTATCTCCAGTGAATTTGTAGCTTTGAATCACAAAACCATAGTTCACCCCAAAATTGAACCTATGCTTGTACGATAAATTCAAGCCTCCATTTAGTCCAATAGCATTTCCAAGATTCTGGTACCAATTAATTGAACCTGTCTTTTCAATTTGGGCCAGTGTAAATCCACCATTCATCCCTAGCGTTGCTTCGAGTTGGATATTGCGTTGGGCCGCGCCTCTGACCGTTGCGAGTGTTACAATAATCAAAAAACAGATTCGAAAATAGAATTTCATTATTCTATAAAATTAAATATTTTTTCTCAATGGAACAACTTGACAATTGCATAATCTCCAATACCTTTTTGTATTTTTTACAAAAAGTCCTATTTTAGCCAAAATTGAACATATTATGCGCGTATTTCTATCTATTATTTTTATCTCCTTACTGACAAATATCAGCAATGCATTTGATGTGACTTTTAGGCTTGACATGAGCTCACTGCCTCTTGATGTGACACCAGAACTGAACGGGACATTTAACAACTGGTGCGGCAATTGCGCTCAACTTTCTGATGATAATGGCGATAATATTTGGGAAATCACCATAAATCTTGATGCTGGATATTATGAATATAAATTCTCATACAACAATTGGGCAGGTCAAGAGAACCTTCCTGCTGGAATGGTATGCACAAACACTACAGGTCAATTCACCAATAGAACTCTAAATGTAGACCAAGACATGACGCTTCCGCTAGTATGTTGGAATACATGCGGCTCATGTATCGAGCCTGAAGTAATCAATTGGGAATTGTTTTGGAGTGATGAGTTTGACGGGAATGCCGTAGACCCTACTAAATGGACTTATGAATTTGGAGCCTCAGGTTGGGGAAATAATGAATGGCAGTATTACACGAGTAATCCATCAAACTCGATTGTTGCTGATGGTTTACTTAATATCATAGCACTAGAACAACAATTCAATGGAGCCAATTACACCTCGGCTAGAATTATCACTAAGGATAAGTTCGAGTTTGAATATGGCAAAGTTGAGGCTAGAATGAAGCTGCCTTTAGGGCAAGGAATCTGGCCAGCATTCTGGATGCTAGGAGCCAATATCAGTGAAGTTGGTTGGCCGCAGTGTGGTGAAATCGACATCATGGAACATGTGAACAACGAAATGGAAACACATGGTACAGTTCACTGGAATAACTTCGGTTCTCACAACTATGTAGGAAGTTCAACACCTGTTGATCCCTCCGAATGGCACACCTACGGTGTAATTTGGGATGAAATGAAAATTCAATTTTATGTAGACGAAGTTTTCTTTTATCAATATGACTACTCTACTTCAAACAATAGCGAGCAAATTTTTACAAATCCTTTCTTCCTATTGCTAAACGTTGCTGTTGGTGGCAACTGGCCTGGATATCCTGATAATACTACTGTATTCCCTGCTACGATGCAAGTGGACTATGTGCGTGTGTACAAGCCAGAAGGATTTGTGCGTGTCGAAGAATTGGCTTCGGATGAATTCTCCGTTTTTCCAAATCCAACAAATGAAATTGTTACAGTGGTTCTGGATAAAGAAACTCCAAATCAAAATGTAGAGATTCTAGATACGACTGGAAAAATTATATTTACCGCTAAGTCTATGAATCATCAAGCGAGAATCGACCTTTCAAACTTCCCTTCAGGACTCTATTTCGTAAGAGTTAACGGACACACCACTAAGGTTACTAAGCTGTAATATTGTTGAAAAGCTGTTAGGATACGTTGATTTCATGTTTACCTAACAAGAATTTTGAATTTCATGCCTTTCGTTTGAGTTTCTATAACCTTGAGCTAATTCGAAACAACATTGAAAAAGTAGTTTTGGCGCGTAAACCAAAATTACTTTTTCTATGCTTAAATCATCTTTGCTGGCAAGCATTGCTCTCTTCATTGGCATTGCATTAAACGCCCAAACCAAAATTACAGGAACTGTTCTCGATGAAAACACATCAGAACCAATTAGTGCGGCCATCGTTATGGTACAAGGCACAAACGATGGAACTCCTGTAACTAATGAAGGAACTTTTAATCTATCAACCAATGCCAATTCTGGCGTTGTCGTGATCAAATGTATCGGTTATCAAACCCAAAACATTAGTTTTAAATCCAATGGCTCTTCTATCAATTTGGGTGAAATTTTGATGAGTGAAGACGCGAATACTATGATGGATTTGGTAATCGTAGGTCAAGGAATTGTCGATCTAGCACAAGATCGTCAAACTCCAATCGCTGTTTCTACAATTACTTCTAAGGAAATTCAAGACAAAGCGGCTAACTGGGATTTACCAGAAGTGTTGAAATCAACTCCATCAGTTCAGAATATTAAAGGAGGCGGATTTGGCGATGGATCTATGTTTTTGCGTGGATTTGACCAAACGAACACGGCATTCCTTATCAATGGACAACCAATCAACGGTATGGAAGATGGTAAAATGTACTGGTCAAACTGGTCTGGTGTACTTGATATTGCAAATGCAGTTCAAGTTCAACGCGGACTTGGTTCATCCAAGCTTGCTATATCGTCTGTTGGAGGTACAGTGAACATTGTAACCAAAACAGTAGATATGAAAGAAGGTGGTTTTGTAAATACAATGGTTGCAAATAACAACTATTACAAAGCTTCAGCTTACTACTCTACTGGTCTGATGAAGTCTGGTTGGGCTGTTGCTGCAATGCTAGGTCATTGGCAAGGTGACGGCTATGTTGATTACACTTCAGGTCAAGGTCAAACTTATTTCCTATCTGTAGGTTACAAGCCAAGTGAAAAACATATTTTCAACTTCCTAGTTACTGGAGCTCCACAATGGCACGCAGCTGCTGGATCTGGCTCTCTACAGTCATTCCTTGACAATGGAATTCAATACAACAATTGGAATTATGACATCGATGGTAAGAAATATCCAGGAGGAAGAAACTTTTATCACAAGCCAATTTCAAATTTGACTTGGGACTGGAATATCAGCGAAAAGTCTAATCTTTCGACTGTTGTATATGGTTCTATTGGACGTGGAGGCTTCGCTTCTGTCCTAACTTCAGGAGGTGTACCTACTTATGCTAGAGGTTCATATAACAACCACAATTGGTATGGTGCAGTTACTAACTTTAACCATAAGATTAATGAAAATCTTCAGTTTAATGTTGGTGCAGATTTCAGATACTACAATGGTGTTCACTTCCGTGGTGCTACAGAATTCTTCTCTGTAGAATCTGTAAACTCTACAAATACAAATTTGGGTACATTCACGGTTGACAATACCTATGGCGGATACAATCCTTGGCAAGCAGTCTTTAATCCAAACAATTCACACGAACAAAGAATTGGATATGACTACGAAGAAGTAATTAACTATCAGGGCGTGTTTGGTCAACTTGAATATGCTAAAAATGGGTTTTCTACATTCTTCCAAGGAGCTTTCTCTAGCCAGTCTCACTTGAAGACTGATCATTGGAACTACTCTGAATCAAAAGACGCGGAGAAAGTGACTAATCCTGGCTACAATGTAAAAGCTGGTGCTGCTTACGCTATTGATGAAAATAGCACCATCTTCGCAAATGCTGGTTACTATTCACGTCAACCATTCCATGATAACTTATTCAGAAACATCCGTGTTAGCAACGACTTGTTTAACCCACAAGTTAGCAATCAAGATATCATTGGATTAGAAGCTGGTTACCAATTGAGACTTGCGAATTTCTCTGCAAATATCAACGTTTACAACACAGCTTGGGACAACAGAACTCTACTTGGAGATAATGGCCAAAGCGATCCAACACTTGTAGTTTATTACCAAACTCAAGGAGTAAAGCAAATCCACCAAGGTGTTGAATTTGATATGATGTATCAAGTAACTAGCGATCTTCAATTGAAAGGATTCTTATCAGCAGGAGATTGGAGATATAGTGGAAATGCTACTATTCGTGCCTTCAACGATGCTGGAGACGATATCACCAACACATTGCCAGGTGCTACCTTAGACTTGGACGGGGTTAAAGTTGGTGGAGCAGCTCAAACTACAGCAGGCCTAGGTGCTAGTTATAATCTTGGTCAAGGTTTCAAGGTTGATGGTCAATTCAACTATTACAATTCACTTTACGCGAATGTTGGAACTGCATCAAGCACCATTGCTTTGCCACAATACCAAACATTTGATTGCGGAATTTCTTATAAAGTTTTTGTAGGAAACTCGAAGAAAAACTCAATTCAATTCAGAGGAAATGTAAACAACTTCTTTGATACTAAGTATTTGGAGTCTTCATCTACAAACATTCCAGTGGTAGATGGAGCCAACGTTTGGAAAGGAGTGAATACAGCAAATACTGTTCGTTTCGGTTATGGAAGAACCTGGAACGTTTCCCTTCGCTACAATTTCTAAGAGAAATAAAGTTTAGGGTTATGACGAAAAAAGTCCCGAGCAATGCTCGGGACTTTTTATTTTTGCTTCATGAAACCTCCAGCTAAATGGAAAACAGCGATCCTAATCTGGCTCGCAATTTACCCCTCCATCAATCTGCTCTTTTTCTTCATGGAGGAGCAGTTAATTTCGATGCATCCTCTATTGAGAACGCTTGTTCTAACGGGCATACTAGTTCCATTGATGGTTTTCATTCTTCTTCCTTTTCTACAGAAACTATTCAAAACATGGTTGCATAAGTAATGCTATAAATGGAACAAAAAAACAATCCCTTACACGGAATCACACTCCAACAAATTGTGGAAGATTTGTACGAAGCCTACGGTTGGGATATCCTTGCTTTTGAAGTTCCAATCAATTGTTTTAAAAGCAATCCAAGCGTTAATTCAACTTTGAAATTTTTACGTAAAACACCTTGGGCACGCGAGAAAGTGGAGAGTTTCTATTTGTACTCCGTGCGTAAAGGAAGGGTGAAGAAAAGTTAACTAGTTAAACTAGTTAAATTAGTTAGAATAGTTAAGGAGTTAAGGAGTTAAGGAGTTGAGGTTACTTTCCAATACAGAACTTTGAAAAGATAGAATTCAACAAGTCATCAGCATTGATCTGACCAGTGATATCTCCGAGATGATATAGTGTTTTTCGAATATCAATAGCTAGAAAATCTCCTGTAACTCCGTTTTGTAATCCGATAATAATTTCATTCAAAGACTCCGAAGCCCTGCTCAGAGCATCAAAATGTCGGGTATTGGTCACAATGGTTTCACCAGCACTTACCGCCCCAATTGAAACGAGTTCTTGTAATTTTTCTTGTAGTAATTCAATCCCTTGCTTCTCTTTTGCGCTGATAAATAAGGATTTTATTGAAAAACCGAATGTTTGTTCGATTTCACCGAGCGTTCGCTCGGTTTTGTCCATTTTATTGAATACCAAAAGCATTTCAGCCTCTGGTGCCAATTGATTCTCCACAATCTTCACAAAATTCTTAGCTGCCTCAATATCGTTGGAAGAAGCATCCAATAAAACAAGTACCACTGAGGCCTCCCCTACTTTGGCTAAACTTCTTTCTATACCCAGCTTTTCAATCGTATCGTCCGTTTCACGAATACCTGCAGTATCAATAAACTTGAACTTCACACCTCCCAATGTGATACTGTCCTCTACGGTATCTCTAGTAGTTCCAGCAATGTCTGATACAATGGCACGCTCCTCATTAAGAAGAGCATTCAATAAGGTTGACTTTCCCATATTCGGTGCGCCAACAATCGCCACAGGCACTCCATTTTTAATCGCGTTTCCGAGTTCTGAATGATGATCTCAAATGCTCTACGACTCTCAATATTTCATTCAATAATTGATGCAATTGGTCGCGATTTGCAAACTCCACTTCTTCTTCCGCAAAATCAAGTTCCAATTCTACCATGGAAGCAAAATGAATCAATTGATCCCTCAATGCGTTGATCTCTTTCGAAAATCCACCCTCATCTGGTGGATCGCTTGTTTGTGAGCCGCCGCACTTTCAGCCGCTATTAAATCTCCAACAGCTTCAGCTTGACTCAAGTCCATTCGACCATTCAAATAGGCGCGCATGGTGAATTCACCGTGCCCAGCCATTCTAGCACCATTCTTCAACAATAATTCCAAGATGCGCTGCTGAACATAAATCGATCCGTGGCAAGCTATTTCAACAGTATCCTCTCCTGTAAAGGAACGAGGCCCCTTGAACAAAGTCAATACTACTTCATCCACTTTTTCTTCTCCATCAAGCACCCAACCGTGTAATGCCTTGTGACTAGCTGTATTTTCAATTTTTTTTGAAAAAACTTTTTCAGCAATTTGAATTGCCGAATCGCCTGAAATACGTACCACAGCGATTCCTCCAACGCCGGGAGGTGTGGATAACGCGCAAATAGTTTCTGTAGAAATATGACTCACGGGGGCAAAGTTCGCTTATTTTCGCGCAAAATTTATTATTCCATGGGAGTACTGGTAGGAAAAGATTCAAAAGTTATAGTTCAAGGCTTCACAGGAAGCGAAGGAACTTTCCACGCAGAACAAATGATCGCATTCGGAACCAACGTTGTAGGTGGCGTTACCCCAGGTAAAGGTGGCCAAACTCACCTTGATCGTCCGGTGTTCAACACAGTAGCAGATGCCGTAAAGCAAGCTGGTGCTGATGTATCAATCATTTTTGTTCCACCTGCATTCGCTGCTGACGCCATTATGGAGGCTGCTGATGCTGGCATTAAAGTAATTATCACCATCACGGAAGGTATTCCAGTGGCTGATATGCTTAAGGCAAAAGAATATGTGAAAAGCCGCAATGTAACTTTGATTGGTCCTAACTGTCCAGGCGTAATCACAGCTGGAGAAGCGAAAGTGGGTATCATGCCTGGCTTCGTTTTCAAGTCTGGTCCTGTTGGAATCGTTTCAAAATCAGGAACGCTTACCTACGAAGCTGCCGACCAAGTGGCTAAAGCTGGTTTAGGTGTTACTACAGCTATCGGTATCGGTGGTGATCCAATTATTGGAACAACCACTTTGGAAGCTGTTCAATTGCTTATGGCAGACCCTGCAACTAAAGCGATCGTTATGATTGGTGAAATTGGTGGTGAGCTAGAGCCAAAAGCTGCTGCTTGGATCAAAGAAAACGGTACGAAGCCTGTTGTAGGTTTCATCGCTGGTGAAACTGCTCCGAAAGGTCGTACTATGGGCCACGCAGGTGCTATTGTTAGTGGTGAAAATGAATCCGCCGCTGCTAAAAAGCGCATCATGAGAGAATGTGGTATTCACGTTGTGGATAGCCCAGCTGAAATTGGTGCTAAAGTGAAAGAAGTATTAGGATAGTATCCTATTCATATAGAAAAAGGCCGTTTCAATGAAACGGCCTTTTTTATTTTCCTACTTCTCAATTCTTGTCAGTCCTACTGGATATTCTTTTAAAATGATTTCTTTCAACCATAAATAATCTGATTCTTCATTTACAAAATCCAAATGGGTAGTATCAACTAAAACAATTCGTTGATCCTCATGCTGACGGATAAATTCTAAATATTGACTTTGAATGTTTTCGAGATAAGATGCTTCTATCTTTTGTTCGTAATCACGCCCTCTCTTTTTGATGTTTTCTAATAATTTGGAAACATCCTTATATAAATAAACTAGCAAATCAGGCTTGCGAATGTTCGACTCAACCAGCTCATACATCTTCAAGAATAAATGGTACTCATCCTCTTGCAAATTGTTTTTTGCGAAAATCTGACATTTGCTGATCATATAATCGGCTACCACGGTCGGTGAAAACAAATCATCGTTGGACAATTCCTTTTTTAATTGAGAAAATCGCTCAGATAAAAATGAAAGTTCCAGCGGAAACGCGTACCGTTCAGCGTTTTTATAAAACTTGGGTAAAAATGGATTATCAGCAAACTCCTCTAAAATCAAGCGCGAATTCCAATCTTTGGAAAGCGCTGTAGCGAGGCTCGTTTTGCCAGCTCCAATATTGCCCTCTATGACGATGTATTTATACTCCGTCATAAACTTCAACCTTTGAAGTGTCTTCGCAAGATTTTAATAAATCTGCTATCGATTTTTTAAATATTGGATGTTGTAGTTTGCCATCCAATTCATTGAGAGGAAGCAATACAAACTTTCTCAAGTGAAGTCGAGGATGCGGCACGGTAATCTTTTCCGATTCAATTATTTCATCTCCAAAGAATAAAATGTCCACATCCATTTCTCGAGACAAGTACTTTTCAGAGGAGCGCTTTCTACCATAAAACTCTTCTAATTCTTCTATCTCCTGCATTAAAGCTTCAACGGTAAGTTCCGTTTCAATTTTCAACACTTGATTTAAGAAGTCTGGCGCACCCTCCATGCCCCAAGCGGCTGTTTGGTAAACTGAGGAAGAAGCGATGATATCCCCCATATTGAATAACACGAAATCTCTGGTTTCCTCGAGGTTTTCCTCACGGTCGCCGAGATTACCACCAATACATAAATAGGCAATTGTCTTCTTCATCGCAGCGAAAGTACAACCTTCATCCCATCCTTAAAAATGATATAGCACCATTAAAAAAGACTTATAAACCGTTTGTGTAATCACTACCTCATTGTTTATCATAAGGGTATAGTTTCGTTGTGAAAAATAAATTGTATCAAAATGAATTTCTTCAAAACAATAATGGCCTCTATGATTGGAACAATCATCGCATTTTTCATTGCGGGATTTTTGTTCTTCCTTCTCATAGTAGTAATGATCGCCTCTGGCGGTAACGATGATTCGCCTATCGTAAAAAGCAACTCTGTTTTAAAACTTGAATTGAATCAAGCAATAACCGAGCGTGTAGGTGATAATGATCGCGTTTTTAATCCTGCAACGTTTTCATCTGAAGGCAAACTTGGGTTAAACAGAATTGTAGATGACTTGAAAAGAGCAAAGACCGACGATAAAATCAAGGGACTTTACATTGAAGTCGGCGCTTTCGGAGCGGCTCCATCAACCATACTAGATATTCGCAATGCGGTATTGGATTTTAAAGAATCAGGTAAATGGGTTGTAGCGTACGGCGAAAACTACACGCAAGGTGGATACTACATCGCTTCAGCTGCGGATGAAGTGTATATGTACCCAACTGGGAACTTTGACTGGCGCGGTTTACATACCGAGTTGATGTTCTTCAAAAACATGCTTGAGAAGCTCGAAATTGACGCTCAGGTCATCCGTGGTCCGAATAATAAGTTCAAAAGTGCCGTGGAGCCTTACATGTACGACCACATGAGTGATGCCAATCGCGAGCAAATTGCCACGTTCGTGGGTGACATCTGGAATGTTATGTTGGACGGTATTTCCACTTCAAGAAACGTTTCAAAAGAAAGATTGAATTTTGCCGCTGATTCTCTAACATACAGAGATGTTGAAGTTGCCGTGAACGATGGCCTTCTAGATGGCCTTTGGTATCCTGATCAAGTGATGAAGTCGATGGAGGAAAAACTTGGTTTGAACAATGCTACCGAATCGACCGAAGAAGAAAAAGATGACAAAAAAGAAATCAATTTCATCACCCTAAGTGATTACCACGAAAAACCTGATTCGAAAAAAGGAGATTCTTCTATTGCGATCGTTTATGCTGTAGGTGCCATTGAAAGCGGCGAAGGTGACGATGAGACCATTGGTTCTGATCGTATTGCAAAAGCACTTAAAGATGCCCGTGAAAACAAGGATGTAAAAGCCATTGTATTCCGTGTGAGTTCACCAGGAGGTTCTGCCCTTGCATCTGATGTGATTTGGAGAGAAACCGAATTAATCAAGCAAAGCGGAAAACCACTTATCGTTTCGATGGGCGATTACGCTGCATCCGGCGGATATTATATCTCATGCAGCGCTGACCGCATCTTCGCAAATCCAAATACCATCACAGGTTCAATTGGTGTGTTCGGAGTAATTCCAAACTTCCAGAAATTCCTGAACAACAAGATTGGTATCACTATGGATACATATAAGACAAATGCCCATGCCGACCTTATTTCTGTCACTAAACCACTAGATGAATTTGAAATGGAAACCATGCAAGATATCATCACAGATATTTACGATGATTTCACTTCGAAAGTGGCTAAAGGACGAAATATGACACAGGCTGCTGTAGATAGCATCGGACAAGGTCGCGTGTGGAGCGGTGAAGATGCATTGCAAATTGGTTTGGTAGATGAGCTCGGTGATTTGGACGCTGCCATTGCCTACGCTGCACAGCAAGCGGGCCTTGAGACATATAATACCATTGGTTATCCAAAAATTGAAGATCCATTCCAAAAGTTGGTTGAAGATATTACAGGCCAAAAAAGAGAAGCGGTGATGAAAGAAATTCTTGGAGAAGAATTTAGATTTTACCAAGAATTCCAAAACATTCGCAATATTCGCGGTCCACAAGCTAGAATGCCATTTAGCTTGGAAATAAAGTAATATGAATAAGAAATTATCGATGGAAGAGCTCGGGAGAATGACTCCCGAGCAATTTCATCAAGCAAATAAAATTCCGGTTGTAGTGATATTGGAAAATATCCGCAGCGGACTGAATGTGGGAAGCATTTTTCGCAGCTCAGATGCCTTCAGAATTGAAGGCATTTTTTGCATTGGCTACACTCCTACCCCTCCCCATCGAGAAGTGCTGAAAACTGCATTGGGAGCAACCGAAAGCATTAATTGGGAGCATCGAGAATCCACGCTGCCACTGATTGAAGAGCTGAAGGCTCATGGAGTTCAATGTTATGCTATCGAACAAGCCACGGACAGCACCGAATTGAGAACATTCGATCCGCATCAAAAACCGATGGCTATTGTACTAGGAAATGAAGTGACCGGCGTGGATCAAGCTACCATTGAGGCTTGTGATGGTGTAATAGAAATCAGCCAACACGGCACCAAACATTCATTGAATGTAGCGGTCTGCGGAGGAATAGTACTTTATGAACTTTTCGGGAAATACAATCTCTAACTCAACTTGGCAGAAATGAGTTGAATAAACTCTTTTCGTGTCTTATCGTTGTTTAGGAACTCACCACTAAAAGCACTTGTCGTAGTCTGTGAGTTTTGTTTCTGAACGCCACGCATCTGCATACACAAATGTTGACATTCAATAACCACAGCAACTCCAGCGGGTTTCAGCACTTCTTGAATGCAATCGCGGATTTCGATGGTCAATCTTTCTTGAACTTGCAGACGACGGGCAAATACATCCACCAAACGTGGAATTTTACTTAGTCCTACAATCTTACCATTAGGAATATAGGCAATGTGAGCTTTACCAAAGAAAGGCAACATGTGATGCTCGCACAAACTGTACACCTCAATGTCTTTTACCAAGACCATTTCACTGTACTCCTCATCAAACAAAGCACTTTCCAAAACTTCTTTACCACTTTGTTGGTATCCCCCAGTAAGAAAGTCGTAAGCTTTAGCCACTCTTTCCGGTGTTTTCAATAAACCTTGACGGTTCGGATCCTCACCAATTTCACCAAGGATTACTTCAACTGCTGAGGCAATTTTTTTCTGTTCTGGAGTAAGTTCTTTATCTGAATTCATTCAAAAATATTATTTGCCGCCGAAGTATTCGACACTATTATTCTCAGTTTCAAAAAGCTTTACAGAGTGAAGTTCACAACCTTCTGCTTTGATTGGAGCTTCGATTTGTTCCCAAATAGCAATGGCCAAATTCTCTGTACTTGCCATGATGCCACTCATAAAGTCCACATCCAAGTTAAGGTTTTTATGATCTACCTTGTCAATGATTTTGGTTTTAACCAATTGACTCAAAAATTTCAGGTCAATACAGAAGCCTGTTTGCTCTTGCGGGGCACCTTTCACTGTAACATATAAATCATAGTTGTGTCCGTGCCAATTAGGATTGGCGCACTTGCCAAACGTCTCCAAATTTGTAGCATCATCCCATGCCGGATTGGCCAATTTGTGAGCGGCATTAAATCTTTCTCTACGTGTTACATATACAATTTTAGACATGTTGTGAAATTTGGGTCGCAAAGATACGGCTGCATTTGTATTCCTTGGTAACTTGCGCCTGAAATAAAACAATAAATACAGATGATTGTTGTCACCGGCGCCGCAGGCTTTATTTCTAGCTGTTTAGTTAGCAAACTCAATGAAGATCGCTTTTACGATATTGTTCTTGTAGATGACTTTTCGCATCCTGAAAAGAATAAAAATTTTAAAGGCAAAAAGTTCATTGCCAAGGTAGATAGAATGGAGTTTCCTCAGTGGCTACGTGAAAATGAATCACAAGTACAGTTCGTATTTCACTTGGGTGCACGCACCGATACTACCGAATTCGACAAGGAGATATTTGATCGACTCAACCTCAATTATTCTAAAGAAATTTGGAATATCTGCGTAGAAAAATCTATTCCACTTGTTTATGCTTCATCAGCTGCGACATATGGTGGCGGAGAGTTTGGATACAAAGACGATCATAGCATTATTCCCCAATTGAAACCATTGAACCCTTATGGCGACTCTAAAAATGATTTTGATAAATGGGTTTTGGAACAAGACAAAACGCCTCTCTTTTGGGCTGGTCTAAAGTTCTTCAATGTATATGGTCCAAATGAATACCATAAAGGCAGAATGGCCTCAGTAATTCTTCATGCTTTCCGCCAAATCAGCGAGAAAGGTGAAATGAAATTATTCCGCTCTCATCGCCCAGACTTCGCAGATGGCGGTCAAATGCGAGACTTTGTTTATGTAAAAGATGTAGTTGAAGTGTGCATGTTCTTGATGCACCATCGTCAAAATTCTGGTATCTACAACTTGGGTTCAGGTAAAGCTCGAATGTTCAAAGACCTTGCTACATCTACATTCCATGCAATGGGACTCGAACCTAAAATTGACTATATCGACACTCCAATAGATATCCGTGACAAGTACCAGTATTTCACTGAAGCGGATATGAGTAAATTAATTAACATCGGCTACAATCGCCCATTTCATACATTAGAAGAAGGCGTAGAAGATTACGTGAAGAACTATTTGATTCCTGGGAAGTATTATTAAAATTGATTATTGAATGTGTAAAGATTCCAAGGCTCCTTCTTTCAGTGCATAAGCTGAATGAAACATCTTGGTGAATTTCCCCATTTCCATTACGGTTTTTACCAAATAGCTCGCAAGAGGAATATACTCCGCACGGATGCTTGGAATAGCCGGGTGCTTCAATCTTTCGTTATAAGTGGTGTTCATCAACCACAAATGCATCGATGGAAAATAGGTTACCGGAATTTCATTCAATGTCTCGAAAGGCAGGTTTCTCAATGCGGGATTTGAATGTTTATACAAAGCAAAAATGGTATCAAAACTTCCGCTTGAACCAACCATTTGCGTCACGTTGTACTCTTCAATTTTGGATTTAAGCTCTGCCAATTCACTTTCTAGATAATGACGCAAACGACTCATATCATCACGGGTCATTTTATCTTCTGGCTTGATGTATTCGTGCAGTCGACTAACGCCTAGCAAATAACTTTTCTTCCAGAAAATCTCATGCTTATTGGCGATAATGAACTCCGTGCTTCCACCTCCAATGTCAATCAAAAGCGATGGATCCTCGCCCAAGTCGATTGTAGCAGAAATGCCTTTGTATATCAATTCAGCTTCACGATTTCCATCGATCACTTCGATATCTAATCCTAATTTTTTCTTTACCAACGCCACAAAATCTTTTCCATTGGAAGCTTCGCGAATAGCTGAAGTAGCGAAAACCTTGAAGTTGGTGCATTCAAAATTAGCGAGGTTGTTTTTATGAGCATAAAGTGCATCAATACCTCGAATCATTCTTGATGGTACGATTCGCTTTTCCGCGAATCCACCAGCACCAAGCTTTACAGCCAGTTTATTTTCAAACAATACATTCCAACCTTGCTCATCTTTTTCCGCAATGAGTAAGTTGAATGTGTTTGTGCCACAATCAATAATTCCGAATTTCATAAGTTAAAGCTAGTATTATCCTTTATAGCGCACCCACTTCCACAACTCTTTGTAAGTCGCCTTTTTTCCATACATCAATATACCCACGCGATAGATTCTTCCTGCCACCCAAACGGTTCCTACAAAAGCACCAATAAGCAATAACATGGAAACAATCAGTTCCCAAACATTTGAAGAATTCCAACCCATCGCTGTTTTCACCATCATTACAACAGGACTGGTCAATGGTAATATACCGAAAATTGTTCCCGTTGTTCCCTCTGGATTTTGCCATAAAAACTCTGAAACAATGAATCCAAAAACCAAAGGAATCGTTACAAATGGCATGAACTGTTGCGTATCTGTATCTTGATCTACCGCAGCTCCAATTGCCGCGAACAAGGAAGCATATAGCAAGAATCCTCCAATGAAATAGAACAAGAATGCAAAAATCAATTGCATCCAAGGCACATTGAGAAGGAATGAAACAGGTTCACTGTTTTCAATCAAACTCATCGAGCCCCCCACACCAGGATTTGCGATCATTTCACCATTCAAATTTCCTGGGACTTCGGCTGAAGTTCCCATCACCATACCTATCACCACTACTGCAATTCCGCTAAACACCACCCACAGCACAAACTGCGTCAAACCCACAAGTCCAATACCTATGATTTTCCCCATCATCAATTGGAATGGCTTCACAGAACTGATAATCACTTCAATAATTCTATTTGTTTTTTCTTCAATTACACCTCGCATTACTTGCACTCCGTAAATGAAAATAAACATGTAAATGATCAATGAAAAACCGAATCCCACACCTGCCATTTCGCGCAGATGTTCTCCAGAGTCTGGCTTTTCTACATTGTGTGTATTGAGCGTCACACCTTGCTTTACGCTCTGGTAGGTCTTCCAATCCATACCAAACTTCTTCACGCGCCACTGCTCCAATGAAGCCTCCAATTCTTCTTGAATTCTATTTTGAACTTCCAAGGAAGGAAGTTTTTTTACATAGAATTCACACATTCCATCTCCGTACGAAACGCTGTCTAGCTGCACCCAAAGAGAATGATGACTGTTTTTAAATTCTTCTTCAGTTGGGGTGATCGTTGTGAATTCATAGGTCAAATCCTCAGTGTCTTTGAATCGAGGACGCTCGAGTCCAGAAGCTTTATAGTCTGCTACTTCCTGCTTGATGAGGTATCCGGCAGGATCTACAATCAGCACATTGTGCTGAGTACTATCACTCAAGGCTACAAAAACAGCACCTATCATAAGTCCTGCAAACAATAAAGGACCGAGTAAAGTCATGATGATGAATGATTTCTTTTTCACCCTCACCAAATATTCTCTTTTAATAATCAGTAATATCTTGTTCATACGGCTTGAGCATTATTAAATTCATTCACAGCTTTGATAAATATCTCATTCATGTCTGGCACTACTTCATTTACAGAAATAATCTGTAAATCTTTAAGCAATACAGCCAACAAATCATTGAGTTTGCGTCCTTCCGGAATTCTAATAATCGCAACATTTCCACTTTCATCTGGAGTATTTGAAATTAATTCGAATGCCGCGCCCAGAGCGATTCCTAAGTCCATAGCATAACCGCTATACTCGATTCTAAAAGTTTGATTTCTGAAATGATTTTTCACCTCTTGAACGGTGCCGCTCAAAATCACTTGAGATCGATTGATCAAAGCGATTTCATCGCACAATTCTTCTACACTACCCATGTCATGCGTAGATAAGATAATGGTGCTGCCATTATTCTTGAGTCGCAACATTTCATTGCGAATCAATTCCGCATTGATAGGGTCAAAACCACTAAAAGGCTCGT
The DNA here is from genome assembly GCA_041391745.1 of Flavobacteriales bacterium. Lineage (GTDB taxonomy): Bacteria > Bacteroidota > Bacteroidia > Flavobacteriales_D > Sanyastnellaceae > JAIXWP01. The sequence goes on from JAWKNK010000005.1 coordinate 118,328, forward strand.
CTAGAATAAGTAATTCTGGTTCATGAAGAACAGTAGTGATAAACTGAACTTTTTGAGCCATACCTTTTGATAAATCTTCGATTTTTTTATCCCACCAGGCTTCAATTCCAAATCGGGTAAACCAATCCATCAATTTAGCTTTCGCCTCCTTTGCAGATAAGCCTTTGAGCTGAGCGAAATACATGCATTGTTCGCCCACCTTCATTTTTTTATAAAGGCCTCTTTCTTCTGGAAGGTATCCTATTTTCTCCACGTGCTCCGGCTTGAGCTTTTCACCATTAAACCAAACCTCGCCATTATCTGGTCCGGTGATTTGATTGATAATTCTGATCAAACTTGTCTTTCCAGCCCCATTGGGTCCGAGCAATCCAAATACATTTCCTTTTTTCACTGAAATGGAAACGTCTTTGAGTGCCACATGCCCACTGTATGCTTTGGTAATGTTTCTCGCCTCTAGCGTGTTCATAGGTATTCTAATTTCTATAATGCAAATGAAAGAATGATTTCGCAAGATAATTCAGATACTTGACAGAAGTTGCTCTCAACATTTTAGCGGTCTTAGGTGTTTACGAGAGGAAATGACCAAAACCGAGATAAATATTGTTTGGTTAAAAAAAGACTTGAGGTGTACAGATCATCTCCCGTTTTACACTGCTGTGGAAGCTGATAAGCCTTTCATTGCCATATTTATCTTCGAGCCAACCGTTATTTCCGCTCCAGACAGTTCTCCTAGACATTGGAGGTTTGCACTTCAGGGGCTGCATGAAATGAAAAGTGATCCCCAAGCCGGCCGCAGCATTCATTTTTTCTATGAAGAAGCCATAGATGTTTTTCAAAAATTAAGCGACATCTATAAAATTGATCACGTTTACTCTCATGAAGAAACAGGAAATTTAATCACCTTCAAAAGAGATATTCAACTGAAAAACTTCTTTAAAGAAAATGAAATTTCATGGAAGGAATATCGAACTAACGCAGTGGTTCGCGGATTAAAGTCTAGGGATAATTGGTCGGAAATGTGGGAAGCTCACATGAACGAGCCCATTAAAAAAATCTCTTGGTACAAAGCCAAGTTTGAAATCTTGGAATCCAATCAAAACACTCCCCGTGAGGTTTTAAAATTAATAGAGAATGATCAAGGCAGCTTTCAAGTTGGAGGATCATCATTTGCTTGGAAATACTTTAATAGCTTTTTGGAAAAAAGATGTCTTGGTTATCGCAGAAACATCAGCAAACCAGAAGCTTCAAGAAAAGGATGCAGCAGAATTTCTCCTTATCTCACTTGGGGCAATATCAGCATTCGAGAAGCCGTTCAAGCCACACACAATAGCTATTCAAAAAGCCCGTATAAACGAGATCTCAGCTTCTTTATTGCAAGATTGCATTGGCATTGTCATTTCATACAAAAACTTGAAAGTGAGTACACTATCGAGACAACAAATCTAAACCCTGGCTTCAACGCGATTCGAACCATCGAAAATCCTGAAATTGTAAACGCTTGGAAACAGGGAAAAACAGGTATTCCCATGATTGACGCCTGCATGCGTTGTGTGGTGGAAACGGGATACATCAACTTTCGCATGCGGAGTATGCTCGTCTCATTCCTTACACATCATCTTCAGCAACCATGGCAGTCGGGGACACACCATCTTGCAAAGGCCTTTTTAGATTACGAACCGGGCATCCATTACCCTCAATTTCAAATGCAAGCGGGAACTATGGGAGTCAATACGATTCGAATATACAACCCTGTGAAACAAGGCAAAGACCATGATCCAAATGGTGATTTTATTAAAAAATGGTTACCAGAATTAGCCAACCTACCTACTCCATTCGTTCACGAGCCATGGGAAATGACCGCTTTTGAAGAAGAAACACATGATTTCCATTTGGGAAAGAACTACCCCTATCCTATTGTAAACCTTGAAGATAGCGCCAAAAAAGCACGGGAATTAATTTGGTCTGTCAAACGCAGTGCTGAAGTGAAAGCGAATAACTCAGAAATCCTCAAAAAACACACAAAACGTAAATCCGAAAACGAGCGTCCAATATTTCCGAAACTACCGCAATAGTTGTTAACTTCGCCCGCTAATCTTTAGATAACTATACGAATGGAAATAGCAGTTGTAGGCACGGGCTACGTAGGTCTTGTAACAGGCACTTGCTTCGCCGAAACGGGAAACAATGTAACTTGTGTAGATATAGATGCAGCAAAGGTTGCAAAAATGAAAGAGGGTTTTGTACCCATCTATGAACCAATGCTCGATGTAATTTTCGAAAGAAATCAAAGGGAAGGTAGATTACATTTTACTACCAATCTTGAAGAAGCTATTTCTAAGGCTAAGATCATTTTTCTAGCGCTCCCAACGCCTCCAGGCGAAGATGGCAGCGCTGATTTATCCTATATTTTAAAAGTTGCGGATCAATTAGGATCAATGATGACCGATTATAAAGTCATCGTTGACAAATCCACTGTTCCTGTAGGTACAGCAGAATTGGTGAAAGAGGCCATTCTCAAAAATGCGAAAGAGCAGTTTGATGTAGTGAGCAACCCTGAGTTTTTGAGAGAGGGTTTTGCGGTTGAAGACTTCTTGAAGCCAGACCGCGTGGTGGTAGGAACCACCAGCGCTCGCGCAAAAGAAATGATGGAGGAACTTTACAAACCTTTCATTCGTCAGGGAAATCCAATTCTCTTTATGGATGAGCGTAGCGCTGAATTGACCAAGTACGCTGCCAATGCATTTCTAGCTACCAAAATTTCATTCATGAATGAAATAGCAAATTTCTGCGAACAAGTAGGCGCAGATGTTGATGCTGTTCGTCTAGGAATTGGTTCTGATACGCGCATCGGTAAGCGTTTCTTATTCCCTGGTATTGGCTATGGGGGAAGTTGTTTTCCAAAAGATGTTCAAGCCTTGGCTAAGAGCGGGATTGATGCGGGATACGAATTCAAAATTTTGAAAAGCGTTATGAAGGTGAATGAGCGCCAGAAAACAAGCATGCTCGGCCCGATCCTTCAATACTTCAATCAATCGCTCACTGATAAAAAAATCGCCATTTGGGGGTTGGCCTTCAAACCTGATACAGATGATATCCGTGAGGCTCCAGCATTGTATATGATTGAACACTTGCTTGAAGCAGGTGCGAAGATCAGCGCTTACGATCCTGAAGCAATGGAGAATGTGAAAAAACAGAAAAACTATCCAATTGAATATTCCGAAGATCAATACGCTGCATTGAAAGATGCGGATGCGCTTTTGATTTGTACAGAATGGAGTGCATTTAGAAATCCTGATTTCGATAGAATGGCTTCTCTTCTAACAGATAAGGTCATCTTCGATGGTCGAAATCTTTATGATTTAGATAAAATGCAAAAAATTGGTTTCTACTATAAAAGCGTGGGTCGCAATACAGTAGAAGCACATCACTAAGATAGTTTTTAAATGAAAAGAGTTCTTATCACCGGCGCAGCAGGATTTCTCGGCTCCCACCTGTGCGATAGATTTATCAATGACGGCTATAAAGTCGTAGGAATGGATAATCTTATTACCGGTGACTTAAAAAATATTGAGCATCTGTTTTCCAATGAACATTTTGAATTCTATCATCACGATGTTTCAAAATTCATTCACGTATCTGGGAAACTCGACTATATCCTTCACTTTGCATCACCTGCGAGCCCAATTGATTATTTGAAAATTCCTATCCAAACTTTGAAAGTTGGTTCATTAGGAATTCATAATTGCCTTGGTCTTGCAAAGGAAAAAAATGCTCGCATCATGATCGCTAGCACGAGTGAAGTTTATGGCGACCCCACTGTTCACCCGCAAACAGAAGCTTATTGGGGAAATGTAAATCCTGTTGGTCCTCGTGGCGTTTATGATGAGGCAAAGCGCTTCCAAGAAGCGATGACTATGGCTTACCACACGTTCCACGGACTGGAAACAAGAATTGTCCGAATATTCCATACGTATGGTCCAAGAATGCGACTGAATGATGGTCGTGTTTTACCAGCATTTATTGGACAAGCCCTGCGTGGTGAAGATTTAACCGTTTTCGGAGACGGTTCACAAACACGTTCATTCTGCTATGTGGATGACCTTGTTGAAGGAATCGTGCGACTATTGTTGAGTGACTATGCACAGCCTGTCAATATTGGAAATCCCGATGAAATTACCATCAGTGATTTTGCAGAAGAGATCATCAAACTAACGGGCACCGATCAAAAAGTAATTTACAAACCACTGCCAACAGACGACCCAAAGCAACGTCAACCAGATATCACATTGGCAAAGGAATTATTGGGGTGGCAACCAAAAGTGAATCGCGCTGAAGGATTGAAAATTACCTATGAATACTTCAAGTCATTATCTCAAGATGATTTGAATAAAATTGAACACAAAGACTTCACTAATTACATCAAATAACATGGATTTTTTCGCTCATGAAACAACTGTATTGGATGATGGTTGCCAAATAGGGAAAGGCTCGAAAATATGGCACTTCAGCCATATTATGAGCAATGCTGTGATAGGCGAAAATTGTAATCTAGGACAAAATGTTGTGATTAGTCCGGGGGTTATTTTAGGCAATAATGTGAAAGTGCAAAATAACGTGAGTGTGTACACTGGAGTAGTTTGTGAGGATGATGTATTTCTCGGACCGTCATGTGTATTTACAAACGTAATCAACCCGCGAAGTGCAGTTATAAGAAAAGATCAGTACATGCAAACTGTTGTAAAAAAAGGGGCTTCTATTGGCGCCAATGCTACAATTGTTTGTGGAAATGATATTGGTGAATATTCAATGATTGGTGCAGGTGCAGTAGTAACCAAGAGTATACCTGCATATGCGCTTGTAGTTGGTAATCCGTCCAAACAAATTGGGTGGATTTCAGAATTTGGACATCGCTTAGAATTTGATCTAAATCGATCAGCCACCTGTCCTGAATCTGGCCAAAAGTACTTGTTAGAGGAAGGTACTGTTAAACGTATTTCTTGATATAGTAGAAATGAAAATATACGATAAACTCATCAGCAAAGAAGGAAAACTAGCAGTAATCGGTTTAGGTTATGTAGGTTTACCAATTGCTTTAGAATTCGCAAAAAAAATTAAAGTTGTAGGTTTCGACATTAACGCAGAGCGCGTTGAAATGATGCGAAACAACATAGACCCTTCTGCTGAATTAGAAGCTAAAGACTTCGAAGGTTGTGACATTCATTTCACTTCAAAGATTGAAGACTTGAGCGATGTGAACTTCTTTGTAGTTGCCGTACCTACTCCTATTAACAATATGAATCTTCCTGACTTAGGACCAGTGCTGAGCGCTTCAAACACCGTAGGTCAAGTGCTGAAGCATGGTGATTACGTAGTTTACGAATCCACCGTTTATCCTGGATGTACTGAAGAAGATTGTGTTCCAATCCTAGAGAAAAATAGCGGACTGAAATTCAACATTGATTTCAAGGTTGGATATTCTCCAGAAAGAATAAATCCTGGAGACAAACAACACACCATTCGCACCATCAAAAAAGTAGTAAGTGGATGTGATGAAACTTCATTAGATGAAGTAGCGAAAGTTTATGAAATAGTAGTTGACGCTGGAGTACACAAAGCAACTTCAATAAAAGTTGCTGAAGCATGCAAAATCATAGAAAACACTCAACGTGATGTGAACATCGCTCTTATCAATGAATTGTCGTTGATTCTGAGTAAAATGGGAGTTAATACCTATGATGTTTTAGAAGCAGCAGGAACGAAATGGAATTTCTTAAAGTTCACACCAGGTCTTGTTGGTGGACATTGTATTGGAGTTGATCCTTACTACTTGGTTTATAAAGCGAAGAAAGTTGGCTACTACGCTAAGATCATTTCTTCTGCACGATACATCAATGACAGCATGGGATTTTATGTTGGTAAACAAACCGTAAAAAAAATCCTCGAGCAAGGTAGAAATGCATTAGAGTCGAATGTGTTGGTAATGGGTGCTACATTCAAAGAAAATGTAAGTGATGTACGAAATTCTAAAGTCGTTGATATTATTCGAGAATTAGAATCATTTAGTGTGCATGTGGATGTAATAGATCCACATGCGAATAGTGAAGAACTTCACGAAGAATATGGTTTCGGCTTAGTAAATGAGCCCAAACCAAATGGATACGATGCAATCATTCTTGCTGTCTCTCACAGCGAATACTTGTCATTGGATGAGAGGTACTTCAAAAAATATTTGAAAGAAGGAAAAGGAGTATTTATGGATATCAAGGGGTTATACAAAAACCAATTTTCTGAATTAACATACTGGTCGTTGTAATGACAATTTAACTACAATTCAGCATTTTCGGTTTATACATTTGCGGCCACAAACCGCACATTTATGAGACCAAACCTACTTGGATTTGTTATTTCCGTATTCGCTTTTTTCTTAGCAAACCACTCATTACTTGCTCAGCAAACTTCGCCTATTGTTCTAGATAGTGCTATAACGCTGCAGCTTAGCAAACGTATACCAACTGAAGCGGAGCTCAGAGTAGTTCAAATCATGTCCGAAAAAAGACTTTTTGGAATGGAGCAGTCCTCTTTTGCTCACAATTTTCAAATAATCACCGAGAAAGAAATTCAGCAAATGCCTGTGCAAAGTGTTAACGAAGCTTTGCAATATATCACTGGAGTAGATCTTCGCCAACGAGGTCCTTCTGGAGCGCAAGCAGATATTAGCATGATGGGAAGCACTTTCGAACAAGTTTTAATTCTCGTAAATGGAATCCCATTACGTGACCCGCAAACTGGTCACAACCAATTGAATCTTCCTTTCGATTTATCGATGATACATGAAATTGAAGTTATCAAGGGTTCTGCGGCGCGCCTTTATGGAGCAAACGCAATGGCAGGAGCAATTAATATTAAAACCAAAACTCCTGGTAACCCTAATGCTTATTTTCAAGCTTATTCCAGTTCTCCATTCGAAACAGATACAGCCAGCTCAGACACATATTATGGACTTGGACTAAGAGCTGGCGCGGGATTCAGAACAAAAAATATTGGTCATCAAATCGATTTGGGTTACCAAAAAACCAATGGTTATAGATATAACTCAGGTAGTGAACAGCAACGTGTAAACTATATGGGTACTTACCGTCGCAACAATTCCACGTTGAATTGGATGGCCGGAACACTATTTAATGAATTTGGAGCCAATGGATTCTACTCTCCGAAAGTGGATAAAAATGCTATCGAAAAAGTAAACACCACATTTGGTTCAGTCAAGCTCGTTGCCTATCGCAACAAGTGGAAAATTTCTCCTCTCGCCTATGTAAGGTACAATCATGACGACTACAATCTGAATGCTTTCAATTATCAAAACAACCACTTTAGCACCACTGCTGGTGCTGAAGTGCACACGAGTGTTAGATTGAACAAATATGAAATTGGTGCAGGATACGAGTCGAGAGCCGAAATTATTCGAAGCAACAATTTGGGCAAACATGAAAGATTCTACAACGCTATTTATACAGAGCTAAGAAGGGTTTTCAGCAATTCCGCACAAATTACTGCGGGTATTAATGCCCAACACAACAACGACTACGGTTGGAATTTCTATCCTGGAATAGAAGCAAGCACTCCTGTTTTCTACAAAACCAAAATTTTCGCAAATGCCGGTCTCGCAAATCGTCTTCCCACCTACACAGACTTGTATTACAGTGATAGTGGAAATATCGGAAATTCGAATTTGAAACCTGAAAATGCCTTTAACACAGAATTTGGAGTGCGCGTTTCAGGCAATCAATTCAAAGCTAGCGCGAGTGCATTCATTCGTGACATTACTGACTTCATTGATTTTGTGAGGGAGAATGCAAACGATAAATATCAGCCACGTAATTTTCAACACGTTCAAATTAAAGGCTTTGATGTAAATGCATCATATAAGTTTTCATCTAAAACCAAGGTAAGAATAGATGAAATTAAAGGAGCGTACACCTATTTAGACGCTACCCTTCTCAATAATTCATTAGAAAGCAAGTACGCCTTGCAGCACCTTCGTCACCAAGTAGTGGGGTCGGTGAATGTAAAGATTGCCGAAAAAATTGCACTCAATGTGCAAGGGCGTTACAACGAGCGCATTCAAGCAATGCAATATGCTTTGTTGGATGCTAGAATAAAATACACCGCCAAGCATTGGAACTTCTTTGCAGATGTCTCCAATATCCTTGACAGGTACTATGTGGAAAGCGGTCTTGTGCCGATGCCTGGACGTTGGTACAGAATTGGCTTTGGTTATAGCTTGAATTAATTGCGAAATGCTACATTTGTAGAATGAAAATTCTCATCACAGGAGGAGCTGGATTTATCGGCTGCCACGTTGTAAAGTTGATGGTCAACAAATACCCAAATTACGAAATCGTAAACTTGGATAAATTGACCTACGCAGGAAATCTTGAAAATTTAAAAGATGTAGAAAATGCATCAAACTATCGCTTTGTAAAAGGCGATATCAATGATAAAGATTTCATCCGCGACTTATTTGCAAAAGAGAACTTCGACGGAGTGATGCACCTTGCAGCGGAAAGTCATGTGGACAGAAGTATTTCTGGTCCAGATGCATTTATTGAAACAAATATTATCGGCACTTCAAATTTACTTGGCGCCGCCGTAGATAGTTGGAAGGGAAATTTTGAAGGAAAAAAGTTTCACCACATTTCTACAGATGAAGTATTTGGTTCGCTTGGCGATGAAGGACATTTTTCAGAAACAACACCATACGACCCACGTAGTCCATATAGTTCTAGTAAGGCTTCGAGCGATATGATCGTAAGAGCTTTTCATCACACCTACGGACTACCAATTGTGATCACCAATTGCAGCAACAATTATGGGAGTTTTCAATTTCCAGAAAAGCTGATTCCTTTGATGATTCACAACATCAAAAACAACAAGCCTTTACCTGTTTATGGTAAAGGAGAGAATATTCGCGACTGGCTTTGGGTTGACGATCATGCGCGCGCGTTGGATGTTGTTTTTCATAACGGAAAAAATGGAGAGACCTACTGCATAGGAGGAAACAATGAATGGAAAAACATTGATCTTGTTCATCTCCTTTGTAGAGTGATGGATGATAAATTAGGTCGACCAGAAGGAACTAGCGCACAGCTAATCACATATGTGAAAGATAGAGCAGGTCATGATATGCGCTATGCTATCGATGCATCTAAAATAAAAAATGAATTGGGATGGGAACCGACGCAACCATTCGAAGAATTGTTAGGAAAAACGGTAGACTGGTATTTGCAGAATGAAGCTTGGATGAATAACATTACAAGCGGTGCCTATCAAGAATACTATCAAGACCAATACGAAAAACGATAATGAGTTTTTTCGATCGATTCAAATCAAAGCCGAAGACTTCTGCCAATGCTGAAGCCATTGATATGTCTTTGATTGGAACCGATATGCATAGTCATCTACTTTTCGGAATTGATGACGGTGCAGTTTCTTTAGAGAATTCACTTGAGCTCATAGAACACCTGATGAATATGGGCTACAGAAAGTTCATTACAAGTCCTCACATTTATCGAGATCTCTATTTTAATAGTCCTGATACCATTCTTCCGAAATTAAAAATTGTACAAGACGCCATAAAAGAAAAGGGATGGGATGTGGAGCTCTTGGCTGCAGCAGAGTACTACTTGGACGATCACTTCGAGGACTTAATTGCAAAGGATGAATTGCTTACCATGGGCAACAAGCACATTCTATTTGAACTTGCATTTGACTCTGAACCTCCTAATGTTAAGCGTGCATTATTCAACCTTCAGCTTAACGGTTATAAGCCTATTCTTGCTCATCCAGAACGTTACGATTATTTGCACAATCAATTTTCCAAATACGAAGATTTTGCAGATCGTGATGTTTACCTTCAATTGAACATAAACAGTCTTTCAGGACACTATGGTCCTATGGTAAAAAAAGTATCTGAGAGGCTTATTGATGCTGGATTAATTCGATTCATCGGCACCGATTGCCATCATGTGGGACACGTCAACCTGACTGAGAGCGTAAGACGAAACCCACACCTACGTAAGCTTATAGAATCAGGAAAACTTCTCAATCACACCCTTTAAACTATTCGTTATCTTTGTAGTCTACGCTCTTTTCGAGATCACTACAACTAAAATGAAAGCTTTCCTTATCAGTCTTTTTTGCTCATTTGCATTTTATGCAAATTCACAATACTACTTCCCTCCTCTATTAGGCAGTGAATGGAACATAACACCGATGTCTGAACTTGGCTGGTGTGAAGATCAGCTGCCTCCTCTTATCAATTATCTCGAAGAAAGCGACACGAAGGGTTTTATCGTATTGAAAGATGGTAAAATTGTAATCGAACATTACTTCGGAACGTTCACCGTTGACAGCCTCTGGTACTGGGCATCTGCTGGCAAATCGATGACTGCATTTTTAGTTGGATTAGCGCAAGAAGATGGCTTCTTAGATATCAATCAATCCACTTCTGAAATCATTGGTGATGGTTGGACCAATTGCACACCTGAACAAGAAGCAGCGATCACCGTGCTCAATCAATTGACGATGACCACTGGATTAGATGATACATCTGGAGATGTGGATTGTACAGATCCCGAATGCCTCAATTACTTGGCCGACCCTGGCACACGTTGGGCTTATCACAACGCCCCTTACACTTTACTTGATAGCGTGTTGTTCTATTCCACTGGTCAAAGTATTAATAGTTATCTTTTTAATAAACTCAGTTTGTCCACGGGAATTTATGGAGCCTATTTAAATACGGGATACAACAATGTTCTCTTTAGCAAAACCCGAATGCTTGCTCGGTTTGGATCATTATGTTTAAATGATGGCACATGGAATGGCACTCCCATAATGACCGACCAAAACTATTTTTATAATATGACCCACACCAGTCAGGATTTGAATAAAGCTTACGGCTATCTCTGGTGGTTGAATGGAAGTTCTGATTACATGCTTCCAGGATTTCAATTGGTTTTGGATGGCCCACTCATGCCTGATGCCCCAATGGACGTTTATGCTGCCATGGGTAAAAACGGACAAATTATCAATGTTTCACCATCTGAAAACCTCGTAGTAGTTCGCGTAGGAAATGCTCCAACCAATGAGATCATTTTTGTTCCAAACGTCTATAACAATACCATTTGGCAATACCTCAACGCAGTAATATGCACCACGAGTGTAGATGAAAACTCATCCAATTCACCCGACCTTATTGTCTTTCCAAATCCGACATGCGATGCGTTCTGCATTAGCGATAAAACCTTCTCCAGCACAGCAAAAATTCGGGTAATTGATTTGACTGGGAGAGTAGTGAAAAGTTGCAGCAATACGGGGCAAATCGATGTTTCGAACCTTGCAATCGGACAATACCACGTACAAGTAGAGGAAAACGATCGAATTTCAGAAACTAATCTACTGATAGTTAGATAATTGATTTTTCAGGTATTTTTTAGAGGAGAAGCCGTTTGTTCAGTGAAACACACTACTTTAGCAGGCTCAAGATAATTTTGTTGACCAACTACTAAAGTTTAAATTCCTGACCAAGTGGAAATTCTTGCTCTGACAGCCATCATTGTCTATGGCGCCTTTCTCTTATTCATTTTCTTTTACAGCATCGTTCAGTTGAATCTTGCCATTCATTATGTGCGTAGATTCAGAAGAAAGCTTGTAAAGCCTGAGATCAAACGTGAAGACCTACCAATGGTCACTATTCAGTTGCCTGTTTTCAATGAACTATATGTTATTGAAAGATTGATTGACGCCGTATGTGCGTTTGATTATCCAAAAGAAAAATTGGAAATTCAATTGCTCGATGATTCTACAGATGAATCTTTGGAAGTTGGAAGGAAGAAAGTTGAAGAAATGGCCGCCAAGGGTTTTGATATCAAGCAAGTGATCAGACCTGAACGAGTTGGTTTCAAAGCAGGAGCTTTATCGTATGGACTAGACATCGCAAAGGGTGAGTTCGTTGCCATTTTCGATGCGGATTTTGTTCCTCGTCCTGACTTCTTATTACAAACTGTTCCTTATTTCTATACAGGTGAAAAAGTAGGTGTTGTTCAAACAAGATGGGAACACTTAAACGAAGATTATTCGCTTATCACCCGATTGCAAGCATTCGGACTTGACGCTCATTTCACAGTGGAGCAAATGGGAAGAAATGCAGCACATCACTTTATCAATTTCAATGGCACAGCTGGTGTGTGGCGCAAGACCACCATCTACGATGCCGGTGGATGGCAAAGTGATACGATTACAGAAGACCTTGACTTGAGCTACCGTGCACAATTAAAAGGTTGGGATTTTATCTATTTACCTGAGATCGGTAGTCCAGCAGAATTGCCCGCTGAAATGAATGCCTTGAAAGCGCAACAATTCAGATGGACAAAAGGAGCTGCAGAATGTACCGTTAAAAACATGCCTCGCGTATTGAATGCTAAAGGACTTGGTTTTTCTCATAAGGTACACGCATCATTTCACTTAATGAATTCTGTGGTGTTCTTGTGTATTCTCGGTACATCATTATTGAGTGTTCCAATGCTCGTTATCAAAAATAACTTTGAGCAATACCAAATTTTATTTGTGATTGCATCTGCATTTTTGGTGAGCTTTTTCATTCTTGGATATTTCTACTGGGTGAGTCGTCCTCCCCTTCCTTTCTTTAAAAAGCTTGGACGTTTTGTGATTGATTTTCCAATGTTCTTATCTGTAAGTATGGGACTTTCATTGCACAATGCAGTTGCGGTTATAGAAGGATTTACTGGTAAAAAATCTGCTTTTGTGCGCACTCCAAAATTTGCGATTAGCACTGGTAAAAAAGGAACTTGGGTAGATAAAAAATACCGTGCAGTTAAGATTAGCCCACTCACAGTTGGTGAAGCACTAATGGCTCTATATTTCATATTCGGTATTGTATTGGCGTTTCATTACGATGACTTCGGTTTGTTTCCATTTCATTTAATGTTGACCATCGGGTATGTTTTTGTAACTTTCTTCTCTATTAAACACGCCCGCGCCTGATAGTAAGAAATGTATAAAAAACTCGCAGCTACCGGATTTCCAATTGTTTTAACTATCCTTTTTTTAGGAGCCTCTGTGGTGGGATATGCAGGCCTCGCCTACTATGCGCACATTGACCATCCCAAGCAGCTAGCAATTTTCCTTTCGTTGGTTTTTCTTGGCTATGGATTTTGGTGGTTTAATCGCTCCCTCTTTTCATGGCGCACGCTGCTGATATTCGCAGTACTCTTTCGACTGATCTTCATGTTCGATAGTCATTGCCGGCTATCAAATGACGTCTTCAGATACCTATGGGATGCCGAGCAAGTGAGCTATGGAGAGAATCCATACGACTACACTCCAGCAGAATGGAGCATGCAGCGGCCCAATACCATCTTTGATGCAGAAGGAAAACTCTATCAAAATTTAGAGTATAAAAATGCCCATTCAACATATCCTCCCGTCAATCAGTATTTGTGGGCTAACGGAGCTTGGCTTTCTCGATTAATGGGGTATGAAGATTCCATTCAAGCGCGTGTTTTTATTTTAAAATGGATTTACCTCATCATCGAAATCATCACTATGCTTTTGCTGGTGAAGATTTTATTGAAGCGCTCATTAGCAGGACAGCTCGCTGGTATTTACGCGCTCAACCCTCTGGTTATTGTTGAATTTTCTGGCAATTTGCATCCTGAAGCCATCATGATTTTGTTTCTAGTGATTGCTGCAATTCTTGCCTTATCTGAACGATTTATTCTCGCAGCAATTCCCTTTGGTTTTGCCATTTCCACCAAGTTTATACCGCTGCTTTTTCTACCATTTTTGGTTAAAAAATACGGTTGGAAAAAGACAATAAGCTTCAGTGTTGTGGCTTTATTAGTGGTCGCACTTTTGTTTCTCCCTTTCTTGTCCAACCAATTGATTACAAATGTCGCGGACAGCTTTTATCACTTCATAGAAAATGTAGAATTCAACGCTTCGGTTTACTTTATTGTAAAATATTTTGCAGTGGATTCACTTCAACTTATTCCGCTCCAAGACCTCGGTTTCTTCCTATTAATTGCCACAATAATTGCAATCGTTATTCTCTGGTGGAGATATAAAAAATCGACACAAGCGATGTTGTGGATTTATGTGATTTACATCTTGCTTGCGACATCCGTTCAACCTTGGTACTTAGCAATCACTTTGGTACTTGCAATACTTACCAATCGACGCTGGCCACTGGTGGCGTCCGGCGCGATTATGCTGAGCTATTTCCTTTATACTTTCGGATTAGAAAATAAATGGATACTCATTACGGAGTACACCATCATTATTTCAGCCATGATCTTCGACTATTGGTACAGTAAAAAACACGTAGAAAACCACGCTTAAACATCTTTCATAGAAAGTGCAATGCGTTTGCGTGCGAAGTCTAATTCTACCACTTTTACTTTCACCTTTTGTTGTAAACGAACTACTTCATTTGGATCTTTTACAAATTTGTTGGCAAGTTGACTGATGTGCACCATGCCTTCTTGTTTTACACCCACATCTACAAAACATCCAAAGTTTGTAATATTCGTAACGATTCCAGGAAGCACCATGCCTTCTTTCAAGTCCTCCATTTTAGAAACATCAGCAAACTCGAATTGCTCAATTGCTTCTCTAGGGTCACGACCTGGTTTGGCCAATTCAGATAAAATATCCTTGATGGTAGGCAATCCCACATCACCTGAGATGTATTTTTCAGCTTGTATTTTTTTTCTGAATTCTTCTTTTGCAATCAGATCTTCTACCGTACATCCAACATCCTTCGCCATTTTTTCTACCAAAGCATATCTTTCCGGGTGAACAGCACTGTTGTCTAGAATATTTTTAGCCTTAGGAATACGCAAGAAACCGGCACATTGTTCAAAGGCCTTCTCACCCAATTTGGGTACTTTCATCAATTGCTTTCTCGAAGAAAAAGCTCCGTTTTCATCACGAAACTTCACAATATTCTCGGCGAGCTTCGGTCCAAGCCCTGACACATATGTAAGCAAACTCTTACTTGCGATATTGACGTTTACTCCCACATTATTCACTGCACTCAAAACAACAGAGTCCAATCCTTCTTTGAGTTTATTCTGATCCACATCATGTTGGTATTGCCCAACACCAATTGATTTTGGATCAATTTTCACTAGTTCTGAAAGTGGATCTGCAAGTCTCCTGCCGATAGATACCGCCCCTCGAACAGTTACATCCTTATCAGGAAATTCCTCTCGAGCTACTTCCGAAGCACTATAGATAGAGGCTCCAGATTCATTTACTAAAAATACTTTTACGTCTTTGCTCAATCCAATCGACTTCACAAAGTTTTCTGTTTCTCTACCTGCTGTTCCATTACCAATTGCAAGTGCTTCTATCTTGTAGCGATCCACCAAAGCTTGCACCTTGTCCGCCGATTTTACTTTATCGTTTTGAGGCTCGTGAGGATATATGACATCATCATAAAGCAATGTTCCTTCTTCATTCAGACATACCAATTTACAGCCCGTTCTAAAGCCTGGATCTAAAGCTAAGATTCTTTTGTTTCCTAGTGGTGCAGCCAATAAAAGCTGACGCAAATTTTCGGCAAAAACACGAATGGCTTCTTCGTCGGCTTTTGCTTTTAATTCTCCTCTAATTTCATTTTCAATAGAAGGCGAAAGCAATCGGCGATACGAATCTTTCATCGCATCGAAAATTTCGTCACTTGCTTCGTTATCCTTTTTGATGAATAAGTGCTCCAATTTTTCAAGCACACGATCTTCGTCAGGAGCAACAGTTAAGCGCAGCATTCCTTCCTCTTCACCTCGAAACATAGCTAGTACTCTATGTGAAGGACAGCGGGTTATCGGTTCTTCAAAGTCAAAGTAATCTTTATACTTCACCCCTTCTTGTTCTTTGTCTCTCGCCACTCGAGTGCGCATTGAAGCAAATCGTTGAAACTGATGTCTAACGGTGCTTCTTGCTATCGCATTTTCATTGATAATTTCCGCGATGATATCACGTGCGCCTTGTAATGCTGCGTCAACGTCTTTTACCTGATCATTGAGAAACTTTTCAGCTTCCATCTCCACATCCTGAAAAGGTTCTTTTAGCAGCCATTGTGCTAGCGGTTCCAATCCTGCTTCCCTCGCCACAGTAGCTTTAGTCTTGCGCTTAGGTTTGAAAGGCAAATAAATATCTTCAAGATCTGTAGCATTATCGCATGCTATGATCTTCTTTCTCAATTCGTCTGTGAGTTTGCCTTGTTCCTCAATTGTTGAGAGAATAAATTCCTTTCGCTTTTCGAGATCACGCTGCTTGGTTACCGTTTGGCGAATCTCTTCAATCTCCACCTCATCTAAACCTCCAGTAACTTCCTTTCTATATCGAGCGATGAAAGGAATAGTGCATCCTTCATCAAGCAACCTCATGGTCGCGTTTATTTGACTATTGCTAAATGACATAAATTCTTGTGCTAAAATGTTGCAGCCATCTGCTGCTGAATTCTCATTGCCTCTGCTCGAGCTGCTTGCGCAAAATCATCGCCACTAGAAGCATACAAAATCGATCTGGATGCATTGACGAGCAATCCAATGTTTTCATTCATTCCATATTTCGCGACTTCCTCGAGACTACCACCTTGAGCTCCTACTCCGGGAACCAACAAGAAATGATGAGGAATAATCTTACGAATATCTGCAAGCATATCTGCTCTCGTTGCTCCTACTACGTACATTGTATTTTCATGTGTACCCCATGTGGAGACTTTCTCAAGAACTTCTTCAAAAAGTTTCTTCCCATTGTTTTCTAAAACTTGAAAATCCATAGCGCCTGGATTCGAAGTTAACGCGAGGACTATTGCCCACTTGTTTTCAAATGCCAAGAAGGGCTGTACGCTGTCTTTTCCCATATATGGCGCAACAGTAACGCTATCGAAACCATACGTTTCAAAAAAAGTTTTAGCGTAGTAAGTTGACGTATTTCCGATGTCGCCGCGTTTTGCATCGGCTACAGTAAAATGATCGTTTCCGATATATTTAATGGTCTCTTCTAAAATTCTCCATCCTTCAATCCCCAAACATTCATAGAAGGCAATGTTCGGTTTATAAGCCACACAATAATCACGAGTAGCATCAATTATCGCTTTGTTGAAAGTAAGCATGTCTATACCTGCAGGAATTTTCGCTGGATCCGTATCCAACCCAACACACAAGTATGATTTTCTTTCTCTGATTAATTCAACTAAGCGATTGTAATTCATAATTAATTATTTGCTGCGGCTAGTAATTTCTCTGTGTTTTCTGCAAGTTTTAAAGCATCGATAATATCACCTATCTCGCCATTCATAATAGCATCGAGGTTATACAAAGTAAGATTAATGCGGTGATCTGTAACTCTACCTTGAGGATAGTTGTATGTTCTAATCTTTGCACTTCTATCACCAGTACTTACCAATGATTTACGCATACGTGCGCGCTCTTCCTGACGGCGATTGACTTCCGCTTCAAAAATTCTAGTGCGAAGCATCGTCATTGCTTTTTCATGGTTTTCGTGTTGCGAACGTCCCTCTTGACAAGCAGCAACAACTCCTGTAGGAATGTGTGTTAAACGAACGGCAGACTCCGTCTTGTTTACGTGCTGTCCGCCCGCACCGCTCGACCTGTACGTGTCTCTTTGAATATCTGCAGGATTGATGACTACGTCAAACTCCTCTGCTTCAGGCATAATAGCCACTGTAGCGGCCGAAGTATGCACACGACCTTGAGTCTCTGTTTCAGGAACACGTTGAACGCGGTGTACACCACTTTCAAACTTCAAGGTTCCATAAACTTCATGACCACTGATTTCAATGGAAACTTCTTTGTAACCTCCCATTGTTCCTTCACTCACCGAAAGCACTTCATATTTCCAACCTTGATCTTGAATAAAACGCGTGTACATTTTATACAAGTCGCCTGCAAATATGGAAGCTTCATCTCCCCCTGTTCCAGCACGTATTTCAAGAATACAGTTCTTGGTATCCTCTGGATCTTTTGGAATCAATAGGAATTTGATTTCCTCATCCATAGTATCTTTTAGAGGAAGTAACTCATCCAATTCTTCTTGCGCCAACCCCTTTAAATCTGGGTCTTCATTGGCAGCAATGATTTCTTTGGCAGCTTTGATATCATCTACCATTTTCTTGTAGCGATGATAAACGTCTACAATCTCCTCTAGGTCTTTGTATTCCTTCATGAGGGTTGGGTATCGCTTCATATCTGCGATAACCGTGGGGTCGGTAATCATTTTACCTACCTCGTTATATCTATCTGCAATGGCCGCTAAACGCGTCAATAAATCCGTCATTTCAACAAATTCTTAGTGATTGTATTCAAATGTTCCGTGTTGAGATTGAATAGTCAATTTCTTTTCAGAAGAAGCTTCTACTCTACCAATCACTTTCGCATCAAGATTGAATTCAGCAGCAATATCAATAATTGATTTAGCTGTTGTTTCATCTGTATATATTTCCATACGGTGTCCCATATTGAACACGCGATACATTTCAGACCATGGGGTTTGAGATTCATTCTGAATCACTTTGAATAATGGAGGGATGTCGAACATGTTATCTTTTACCACATGCACATCACCAACAAAATGAAGTACTTTGGTTTGTCCTCCACCGCTGCAATGCACCATTCCATCAATATTTGCTCGATGGTTCTCCAAAATTCTTTTGATCACAGGTGCATACGTTCTTGTAGGTGAAAGAACCAGCTTACCTGCATCTAAAGGAGCATCTTCTACATAATCTGTCAAAGAATAGCTTCCTGAATAGGCCAACGACTCGGGCATTGAAGCATCATAGCTCTCTGGATATTTTTCCGTGAGCTCATTGAAGAATACATCGTGGCGGGCGCTTGTCAATCCATTACTTCCCATTCCTCCATTGTATTCCTTTTCGTAAGTAGTTTGGCCGTATGAGCACAAACCAACGATTACATTGCCTGGTTTGATATTTCCATTATTGATTACCTGATCCTTTCTCATTCTGCAAACCACCGTTGAATCAACAATAATGGTTCGCACCAAGTCTCCAACATCGGCTGTTTCTCCACCTGTTGAAACAATTCCAATCCCCATTTCTTTTAGTTCAGACAAGAGCTCTTCAGTGCCATTAATAATAGCACTGATTACTTCGCCAGGAATGAGTTTTTTATTTCTACCAATAGTAGAACTCAACATGATATTATCGGTGGCACCAACACAAAGCAGGTCATCAATATTCATGATTAAAGCATCCTGAGCGATACCTTTCCAAACAGATACATCACCTGTTTCTTTCCAATACATGTATGCCAATGATGATTTGGTGCCAGCACCATCTGCGTGCATCACAATGCAATGGTCGTCGCTTCCAGTGAGGTAGTCTGGAACTATTTTACAAAATGCTTTTGGGAACAATCCTTTATCTACATTCTTGATAGCGGCGTGTACCTCTTCTTTTCCGGAAGAAACTCCTCTTGAGGCATATCTGGATGAATCTGACATAGGTAAAAAAAAATGGGCCTTCTTGTCTTTAAGAAGGCCCAAATTTATGATGTTTTATTTTAATCTACTGTTTCGGAACGTAGTTAGTATCAATAATTCTGAACACCGTTCGACGATTCAACAAGTGTGCTGCTTCCTGACGGTCTGCAGGCAATTTGTTGATGTATGCCTCAGTCAACTTCGTTCCAGCAGGAATACCAGCTTGATCTGTTGCAAGTGTGCGAGGTTCTGACTCCCCTTTTCCAACCGCTTTCAAGCGACCTGGATCGATTCCTTTTCCTACTAGGTAATCCACACATGTTTTAGCACGACGCTGAGACAAATCCAAGTTTGCAGCATCTGTACCACGAGCATCTGTGTGTGCTTCCAATTGAATAGCCAACTTCGGGTTTCTAGTTAGAAGGTCATAGAGATAATTCAATGAGTCAGCAGAGTTGATAGTCTCATCAATCAACAATTCAGCCTTATTGAAAGGATAAAGTACCAATGGCATAGGATATTCCTTCTCTGTTTCAATTGGAATCATGAAGTATTCCTTTGCAAACTTCGTAGAAGTTTTGATGTTCACTGTAGAGAAGTTATCACCTGTACCGATGAAGTTGTCCTTAGATACAGTGATATCATATGTTGTGTTTGGTTGGATTTGAGTTTTGTCCAACGCAAAACCACCATTACCATCTGTTTTCAACTTGAAGTTGTCTCCGTTTGAACCGATAACTGTAACATCAGCATCAGCGATCGCTGTGCCTGTTTTTTCATCATAAACATTCGCTACGAGCTCGAATTCAAGAGGAGGCTCAGTGAAGTAGTAGATATCATCTAAACCTTTACCACCTGGGCGGCTTGAAGTGAAGAAACCACTGAAGTCACTCTTATCATTCTTTTCTTCAAGTACAAGACCGAAATCATCTGAAGAAGAGTTGATTGGATATTCTAAAGCCTTAGGTGCACCAAAAGTCATATCGCCAGTCTTTTCTGCTTTGAAAATATCCAAACCACCAAGACCACCACGACCATTAGAAGCGAAGTACAATGTACCGTCTGCAGCAACATAAGGGAACATATCGTCACCTGCACTGTTCACGGCAGCCAAGTTTACAGGCTTACCGAAAGTGTCGTTTTTCTTGTCGTAGGTAACATACCAAATATCCTTACCACCTTTTCCACCTGGCATATCCGAAGAGAAAAGAAGGAATTTCTCATCAGGAGTCAACCATGGGTGACCAACACGTGAGCTATCATCCACAGTTCTGTCGATAAGGTTCAAGTTTGTTGGTTCTCCGAATCCTTTTCCTGAGCGCTTAGCTTGCATGATATCACATGCAAAACGGAATTTGTTGTCATACTTACAATAAGTATAGAACATCACATCAAACTTGCTATTGAAGCAAGCCACCCCTTCGTGACTTGGAGTGTTTACAGTATTATTCAAAGGTGTTGGAGTACCCCACTTTCCTTTTTTGTCTCTTTCAGCTACAAAAAGGTCCATGAAATCTTCACCTGTCTTTGGATCTGTTTCTGTACCCATTGCTTCTTTTCTAGAAGATGAGAAAACAAATTCATCACCTTTCTTAGAAGAGTAAACCAATGAATAGTCGAATGAAGGAGTATTAAGTTCAGCAAGGTTTTCAACGATTACCTTTGGCTTTCCAATCTTAAGCTTAGAAGCCTCTTCGCAAGATTGAATGCGAGCCTTAGCCTTTGACTTTTCACCACCTTTCTCTTGGTACTTGTTGAACTGAGAAATAGCTTCTTCAAACTTTCCTTGTTCTTGCAAAACGATACCGTAGTTGTAATAAACTTCAGCATCTGTCTTGTAGTACTGAGCAGTAATAGCTTTGCTATACCATTCTTCTGATTGGTTGAATAGAGTTGAAAGTCTGTAACATTCTCCGATTTGGTAGAAGATTCGTCCTTTCTCAGTAAGGTCTTTTACACTTACTTCAGCCACTTTATAAAGTCTGGCAGCTTCAGTGTATCCTCCGGTAGCAAATTCATCGTCCGCCTTTTTTGTAGCTTTAGACTGAGCAACAGCCACATTTGATACAAATAGGGAAACGGCGATAATCAAGAGCAAACGCGTGATTTTCATAAGGTTTTGTTTTGACATGCGATTTTTGGTGCCGACGAAAATAATGAAGATTCAATTTCAAAGTATAATTTTTACCAGCCTTTTGTGCTTTTATACTGAAAATCAATGCCTTTTACTTCCCCGCAGCAAGGTTAAAATGGTTATCGGTGCGTAAATATAAAAAAGAGACCTTTCGATTCTACAAAAGGCCTCTTTTTATTGATTTTTTTTTACTGAATATGAGAATGCTACTATCTCGTGAATAGGATTTCTCTCATTTTTGGCAATGGCCAGCTTTCATCTTCCACGATTTTCTCGAGCAAGTCCGCGTGATCTCTCACTGAATCCATTGCTGGTTTTACCTTAGCGCTATAAGCCTCAGCCTTTTTACCTGTATCCAACTTCTCTGCTTTATCTGCCTCAAGGTTCATTTTGTCGATGGCAGCTTTCATAGCATTGATATGTTCACTGATACTCTTAACAAGCTCGATTTGAGTCTTTGCAGCCGATTTTCCTGCAGCAACACCCAAAACTTCTTGTAATCCTATCACGTTTTCAATCAATTTACTTTGATATCCGATAGCAGCCGGAAGAATATGGTTGATCGCCAAGTCATTAGTAACCATGGCCTCAATTTCTCTTCTGCGAACATAGTTTTCCAATTCAATTTCGTAACGGGCATGAACCTCTTCTGGAGTCAATACATTTAAGGTATCAAACATTTTCTGAATGTCCTTGCTTTCCCAAACTTTCAGCGCTTTTGGAGTGTCAGACATGTTGCTCAACCCTCTTTTTGCCGCTTCCTTCACCCATTCAGCTCCGTATCCATTTCCTTCAAAACGGATTTTCTTGCTCTGTTTAATTAGACGTTGAAGTTCTTTCAAGATCGCTTCGTCCTTATCATCACCTTTGGCAATACGTGCATCCACATCAATTTTGAATTGATTCAATCTGTGAGCAACGATCGTATTCAATACAATCATAGCATTTGCGCAGTTCGCTGAAGAACCTACAGCACGGAATTCGAATTTGTTTCCTGTGAACGCAAATGGAGATGTTCTGTTTCTATCTGTATTATCCAAAAGAACTTGTGGAAGCTTACCGATATTCAGTTTCAACTCCGTTTTATCTTCTGGTGTCATTTTTCCTGCTTTGATGTTCTTCTCAAGGCTATCAAGCATTTCCGATAATTGATCGCCTAGGAAGACAGACATAATAGCTGGTGGAGCTTCGTTGGCACCAAGACGGTGATCGTTTCCGACTGTAGCAATTGAAGCGCGAAGAATGTCAGCGTTTTCATTGATTGCAGCAACCGAGTTCACCAAGAAGGTCAAAAACTGCATATTAGACTTCGGATTTCTACCTGGCTTCAAAAGGTTCACCCCAGTATTGGTACTCAATGACCAGTTGTTGTGCTTTCCACTACCATTGATTCCTTCGAAAGGTTTTTCATGTAACAACACTCTGAAGTTGTGTTTGCGAGCCGTTTTCTCCAAAATATCCATTACCAACTGATTGTGGTCGTTGGCAAGATTGGCTTCTTCAAACATCGGAGCCAATTCAAATTGGTTTGGCGCAACTTCGTTGTGACGTGTTGTAACAGGAATGCCTAATAAGTGAGCTTCTCTTTCAAAATCTTTCATGAAGCTCATTGCTCTTTCAGGAATAGAACCGAAGTAATGATCTTCCAACTGTTGGCCCTTTGCAGGACGAGCGCCGAAAAGTGCTCTACCCGTCATCGCGATATCTGGACGTGCATTATATAATGCAGAATCAATCAAAAAATATTCTTGTTCCCAACCCAAGGTGGTTTGAACCTTATTGACATCCTTATCGAAATATTGCGCTACTGCAGTTGCTGCAAGATCAACCGCGTGAAGTGCTTTCATCAAAGGCATTTTGTAATCGAGTGCATGCCCAGTATAAGAGATGAAAATAGTTGGAATACACAAAGTAGAACCAACTAAGAAAGCTGGTGAAGAAGGATCCCATAGGGTGTAGCCTCTTGCTTCAAATGTATTTCTGATACCACCATTCGGGAAGGAAGAAGCATCTGGTTCTTGTTGAACGAGCATTGAACCATCGAACTTCTCGATTGCTCTACCATCTCCAATAGGTTTAAAAAATGAGTCGTGCTTCTCTGCAGTCGCTCCAGTAAGCGGTTGGAACCAGTGCGTATAGTGAGTTGCACCTTTTTGAATAGACCATTCTTTCATCGCAGCAGCCACGTGATCTGCCGTTTGTCTGTCGATACGTGCACCTCTTTCGATACAATCCATCAACTTGTCGTATGCATCATCAGTGAGGTATTCGCGCATTTTGAAGTATGCGAATACATTGTCTCCGAAATAATCAGAAACACGCTTGCCTGCAGATTTCACTTCTTCTGGCTGACGGTAAGTGAGCTCAGAAAGTGCTTGAAAACGATTGGTACTCATTTTTTAGGGGTTATTTTCCGCAAAAGTATACTTTTCGCGTCGACACCCCCTCATTTTTATACCTGATTGTTCAAAAAATGCACTTTTTTAACTTTTACCCCCTCGAAAATAGATTCTCACGGCACCGCCCTTCGCTATCATTTCTTTTCATGCTTCGCATTCAAGAAACTAACGCTCAGGGGACCTGGATTTCGTAAAGGAAGGCTAATAGCAGGGCTCTCGAGCGTAGCGCCAGTGAAGCGAGAGGCTTTGCTGTGTGAAAGTGGTTTAGCGTATCGAGAATTGAGAATCGATTTTCAGTCGTACAATTTTTTAAAACAACTGTTGTTTACCGAGTCATAACCCGCAAATAATTATTAAATGAAACCAAAAATTATCTTCTTAGGAGGCCTACTTTTCTATTGCCTCAACTCTTTCGCTACACAAGTAGACATCACAGTACACTTCGCAAAAGATTCTTACGAAATTGATGCCGCCACCCAAAAAACCATTGAAACCTGGGCTTCCACACACTTCCAACATCGACGAAACAAAGTTTACCTTCGAGGACACACCGATCAAGACGCAGAAAATGATTACAACATTACACTTTCAAAAAACAGAAATAACGCAGTAAAAGCACTGCTGGAAAGCAGAGGTTTTACCAATATCGAACAACAGCATTTTGGTGAAGATAGGCTTATCTGCGATAGCCCAGACGAAACTTGCAAGTGCCAAAACAGAAGGGTAGAAATTGTTCTGATCGATGATGCTTATGAGTTGTGGGAAGAGGAAAGTATTCTCCCTAAAAAAAACGTTACACGTTTAGACTTGACTAAAGACCAAATTATTGCACTTCCTGGAGGTACCATTATTCATTTTTATAAAAACAGTATCGTCAACGCTCAAGGTGAAGTTGTAACGAATCCTATTGTTGAAACGCGAGAACTATATACTATTAATGAGAGCATTTTGGGGAATGTAACCACAGAGTGTGCAGGCGACTTGCTACAAAGTGGCGGAATGATTGAGGTACGCGCTTATTCAGGTTCGGAAGAACTACAAATCGCTCCAGGAACTTCGTTTGAAGTTGCTTTTAAAAATAATAGCCAAGAGCAAGAAGACATGCAGCCATTCTATGGAAAGGTTGTAAATGGTAAGATGACTTGGCAAACTGAAAAGCAACAAGGAATAAACAAGCGCGCTTCACTTATTAAATCAAATCTCAAAAATTCGGATCGAGAGGTAATCACACAAAATGGCAACTTAATTTTTTTCCCTAAGAAAATGGGAAGCCATGTTATTCTCAAAAATGAATCCAACAAAAAATATCTTGAAGATTTAATGCGCAGGCCAGCAGACAAAATATATTATGCAGATTTGGTTTATCTTGGGATATTGGCAAAAGAAAGTGAGCCTGAGGTTAAGGAAGAAATTAAAAGACGTGCAGAAGAAAATTACCAACTTCTGGATGCAAAGGGAAATGATATGATCTCATATGTATTAACCGAAATCGATCTCAATTTTATCCAAAGACAAGCCATGGCTACGGACTCTTTAAGAGAGTTAATGCAAACTCCAATGGAACTTGTAAAGTTTGGTTGGATCAATTGTGATCGATTCATGAACTCAAAGGAAGACCTTGTGAACAACAAATGCATTGTCAATTCTGAAATTCAGTTTACTTCTATGTTAATGATTCCTGAGACATTCTCCTTGATGAGCTCCTATTCAGAGCAAAACGAATTCACATTTAGCAATATCCCCCTTCGTTATGCGAAAACAGTAATATGCACGCACAAATTAGATGACGGAACGATTCTGTTTGGTTATGCTCAATTTCCTGAAAATTCCATCTACGTTGAAATAGATGAATTCGAAACATTGACAAGTCAAGAATTCGAGGAAAAAATAAAATATCTCGCTTCACTTTAAACTAAAAGCCCCACGATGTGGGGCTTTTTTTTATGTCGTTTCAATTTTTTCCGAACGAAGAATCATAAACCCAATGGCACCAGCCACTAGTGAGCAAAGGAAAATAACCAATTTCGAAGTATTGATAATTTCATTTTCTGAAAAGGCCAACAGTGTGATAAAAATGGACATGGTAAATCCAATCCCTCCTAAAAACCCAACGCCCAACACCTTTCTCCAGTTGATATCCGATGGCAATTGTGCCCAGCCTGCTTTACTAGAAATAAAAGTGAAAAGAAAAATTCCGATGGGTTTGCCCAATAATAAACCACATGCAATTCCCCAAGCGAAAGGTTCTGAAAATCCTCCCAGAACATTAGAGTCTACAATGATTGCTGTATTTGCCAAAGCAAAAATGGGTAGCACTACAAAAGCAACGGGTTTGTGCAAAAAGTGCTGAAGTATATACGAAGTAGAATTCTCTCCCCCATCGCCAAATGGAATGGCAAAGGCTAATAATACACCTGTAATAGTAGCATGCACACCTGACTGTAGCATGAAATACCACATTACAATTCCTCCGATGATGTATGGAATGAGATTTCGAACCTTGAGTCGATTTAAAATAAGTAGTACAGCAAACACTGCAAGTGAAATCAAAAGCTTTGACCAAAAAATAGTGCTTGTGTAAAAGAATGCGATGATAAGAATCGCTCCCAAATCATCGATTACTGCCAATGCTGTGAGAAAAACTTTTACCGATACAGGCACTCTTTTACCCAGCAGCGCTATCACAGCTAAGGCAAATGCAATGTCCGTTGCCATCGGAATGCCTGCTCCATTTTGAGTTGGACTTTCCCAATTCAAAGCCAAATAAATTCCTGCAGGAACCACAATTCCTCCTATTGCGCCAAAAATGGGAAGTAGCGCATCTTTAATATTCGACAACTCTCCTTTGTATATCTCACGTTCGAGCTCGAGACCTATCAATAAAAAGAATATGGCCATTAGCCCATCATTGATCCATTGAGCAATGGTGTGATCTGCAAATGAAATATTCCAAAAGTCGATATAAGTTGTGGCAAAGGAAGTATTAGCTAGTGAAATCGATATAATGGTGCAAACCAACAGAACAATACCTCCTGCTTTCTCACTATTGAAAAACTCATTAAATAATTTCGTTGCGATCATTGCTTTTCTCCCGTTTCTAATGAGGTCCGAAGATAGCTATTTCTATTTTTTAAACATTTCCATTTTCACCTTGTTATCTAGCTTTGCAGTCCAATTTAAAAATATATGTCAACGAGTTTTATAGAGCTCTCAAAGGAGCGTTATAGTACAAAGAAGTACAAGGATAGTGAGGTGGTTTCAAGCGAGCACATTGCGGAGTTGAAAGAGATCTTGCGCATGACTCCGTCGTCTATTAATAGTCAACCTTGGAAATTCACTTTTGTATCTAATTCAGAAATCAAGAGCCAATTGGCTAAAGTCTCATTTTTCAACGAGCAAAAAATAAATGAAGCAAGTCATTTAGTTGTTTTTAGTGTTGTAGATGACCTAGATGTATTCGAGGCGCAAATACAGAAGCACTTGCCTGCCGGCGCAGTTGGATATTATCAGCAATTTCTAAAGCCGAAAGATCAAAAAGAAATCAAGAGTTGGCTCGAGCATCAGCTCTACATCTCATTGGGATTTTTTCTCTCAGCTTGCGCTACAATGGGAATTGACTCCACACCAATGGAAGGCATTCAATCGGAAGCATACGCGAGTATCTTAAAGCAAGACGGATATAAACCTTTGTTTGCCGTGTCGATTGGTTACGGTCACCCAGAGGACCCCAATCATCCAACGAAGCGCCCAAAGTCGCGCATCCCGATGGACGAAGTGGTGGTGGAGATTTAAGAAATAAAAAAGGCTGCTTTCGCAGCCTTTTTCTTTAACCAATAACCAAAACCTTTTACTAAACAACCTTATAACACCTCAATCTTTTTCACTAAATCTTGTTTTACCACTTCACGTTTTGGAAGGTCAATTACCAATACACCGTTGTCGTAACTCGCCTTAATCCCCTCCGTATTGATGTTTTCGGGAAGTCGAAAAGCTCTTTGGAAGCTTTGGAATGAGAATTCCTTCTTCGTGTACTTCTCTCCTTCATTTTTAATTTCTTCTTGGTGTTCTGCCGAAACCACGAAATTCTTTTCTTTCACTTCTAATTTGAAGTCCGACTTTTTCCAACCAGGAACAAGCAATTCAATCACGAATTTTTGTTCTGATTCTTTGATGTTCGTTGCAGGAACATTTCTGTTTGTTGTGTGAAAGAAATCTTTTACAAAAGCATCGTCAAAAAATGTGTTGAATGATGCTGGATGAAAACCTTTGTGCTTTGTTAAATACATGACTTTAAATTTTTATTGTTGTTGACTCCTGCTAGTCAACTCTCATACCAAACCAACAAAAGAGACAAAAAGTCATTTTTTCAAAACAAAGACAGACAAAAAGACAGCTTTCGATATGGCACTGCGTGCTCTACTCAAGCAGCGTCTAGTGCGGGGAGGCTTTGCTTTCGATATGAGCACTGCGTGCTCTACTCAAGCAGCGTCTCGTGCGGGGAGGCTTTGCTTTCGATATGGGCACTGCGTGCCCTACTCAAGCAGCGTCTCGCGCGGGGAGGCTGCTCGAGTTCATGCGTCAGCATGAGTATCGAGAGCAGCGAGAGCAGCGATGGACTTGGTGTGTTATCTTTGCGGGGAATATGCAAGCGTTGACTTTTGATTTGCAGCACACCGATCCGAATTCGAGTGCGCGTGCTGGAAAAATTACCACCGACCATGGAGTTATTGAGACTCCTATTTTTATGCCCGTAGGTACTGTTGGAACCGTGAAAGGAATTTCTCAACAGGACTTAAAAAATGACGTTAAAGCCGAGATTATCCTCGGCAATACTTATCACTTGTATTTGCGTCCTGGAATGGACATAATGCGTCAGGCTGGTGGTCTGCATAAATTCAATGGTTGGGATCGGCCAATTCTCACCGATAGTGGCGGATATCAAGTCTATTCTCTTTCTGGAAATAGAAAAATTAAAGAAGAAGGTGTCACCTTCAAATCTCACATCGACGGAAGCAAGCACATTTTCACACCAGAAAATGTTATGGATATTCAACGCACTATTGGTGCGGATATCATCATGGCGTTTGACGAGTGTCCTCCCTACCCTTGCGACTATGCTTATGCGAAAAATTCGTTGGAAGTAACCAATCGTTGGCTCGACCGTTGTTTCAAGCGACTTGAAGAAACGACGCCTCACTACGGACATACACAAAACCTTTTTCCTATCGTTCAGGGAGGCACCTATAAAGATTTGAGAAAACAGAGTGCAGAATATGTTGCATCAAAAGAAGCGACAGGAAATGCCATTGGTGGACTTAGTGTAGGTGAACCTCACGACAAAATGTATGAAACCACCGAATTGGTGTGTGGCATTTTGCCGAAAGACAAACCGCGTTATCTAATGGGTGTAGGAACGCCTGCAAATATTTTGGAATGTATCGCTTTAGGAATTGATATGTTTGACTGCGTAATGCCCACGCGAAATGCACGCAACGGACAGTTGTTTACTTGGAATGGTACGATGAATATGCGTAACAAGAAATGGGAAAATGATTTCAGTCCGCTTGATGAAAACGGCGATAGCTATGTAGATCATTTTTATACAAAAGCCTACGTGAGACACTTGTTTGTGGCGGAAGAACTTTTAGGCTTGCAAATCGCTACGATTCACAATTTGAATTTCTATTTGCGATTGGTGAAAATGGCTAGAGAAAAAATAATTGATGGTACTTTTACGGAATGGAAGAACGCCATGGTTCCTAAACTTGCGCAGCGCCTGTGATCAAGAAGCTCGACATATACATTATCAAAAAATTTCTAGGAACGTTCCTTTTTATGATAGGAGCATTCGTAGTGATTTTGGTAATATTTGATGTGAGCGAAAACATTGATGATCTCGTTAAATCTAAAGCTCCATTTGGAAGAATTGTCATTGACTATTACCTCAATTTTGCCATTCAGTTTGGAAATATTCTGAGTTCATTTATCATCTTCCTAACTATCATTTGGTTTACGAGTAAGCTCGCACAAAAGAGCGAAATCATTGCCATGTTGAGCGGCGGCATCAGTTACAGCAGAGTACTTCGTCCTTATTTTATTTCATCTGGAATTTTGGTAATTATTGCGTTGACCTTAAGCCACTTTGTAGTGCCTTTGGCCAATCGCAACAAATTGGATTTTGAATTAGAATACTTGAAAGAGGCTATCATCGTGGATGAGCGCAATCTTCACCGTGAAATCGAACCAGGAACTATCGCTTATTTCTATCAATTCTCACCTGCAAACAAAGGTGGTTCTCAGTTTTCATTAGAAAAATGGAATGATGGCCACTTGAATTACAAACTGATCGCTTCGGGAGCCAACTTCAACGAAGAGACCAATTTATGGACCATCAATAATGCTACGGTTCGTGAGTGGGACGCTGCGGGAAAAGAAAGTGTGAAATTTAGAAATCGAATTGACACAGTGCTTCCAATGAATATGGACACCTTTGGATTACGTCCGGAGACCATTGGCACAATGACGTATTCTGAGTTGAACGATTTCATTGAGAAGCAGCGCAAAGCTGGAAGCGGCGATGTAGCAAAATCTGAAATTGAAAAATACTCACGTACTTCTAATGCATTTAGCATTTTCGTTTTGACGCTGATTGGTGTGAGTATTGCATCACGTAAATCAAGAGGGGGTACAGGACTTCACATACTTTTGGCCGTTGTGATTGGGTTCATTTACATTTTCATTTCGAGAATGATGGCTGTGAGCGCTATGACCGTAGGACTTCCAGCATCCTTGGCAGTTTGGGTTCCCAATATTCTGTTTTTCCTTATAGGAATTTACTTGTATACGAAGGCGCAGAAGTAAGATTCAATTTTTCCATAACCGAATGAACATTCGGTGTGTTTTCAAAGATTCCATAAACAGCACTGCCGCTGCCGCTCATGCTTGCATATAAAGCTCCTGCGTCATAGAATTCTCTTTTCAAATCCAAAATTATTGGATGTAATTTTCCGATGGTCGATTCAAAATCATTGCGAACATGACTCTTCCATTCTGTAATGGGAAGCGATGAGAGTTTTCTTAAGTCAAAGGATGCAGCTTGAGGTGTAATACCTGCAAAAGCATCTTTGGTGCTCACATGAATATTCGGTTTGATGATAGCGATATGATAGCTCGACAAGTCTAGCTCCAATGGTTCGAACACCTCTCCTCTACCTGCTACAAAGCATGTTTTATTTTCTATGAAAAAAGGACAGTCAGACCCGAGCTCTGCAGCCAATGCTTGTAATTCAGTAGTTGTTAAGTCGAGATTGAAAAGTTGATTCAGTGCTTTCAAAGTGAAAGAAGCGTCCGAAGAACCTCCTCCTAAGCCCGCGCCTGAAGGCAGGTGTTTGAGCAAATGCATGCTCACATTTTCTATTCCATATTTCAATTGTACTAATCGAAATGCTTTGAATACAATGTTATCTTCTACTTCTTCTGTAACTTGATGTCCGGTTACTTTCAGCGACGAATCGTGGCGGGAATAATTCACCTCGAGCACATCTTTCCAGTCCACCGGAGCGAATACACTTTCGAGCGAATGAAATCCATCCGCTCTTTTTCCAGTGATAAATAATCCAATATTTATTTTACAATTTGGAAAGACAATCATGACTCCCAATATCCGAAACTTTTCAATCGGCCCAAATCGTTTCTCCAGTTTTCATCTACTTTGATGAACATTTGGAGAAACACTTTTTTACCTAAGAAAGATTCCATGTCCTTTCTAGCCTGCGTTCCAACACGCTTGAGGCTGCTTCCTTGGTGACCAATAAGAATTCGTTTTTGCGATTCGCGCTCAGTAAGAATGAGCACGCGGATGCGCGCTATTTCCTCTTCATCCTTGTACTCTTCCACCAATACTTCACAGCTGTATGGAATTTCTTTATCGTAATTGAAGAATATTTTCTCTCTCACAATTTCCGTTACGAAGAATCTTTGTGTTCTATCGCTCAATTCGTCTTTTGGAAAATAAGGCGGAGAAGCTGGCAGAACAGCTAGAATTTCGTCTAGCAATTCTTTGATATAGATTTTTTCCAAGGCAGAAACAGGGAAGATTCTTGCATTTGGAAGGAGTTCCTTATAAATATTGAATGCTACATTAGAACCTTCATTGCCAACAACATCAAATTTGTTGAGTACAACGAAAATCGGCACCTCCGTTTTTTGAAGTTTTTCAAGCGTTGCTTTGTGAAGTAACGCTTTGTCTGAGGCATCTACAACGAGAAGAATAAGGTCCGCATCGATGAGCGCGGTTCCAACAAACTTCATCATACCTTCTTGAAGTTTGTATTTTGGATCAAGCACACCAGGCGTATCAGAATATACTATTTGGTAATCGTCGCCATTGAGAATACCCATGATACGGTGGCGTGTAGTTTGTGCTTTCGGTGTAACGATGCTCAACTTTTCGCCAAGAAGTGCATTCATGAGCGTAGATTTCCCAGCATTGGGATTACCTATGATGTTGACAAAGCCTGCTTTATGTGTCTTTTCCAATTAAAATCCTTTTTATTTGTAATTCGAAACAAAATTAGTGTATATTTGCACCCCCAAAACGGAAAAGAGGAATTAAATCTTCTAGAAGTTTCGGAACAATTTTGAGATTGCGGGGTGGAGCAGTTGGTAGCTCGTCGGGCTCATAACCCGAAGGCCACAGGTTCGAGTCCTGTCCCCGCTACTAAGTAAAAGCCGACTAGAAATAGTCGGCTTTTTTATTTTCCCTATTTTCATTTAAAAGAAATTACAACGGCTTCATTGGATGAAATGGGCATTTCACTTAAAAGAAAAATAAGGTCCTTCGCTGCCCTATAGTTTCGCTGCAATAATTTAATTTAATCATACATCAATGACTAAACATTCCATTATTGCAGGATTGTTCATCGCATTTACAGCGATCTCCAATGTAAGTCAAGCTCAAGTTGGCGCACTTCTCAAGAATAAATTGGATCAAAAAACTTCAAAGGACAAATCAGAAGGTTCTAATGAAAAAGGAAAAGGTTCGAAGACACTTGTGAGTCAAGAAGAGTTTTGGAAAGCTCCGACTCAAAACCAACAAAACACTTTGAAAGGTTTTCTTGCAAATAATCCCAACTTGAAAGCTTATGAAGTACTGAAAGCGAAATCAGGCAAAAACTATGGTAAAGGATTTTTTTACTATGAAGATTATCGTGCAGTGATCAATTGTGATCACGCCGCTGATGCTGATTTCACCAATGGAAACAAATTGGAAGTTTGCTATAATCCATCGCGAAAAGAGGTTTATACTGCAAACCATTCTACTTCATCCTACTTCATGGGTACCGCATTTTTAAGCGAAAAGTATGAGGATGGAACGTACCTAGCCAAGTCGTATACCAGTAAGTTGGTGGCTTTCGACAACTTCATAGTTGTGTTCAGTTCATTCTCTAGAAATGCCACGTCATTTACCATTGAAAGAATTGAGTATATCATTGCCGATACTGGAAACGCTGAATACGTAGAGAATTCCATTGAAGCGCAAGAGCTTCTTACAAAGATCAACACCATGATGTCTGATTATTATGTAAAAATGAAGTCAGGTGTAGTTGCTGCTGCGGAGCAAGCAGAAAAAGAAAAGTATGCGAAATACGGATTGAAGGGCAAAGATGTGAAGAGTTTGGCTATTGAATGGGACGCGAACAATACATATGTTTTGAATCAGCCGATTTTCTTTAAAGTAAAAGCAACTCTTGCGAATGGCACTGTGATTTCATCCAATGATGGATTTTGGGATGATTATGTTATCACAGTAAAGGGCGGTATAAACAAAGGTGGCTCTGCCATTGATTTATCAATAGATACAGAAACTCTAGACCCTAGTGATAAGGTTACGGTAACTGTTAAATCAAAACATCACCCGAATGTAGCGGCAGCAACGATAATTCATGAATTGAACTATGCGGAAGGATTCACATTTTCATTCAATGCATATAATGGCAATTCAACGGCAAATCCTAAGAGATCGGCGGGTAATGTGAAAGTCGAAGTAAAAGCAGTGAAGCACGCCGTAACAGGAGTTAATCTTTATGAATATCGCGTTTATAATAACAATAAACACATCCACACTGTGCGCATGACAACAGATAAGGTATGTATTGTGAATGCCAACGGATATAACGGTGCAAAACCAGGATTTGGAGATCAGTATGGAAGTGCTGGTGGTTCTATTCTAATTATAAAAGACCCTTCTGCAGCAGACGCTAAATTCTCCACTAGCGTGGTTGGAGGAAGCGGCATGGGAGTGAAATCTTCCGATGGAAGTGTGCAAGAGAAAGTTCAAAAAGTGAACTGGTAATTGTTTTTAGTGTTACTTTGGTGAAAAGGCTGTCAAAATTTTGACAGCCTTTTATTTTTTTAATAACATGCTAGTGACCTCGAAGGGAATCGAACCCCTACCTAGAGAACCGGAATCTCTCGTTCTATCCATTAAACTACGAGGCCATGAATTGAAAGGTTCGCGAAGGTAAATCTAACTTGTCTTTTTCCAAAAAGATATATGAAACCAGAATGGTATGCGTGTGCATATTCTGTTGGTAAACACGAATAGGTTATTCGAAATGGATAGCAGTAATTTGTGGTCGAAAGTTGAAAATGATGGAACAAGCAAAGGAAGTTTTAAAGAAGTATTTCGGATTCGATTCGTTTCGTCCGATGCAGGAGGATATTGTTTCTACCGTTTTAAGCAAGCAAGATGCGTTTGTGCTGATGCCGACTGGTGGGGGAAAAAGTGTCTGCTATCAATTGCCTGCTTTGATATTGCCTGGAGTTACGCTCGTGATTTCACCATTGATTTCTTTGATGAAAGATCAAGTCGATTCACTTCGTGCAAATGGTGTAAAGGCAGAGTATCTCAACAGCTCTCTGACCAACCTAGAGTCTGACTTAATTGTACAACGTTGTCGCAAGGGAGATATAAAATTACTTTATGTTTCTCCGGAAAAAGCATTGGCTTCACTGGACTATTTTATTAAACAACTTGATGTTTCATTGATCGCGATTGATGAAGCGCACTGTGTTTCTTCTTGGGGTCATGACTTCAGACCGGAATACAAAGCGCTCATTCAATTGCGTGAAGCTCACCCGAATGCAACATTGATGGCTTTAACAGCCACAGCGGATCGATTGACTCAAAAAGACATCTTGGAGTTCATAGGACTTCGCAATCCGAAAACTTATATCAGTTCGTTCGACAGACCGAATCTCTCCCTTTCTGTGCGCTTTGGATTAAAATCTAAAGACCGTTTGCGCGACATCCTGGATGTGATTGATTCACACAAAAATCAAAGTGGAATCATCTATTGTTTATCTAAGAAGAACACCGAAGCATTGGCTGGAGAACTTCAGCACGCAGGTGTGAATGCTACATATTACCATGCGGGTATGACGCCTGAGCGACGATCACAAGTGCAAGAAGATTTCATTCGTGATAATGTGCAAGTGGTTTGTGCCACCATCGCATTTGGAATGGGTATCGACAAGAGTGATGTTCGTTTTGTAATGCATTACAACTTGCCAAAAACTATTGAGAATTATTACCAAGAAATAGGAAGAGGTGGTCGTGACGGCGAGGCTTGTTTTACGAGACTTTACTGGTCTTTGGGCGACATCATAACACTAAGGAGTTTTGCAGTAGAAAGTGGTGCTCAGCAAATGAATCTCGAAAAGCTCAATCGCATGCAAGAGTTTGCAGAGTCGCGCATTTGTAGAAGAAAAGTGCTTCTGAATTATTTCGGAGAAAACTTGCGAGACAACTGTGGCAATTGCGACGTTTGCAAGAATCCTCCAACACATTTCGATGGCACCCTGCACACGCAAAAGGCACTTTCCGCAGTGAAGCGTGCAGAATTGATTGGTGAAAAATTGACTATTTCCAATTTGATAAATGTCTTGCGAGGTTCAAAGTCACAAGAAATCGTAGAACGGAAATTAGACACCATTAAAACATATGGTGTGGGAAAAGAAATTTCATATGCTGATTGGAATTATTTCATTCTTCAAATGATTCAATTGGGAGCTTTAGAGCTTCTGTATGAAGAAGGAAATGTGCTGCGCCCAACGGTGTTTGGCGAGGGCATTTTGAAGGGCTCCTACTCTATCGATTTGGTTAATCCAATTGTGGAGTCTGCGCAAATCGGAAAGCGAGCTTTCAAGAAAAAAGATGACGCTCCAGAAACTTTATTCAATACACTTCGAGCGCGAAGAAAGATTCTAGCTGACCTTGAAGACGTACCACCCTACATTATTTTCAACGATGTGACTTTGCATGAAATGGTTGAAAAACTTCCATTGACCGAAGGCGAAATGTTAGAAATAACGGGGATGAGCGAACATAAATTCAACAAGTACGGCTATGACTTCTTGGATATTCTTTTGAAAAATGCACCAGCAAAATATCATACCAAAGTAGATGTGAAGGAAGCATTGACGGAAGAAAAAGTGAATGCATACATCAAAGAAATTCAAGCTGCGGGAATTTCAGTTAGTGGAACAGTTATCGCGAAATTTCTGCTCGGCAATGCTGATGATCGGTATATGGAAAAAGCTCGAAACATTTCATTTTACGGAATTCTCCGTGATGAGTTCAAGGTAAAAGAGTTGTTTGAAAAAATCCGACCATTTGTTGATCCCGTTAAGCAAAGTCAAGGTCAAGAAAGAAATGATCAGCTCGAAAAAATGACCAATGATTTTCTTGCTCGAATTGGTGCGAATAAACTTAGCTCAAGTGATAAGGCATTGTTTTTAAACCAGGCCAGGCTGCTGCCGATCCCACAAAAAGACGAGCAGGAGTTGGCCCAAAAGAACTACAAGCGCTCCGGAATGAAGTGGTCAGATCAGGAAACGGCTTTATTGAAAGACCTTGTAGCACACACACAAGATATTGATGAGCTTGCAGAAGTGCTCGAGCGCTCGCCGAAAAGCATTCGGTTTGCCCTGCTCCATTTCGTGAACTTGCCCATTTCAGAATTTACCTGATAGAAATCAGCAAAGTCTTGGTATTCAAAATATTTTCTATATTGCGTGAAGCATTATAGGAACATATGGCTTTTAACTCTCTTTTCTCATGGTTCATGAAGAAGCGCGTTCACCAGATCGAGCTTTTTATGAAGTACCCTACAGAAGTTCAGGGAGAGCTTTTTCAAAAGCTCATGGATGAGGCTGCTCTAACGCGATTTGGCTTAGAACATAATTTCTCTTCTATCCGTTCCATGCGTGACTTCAAAAACGAAGTTCCTATCCGCACTTATGAAGATTTTAAGCCTTATATCGATCTGCTTCGAGAAGGCGAGCAAAATATTTTGTGGCCATCACGCTTAAAATGGTTTGCCAAATCAAGCGGAACTACCGACTCGAAAAGCAAGTTTATTCCCGTTTCTAAAGAGGCACTAGAGGAATGTCATTACAAAGGCGGCAAGGATTTATTGGCTCTGTATTACAGTCAACGTCCGAATGCAAAACTTTATGCTGGAAAAACTTTAGTAATGGGAGGATCATCCAAGATCAACTCATTCAATGAGGAAGGCTACACGGGAGATCTTTCGGCGATTATCATTCGAAACCTCCCCATTTGGGTGGAATTGCGAAGAACGCCATCGCGTGATATCGCTTTGATGGATAATTGGGAGGAAAAGATTGAGGCAATGGCGAATGCCACCATTGATGAAGATGTGAGCATTATCGCTGGTGTTCCGAGTTGGACCATGGTACTTCTCAAGCGACTTATGGAAAAAAGAGGAACCGATAATATTCGCGACATATGGCCCAACTTAGAATTGTTTATGCACGGAGGAGTAAGTTTCAAACCTTATCGCGAGCAATTCAATAAGATTATCAATGGTGATATGAATTATTTGGAAACCTACAATGCAAGTGAAGGTTTCTTTGGAATTCAGGATCGTTTAGGTGCTGATGATTTATTGCTGATGCTCGACTATGGAATTCTTTATGAGTTTTTACCTCTAGAAGAATTAAACGCCAAGCATCCACGAACAGTGGAATTAAAAGATGTAGAGATTGGACAAAACTATGCGCTGGTAATTTCTACTAATGGTGGTTTGTGGCGTTATCTGGTGGGCGATACCGTTCGATTTACTTCCAAGTTTCCATTCCGTGTTCAGGTTTCCGGGCGTACCAAGCATTTCATCAATGCATTTGGTGAGGAGTTGATGGTCGAAAATGCTGATTATGCAATCGAGCAAGCGTCACTCAAAACTGGAGCGCACGTTGCGGAATATACCGTGGCACCTATCTATATGAAAGAAGATGCGAGAGGTTCGCATGAATGGCTAGTTGAATTTGACCGCCAACCCAATTGCATTGACACATTCCGTGTAGAACTCGACAACGCGCTGAAAGAAGTTAATTCAGATTACGAAGCAAAACGCGCTTTTGATTTAAATCTCACCGCTCCGAAAGTGGTTCCTATTCCTGAGGGCACATTTTACAAATGGCTTAAAGAACGCGATAAACTTGGAGGACAACACAAAGTTCCTCGCCTTTCAAATGAGCGAGTGATTTTGGAACAAGTTTTGGAACTTTGCACCATCAAAGTATGATGGTATTTTTCTTCAATATTGTTTCTGTATTTACAGCGCTCTTCTCATTTAATTCAGAAGCAGAGCATATCAAGGCCGACCAACTCGGTTACCTCTACTCTATTCATGAAACTACTTTTTCCAAAACAGATACCAAGGGAAATATCATTTTCAAAAATTCCAGTTTGGATTATGGAGAAGCGACGAGTATCGATTTGACCAATCCATTTCAACCTTTTATTTTTTATAAAGATCAAGGAAAGCTCGCCGTGCTCGACAACACGCTTTCATTGCAAGGAGATGTGGTAGATTTTTTTGAAAAAGGCTATGGAAACATCGAATGTGTGGGCGGTTCAAGAGGCGATGCCTTTTGGCTCTGGGATGTGAACAAGACCGAATTGATCAAAGTTGACAAACAATTCAATCGACTTATTTCAACAGGAAATCTTTCTTTGCTTTTAGAGAAAAAAATAAATCCTTCTCAAATTATTGAACGCGGTAATTTCTTGTACATCGCTGATCCTTCGCTTGGAGTTTTGGTATTCGATATTTATGGAAATTATCGCAATACCATTACCATTGAATTCGATGGGAAGATTGCTGTAGATGATCAGTATCTGACTTTTATCAAAGGAAATTCATTCTATTTATCTGATATCAAAGGGCTGTCGCCACATGAGTTTTCGCTTCCCATCACAGCGATCGAAGATTGGGATTTTGTATATCCGAACTTGTATTTGCTGAGTCAGCACCAGATTCTTTCTTACAAAATGAATCCTTAAGTTAATTACTAACAAAAGGCATTTTTAAAGGGATTCTTTTTTACTTTGCGCTCTTCTTAATTGACCTAGACAAATTATGCATATTGCAATAGCCGGAAATATTGGCTCGGGCAAGACTACGTTAACCACCCTGCTCGCCAAACATTACAAGTACACTCCACACTTCGAGGAGGTAGATGACAATCCATACTTGATTGATTTTTACAAAGACATGCAACGTTGGTCTTTCAACTTGCAAGTATTCTTTTTGAAGAGTCGTTTTCGTCAGTTGATTGAAATGAAGAAAACTTCAAAGAAAATTGTTCAAGACAGAACGATTTATGAAGATGCTTTCATTTTTGCACCAAACCTGCATGCAATGGGTTTGATGACTACTCGCGATTTTGAGAACTATGCAGATTTGTTTTCAGTAATGGATGAGTTTGTTGCTGCCCCAGATTTGCTTATTTATTTGAGAGCTTCTGTTCCAACATTGGTGGACAACATTTCGAAGCGTGGACGTGAATATGAAGAAGCTATTCGCTTAGATTATCTTACGCGTTTAAATGAGCGTTACGAAGCTTGGATCAGCACTTACAACAAAGGGC
Source organism: Flavobacteriales bacterium (assembly GCA_041391745.1). GTDB lineage: Bacteria > Bacteroidota > Bacteroidia > Flavobacteriales_D > Sanyastnellaceae > JAIXWP01. The sequence goes on from JAWKNK010000005.1 coordinate 158,375, forward strand.
CTCTTTTAGTAATTGATATTGATGACAACAAATTCCATGAGCAACCAGAAGATTTGGGTAAAATCATTTCTGGTATCGATGCTCAATTGCACGGATTATTCAAATAATTTTTTTCCTTATAAATAAAAAAGGGGCATCTTTTCAGATGCCCCTTTTTCGTATCGTATCTAAAATTATTTAGAAGCTTTTAGATCTAATGTCACGATGAAATTGTCATCGATCATTTTATCTCCAAGATCAGAGAAGAACTTCGCAGAACGGAACTTAATATCATAGTTTGTTCTGTCGATTTGGAAACCACCATTTACATTCAATTCTTTCTCTCCACTTGGAACTGCTGTAATATTTGCAGTTACGTCATGAGAAATTCCTTTGATGCTAAGGTCGCCCGTCACTTCAAACTGATGCTTATTGATGGTCTTTGCTGACTTGAAAGTGAATGTCGCGTCATTGAATTTAGCAGTATTGAAAAAATCTTCGCTCTTCAAGTGACCTTCAAGGTCATTCTTAGAATCGCCATCGAGGTCTTCAACTGTGATAGAAGCCATGTCAATTACGATTTGTCCAGACTTGATTTCACCATTCGCAAATTCAATATTACCAGACTTTACTTTAACAGAGCCATTGTGCTTTCCTGTTACTTTTTTGCCTAACCATTTGATAGAAGAAGCGCTTGGAACAAATGAAAAAACACCGTCTTTCGTAGCTGGAGCGTTCAAGCCTTTTGCAGGATCTACCTCAGAGATAGAAACTTTACTTGTGTCCAAACCAGCTCTTTCTGCCAGCAAACACTTTTGGTAATCCGCTTCAAATTTGTTGTCCTTTTCACGAGACTCATCACAAATTTTGATTGTTTCTTCATTCTTAGTAGCATTTAACGACTCTTTTGCACATCCACATGCGTCGAGTACCTCTCCTGCTTTTTTCCCATCAGAACAAGCCACAGCCATCAAAGCTGCACCAAAAAATATTGCAAGTTTTTTCATCGTTTAGTGTTTTTCTATTATTACTTAACTTCCGTGTAGTTCACCGTGTTCACTTCTTCAGTTGAAGCTGTTTCAACTGAAGTTTCAACTTTAGCATTTGCAGCATCGTCTTCTTTCTTGTCGTGGTTGCCCAAAATTGGAGCAAGAGTCAAACCAACAAGACATGTCAACTTAATCAAGATATTCATAGATGGACCAGAAGTATCTTTAAATGGATCACCAACAGTGTCACCAGTTACAGCTGCTTTGTGCGCATCAGAACCTTTAAATGTCATTTCACCATTGATCATCACACCTGCTTCGAAAGACTTCTTAGCATTATCCCAAGCACCACCAGCGTTGTTTTGGAAAATCGCCCAAAGTACACCAGACACAGCAACACCTGCCATGTAAGAACCAAGAGCTTCAGGGCCCATTACAAATCCGATAATGATAGGAGAAATGATTGTGATTGCACCTGGCAACATCATTTCGCGAAGAGCTGCTTTAGTAGAAATTTCAACGCACTTACCATATTCTGGCTTACCAGTTCCTTCCATGATACCTGGAATTTCTTTGAACTGACGACGTACTTCCATTACCATGTCCATTGCAGCTTTACCAACAGATTTCATAGCTAAAGCAGAGAAAACTACTGGAATCATACCACCGATAAACAATGCAGCCAATACATCTGCTTTGAAGATGTTGATTCCTTCAATACCAGTGAATGTAACATAAGCTGCAAAAAGTGCAAGTGCAGTAAGTGCAGCAGAAGCGATAGCGAATCCTTTACCAACTGCAGCAGTTGTATTACCTACAGAGTCAAGAATATCTGTACGCTCACGAACTTCTTTAGGAAGTTCGCTCATTTCAGCAACACCACCGGCGTTGTCAGCAATAGGACCAAAAGCATCAATTGCAAGCTGCATAGCAGTAGTTGCCATCATTGCAGAAGCAGCGATAGCTACACCATAGAAACCAGCAAGTGAATATGAACCCCAAATCGCGATAGCGAAAAGTAGTACTGAAGAGAATGTAGAAATCATTCCAGTAGCCAAACCAGCGATGATGTTGGTAGCCGCACCTGTTGAAGAGTTTTTCACGATGTCCAATACAGGCTTCTTACCAAGAGCAGTATAGTACTCTGTAAAGAATGAAATCAAGTATCCAACTGAAAGACCAACCAATGTTGCATAGAAAATATGACGACTTGGAATAGCCTTGTAACCTTCAACTCCGAAGAATTTCATGTTTACTGTTTCAGGAAGCATCCACTGAACTGAACCAACCAGCGATCGCTGAAAGGATGATAAAAGTGATATTACCCATGTTCAATGCTTTTTGAACTTGAGCTTCTTTCGCTGAATTATCTTTAATTCTAACAAGGAATGTTCCGATGATCGAAGCGATGATACCCACACCAGCAATCATAATTGGAAGAAGGATTGGTCCCATTCCGTTGAAAGCATCTGTGAATTGAGCGCCACCATTAGCATCGCTCATATCCTTGATGATATAATTACCAAGTACCATTGAAGCAAGTACTGTAGCTACATAAGATCCGAAAAGGTCAGCTCCCATACCTGCTACGTCACCTACGTTATCACCCACGTTGTCAGCGATAGTTGCTGGATTACGTGGATCATCTTCAGGAATACCTGCTTCTACTTTACCAACAAGGTCAGCTCCAACGTCAGCAGCTTTGGTATAAATACCACCACCTACACGAGCAAACAATGCGATAGACTCAGCACCCAAAGAGAAACCTGCAAGGGCTTCTAGAACCATTGTCATTTCTTCATAGAAAGGCTTTCCAGTGTTCATGAATGTTGACACGAATACCAAGAAGAACAAGCTCAATCCTAGTACTGCAAGACCAGCAACACCAAGTCCCATAACTGTTCCACCACCGAAAGAAACTTTCAATGCATTTGGAAGAGAAGTACGAGCTGCCTCTGTAGTTCTTGAGTTTGCATCTGTAGCGATGCGCATACCGATGTTTCCTGCAATTGCAGAGAAAATAGCACCGATAATGAATGCTGGAACAATCATCCAGCTAGTAGTTTCAACTACTTTAGAAATACCGAATAGTGCTGCAGAAGCAATCACTACGAAAATTGCAAGAAGTCTGTACTCTGCGCTCAAGAAAGCCATAGCACCTTCTTTAATACTCTTGGAAATGTCTTGCATTTTCTCATTTCCAGGGTTCTGTTTTTTCACCCATGCCATCTTGATGAGCATGAAAATCAGACCTACAATTGCCAACACGATTGGCACATAAATGATGTTATTCATTGAAAAATGATAATTGGTTATTTGGTTCATTTTAATGCGGGCGCGAATATAACACCGAATCGCGTACCGACAAAAGCGTTGATATCAACATTCTATAGCACTTTCTTCCTGAAAAAGCCCAAATAGGTCAGCATTCCAAGGGAAAAGAGTGAAATGAGCATCGCAATCAATAGGTTTTTCGGGGCGTATCTGAATTCTACTTGGTGCTCTCCTGCTCCCACTTCAACCATTGGAAATGTCCCGTCATACCTGGAAATCTCTACTTTTTGACCGTCCACCTCACATATCCAATTCTTTTGGTAAGACTGAAGTAATACCACATCCTCATTCTGTTGTAGCTGGACTTTAGCACTTATAGAATTGGTGTTCACCTGCCATTCCGAAAACTGTGAATTTGCTGATGAATCTGCTGTAAAAATTAATGGATGCTTAATATACTCCAGCAATTTACCACTGTCCTCAGCGTCGCGATAAACTGAGAAAATGTAGCTATTGTACCCGTCCCAGCCTGGTTGGCGCAGATAAATGTTTTCATTTCTCCAAACCACGGCCATTCCGGTATTGGTAGAATCCATGCAGTAAGGACTGACTTCTTCACCGTGATAGGGTATCCTGTTCTGAATAAGGGTTTCGAGCTTTTTATTTTCTCTTGCAAGAAATTCAGGGTAAACGACCGTGGACTGAACATTGAGCTGCACCGCCATCAATATATTGAGTGCACTGAGGGTTATGAAGGCCCTTTTATTCAATGAAAAAACAAAGAATAGGATTATAAAAATCAATTGCAGTGCCGATTGGATGGCGATTCGACTTGCCACGGAAATAGAAACGGTTCTTTGCCATGAGAACATTTCGCTAAAAGTCTTTACTAGCGCCTCGCCCGTCCAACCGCTCAAGTTAAAACCAATGACTAAGGTAAAGACAATAGCCAAGGAAATAATAGACCATTTTCTAGCAGACTTTGAATCAAAAAATGCTTCAATTCCAGCCGCAGCCACAATTAAAATAAAGTTGATTGCGATGAATCTAAAAATGGATGGATGTCGAAACATGTCCATCGCAGGAAATTTGGCCAACCACATTCTAAATGGAAGTGCTTCGCCCGCAGCCACAAGCATGAGGACCACAAAAGTGAGTAAGGCAAAGTATTCTCTTGTTCTTTTTACTTTAGAAAAAAACCAAGCGAACACCCCCAGTAAAGCTCCTAGTCCGAAATAAAAATTGACCATCGAAAAGTCGCTTCCCCACGAGTAATTTTCTGGGGTCCCAACAGCGAATGGAGTAAAAACCGAAGTGTATGCTTTGATTGGGAAAGGATTTTCTAAAATCTTGCGAGCTTCCAGCCCTTGTGTTCTAGTAACGTCACCAAAACTCTCCACCATCGCCATCAGCGGCAGCGCACAACTCAAAAGCACCGCCAGTCCAATCCAGACAATCCGACTGTAAATAGCGGTATCCTTTCTATTTTTTACAATGAAATAAATTCCATAAGCTACAACCACATATCCGCCTATGACTACAATGGGAGGATATGATCCGGTGAACATCATGAATGTAGAAAAACTCGCACCCAGAATATACTTCCAATGTCCGTTTGACAACGCTAATCTGAAGTACATGAATACCCACGGGAACCAAGCATAGCCAATCAGAAATCCAAAGTTTTGTGCGTTGCTGGTAAACACACCACTTCCCAAAAATCCGAAGGCACAAACCCATGCCGCAGTCTTACTGTAACCCAGCGATGCTATCAATCTCCAAGTCCCCCATGCTCCAATAAATACATGCAAACACCATTCGAAGTTGAGCGCATAATAGTCATAGCCATAAACCAATGAAATGAGCCAAAGGATAGGATAAAACGCTCCAGTATCTGCCTCTGCATGAAGTGGAAAACCAAGATGCTGAAACGCGCTCCAGTAAGGCATTTCACCCATGCGAAGCGCTTCTGCAACATTGAGTCGCCATGGCAAAAAGCAATCAATAGCATCCCAACGCAGCGGTTGCTGCATCAATCCCACTTGACCGAACACCAAAAATGAGAGCACGAACAACCACAAGGGCACGGCAATATTCTCAGGGATTTTAAATTTCATCGGGCTAAAATAAAAAGGGCTATCCTCACAGACAGCCCTTTTGATGATATGTTGAAAATCTTATACGTACATCAATTCTTTCGCAGTTTGAACAATGTCAGCCACTTGTGGAAGTGCTTCATCAATCAACGTTTGCGCGAAAGCAAAAGGAGTATCTGTCTGTGTCAAACGACGAATTGGTGCATCCAAATAGTCGAAAGCATGACGTTGAACACGGTAGGCAATTTCAGTTGAAATGCTTGCCACAGGCCAGCTTTCTTCCAAAATAATCAAACGGTTGGTCTTCTTCACCGACTTGATAATGGTATCAATATCCAACGGACGAATTGTTCTTAAGTCGATCACCTCAGCGCTGATGCCTTCTTTAGCAAGTTCTTCAGCTCCTGCAAGAGCGGTTTTCATGATTTTACCAAAAGAAACAATTGTCACATCTGTTCCTTCTCTTTTCACGTCAGCTACTCCAATTGGGATAATGTATTCTCCATCTGGCACCATTCCTTTGTCGCCATACATTTTTTCTGACTCCATAAATACAACAGGGTCATTATCGCGAATAGCAGCCTTCAAAAGACCTTTCGCATCGTATGGATTAGAAGGAGTAATTACTTTCAATCCTGGAACATGAGCGTAGAATGATTCGAAGCTTTGGCTGTGTGTAGCGGCCAATTGTCCCGCTTGACCGTTTGGCCCGCGGAATACGATAGGCACATTGAACTGTCCACCAGACATTTGAAGCATCTTCGCTGCAGAGTTGATGATTTGGTCTGCCGCAAGAATTGCGAAGTTCCAAGTCATAAATTCTACAATCGGACGTAGTCCATTCATCGCAGCACCTACTGCAATACCTGAAAATCCTAGTTCGGCAATCGGAGTATCGATTACTCGCTTCGCTCCAAACTCATCTAGCATTCCCTTAGAAGCTTTGTATGCTCCGTTGTACTCTGCCACCTCTTCCCCTAGAAGGAAAACGCTTTCATCGCGACGCATCTCTTCAGACATCGCCTCACAAATTGCCTCTCTGAACTGAATTTCTCTCATGTTGTTATTAAATATGGGTGCGAAAATAAGCATTACTAATTACTTTCGCATCCCGAATACATAAAAAGGATTTCAATGAAAATACTCGTATGTATCAGCAAAGCACCTGATACCACCTCAAAAATCGCGTTTTCAGACGGAAATACCAAGTTTGATGAAAATGGCGTGCAGTTTATTGTGAACCCATACGACGAGTGGTATGCACTCGTTAGAGCCTTGGAAATCAAGGAAGCTCAAGGTGGAAATGTGACTATCATTTCTGTGGGTGGCGCAGATTACGAACCAATTATTCGCAAAGCATTGGCAATTGGTGCTGATGACGCTGTAAGAATTGATGCTTCAGAATCTGATTCACTTTTTGTAGCGAAGCAAATTGCAAATTATGCAAAAGACAAAGGCTTCGATATGATTATGTGTGGTAAAGAAACCATAAATTACAACGGTTCTGTAGTACCAGGAATGGTAGCAGAATTATTAGATATGCCTTACATTCCTCTTGCTATCAAATTGGACGTTAACGGTGGCGCAGCTACTGTAGAGCGTGAAATTGCTGGCGGCGAAGAAGTATTGGAAGTAAGTTTCCCATTTGTTTTAAGCGCTGCGAAAGGGATGGCAGAGCAACGTATTCCAAACATGAGAGGAATTATGGCTGCTCGTACCAAGCCTTTGGCTGTGGAAGCTGCTGCTGGTGCAGAGGCTTCAACTTCTGTTAAATCATATAGCATGCCTCCTGCAAAAGGTGCTTGTAAGTACATCGATGCAGAAAATGCTGGTGAATTGATTCGTCTATTGCACGAAGAAGCAAAAGTGATCTAACCCTTAAAACGAAAGAAAATGTCAGTATTAGTATGTATAGATAGCCACCACGGCAAATTCCCGAAAAGCAGCTTAGAAGCTGTGAGTTACGGATCAAAATTGGCAGCTCAACTCGGCACAAATTGCGTAGCGCTTGCCATTGGTAAGATGGACGGCGATGGCGGAATCGGCAGTGCAGGTGCTTCACAAGTGCTTCATGCAGCTGATGTAACTACATCAGATTCTCAGCAATTGACCAAATTGGTTATGGCTGCCGTTGAAAAAACAGGCGCAGACATCGTTGTATTTTCACACGATATCAATGGAAAATTAGTAGCTCCTCGTGTTGCTGCTAAAATGGACGCCGGTCTTGTACCAGGTGCCATTGCACTTCCAGATACTGCTAGCGGATTTGTAGTTAGAAAAAATGTATTCTCAGGTAAAGCACTTGCAGATGTTGAAGTGAAAACAGCGAAGAAAGTAATTACGGTTCTTCCTAATTCATTCGACCTTGCTTCGGGCGGTTCAGCTGCTTCTGTAGAAGCTTTCAGCGCTGATCTAGGCACTGCAAGAGTTACGGTGAAAGAGGTGAAATCATCTGAAAAAGATGGTGAAATTCCACTTCCCGAGGCGGAACTAGTCGTTTCTGCAGGTCGCGGTATGAAAGGCCCTGAGCACTGGGGACCGGTGGAAGAACTCGCAAAAATTCTTGGTGCTGCGACTGCTTGTTCACGTCCAGTTTCTGATATTGGATGGAGACCTCACCACGAACACGTAGGACAAACTGGTATTACTATCCGTCCTAACTTATACATTGCTATTGGTATTAGCGGTGCTATTCAGCACTTAGCTGGGGTAAATGGTAGTAAGGTAATTGTTGTCATCAACAAAGATCCTGAAGCACCATTTTTCAAAGCTGCAGATTACGGAATCGTAGGAGATGCTTTTGAAGTATTGCCTAAAGTAATCGAAGCTGCGAAGCAATTTAAAGCTTCTAATTAAGATAAAATAATAAAGGGTGTTGCATCTATGCGCAACACCCTTCTTTTTTGAAAATAACTTTTTCAGTAGTATTTTCGTTGAGAATAAGTTAGGATTCGAGGTCTTCGACCTTCATTGAGTGTATGGCAAAAAGATTGAACTTCAAATAGCAGATATTGCTCCGAGTGGAAGCACGAGCGGTGCGTATGCAATGATTTTAGCAGAAGTAGATGGAAATCGTCGATTGCCGATTGTAATTGGTGGTGTAGAAGCATCAAGCCATTGCCATCGAATTGGAAAAGATGACTCCTACTCGACCATTAACTCACGACCTATTCAAGAGATTGGCCAACGGATTTGATATTGATATCGAAGAAGTATTGATCTATAACCTTTCAGAAGGAATATTCTTTGCCAAACTCATGGCGAATCAAAACGGAAAAATTATTGAAATCGACGCTAGAACTAGCGATGCTGTAGCGATTGCTGTTCGATTCAATTGCCCTATTTTCTGTGATGAAGAAATTCTTGTTCAAGCAGGAATCAATTCAGAAGAAGCTGAAGCAGGTGAAGATATTGAGGATTTTGAAGAACAAGTAGAAGAAATGCTTCGTGATGAAGAGCCTTCTGACTTGTCGCTCGACGAACTCCAAAAGCAATTGGATATGGCTTTGGATTCGGAAGAATATGAAAAGGCAAGTCGCATTCGCGACGAAATCAATAAAAGAAAAGGAGATTAACCAACCTCTTTCTTTCTTACATTGCCGAACCTTTAAACCAAAACCAAACAATGGAGAGATTTCATGGCGTATTGGGGATTATCCTCATTCTAGGCATCGCCTTTCTTTTTTCTAATAATAAAAAAAGAATCAACTACCGTTTAGTACTTTCCGGAATCACGCTTCAAGTGGTGATTGCTGTTCTGATATTAAAAGTTCCTCCTGTTACCAAATTCTTCCAATTTTTAGGAAAAGGAATGGAAAAAATCGAGCACTTCGCGCGCGAAGGTGCTGCATTTGTATTTGGAGGTGTTATGGTAAATACTCCAAACGGTGCCATGGATTTTAGAGCTGGTGGATTCGTTTTCGCATTCAGTGTAATGGCTACAATTATTCTGGTTACGGTGCTTGTTGCGGTGCTTTATCACATCGGATTAATGCAACGAATCGTAGCTGTAATTGCTCGCGCTATGAATTTTGTAATGCGCGTTAGCGGTGCTGAAGCTTTGAGCAATGTGGCAAGTGCATTTGTTGGACAAGTAGAAGCTCAAGTAATGATTCGCCCATACCTGCAAGGAATGACTCGCAGTGAGTTGCTAGCAAGTATGAGCGGAAGCTTGGCATGTATTGCTGGAGGTATTTTGATTGTTTATGCCAACATGGGGGCAAAAGCTGAATACCTCATTGCCGCTAGTTTGATGGCAGCCCCAGGAGCCCTCGTGATTTCGAAAATCGTTTTCCCCGAAACGGAAGAAAGCGAAACGATGGGACGCGTTAAACTTGAAGTAAAAAGTTCGTATAAAAACATTATCGATGCCATCAGCCACGGTGCATCTGACGGTATGAAAATATCAATCAATGTAATTGCTATGTTGATTGGATTTATAGCATTGGTAGCCTTGTTGAATTGGGGACTTGGGTTGATCAACCCTGCTTTTACACTCGATGCCATTTTTGCCAAAGTGTTTTACCCAATGGCCTGGGCGATGGGAATTCCACTAGAAGACACGGCAAATGCTGCTGCTCTATTGGGACAAAAATTGACCATTAACGAATTCGTAGCATTTCAGAACTTGACGACTAAAGTGAACCCAATCGTTTCCGAAAAAGGATTGTTGATTGTAAGTATTGCCATTTGTGGATTCGCCAACTTCAGCAGCGTAGGTATGCAGATTGGTGGTATCGGTGAATTGGCACCCGGCAGAAGAGCTGATTTAGCAAAATTGGGACTCAAGGCTTTGCTTTGCGGTACTTTGGCTTCGTATCTTTCGGCCTCCTTAGCGGGAATCATAATGTGATAAACAATTCGATATGGCACAAGTAGGAATCATCATGGGTAGTAAAAGCGATCTTTCAGTAATGAAAGATGCAGCGGAAGTCTTAACACAATTAGGAATTACTTATGAGATGACTGTGGTAAGTGCACACCGCACGCCCGAGCGCCTTTTCGATTACTCTACGAACGCCCACAAACGCGGAATTCAAGTAATTATTGCAGGTGCCGGCGGTGCCGCTCACCTTCCAGGTATGGCGGCTTCTATGAGCCCACTTCCTGTAATTGGTGTTCCGATTCTTTCATCCAACTCTATAGACGGTTGGGACAGCGTGCTTTCCATCTTGCAAATGCCTGGTGGAGTTCCTGTAGCGACAGTTGCGCTGAATGGAGCAAAAAACGCTGGTATCTTAGCCGCACAAATTATTGGAGCCAGCAATCAAGAGGTGTTGTCACGCATTTCCGCTTTCAAGGAAGATTTAAAGAAAAAAGTAATGGAAAGCCTTGATGAGGATGGATTTATCCGCCCTTAAGCTTTCTTCAAAAGTCGTTTTAATATGTTGACCTTAGATCCGAAGGAGCTTCCAGTAATGAAGCTTCAGGCTTACCTTCAAGGCGCCGTGGCACCACGTCCTATTGCACTTGCAAGTACAATAGACACCGAAGGAAATGTAAATTTATCTCCATTTAGTTTTTTCAATCTCTTCTCTTCTAACCCTCCGATTTTAATATTCTCGCCTGCACGTAGAGGTCGCGACAATACGACCAAGCATACCTATGAGAATGCATTGAGCGTAAAAGAATGTGTGATCAATATTGTGAACTACGACATCGTGCAGCAAGCATCTTTGTCGAGTGTTGAATATCCCAAAGGCGTCAATGAATTTGAAAAAGCAGGATTCACGGCATTGGCTTCTGAGTCAGTAGCGCCGCCGCGTGTAGCTGAATCACCGGTTCAATTTGAATGTAAAATCAAAGAAGTAATTGCTTTAGGTAATGAAGGTGGTGCGGGAAATTTAGTGATATGCGAAGTAGTGAAAATGCACATCAATGAAAACGTGCTAGGTGAAAATGGATTGATTGATCCTTTCAAGATTGACCAAGTGGCGCGATTGGGTGGCGATTGGTATTCACGCGCTAAATCAGGTTTATTTGAAGTTGCAAAACCAAATCAAAAATTAGGAATTGGTGTAGATCAAATTCCTCAAGATATTCGTCTTTCTCATCACCTAACGGGCAATCATCTGGGGCAACTTGGAAATGTAGAAGTACTTCCCGACGAGACCAGTGTAAATGAATACAAGCTCACCGAATTGGCCGAGTTGTTCATAGATTTGGAAGACGACCCAAAAGAATTAGAAGTAGCTTTGCACAAGAAAGCTGCTGAGCTTTTAAATGAAAATAAGGTAACAGAAGCTTGGATGACCTTGCTGGCCTTCAACAATTAATGTGATGGAATTAACAGGAAAAATAAAGTTGGTATTTGATCTGGTACAGATTAATCCGACCATGAACAAAAGAGAGTTTGTTGTTACCACAGATGAGCGTTATGCTCAGGACATTCTGCTCGAGACTTTCAACGAAAAAACAAGCATATTAGATCCATTTAAGGCAGGCGATGTAGTACGCGTAAGTTTTGATATTCGTGGTAGGGAATATAATGGGCGATATTACAATAACTTACGCGCCTGGAAAGTAGAATCATTGGCTCCTGCAGCTCCTGCTCCACAAGGTGGAAGCGATGTTCCACCACCGCCTCAACCAATTGACACCATCGATGATCCAATCGAAGATGATCTACCATTCTAAGATTGTCTTTTCTTTTCTCGATCTTTAAAAATCTTCATATAACGCAGCCCGTCCGACACATAGTACGGGCTGTGTGTTTTTGATACCCCGTTCAAAGGAAAGCGCTGTCCCGTGTTATGAATGTGAAAGGCATCTTGGTATTTCTTTTTAGAAAGGTAATTTCCGTACTCACTTTCGATCCACCTCACTCCTACTTCCGCAGCCAATTCTTCATCGCGCAAGTCCGCAACATTCACTCCGAGAGCGATACACTTGTATCCCATCAATTGAAATGGTCCCCAACTGGTCGATAAATTTTCTAAGCATTCATCATTGCAACCATCAATGTCATTGGCTTTGATATTCTCAAACTTGTCTCTTTTGCCCGATTGAAGTTTTTCCAATTTCTTCTTTACATGTTTTTCAAATCGATGACCTGCAGGTTTATCACCACTGCATTCTAATACACACAATGCCATCAAATACTCGTAGGGTAAATTGTATTTAGTAGAAAGCTCAAGCATTTCATCTCTATAGTTGAGCTCTGCCCAATCAATGGTAGACATTCCTTCTGGCCGAGGATTTGCGGGCAACTCTATACCGCGCCATGAGCGATATGCCGATGCAATTTCATATCTATAAATAAAGCCGAAAACCATCATCAAGGTCATAATACCAGCAAGCGCGATGATTCTTTTAAGCTCTTTTTTCATTTGATAAAAATAATTGCATTTGCCAAAGTTGAACACTTATTTTTGAAAACCATTAGTATTGTTAGATGCCCGTAAATAAATACGCTTTACTCCGCTATCGAATTATAGACAGATGTCTAAAGAATTCGGCACGCCCATTTCCTTCCCGTGAGGATCTGCGCTCGGCGTGCGAGGAAGCGCTCTACGGCAGTGGTGGTGACGCTATTTCTATCAGCACCATCGACAAAGACATTTGGGCAATGAAGAATGAGGGCGAGTTGGGTTACTATGCACCAATTGCTTTCAATCGCAGCGAAGGCGGTTACTATTACACCGATCCTGAATACGCCATTTCGGAAATGAGTTTGGGTGATGAAGACCTGCAAGCACTTCGATTTGCAGTTGCCACATTGGATCAATTCAAAGAGGTGCCGCTATTTCAACAATACGAAAGTGCTATTGAGAAAATTATTTCAAGAGTAAATATCAGTCCTCGTCCCGATGAGGATTCTTTGGATAAGTTCATTCAGTTTGAAAAGTCTACTGTTTCAAAAGGCAGGGAATATCTTGGGACATTGCTCGATGCCATACGCAAAAAGAAAGTGGTGAAGATTGATTATCGCAAGTTCCAAGACAATACTTTGAAGACTTACGAACTTCATCCTTACTTATTGAAAGAATATGGCAACCGGTGGTATCTGATTTCATGGAATGTGAAACGTCGGGCTGTAGCAACTTTCGGTTTGGAACGAATTGAAAAAATCACAACCACGAAGGAATCGTTTAAGGTGGACGCCAATTTTGATCCCGACATCATTTTCAAGCATAGCATTGGAATCACGGAAAGTCAAGAGATTCCCTCAGAAGTGGTTTTGAGTTGCAATGTTTATACAGGGCGTTTTTTAATGAGTCAGCCTATTCATTCTAGTCAACGGTTGTTGTCTGAGAATTCCAATGAAATTCAGATTGCGTTGCACATTTGCCCTACCGAAGAGTTTTATTCATTAATATTAGGAATGGGTCCTTCTGTGGAAGTTATCAGTCCAAAACCTTTAAAATCAGAGGTTCAGCGCAGAATCAAAGCGATGTCTCAGCTTTATTCTAAATAAAAATCAAAATTTTTTCTGATTGTAAATTGGTTACAATCTGGAGTAGGTCATTTGTATCGTTCAATTAAACAATGATACCATGACAACCCTACACGAAGTACAAAGACACATCGACAGTTTTTCAAGACCAAACGGGTATAATCCATACGCGTGGAATGTGACGAAGAAGTTGGCATTAGAAGTATGGGCGAGTTATTTACAAAACCGTCCTTTTAGAAGGCCAGTAAATTATCTCTGTCAAGAGTTTTATCAGATGATTCGTCGTCCGGAGGATGGAGAATATATTTTACCTAAAGGTTCATTCCGTATGTTGAGTAACGGTTGATTTCCAGTTTTCTTTATTAATTAATCCAGGCAATTGCCCCGTTGAGTTTTGAGCGTGCGAAACTCACGGGGCTTTTGTTTATAAGTTGTGGTAACCTCCTCTTGACTTTGTCAGCTTTAAATTTATTTTTGAATCCACTAAACCTATAAAAATCGAGACTCAGCTATATTTTTTGGCAATTCGTCAACATTTTTGTAGGTTTCGTCGAAATTCGGCGTATATTAGTACACTGATTATAAGCAACAACTCCCCGAAATGACTGCCATAGCTGGTAAAACCTTGGAAGAAATACAGTCGATATACCATGATTTGGTATTGAAGACTTTATCTGCCGACACAGGGGAAACCTTGGTGTTTAGCCACTTTGGTGATTTTTCTCAAACAAAAGTTGATGCTACAATCAAACTCATCGAAAGCTCTATAATGGAAGCTGGAGATAAGCGTCAAACCATGCGTCGCATATGTAGTGTTCTTATCGAAATACTCCAAAATACTTCACTTCACGGTGCAAAAGACGGAAATGGCCGCATGCATTCTTACCTCATCTTGGGGCGCAGCGCAGCGGGCTACCACATTTCTACCGGAAACCTACTTCTTAAATCAGACATTTCTAGATTGGATGGCAAGATGAAAGAGTTGGTGACTATGGATAAAAATGCACTTCGTAAATTGTATATCGAAACACTTTGCAACGAAGATTTCACCTACAAAGGAGGTGCAGGGTTAGGCCTTTTAACTATTGCTAAAAGAGCCAAGGACGCTGTAAAATATTCTATTTCAAACATCGACGACAACTTTGGTTATTTCCAAATGGAATTGATCATGGACAATGAATAAATGTCCTATATTGAGGACATGAAAAAAAGTCTTCAATTCGTTGTTATTTCTCTCTTTTCCATCATTTTATATTCATGCTCTGAAGCTCCCAAGACAAACATGTTGGGCAATCCAGAATTGCAGCAAGTTTATGATGTCGCAGACGCAAGAAATGCGCAAGAGCTTAATAGACTATTGAGGAATGAAAACGCTCTAGTTCGCGAAATCGCTACCAAGCTTGCTGGTTCGGTTCAAGATTCCCTTTTACTCCCCAATCTCTACATTAATTTACAAGACTCGTCATCTCAAATCAGAGCCGCTGCAGCATTTGCCATTGGGCAGTGCGGCAGTTCTGAAGATGTTGCCTATCTCATCTCATGGGGCAGAAACGAGTTGGACTCAGATGCTCAACGAGAAATTTGTATCGCTATAGCCAAGCTTTTTGATCCGAATAGAAATACTAAATCGGTCGAGAAAGAAGTTGCTGGATTCATTTTCAATGTTCAGGAAAATGACTTCGTTGACTTTCTGATGAATATGTCGATCAACGATGAGGCCAGTCAAACAGGACTTGGATATGCCGTATATTACCTTCATCGAAAAGGCATGTTTCATGATCCATTAATGTCTCGAATTCGTTTTGCACTTCAAACGAGCGGCGCTGAATCCCGACCTGTACTGGCATTGGCTATGAGCACTTACGAAGGCGGATGGCTCGAATCAAACGCCGATTATATCAATCAATGGGTAAAAACGGAAAGAAATGGCGATGCCAAAGTGTACATCATAAAGGCTATGGCTAAGATGTACGACCCTGAAAGTAGAGATTATCTATATACCATGGCAGCTTCATCTCAATACGATCATCGCCTAAACATGACTGCCATGCAATCGTTGATTAGAAGAAATGAAAAGGATGAATCGCGCTGGAAGAAAATCTTAGCTAACGCCGATCCTCAAGTTGTTTCAGAAGCAATCAATTATTACCAAAGCGATTTTAAAGCATCCAATGTTGAGGACATGACTTCAGTGATTACCTCTAGTTTACCACTCGTAGATGCTGCAAAAAGTCGTGTGCTTCTGGCAACAAAAAAAATGACCACTGCATCTGTTATTGAAAAAATAAATGCAGCTTCGGATAGCTACAATAAGGCATTTTATATTGAAGCATTGCGCGTCGCACCTAATGCAGAGACATTTCTTTCAGAACTGTTGCTTTCTTCAAAAGATCCTGTAATTACCACAGCATGTATCAATACTATTTTATCACTTCAAGAACATGTAAGTCTGAGTGCTACAAAAACCACTCTACTAAAAGCACTAGCCCTTGATGATACTGGAGTGGTCAGCGCTATAGCCATGCACGTGCAACGATCTACAGACTTTGAAGGCACAGACGAATGGGAGAATGCCATTCAAACAGCAAAAGCGAAATTGGTTTTACCTAGAGATATCGAGGCTTTCAACGAACTTGTTCGAATGGAAAATGCCATGTTCAACCGAGATATTGAATTGGCTAAAGCAACGAGCACTTCACGAATTGATTGGGAATATGTTTCACTTCTTCCCGCTTTTGTGACTGTTGAGTTTGAAACGGATAAAGGATTTTTCACATGTGAGTTAAATACTTTGGACGCTCCAGGATCAGTCAATACGATCTGCAAACTAGTAGATGATGGTTTCTACAATGGTAAAAGAATTCACCGTGTCGTGCCTCTTTTTGTAACTCAAGGTGGTTGTCCTATAGGCAATGGAATGGGAGGACTCGATCAGCCTATTCGTAGCGAATTCAACATGCTTCGATTTGAACGCGGCAGCATTGGACTTGCAAGTGCTGGTAAGGATACAGAAAGCTGCCAATTCTTTGTCACGCAAGTCATCACTCCCTCATTAGACGGACGATACACCAACTTTGGGAAAGTAACTTCTGGACTAGATGTGGTAGATCAACTGATTGTTGGATCAAAGATTATTTCTGCTAAAAGAATAGAAAAGAAAAATTAAGTTTTTTGCTTTTCTCTCTTAGCCGCAGGAAATAAAATATTATTCAAAATCAATCGGTAACCTGGAGAATTCGGGTGAAGATTTAAATCCGTTGGTGGATCACCTACCAAATGTCGATAGTCTTCTGGGTCGTGACCACCGTAGTAAGTCCATTGACCTTGACCTAATTCGCCGTGAATGTACTTTGCGGTTTTTGTTGACTTCGTTTCTCCCATTATGGTAACATTGCTTTTCATGTATTGCTCACGAAATGATGTTGTTTGTCCCATAAAGCCCTTAATTACCTGCGTATGGTTTTGGGTGAGAATAGTTGGAATAATATCCCACTTTGCGCTGAAGTCAAACAAAGTAAAGAAATCATTGAGTTCTCCTATTTTGGTGTGATCCTCTGTGCCGTCTATAGATGAGAACTCATAAATCATAGGGTTCTTTTCAAGACGATAATCTTTGAATGCAAATGCTTTGTCAAATTCCAATTTGCTTTGTGCATTCGGATCACTTGGGTCGCCATCAAAAACACTTTCTACGATATCCACGTCCTCAGCGGCGAGTGCAATATCAAAGCTATCCGTTCCACTGCACATGGTAAACAAGAAACCGCCACCTACAACGAAGTTTTTGATGTTGATAGCTACTTGTCTTTTCATTTCAGAAACCTTCGTAAATCCTAATTCAGCAGCTAAAGCTTCTTGAGATCTCACTTCTTCTTGATACCAAGAAGTGTTTCTAAAGCTCGCATAGAACTTTCCGTATTGACCTGTAAAATCTTCATGATGTAAGTGAAGCCAATCGTATTTAGGTAGTTCTCCTCTTACAATTTCTGCATCGTAAATAATGGTGTAAGGAATTTCCGCATACGTCAAAACCAGCGTCACTGCATCGTCCCAAGGCTGCTTGCCTTGCGGACTGTAAACAGCAATTTTAGGAGCTACTTCCAATTTGACGCGCTCCATGTTTACTTCTGGATCAGCTATTTCTTCATAAATCTGTTGTGCTTGAACGTCCGCTATCACTTGAAAACTCACACCTCGGATTTGACATTCTTTAGAAATATCAGGATAGTTGTCTACCAAAAAACTTCCACCACGATAATTCAATAGCCATTCAATATTGATATTGTTTTCCAGAATCCAATAAGCGATTCCATATGACTTCATGTGATTGGTCTGTGATTCATCCATTGGGATGAGAATTTTGCTTGCGTAAGAATGCAAGCTCATCACAGCAATAAAGATTAAAACGATCCACTTTTTCATGCTACTCCTTCTATGGCAACCTTCGAGCCATAACAAAGATAATTAAAAAGGAGCAGGTTCGCCACCAAAGTCAAAAGGCTCATCCTCGTCGAGCATGGTATTGAGCTTCGAAGCTACGGTAATCGTCGTAGTTCCACCTGCATTTTCATTGCCGCTTGCTGCAAAAGAAGTATTGGCTTGAATGGCTTTTCCGTAATCTTGATTATCGTAATCGAATCCGTCGAGGTTGGCGAATTTCGCCAAGCGACCTATGAAGCGAAGTGGCACATCTTCCAGCGATCCATTTCTGTGTTTCGCAATGATGATTTCACCTTTACCAGCAGTCGGATTACCTTCAGCATCTTCGTTGATGCCGTAATATTCAGCACGATAAATAAATGCAACGATGTCAGCATCTTGCTCAATCGCACCCGATTCACGAAGGTCACTCAACAATGGACGCTTGTCCCCTCCTCTCGTCTCCACCTGACGTGACAACTGAGAAAGTGCAATTACTGGCACGTCAAGTTCTTTCGCAATTTGCTTGATCGAACGTGAGATGGTTGAAATTTCTTGTTCTCGGTTTCCTGTTTTCGATTCACCGCCTGCAGACATCAACTGAAGGTAATCGATGATGACCATCTGAATACCATGTTGTGCTTTTAGTCGTCGACACTTCGCTCGAAGTTCGAATACTGAAAGTGCAGGAGTATCATCAATGAAAATTGGCGCCTCAGAAATTCTATTGATACGTTGGTGCAATTGATGCAATTCGTGTTCAGCCAAATTTCCTTTTCTCAATTTCTCAGCATCAATTTCCGTTTCACTTGAGATAAGACGTTGAACCAACTGTACACTCGACATTTCCAGCGAGAAAAGAGCAACTGGCACATTGAACTCAACTGCCATATTGCGCGCCATAGATAATACGAAAGCTGTTTTACCCATACCAGGACGTGCAGCGATAACAATCATATCCGAACGCTGCCAACCAGAAGTTACGCGATCTAAAGCTGTGAATCCAGTAGGCACACCACTCACACCGTCCGTATTTTGACGAGCTTGTTCTATTTGGTCGAGCGCAGCTTTGATCAGCTGACTCATTCTGTCGTAGTTCTTACGAATGTTCCCCTCAGCTACTTGAAACAAATTACTTTCCGCTTTATCCAGCAAGTCGAATACATCAGAAGTTTCATCGTATGCATCTCGAATAATTTCGCTTGAGATGCGAATCAGTTCTCTTTGAATGTGCTTCTGCGCGATGATACGCGCGTGCGTTTCAATGTTTGCCGAAGAAGCAACACGGTTAGTGAGCTGAGAAATGAATAAAGGTCCTCCCACCAATTCTAGCTCTGCCGATTTACGCAGTGCATGGGTAACTGTGAGAATATCAACAGGCTCACCCTTAGAAAACAATGACATGATCGCTGAATAAATGCGCGCATGTGATTCTTTGTAAAAGCTATCTGGTTTGAGGATGTCGATAACAGTATTGAGCGCTCCTTGCTCCAGCATCATCGCTCCGAGTACCGCTTCTTCCAAATCTACGGCTTGTGGTGGGAGCTTTCCCATTTCCATGCCCATAGCAGAATTCATGGCTTCACGAAGTCCTTGCATGCGCTCTTTTCTTCTCTGTCTGTTATCTTGTTCTTTCATTTTTGGGGAAGACAAATTTAGGACGCATTGATGGTTTTCCGAGTACAATTACCAATTCATTCCTTAAAAAAATTAACGACCTTTGTTCAAAATATTATATGGCTGAATATTATCCGATTAGAATTAAAACACTAGGGTCTAGCCCGCGAAGATTGTAAACTTATCAACGAAATTGAGATATCTATTTATCATATTAATCACCCTCACTTTCTGGAGTTGCAAAAAAGAAGACGGCACTCCGCCTAGTATTTTTTTTACCAATAATTTCTCCAGCACCTACAACTACGGAAACTCCATTTCATTTAATATTGAAGCTAGTGACAATGAAAATCTTGAATCCATAACCATCAAGATTTATAATCTCAATAATCAACCTGTATTAACTCCTATCACTCTCCATCCCGGAACCAATAGCTTTCAATACGAAGGTCAAATTGCTATTGATGATATTCACTTGAACAGCGGGCAGTACTATATTCAGGCTACTGCGAGTGATGGTCATAATGAAGCGATTCAACTCAAGTCCTTTCAAATCAATGAAGCTCCAAAAGAATTGATTCAAATTATTGGCATGAATCAGAATGGGGGCAATAGTTTAAATTTTTTCAAATTAGAAAATAGCAACTGGACCTCGTTGTATAGCTTGCCACTAGAAAATTTCTATTGTCAATTTGACAATTACGATCAGCGTCTGCTCCTTGCGGGCAACACTACTGACGGTATGAGCAGCGTGCGCTTGGAAGATGGAGCGATAACAGGAAGCAGTGCCACTCCTTTTTCCAACTCCAATTCGATTTGGAACGACGCGACATGGCATCCGTCTTCTCGCGTTTATTGGACGGCCTGCAAAGACGGAAGCATTAGAGCTTACAATAGTCAAGCTCAAACTGTCAATCAATTTCAGATTATAGGAAATGATATTCCGAAGCAAATAACAGTCACAGATAATTTTGTGATAGTCTACAATACTAATCTTTCTAATTCACAACATCGCTTAGATGTGTATCATAAAGCATCTGGGAACATTGTACATTCTACAACGCTAGCCGTTGCTGTGCAGCAAATGGAAGCCTTGTCAGAGGATGAAATTTGGATTTATCAAGAGGGAGAAGAATACAAACAAAATGTATATCGAATTCAGGGAAACTACATAGACGAGTGGACCAACTTCAGATTCACTCCAGCTGTAAATCTGAACTATAGTTATATTTCTGATGCTAAGTTGTTTTTGAACTTTGAAGATGCTTTGAGAATTTACAACTTGAATGGAATCTTAATTTCCACAGGAAGTTCTTACCCTGTTACTCAACTTGCGCATGAGGTAATCAGCAATCAATTATTTGTGATCACTAACGCTGAAATTAAAATCTTGAATGCGTCCACACTTTTAGAGATAAACACCTTATCACACAGCGACAAGGTTGTATTCCAATACAACAAGTAATAGTTTATTTCCCAACTAAATCACCTTGCCACACTCCCCTTCCGTATGTTCCGACTACGAGTTTACCAATTCGGTAATTGATTGCTAACGACTTGATTTGGCACCCTGGTAAACCTGTCATCAGCGTCCACTTCGACTCATTTTTCCTTTTAGTAAAAACACCGTAGTTACTTCCAATGTACAGTCTGCCTTCAGCACCTCTTTGTAATATCATTGACTCGCATTTGCTCCATCCTAAGTTAGAAGTTTCATCGAAATAACTGGCGCCATCGAATCGCCAAAATTTTTCCTTTGGTTCATTGTTTCAGTAAAGCAGCCAGAATTGTTTCGGATCAATTGGATCAATTTGAATACTCATGATCCAACCTTTCACAGGAACATCTTTTACTTTCTCCCATTTTATATCATCTACTTTATACGCAGTAATATTAAACGTGCGCCAAATTTGTGGCATCACTCGAGTCGTATCAAGAACATACAAATAAGCAACTCCGGGATGTTGCTCGCTTAAAAAAAAGCGATATACATTATACAATCCCTTATCTACTTTAGGCGCGTGAAAAGCTGTTTGCCAAGTCTGTCCTAAGTCGATAGATCGTGAGAATTTTTCACCCGCGCAAAAAATCATGTTGTGATTTACCGGGTGCATTTTAATCCATGTATGCCATTCTGTTTTTGCAGCAATTGGATTAGTGCCTTGCTCAAAAGACTTACCATCTGTAGATTTCAAAATGTTGCCATTTTGCATTGTTGTAAAAACTATATCCGTCTTTTCAGGATGAACAATAGTTTCGAAACCATCGCCCCAACTTACGTGATACCATTTTCCATCTTTAAAATAATTACCTCCAACATCGTATCCGCCATAGGCAAAGCATGGTGATTCCGTCTGAGAAGTACTCACACCAAAAATATTTGCAGCACCAATTCCCTTATCGCTACTCTTCCATGTAAATCCACCATCTTCACTTTTACTAACACCTCCATCATGCGAAGCAAAAACCGTCTTTCCACTTTTAGAAAATAGAATATGATGACAGTCATCATGCATTTGATTCTTTTCTATTTTTTTGAAATCCACACCTCCATTATCACTGATATACAAAGGCTGAACATTTCCGCAAATGATGTTACCCGTTTTAGGATCAACTCCAAAAGCTCTCGCTCTTGTAGGAATCACATTATTCATGTCTTGTTTCAATGATCGAATGAATTTCCACGCGTCCGTTTTATAATTGTAAGAAAATAAAGCACCCTCTCCTATGCTGCTTTGCGATGATTCTTTACTGCATGTAAATACAACATACACCTCCTCTTCATTCAGTGGATTTCGTTCCACATTTAACCGAAGAAATGGATATTGTTGAAGTGGTTCGTACTGAGGTAAAGAAATGTTGCTCCAGTTTTTTCCTTGATTTTTGCTTATTAAAAGTTGTGTTCCTGCTGCAAATACGACATCATCTTTTTTCCTTTTATTTTTTAAAAATAATACATCGTAAAACCATCCGTCAACCTTTTTTTCCCATTCAATACCGTCAACAAATTTTGCATTTTCAGAATAATACAAACCTCGATTCGAAGCCAGGAGTATCACATTTGAATTCCGAGGTGACTGTGCGATGTCTGAGATTTGTCCATTGAGATCTGCTTCTCCTCCAAAGGGTAATTTTTTTCCACCAACCACACCGTTCATCTGCACATAGTTTTTCCCTTTATCGCTCGTCATCCAAACACCATTGCTGTATTGAAAAACATCGTCTCCATCACCTGTAGCGATCCACCATCTCCGTTTATTTTTCTTGTCGCTTGCGACACTTGAAACTCCTGAAATTGGCAATCTGTCTGTGCCCCCTTCGATCCATTGCTCACCATTGTTTTCGCTATACCATAAACCACCTGTTGGAGAACATGCGAAAACATAATTTTCATCTTTTGGATGAAAATGCAGGTAGTTGATTCTTCCTGTTCCGTTGCCTCTGTTCACAGCATAATTAGGAATTGCTTTTCCTCCAGGGTTAAGTTCTTTCGGTTGCTCACTAGGGCCCATGCACTGCCATTGCCACTTGAGATTTTTTTCCAAATCCGACCAATCGGGGTGAAATGAAGTTCTATCGATTGCGATAGGTTTGGTGAATTTAGTAGCTGGCGCATCCGTCACTCCAATCGTGTCTGATACTTGAGAATACCCAAAGCAATTCATCCCGAGGATAAATAAAATATGCAGTAATACAAAGCGCAACCACGCGTCAAGCACTCTCATAGCTACGAAGATAAACACAAAAAAAAATCCCGAACAATGTTCGGGATTTTTATCTTTTTTCAAGGAATTATTTCACTCCGAAAGACTTCTTAATCTTCGAAACGTAGTTGAGTTCTTCCCATGGGAATAATTTCACTTTGATTTTTTTCACCTTGCCACTTCCATCAACGAATGTTTTCTCTTTGATTTCAGTAGTTCTCCCCATGTGACCATAAGCTGCTGTTTCCTGGTAGATTGGTTTTCTCAAGTCAAAACGCTTTTCAATGGCGTAAGGTCTCATGTCAAAAATCTCATAAAGCTTCTTTGCAATTTCACCATCGTTCAATTGCACTTTAGCTGTTCCGTAAGTATTAACATAAAGTCCTACTGGTTCTGCAACTCCAATTGCATAGGCCACTTGAACAAGAGCTTCATCACAAACACCTGAAGCAACCAGGTTTTTAGCAATGTGACGTGTTGCATAAGCTGCAGAGCGGTCAACTTTACTTGGATCTTTTCCAGAGAAGGCACCACCACCGTGAGCACCCTTTCCACCGTAGGTATCTACGATAATTTTTCTACCAGTAAGACCGGTATCACCGTGTGGTCCTCCGATTACGAACTTTCCTGTTGGATTCACGTGAAGGGTGTACTTCGACTTGAAAAGTTTCTGGATACGAGCAGGCAGACATTTAATAACGCGTGGCAAAAGAATTTCTTGTACGTCCTTCTTAATTTTTGCCAACATCTTATTGTCATCCTTATCGAAATCATCGTGCTGCGTACTCAATACAATTGCAGAGATCCCAACAGGTTGGTGCTTGTCATTATATTCGATTGTAACCTGACTTTTTGCATCTGGTCTCAAATACTTCATTTGCTTGCCCGCTTTTCTAATAGCAGCAAGTTCACGAAGCATCAAATGAGAAATCTCCAAAGGAAGAGGCATGTAACTGTCGGTTTCCTTAGAAGCATATCCGAACATCATACCTTGGTCACCCGCACCTTGTTCTTCTTTTTTCTTACGCTCAACACCTTGATTGATATCTGGTGATTGTTCGTGAATAGCAGAAAAAACTCCACAAGAATTTGCTTCAAACATGTATTCACTTTTCGTGTAACCGATTTCGCGAATCACTTGTCTTGCGATGGTTTGAACGTCAAGATAAGTTTTTGACTTAACCTCTCCTGCCAACACCACTTGACCAGTAGTAACAAGTGTTTCACATGCTACTTTACTTTCAGGATCAAAAGCCAAAAAGTGGTCGATAAGTGCGTCCGAAATTTGGTCAGCCACTTTATCTGGGTGTCCTTCAGAAACAGATTCTGAGGTAAATAAGTATGACATATTAAATTATTTTAATTGGATATTCGGGGGGCAAATGTAATGTTTAATCAATTATTTTACATTAAACCTCATTACACTCACTTCATTTTTATCCGAAACTTGAATAAAATAAAGGCCTGCAGCCAAAGACTCAATATTCAAAACTTCGATTTCAGAACTAAGATTGCCCATCATCACTTCCTTGCCTATTTGATCCATTACTTTATACTCGGCACCCATATCCCAATTACCGCGTATATTGATTTGACCATCTGCTGGATTTGGATAGACAGCAACTTCTAGTTGATCCATTTCTTCAACAGAAACAAGTAATGGTTCAAAATGATAAACCGTCCCATTATCTGGAGCAGTGCTCATGTGTGTGCCCGCGTCAAAATCATCGAACGTTGCATAGTCTTGCCAAGTTGGATTCGCTGCTTCACCAGTCAAAGTCCACATTTCAGCATAGGTATAATTAAGCACATCCAATTCACGAATAAAAGTCACAGGAACGCCTTCATAATCATTGATAACATTGTAATCTAATCCCTCTTGAGCTCCGTAATGAAACTCTATCACTCCATTTTCAAACAACCACATTTGAAGGTTGTAACGCATGGAATAAGGAGCTCCTTCATTATAAAAAGCGACATTCGACCATTCCAATTTAAAAATTCGGCTTCCCACTTCTCCTTCCAGCAAATAGCGGATATCGGAATCAGCCTTTCCATTATTATCATATTGACCGTCGATAATATCCATCATGAATGGTGAAATTTGAGCATATGGCGTAGCTAGATTTGTTGAACTCATCACCATTTCTACTCCATATCCGTCCCATCCATCAAAGTTGATATTTTGATAGTAATGGCCGAGGTAAGGAAAATCAAATCCAATTTCCACTACGTAATCTGGGTCGTCGTAAGGTATTCCCTGGGTTAATGAAGTAGGCATAGTCAATGCAGCATAATCATTACTCATCACAGTCAGGTTAAAAAAAGGCTCCTGAGCAGAAGCGTTTGAAGAGATAAAAATGGCAGCTGCCATTGTCAAAACAGAGTAAATTTTTTTCATAGTCAAGATTTATGTTCCAAAGGTGATAAAAATATTCTATATATTTGCAGCGCTTTATCAAGAAAGACGGAGGGACATGGCCCTGTGAAGTCTTGGCAACCGGCCTCAATACTCAAAAAGAGGAAAAGGTGCCAATTCCATCCCGAACCAGGTTCGGGCCAGATGAGGCGATTCAGTTTTCTACAACTGAACTCGTACCCCTCTGTATTTTATTGGTAATGCATTTACATCATTGAACTATCAATGTATTATACTTTATGAGCATTACATTATCAGAGTTAGCAAAACAAAAAGTCCTTGTTCTCGATGGAGCCATGGGAACTATGATCCAGCGACACAAGCTAGAAGAAGAGGATTTTAGAGGGGAGAGATTTATCAATCACCCTAGTCCTGTAAAAGGTAATAACGACCTTTTGGTACTCACTCAGCCAGCCATTATCGAAGGCATTCATTTGCAGTATTTCGAAGCAGGTGCTGATATTGTTGAAACCAATACTTTCAACGCTCAGCGCATCTCCATGGCCGACTATCAGATGGAAGAGCTTTCCTATGAGATCAATGTGGAAGCGGCTAAGTGTGCAGTGCGCGCTCGAGATAAGTATTACGAAAAGCATGGAACTTCAGAACCAAAATTCGTAGCAGGAGCGATTGGACCAACCAATAAAACGGCCAGCCTATCGCCAGATGTAAACGATCCTGGTTTTAGAGGAATTACATACGATGAACTTGTGGCTGCTTATAAGGAACAAGCAGCAGGCTTGTTAGAAGGCGGCGTAGATGCATTCTTGGTGGAGACCATTTTCGATACACTCAATGCAAAGGCTGCATTTTTTGCCATTCAAGAATTGATGGATGAAAAAGGCGTAGTCCTTCCTATTATGGCCAGCGGTACCATCACCGATGCCAGCGGTCGCACATTATCCGGACAAACTGCACAAGCAGTTCATATATCATTATCCCATGTCCCGCTTTTAAGTATTGGATTCAATTGCGCTTTGGGTGCAACGCAATTGCAACCCTATGTGAATATTCTTTCTGAAGAAGTGGATTGTTTAGTAAGCGCATATCCTAACGCTGGACTACCCAATGCAATGGGACATTACGATCAATCGCCACAAGAAATGGCTTCATTGATTGAAGAATATTTAAGTCGAAATATTGTAAATATTGTGGGAGGATGCTGCGGTACCACTCCTGATCATATTGCAGCCATCGCACAAGTTGCTAAAAAACATCAACCACGAATTGCTCAAGAAGCACCTGCCTTATAATTATGTCAACTTTATCTCAAGCGAAAATAAAACTAAGCGGATTGGAAGGGCTCATAGCAACTTCTGATTCCAATTTTATAAATGTTGGTGAGCGTACCAATGTTACAGGCTCAAAAAAGTTTTTGAACCTCATCAAAGACAATAAATTTGATGAAGCCCTTTCTGTGGCTCGTGAGCAAGTAGAAGGCGGCGCTCAAATCATCGACATCAACATGGATGAAGCGATGATTGATGGTGTGCAAGCAATGAAACGCTTTCTGCACCTTATCGCATCCGAACCCGATATCGCTCGCGTGCCCATTATGATAGACTCTTCCAAATGGGAAATCATTGAAGAGGGCTTGAAATGTATTCAAGGAAAATCAATTGTAAATAGCATTTCACTCAAGGAAGGAGAAGCCGATTTTATAGCGAAAGCGAAGAAAGTAAGAAGATATGGAGCAGCTGTGATTGTGATGGCTTTTGATGAAGTAGGTCAAGCTGATTCGTACGAACGACGCATTGAAATTTGTGAGCGTGCCTACAATATCTTGACCCAGCAAATTGGCTTTCCTCCTACTGATATCATCTTTGACCCCAATATTTTCCCTGTTGGAACGGGAATGGAAGAACATAAAAACAATGCACTTGATTTTTTCAATGCCACAAAATGGATTAAAGAAAATCTTCCTGGTGCACTAGTGAGCGGTGGGGTTTCCAATGTCTCTTTTTCATTTAGAGGAAATAATCGTGTGAGAGAAGCGATGCACAGCGCATTTCTCTATCACGGCATTCAACATGGAATGGACATGGGCATTGTGAATCCATCACAACTCGAAGTGTACGATGAGATTCCGAAAGACCTATTGGAATTAGTAGAAGATGTTTTATTGAATAGAAGAGATGATGCGACCGAACGTTTGCTCGGTTATGCAGATGCCAATAAAGATGCTAAGGGAAAAGAAAAAGTGGAGGATTTGGAATGGAGAAAGCTTCCCATTGAAAAGCGTCTTGAACATGCACTCGTAAAAGGAATTCTTGATTACATCGAGGAAGACACAGAAGAAGCTCGAGTAAAATACGGTCGTCCTATACATGTGATCGAAGGGCCATTGATGGCGGGAATGAACATCGTTGGCGATCTTTTTGGTTCAGGAAAAATGTTCTTGCCTCAGGTTGTAAAAAGCGCCAGGGTGATGAAGCGATCGGTTGCCATACTCGAACCATTCTTATTGGAAGAAATGGCACAAAATGCTTCGGAAGGAATATCACGAGGTGCTGGAAAAGTATTGTTGGCCACTGTGAAAGGAGATGTTCACGACATTGGTAAAAACATCGTAGGTGTTGTGTTGGCGTGCAACAACTATCAGATCATTGATATGGGAGTGATGGTACCTACAGAAAAAATCATCGAAAAAGCGATTGAAGAAGATGTAGATGCTATTGGACTAAGCGGATTGATCACACCTTCTCTCGACGAGATGATTACTGTGGCAAAAGAAATGGAAAGAAGAGGATTAAAAATTCCATTGCTTATTGGCGGAGCTACAACTTCTCGTGTTCATACAGCGGTAAAGATTGCACCTAGCTATACTTCAAGCGTCATTCACGTGTTGGACGCATCGCGCGCTGTGCCGGTGATGTCGCAATTGCTTTCAGAAAATGAAACCGAGAAAGCCTCGTTTGTTGAAGGCATCAAAGCGGAATATGTGAAAGTAAAAGAAAACTACGAAAAGCATTATTCTGAAAAACCACTTCTCTCACTTGAAGATGCGCGTAAAAACAAATTAAAACTTGAGTTCAACGATTCGACCATCGTTCGCCCGAAGACAATAGGAACGCACGTATTGGAAGACATTGATTTGAATGTACTTCAAAGTTATATCGATTGGACGCCGTTCTTTCAGACATGGGAATTACATGGGAAATATCCGCAAATCTTAACGGACAAAGTTGTTGGCGAGCAGGCCACTTCTCTATTCCAAGATACGCAAAAAATGCTTTCTAACATAATTGAAACAAAAGCACTCAAGGCAAAAGCAGTGTTTGGAATTTACGCGGCAAATAGCAACGAGAAAGATGATGTGGTTTTAAAAGAAAAAAATATTGTCTTTCACACCTTACGCCAGCAAACATCTAAAACAAGCAATCAGCCCAATATTGCACTAAGTGATTTTGTGGCACCCGAAGGTATTTTCGAAGATTATATTGGCACGTTTGCGGTATCCGCAGGCTTCGGATTAGAAACATTCATAGCTCCATTCGAAGCGAAGAAAGATGATTACAACATTATCCTGGCTAAAGCATTGGCCGATCGTTTGGCTGAGGCTGCTGCTGAGTATTTGCATAAAGAAGTACGGACCAACTATTGGGGTTACGCCACCTCAGAAGCTTTGAGCAATGATGAATTGATTGCTGAAGAATATCAAGGCATCCGCCCTGCACCGGGATATCCAGCTTGTCCCGATCACTTGGAAAAAAATACAATTTGGCAATTGATGAATGTGGAAGAAAATACAGGAATCAAATTGACATCATCATTGGCCATGTATCCTGCCGCAAGCGTATCCGGATATTACTTTGCGCATCCGCAATCGAAATATTTTGGTTTAGGAAAAATCACAAAAGAACAAGTAGCCGACTATGCGCAGCGCAAAGGCATTGCGCAAAGCGAAGCAGAAAAATGGCTCTCTCCAAATATTATTTAAGACAATGAAAGTAATTGATCATATCAACAATGCGAAGAAAACACTATTCAGCATTGAAATTCTTCCTCCATTAAAAGGACAAAACATCGCATCGATTTTCGAAACTATGGACAAGCTCATGGAGTTTGATCCAGCCTTTGTAGATGTTACATATCACCGCGAAGAATACGTATTTCGTGATGCAGGAAATGGACTACTTGAAAAACATGTGGTGAAAAAGCGACCAGGTACTGTTGGTATTTGTGCTGCTGTCACCAACCGCTATCACGTGGATACCGTGCCGCACATCATTTGTGGCGGATTTACACGACAAGAAACAGAAGATGCATTGATTGACTTGAATTTTGTAGGTATCGACAATGTGCTTGTGCTACGTGGAGATCCAATTAAAAGTGAGGGGCGATTTAAACCAGAAAATGATGGACATGCGTACGCCAATGAATTGGTGCATCAAGTGGTGAATATGAATCATGGGAAGTACTTAGATCCCGATTTGAAAGATGTTCAGAAAACCAATTTTTGTATTGGTGTCGCTGGATATCCAGAAAAACATTTTGAATCGCCCAACTTGAATACCGACTTACGCTATTTAAAAGCGAAAGTGGATGCCGGTGCGGAGTACATTGTAACACAAATGTTTTTCGACAACAGCAAGTTTTTTGAGTACGTAGAAAAGTGTAAATCCATTGGCATCAACGTGCCCATTATACCCGGCTTAAAGCCTTTGACCTCCAAGTCACAATTAAGTGTAATTCCCCATCACTTTCACATCGACATGCCCGACGAGTTGGTAGAGTTGGTTGAAAAAGCGAAGACCGACGCCGAAGTTCGTGAGATTGGCGTGCAATGGTGCATCAAGCAATCCAAGGAACTCAAAGAAGCAGGAGTCCCAGTGCTTCACTACTATACCATGGGTAAAGCCAAGAGTACAGCCGAGATCGCTAAGGCGGTGTTTTAATATTTACAGAATGTTTTTATGGTTTCAGGAATTGTGTCAATTTTGACATAATAAATTCCAGAAGGAAACTTCTGAACGCTATAATTCATTTGCTCGGATTGAATGATAATCGAGTCAATTCTCTCCCCGATTGAATTGTAGATAGACAGTGTTGAACCAATTGACATACTCGATATCGCAATGGTTAAATTATTCATTGTTGGGTTGGGCCATAAATCAAACTCCCTAACCGAAAGAGAAGGCTGTACACCGTTCAATGCTTCCACATGGAGCACTGCCACATCACTGTAAGTGTCACAAGTTCCACTTGTGATTTTACATCGATATCTATCACCGTCATTCCACAAATTACTGTATGCTCCTGTTAAAGTGGATGTATTCACACCCTGGTAGAAATTTGAATTGTATATTGGATTCCATACATTCATCGTTTCCTTTTGCCAATTGAATTCTAAATCACTTTCAGTGCTTAATACCTGAAAGAAAAATGGTTCACCTTCAATTATCTGCATATCCTGAGGCTGCATTTCAATATTGGGAAGTGGGGATAAATGCAATGGTTCATAATAATATCCAATGCATCCAAGCTCGTCTTCAATTATCAATTCCAAAACAATATCTTCATCTATGGTAAATGACTCGCCATTTGTGAAATTGCTTGAATATACAAGATTAGATTCAGGTGTATATTCAGATGTCACTAACTGACCAACGCAAACTACTCCGGAGGGTGAAATGCTCCAGTCTGAGACAGGACTCAAGTGTAAAGGTATCTCGAGCAAAGTATCAGCATAACATCCATAGCTAGATATAGCGGAAATGGTAAAATTGGTACTCCCCGTAACAGTAAAAGGAACATCCAACTCAATACTTGCGTCAGGTATATAAATCACCCCTTCCTCCTCTTCAACAGAAATGACAACCTCTGAGTTTTCACAAACTAATGACGGCAGATTGGCTATGACATTAATTGAAGGCGACTCTCGCACTATCGCTTGAACAGGTCCAACACTATTTGAAATCCCGCATGAATTCAACAATCGACAGGAAATACTAAGGGTATCGGGGTGTGGGGGTGTGAATTCCAAAATATTTAGAGATTCCGCTATGGAAAATTCTGAACTCTGAGCAGCTGTTACGGTCCAGTGAAAATTGCCAGCGTCAATTGGTTCATCCACTTCAACAAGAAACTCATTACTTGTATTTTCACAAATACTAGAATCACCAGAAATCGTACCTGACACCAAAGGAACATCGCAATAATTAAAATTCAACAAAAAGGAACCATGGGAATATTCCAGGTTATCTATTGAAATTCCTGAGTAACCGCTTGGTTCCGTGGCGTTCCAAAAATTACCACTTACCCATAGTTCTGAAATCAATGATGGAATTAGGTACAATCCATTCTGCTGTCCAGATCCACCAATCTGAAATACATTTATCAGATTGAAATTCAAATCGTATGAAGAAATGAATGTGTCACCCTCCGGAGCTAGATAGTACCAAGGAAGAATCATAAATATCCAAGCCATTTGTTTCACTTCCATTAGTACATTTCCAAATTTTCCCATTTGAAACCGCGATATCACTCACATAACTGTAATTTGGATAGTCCTGAACATAATCCCCTGTTTCAGTGGCCACTCTTGTGATATTGTTGCCTTGAGAAGGATGCACAATGATACCATCATACAACTCCATTGTATATACACCACTAGCGCTGATAATTAAGGAGGATTCGTCTAAAAGCACTACACTCCGGATAATTGCATAATTATATATCTCAACTCCAAGTTCATCAAACCACAATACGTTACCATCCTCATCTATTTTAACCAAAAAGCCTAATGTATCAGGATATCCGTTTGCATCCATAATCCCAATTGGTCGGCTAAAATTTATTTCTCCCGAGCTATAATTAAACATAACTTGTCCAATCAAGCTTCCTGACCAATAAGTATTTCCGCTTGAATCTGATTCGAATCCATAAAATTTGAGTAAACCATCCACTACGTCCATTACATTCACCCAAATCAATTCCATGTCAGATGAATATTTTGCCATATATCTCACAGAACTATTGTCTGGACTTCCAGTTAATGGCCCAATTTGCTCATCAAAAACTACAGGGGAACTGGACCCAAGTGTCAAATAAAAGTTGTTATTTTTATCAGAGTCTATCGTAGTATTAAGGAACGATACATTTGCTGGTAGCATCAAGCTTCCGATCAAGCCACCATCCAAATCGAAGGACAACACAAATAAGTCAGCGCTCCCTACACTTGTGTACCATTGTTCATTTTCGCTAGGATCAAGATCTACAGTTGCAGTGACAGATCCCGTAATAAGAATTTTTTGATCGGAAGTAATAGTTAGGTCACCAATATTAAAAGTGTTGCTTGGCCAATACAATGACCACACATAACTACCTTCAGAATTGATTTTCACTAAACAATAGCAATATGTATTTGATGGTGTTATAAGGACCTCCCCTTCTCCTGGGTCAATGTCGGTTTCAGAATTTACGCGAAAAACTGAGTACGCATTTCCCAAATCATCAGTGACTGGGCGAATAGATTTATCCATATAATCTGAAGGCCAATACATTGGCCATGTAACTTGAGCTCCCAAATTTTGAGAAAATGATACAAGATGATATATCCCCAGAATAGCAACAAAAAATAGTTTTAGTTTCATGTTTGATAGTTATTATATCAAATTTAATAAAATTCCATTCGACTTGAGTATCTCTTCGAAACTTCTAAAAGTTCATTTATTGTGACGAACGCACCCCTGATATGCTTCTAATTATTTGACTTGTGCTCGGGCCAAATCCATTTCAAAATATATAATAAAAAAAGGAATTTCTATAGAAAGGGTAATTCCTGAGGGATATTTTGATTCTGAGCCAATTATTATTGGAGCGCAAATTGAGGAAGAACACCACATAAATAGACGAAATGAATTCAAAATATTCAGCACCGATTACTCCGAATAAATCACGGTCAACTTCCCCTGCCCCCCTATCAAAAACATCATTTGAAATTTCCACTTAGTCTCCTATCTTCAAAATCTTGTTGAAGGATGAAAATGAGTATTCGTCATTTGTGCTTTCCTGATATAGGTTGACCAAAAATCAACTTAAAAAATGAAAGTACAAAAAAAGGAAAGATTGCGGACACCACGAGTGTTTTCAGATCAAGTCAAAAAGCAAACTGTTCAGGATATTGAGTCTGGTAAATGTTCAGTCACAGAGGCATCTCG
>JAWKNK010000006.1:0-171366 GCA_041391745.1 Flavobacteriales bacterium
TCTGGCGTTTTGCCCGCAGCTACTGCTTCAAAAGGAACGTTTGGGATTTGATAGAGCAGCTGTTTTTGCTGTTCTTCTAATTCTCCTAGTGTTACTTCAAGTTGCTTCGTGCTTTCTTTGATTTCAGAAGTGCGCGCTTTGAGTACGTCAGCTTCGTCCTTTTTACCTGATTTAAACAGATCTCCAATTTCTTTTGCGAGTTTGTTGGCTTCAGCAAGAAGTCCGTCCAATTCGTTTTGAGTTTTTCTTCTGTTTTCGTCAATTACAAGCACTTCTTCAATTGTAGTAGTGAAGTCTTTGTGGCGCTTGGCAAGTCCTGCAAGCACTTTTTCCTTGTTGTCTCTAATGTAATTTACCTGGAGCATGGTAATAATGGGTTAAAAAAAAACTCCCGATCCACGATGATCGTGGTCCGGGAGTTTCAAATATCCTTTTTGAAATCGGGTACCCCCGGTTATGCTTGAGCAATAACCGAAACGTACGATTTGTTGTCTTTCTTTTTGCGGAATTCAACAACACCGTCAGCAAGTGCGTAAAGAGTGTGATCTTTACCAACACCTACGTTGATACCAGCATTGTGGCGAGTACCACGCTGACGCACGATGATATTTCCTGCGATACAAGTTTGACCACCGTAAATTTTTACGCCTAGTCTTTTGCTTTCTGATTCACGTCCGTTTTTCGAACTACCGACACCTTTCTTGTGAGCCATTGTATTTTGGGTTTAGAGGTGATTAACCGATTTTTTCGATTTTAATTTCTGTCAAATAAGCTCTGAAACCGTTAGATTTCTGGTAGCCTTTTCTGCGTTTCTTTTTGAAGACGATTACTTTATCGCCTTTAAGGTGTTTCACGACGCTAGCGGTCACCTTTTTACCTTCTATAGCTGGGGCGCCTACAGTAACTTTTCCACCGTCATCGATTAGAAGAACGCGATCGAAATCAACGTTTGTTCCTTCCTCGTTTTGCAGACGGTTTACAAAGATCTGCTGGTCTTTCTGTACTTTGTACTGATGCCCTGCTATCTCTACAATTGCGTACATTTTGCTTGAGATTTTATGGGTTAAAAAACTTTTTAAGGGCTGCAAATGTACTTCAAAGTGTTGATATCCACAAATTTTTGTGAATTAATCCACAAAACTTGTTTTTGCCACCTTCTTCTTCCTGCTTACCAGCCAAACGCCCGACAGGACGATGAGTCCACAAATTAAGTGTAAAACATTCAAATGTTCACCGTCTGTAACGCCCCAAAACACAGCTACAATAGGGATGAGGTAAGTCACGGAAGAAGCAACCAGTGCTGAAGTTTGCTGCGTGAGCCAGAAGTAGAAAATATTTGCTGTGGCTGTTCCCACCACTGCCAATGTAGCTACCGCCGCAAATGAATACCAACCATGATGATGGGTAGTAATAATTTCAGGAGTGGAGCCAGAGAAGACAAACACTCCCGCAGGAATCGCTGCCATAAGCAATGAAATACTCGTAATGTGAAGCGACGATACGTCTGCAAGCTTGCTTTGAACGGTATTCGCGCTCAGTCCGTAGCTAATCGTAGCCGCCAATATTAGAAAACTGTACTCCCAATGAGAATTGGCTCCGAAACCATTGAGTGAAATTAGGCCTACGGCACCGGCCAGTCCAATTAAGATTCCCACCGTTTGTCGCGGTTCTGCCAATCGCTTAAAGAAAGCAATTCCTATTACCAATGTAAATAATGGTGTTAGAGAGTTCATGATTCCCACCAAACTGCTATCTAGAAAACGTTGTGCATTGGTAAACAAGAAGGAGGGGAGCCCACTGCCCACCAGACCAACCAATGCAATCCACTTCAATTTTTCTTTCGGAACTTTTCTCAAACCGGATATGCTTATGGGGAGAAGGACTATTCCTGCAATTAAAAGGCGCAGTGCAGCGACCTGATTGGCTTCCAGAACTTTTTCTCCAGACTTGGTAAACATGCCATACTTCATCAAGATGAAACTACTTCCCCAGGTCAGGGCTAGTAGGGCAAGGGCAAGCAAATGCTCCGGTTTTGTGGACTTCAAGTACAAATTTTTGGCAAAATTAACGTCTTCACACTGTTCCCGCCTTGTGTTTTGCTTAATTTTACAATTCAAAATTTCATAAACATGAAAAAGTTTGCCGCCTTATTATTCGCATCTCTCTCTTTATTAGCAGTGTCATGCGCCGGACCAGGAAGTGAAAACGCCACTCCTTCCGCAGATGTTCAGGTAACGAGAAAGTCTATGGATAGCGAGGTAATCAAGACTGTTGCAAACTTGAGCATTGAAGGAATGACATGCGCTCATGGATGCGGTGGTAAAATTCAGCAAGAGCTTCGTGCGATAGATGGTGTAAAAACAACAGACCTGGATTATGCTGACGGTCGCGATGCGAACACTGTTTCAGTAGAATACGATCCCGCTAAAATCAGCGAACAAGAATTAATCAAATGTGTTAGTTCAATCGCGGATGGTCAATATGTAGTAAAGACTGTGGAAATCCTTGATTACAAGGGTTTGCAATCTCGAAGCAGTTCAAGCGGTGCTGGCGTGAAGTCGAATGAATTGGACAAGGTGTTTCAATTGATCGACCTGGTTCAGTCTATTAGCCGTTTGGTGCGCTAATGATATTGGTCAGAATTATCGCAGTTTAAAATTTTCAGAACGTATTTTTGTCGGGTATGAAAAAGTCACCCACTATTCTGTTGTTGTCCAAAATTACTTTGGTCCTAGTCTTCATGGTTATCATTGCTGGAAGTGTTGTGCGCATGTCGGGAAGCGGCATGGGCTGCCCAGACTGGCCAAAATGCTTTGGGTATTATATTCCACCAACAGACATTGAAACGTTGACCTTCAGCGAAGGAAAAGTTTTTGAAAAAGGTAAAATGGTGCTCTTGAATGATACTTTGTGGGTAGCCACGAAAGACGTTCAAGCGGGACCAGTTTTCAATAGAAGTGATTGGGAAAAATATGCGCGTCACGATTATGCGTACTACAACCCGGTGCATACATGGACGGAATATATCAATCGACTTGTTGGCGCCACCGCAGGTATTCCAACGTTCTTGTTGTTCGTCTTTTCATTTCTTCATTTAATTAAAAGAAAAGATATTAGAACTTTCATCTTTGCTTCGACCACACTGTTCATGCTTGGTTTCGAGGCGTGGTTGGGCAAAACAGTAGTGGATGCAGAATTGCTTCCGTTCAAGATTACTCTTCACATGTTAGGGTCTATCGTGATTGTAGCTTTATTGATTTATTTGATAAAAAATCACGAAGAAAAGGCGTTGAAACAAAAGTCTTTCAGTACCTATTGGAAAGTACTTTCGATAATATGGGTACTCATCGCAGGGTCTCAAATCTTGTTGGGAACACAAGTGCGGGAAGCTGTAGATATCGTATCGAATAATATTGATGATAGATGGCAGTGGATCGACAACCTTCCTTCTGTTTTCAAATTTCACAGAAGTTTTTCATTAGTTATTGTTGCCTTGCTCGCATGGACATACGCCCGCAGCAAAGGTCTGCTAGAAGTGCCTAAAGCACTCAAAGGAATTATGATTGTGGCAGTGATTGAGATTGTTGTTGGAATTGTGCTTGCTTATGCGGGCGTTCCTGCATTTGCACAGCCAATACACTTGTTTTTTGCTATCATGTGGTTTGCATTTACTTTCTCGTTTATGCTCACCGTGTGGAGAAAATCAACTACTTCGTAAAGACGTATTTCAAAGAGAAAATATTCGAATAAAGAACATCCGAAACATTTCCTAAATCGGACAACGCGTAGTCTAAATAAAAGGACTTAATGCGCAAGCCGATTCCAATGTTTGGTTGAATAGTGGTGTACTTGCTTCCATCAAAGTCTGTTTGTTTTTGAACATTTCCTACTCCAGATCTAAAGTAGATTGTTCTGTTGTAGCCAACTTCTACACCAATACTCGGATCAACACTAAATGGATTGGAAGAGATGATGGTATTTCTTTTTCCATCGGTAGTTACATTGACATTGATTTCTGTGAGAATAGAAAATTTCTTGATTTGAAATTCGCGACCTCCACCTAAAATTACTCTTGGTAAAGCTATTTCAAGACCGTTTTGCGGAATATCATTATTGGTCTGTTGGAACACTTCTTTTGTTCTTTCATTTAAAGTAAAAGTCCAAGCACTGTAGGTTCCTGTGATATCGCGTGCCGAAACTCCAAAATGCCATTTGTCTTTGGTGTATTGTAATCCTGCATCCAAACCAAATCCCCAAGCGCTGGCAAAATCTCCAATATGGCGATACAGCACTTTCGCATTCACACCCCAACGAAAACCCTGCGGTGAATCCGCAGATGTAGCCATATTAGTTCCTTTGCTTTGAACGAAAGGAAGTCCTTTGTGACCGTAAGAAAAAATGAAAGCGTAATCTACAGTACTAAAGGTTGAAATGCGATTGTAGTCAATGTTTCCATCTGGATCAATGAGCTCTGTGGTGTTTGGAATGTCATCTACACCAAAGCGAACAATAGAAAATCCAACAGTACTAACCGAGTCTAAATTTTTGGCAACTGCAGCATAATCATATTTGGCAATTCCCGCAAAATATTCAGAGTGCATAGCCGCTGCTTGAATGTCGCCGCGCATTCCTGCCAATCCTGCTGGGTTCCAATATCCTGCGGTCACATCATTCACGCTTGCCACTTGGGCTTGCGACATGCCTAATCCACGCGCACCAACTCCAATGGTCAGAAACTCATTTACATACTTTGGTGTGAGGTCTGTTTCCGTTTGAGAAAAAGCGAAAGAGCTAAATGCAGAAAAAAGAATAATGAGGCTTTGGCGTAAATTCATCAGGGCAAAAATAGGAAGGCGGTCCCGTTAACGGAACAATTCGAAAATTATTGTGCTATGGCCTAATATCTTCTTTTCGTGTATTTTACTACGCGGAATGAGATGTTGTCTGTATCATTCGCAGTGTTCGAGAAGATTTCTTCAGCATTCCACTCGTCAAAATTTACTTCTGGGAAAAATGCATCCGCATCAGGGAAAGCCTTTTCCACATGCGTGATATACATTACATCCATCGGCAACTTTTGAAGTGCCAACTCATAGATCTGAGCACCACCAATAATGAATGCTTCTGTTTCGCCTAATGATTTTGCTATGGAAGCAGCTTCAGTGATAGACGCTACCACATAGCACTCAGGTGCTTCGTAGTTGCTGTTTCGGCTCACCACAATGTTTGTTCGGTGAGGCAGTGGACGCCATTTTTCAGGAATGCTCTCATAGTTTTTTCTTCCCATGATAACTGTTCTTCCTTTAGTGGAATCCTTGAAAAATTTCATGTCTGTGGGCAAGTGCCACATCAAATCATTGTCTTTTCCGATTTCTCGGTTTTGCCCCATGGCAACGATCAAGCTGAGTTTCATAAAATCAGTTTATACAGCAACTGCTGCTTTAATATGTGGATGAGGATCGTAATTTTCTAGAGTAAAATCTTCGTATTTGAATTCGAAAATATTTTTTACTTCTGGATTGATTTTCAAAGTAGGCAGTGTTCTGCAATCACGAGTAAGCTGCAATTTGGCTTGATCTACGTGATTGGAATAAAGGTGAACATCACCTCCAGTCCATACAAACTCACCTAGCTCCATGTCGCACACTTGCGCTACCATCATCGTAAGTAGCGCATAGCTCGCAATGTTGAAAGGCACACCAAGAAAAGTGTCACAGCTTCTTTGATACAATTGGCAACTCAATTTATTGTCGGCAACAAAAAACTGAAACAAACAGTGACAAGGAGGCAAGGCCATTTCATCAATAAATGAAGGATTCCAAGCCGATACGATATGTCTTCTGGAATTTGGATTGTTTTCAAACCATCTATGAGTTTAGTGATTTGATCGGTACTTGTTCCATCAGGGTTTGGCCAAGACCTCCATTGGTAGCCATAAACAGGGCCTAGATTTCCATTTTCATCTGCCCATTCGTCCCAAATGGAAACACCATTTTCTTTCAAGTATGCAATATTTGTGTCGCCTTTTAGAAACCACAATAATTCGTGAATAATGCTTCGAGTATGTAGCTTTTTTGTAGTCAAAAGCGGAAAGCCTTCTTTCAAATCAAAACGCATCTGATAGCCGAAAACACTGTATGTTCCCGTTCCTGTGCGGTCACTTTTATATGTGCCCTTATCTAAAAGGTGTTGAAGTAAATCTTGGTACTGTTTCATATCGCTACGAAACTACAATTTAACCTCAAATCATTTTGTGTCTGTTTATAAATATTGATATTTGGACATGGCAAAAAAGAAGCAACAGGAATCCATCAGTATCCAAACGATTGTTGAGGGAGTAGATCAGAAGCTACTTCAGTATATTATGCCCATCAACAAGGCGGAGGCGGATATTTTATGTGATGGAAAAAGTACTCGAGTGATCTGTGAAATCAATGGATTTGAGTTTCCTTGTGCTTTGCGTCCGCGAAAAAAGGGTGATTATTTTGTTGGGCTTTCAAAGGAAAAAATGAAAAAAGCAAAGCTTATGGAAGGCATTCAGATCACAGCTACTTTCAAGCTTGACAACAGTGAGTATGGATTCACGCTTCCTGAGGAGTTTGCAGAAATATTGGCGCAAGATGAAGAAGGGAAACGCGCATTTGAGGCTTGTCCTCCGAGCTATCAGCGCGGCTGGTTGCATTACATCACAAGCGGGAAGGCTGTTGATACACGTATAAAACGAGGATTTTACATTCTAGAAAAAGCGAAGGAAAAGGCTGCTGAGCGAGCGTCTAAGCAATAACTTTCAACGTTGAAAGCACTTTTCGAGCATTCGCTTTTGCCGTTTCCAAGTCCACGTTTACAACAGTACAGTGTCCCATTTTACGGAAAGGTTTTGTTTCTGATTTTCCATACAAATGAATGTAAGCTCCCGGGATTTGAAGTACTTGATCCAAGCCTTCATACCTCACGCTTCCAGAGTAACCTTTCTCACCAAGGATATTGACCATTACAACAGGTATCACTAGAGTAGTATCTCCCAGTGGCATGTTGCAAACTGCACGCAGATGCTGTTCGTATTGTGAAGTTATATTCGCTTCTATTGTTTGGTGACCGCTATTGTGTGGGCGAGGTGCAATTTCATTTACCAATATTTCACCTTCTTTCGTCAAAAACATTTCTACAGCCAAAAGTCCCACCATGTCCAATTTTTGAATCAAGTCCTTGGCAATAGCGATGGCTTTTGATTCAATTTCGGATGAAACTTGGGCAGGAGCAAAAAGAAATTCTACCAAATTTGCTTCTGGGTTGAATTCCATTTCTACCGTCGGGTATGCTGTGATTTGTCCATCCTCATTTCGGGCAACAAGCACGGAGATTTCTTTTTCAAATGGCACCCATTTTTCAAGAACACTCGGCGCGTCGAATGCTTTCTCTGCATCCTGCTCGTTTCTGAAAGGTGTTACACCTTTACCGTCATATCCACCCGTGCGCATCTTTTGCATCCATGGACCCGTGCCCAGGTGATAAAGCGCTTCAGATTTATTTTCTACAATTTCAAAGGAGAAGTAGGAATGTTATGTTCTTTATAAAATTGCTTTTGAAGGCCCTTATCCTTGATAATCTCGAGCACTCGAGGCTGCGGAAATACTTTGATTCCTTCAGTCTCTAACTTTTTTAGTGCATCGATATTTACATTCTCAATTTCGATGGTCACTAAATCTTTGTCTTTTCCAAACTGGTAAACCGTTTCAAAATCGTTGAAACTACCCTGAGTAAATTCATGAGCAATTTTAGAACATGGGGCATCGGATGCAGGATCTAGCACATGAACACGGATGTCGTAGTTCACGGCTTCTTGAATCAACATTCTACCAAGCTGACCCCCACCAAGGATTCCAAGTTTAAAATCTTTTGCGTAAAAATTTCTCATGGTGCAAATGTAATTCATCGTAGTTTTATGAATTATAAAGAATCGAAAACCATTATGAAATCAATTTTTACTCTTGCTATTGCTGCGATTTTTCCATTTTATTCTGTTGCTCAAAATTTGAGTGTCGTAGAGTCAGTTGAGTACGACGAGGTTTCTGGTCGTTTTTTAGCCAGCAATTCAAGTTCAATTATTGAGGTAGATGGGAATGGTGATGAGGTAGCTTATTTCGGAAGCGCTACAGCAGGATATGGAATGGAAGTAATGAATGGTGTGCTATTCGCTATTTCTACGAATAGAATTAAAGGATATAATTTGGGTGACGCATCTACTTTGATGGACCTACAAATACCCGGCGTATCCTTTCTAAATGGCATGGCAAGTGATGGGGTTAGCAGGTTGTGGGTAACTGATTTTTCACTTAAAAAAATCTATGAAATTGATGTCACGGACTTAAACAATCCTGTTTATTCGACAGTGGTAAATAATACCGTTTCTACACCGAACGGAATTGTATACGATGGTGACAACAATCGTCTCGTGTTTGTGAATTGGGGTATGAGCGCGTCTATCAAGCAAGTGGATTTGTCCGACTATTCTGTTTCAGTGGTTACCACCACAACACTTGGGAATTGTGATGGCATTGACAAAGACAACAACGGTAACTATTTTGTAAGCTCTTGGTCGCCAAATAGAATTACCAAGTTTTCATCGGAATTCTCCGTTTCCGAAATCATTACCGCTCCAGGTATTTCATCGCCTGCAGACATTTGCTACGCCACGACAATCGATACATTAGCTATTCCAAATTCTGGAAATTCAACGATTACTTTTGTAGGGTTTAATAATATTACCAATATGGAAGAACCGAACGAACGTTCATTCGGTTTTACTGTCAGTCCTAATCCTGTTAGCAATTCAAGTGTTTTAAACTTACAATTGGAGAAGTCTGGAAACGGAACCATCGAATTTTATTCTTTAGATGGAAAGTTGGTAAGTTCCTTTTTTAAAGGTCATATAGATGCAGGGTTAAATAGAATCCTCTTGTATAATCACGGACTGGCCACAGGTCAGTACCTCTGTGTATTGACAGTAGATGGTATAGTTTCAAGCGAGAAAATTGTAGTGGAATGAAATTGAAGAGATTCGCATTTTTAGGTTTGTTATTTTTGTCATCAATGGCATCATTCGCGCAACGCGCGGATGATGAGTACAATCCTGTAGGTGCACCTTCTGAACCCAAAAAGAAGAAGTGGATTCCTCAAGAAAACTTATTCTATGGTGGAGGCTTGGGACTTGCTTTTGGAAATTATATCAATCTAAATTTGAATCCACAAGTAGGCGTGAAGTTTACCGATTGGTGGGGTGCGGGTGTTGGTGTAGATTACAATTATGTAGGGAGTAGTGCAGTGAATGTTCAAGCGGTAGGTCCTTCAGTTTTTACCCGATTCAAATTCTTTGACGCGTTATTATTACAAGCAGAGTACAATCACACCTATATGCGGTATCGTGATTTGGGTTACGAAGCACGATTAAATTTCCCAATGCTTTTGGTCGGTCCAGGTTACCAAAGTGGAACGGGCAATGGAGGTGTGTTTTTTATGGTACTATGGGATCTCATACAAGATCCTAGATCACCCTTTTTCATTCCAACTTTTCGCGCAGGATTTTCTATAGGGTTTTAATTTTCTAAGGGAATAAAGGGGTAAAAACAATTACTCTTTGTGTCTTTCAAAATATCCATCACCAATTAATCTCATGAGCTTCACGATTTGATCGCGGCGCTTTTGAAGATAACCAGAAGGGTTTTTTGGATTGAATTTTTTCGGATTTGGAAGTGACCCTGCAATTAGCGCAGCTTGCGGTTTTGTAAGCTTTTTGGCAGAAGTTTTAAAATAGTCATTTGCGGCAGCTTCCACACCAAATTTACAAGGTCCCGTTTCAATTACGTTCAAGTAAACTTCCATTATTCTTTCTTTCGACCAGAAGAATTCAATGAGATAAGTAAAGTAAACTTCAAAGCCTTTTCTGATCCAGTTTCGATTTGGCCAAAGAAAAACATTCTTTGCAACTTGTTGTGAAATGGTACTAGCTCCTCTTTTCTTTTTGTGCGTCTCATTATACTTCTGAGCTTTTTCAATGGCTCCCCAATCAAGACCGTTGTGCATCATGAAGTTGTTGTCTTCACTTGCAACAACGGCAAGTTTCATATTGAGTGAAATGTCTTCGTAATCCACCCATTCTTTGTGATACTCGGATTTTTCAGGACAATCACAACTCTCCGCAATTTGCAGATATGTGGTAGGTGGGTTGATCCATTTGTAGAGAATAACCCAAGAGATGGTGACAATAAAAAACCACATGGCAGATTTCCAACAAAATCGCCAGATACGGCGCGGCCAAGACCGCTTTTTTTCTGCCTTAGGCATCAGGAAGTAAGATTACAGACCTAATTTTTTCTTTACATCGGTAGGGATACCATCTTTATGAAGCACAAGACTTACGGTCTTGTAT
The DNA here is from genome assembly GCA_041391745.1 of Flavobacteriales bacterium. GTDB lineage: Bacteria > Bacteroidota > Bacteroidia > Flavobacteriales_D > Sanyastnellaceae > JAIXWP01. The sequence goes on from JAWKNK010000006.1 coordinate 10,427, forward strand.
TTCAAATAAGCTAGGGAAACATACTGATACCCACCATACGGATTGTTTGTTCCCCAAGAGTTTTTGATGATGTAATAGATGTTACCATTTTGATCTTTCGCCTTTCCGGTGATGTGCATCAAATGATCGTCTGTAGTTTCAAAAGACTCGTATGCACTTTGACGCATTTCAGGCGTAATTGTCTTTTCTTTTACTACCGTGTTGAATAACTGATCTTTCGCTACTCCATCTTCTGGAACGATGGCCATACCATATTTGAACGAGAATCCTTTTTCAGATACATCAGCATCCCAAGCAATGGTGAATCCATTATCCAATGCGTAGTCTATTACTTTTTGAAACTCATCTAAAGGCAAGTTGTAAAAACTTCCTTTCGCCCAGTTGTCTGGTACCTCTAGAACAAATGGGGAGTAGTAAGGATGGTGTGTAAATGAAGATAAACTCACATAGTTATCTGGATTGATTTTCATTTCATCGCGGAAAGAAATCGGAGTGTATTTTTTTCCGTTGAAATTAAATTCAGTTGGCAATGGACCGAGGTAAGAATCAAGAATTCCGTTTACAGCGGTCATCCAATCCATGCCATTTTCGTTCATTTTTGATTTTAGTACTGTGTTTACAGTGCCTTCGAGGAAGGCATCCATTGCTCCGTGATCGTGGAATGTTTCGCCATTTTTCAATCCAGTGTAAGCGCTTTCTGGAACCAATCCGTATTCACGGATAGCTGTAATTACATCATGACTCAATCCGCCTGGACCAAACTGTTGTTTGCCTTGAAAGCGAACATATGAAGCTGCTTTAAGCGGGTAGATGTATCGAACATTGGCCATTTCAGAAATATCAACCAAAGGTGCACCGAGACGCGCCATTTCAGCTTCAATGAAAGATGAAGTAGCATAACTCCAACATGTACCAGTGGCGCATTGATTTTCTACCTCGTAAGCTTTCTTATTTGAAATATTGGTAAACTGATAAGCCGATTGGGCAAAGGATCCAATAGAAATAGAGGCTAGAATAACAAATGATAAAATGTGACGTTTCATCTCGGAATTTTATTTTATGCAATGATAAGGTATTTCGCCATTTGATTGAACATAGAGTTGTTCAAACTAAAAGGGAAATGGAATCTTTAGCAATTATTGGAAATCGGAAATTTGAACACAAACCAAAAAGTCATGAAGAAAGTAATCGCGGTTGTTTGCGGCGGCTATAGCGGAGAAGCTGTAGTGTCTATGAAGAGTGCCGATATGGTAATGAACAACATTGACAAGGAGCGATTCGAGCCGGTGAAAGTGATAATAGGAAGAGGGGAGTGGTATGCTGAGTATTCAGGCGAACACTTGAGCGTAGATAAAAATGATTTTACAATTCGATTCCAGAATAAAACCATTCGTTTTGATGGCGCCTTTATTATTGTACATGGAACTCCCGGCGAAGATGGAAGACTTCAAGGGTATTTTTCAATGATTGGAATTCCGCACACAACAGGTGATGTGCTCAATATGTCGTTGACATTTAATAAGAAGGCGACAACTCGATTGATTGGGCAATTTGGATATCTTGTAGCAAAGAGCCTCGTATTGAAAAAGAGTGAGCCCTATAGTGTTTCATTCATTGTTCAGAATGTTGGATTGCCTTGTTTTGTAAAGCCGAATTGTGGCGGAAGTAGCATTGGAACTTCGCGCGTGAACAAAGCAGAAGAGCTACACTTGGCTTTGGACAAAGCGTTTGCGGAGGATCAAGAGGTCATAATTGAAGAGTTCGTGGCGGGAACCGAAGTGACTTGCGGTGTGATTCAGTACGAAGGAAAGATAACGGCACTACCGATTACAGAGATTGTTTCGAAGAAAGAATTTTTTGACTTTGAAGCGAAGTATCAAGGCGCTTCCGATGAAATAACTCCAGCTCGAATTTCTGAAGAGCTTACTTCTAAAGTCCAGAATGCGTGCGAAGACATTTACAAAAAGTTGGATTGTAGAGGAATGATTCGTGTGGACTTTTTACTTCGAGGAAATGATGCCTTTGTGGTTGAAGTGAATACTGTTCCTGGGTTTACAGAAGCATCGATTATTCCACAACAGGCGGCTGCACGAGGCATCGACAAAACTTCGCTGATTTCAGCCGTGATTGACAGCTCATTTTAATCTACCTGGGTTGTCTTTCAAAAAGGCCGTCCAACCGGAATAAGATTTAGCTGCACCAAGTGGTGAGGAACTTTGATAGAAGTGACAAACCGCGGCCGCAAGCCCATCCGTAGCATCTAATTTTTCAGGCATATCCTTATCTGGGATGCGCAATGTTTGTTGCAACATCGCTGCCACTTGCTCCTTGGAAGCTGCTCCATTTCCTGTGATGCTTTGTTTAATTTTTCTCGGCGCATATTCCATTACTGGGATTTTCCGGCTCAGAGCAGCAGCAATAGCTACACCTTGGGCACGTCCAAGCTTGAGCATAGACTGTACATTTTTTCCAAAGAATGGTGCTTCAATAGCAAGTTCATCTGGATGAAAACCGTCTATTAATTCGATACATCTTTCAAAAATCTTTTGAAGCTTGAGATGATGATCGTCGATTTTATCTAAGCGCACAACCCCCATAGCAATCAGCGACATTTTCTTGCCTTCAGCTTTAATTAGCCCATAACCAAGGACGGATGTTCCTGGGTCGATGCCTAAAATGATTCTTTCTGTTGCTGCCAAGATATTCGCTTATTTTCGTTGCTGCTAATGTACAACCTTATCATCATATTGGAGTGGGCCGGACTTTTCTGTGTTGCAATTTATGCCTTCACGTTGTACTTTTTTCTTTTCTTAAAAGTGGGTGCAAGTAGCAACGGCGTGATAACGTATGCTCCACGAACTATAATAATTCCTTTTCGAAATGAAAAGGAAAATATTCAACAGCTGGTAGAGAGCTTAATCAAGCAGACGGAACAATCGAATCGTGAAGTTGAAGTGGTTTTAATTGATGATCATTCAAGCGATGGTAGTTTTGATTTGGTGGGCTCTCTGATAAAACATAGAGATAATTTTGTGCTTTCTAAAAGTCCAGGGGAAGGTAAAAAAGCAGCAATTCGATTCGGAATTGGCATGGCTAGATTTGATCGAGTTATCACTCTTGACGCGGATGTGGTCTTGTCTGAAAGTTGGTTAGAACAGGCATTACACCTTCAAAATTCGAGTCTTCTGAACGTTTTACCTGTTCAATTGAAAACAAATACAGCTCATTGGTTTGAACGCGTAGAATGGGATTTTCTTCAAGGAATTACATTGTTGTCCGCCGAGAATAACAGAGCCTTGATGTGTAATGGTGCCCATTTGGAATTCTCAAGATCGCTTTTCGAAAAAGAGATACCGAATGAACATTCGGTTTCGAGTGGGGATGACATTTTTCTATTAGAAATAGCGAAGAAAACCGGAAAAGTAGGGGTATGTTTTCAACCGAAAATGATTGTTCAAACATATGGTTCCTCCGGCTGGAAAGAGTTTTTGTCAAGACGAGTACGTTGGAGTGGTAAGAATATGAGGGTTAGAGACAACGATATGCTCGCTTTCGGAGTAGTGTATTCAATAGCTCAGGTATTTGCTTTAATCGCTTTGTGCATCGGAGATTACTACCCTTTAATAGTTAAGGTCTTGGTAGAAATGGCGGTGTTTATTGATGCCAAAAGAAGAATCAATTTGCCTTCTAATGTGATGGCAGCTTTTTCATACTTAGCTTTGCTTCCCTTTTATACCCTATTGATTTTTGGGGCGAGCATATTTTATAAACCGAAATGGAAAGGGAGGGATGTAAAATCATGAGTGCAAAAAATAAAGTTTGGAAAAAGTTTAGGCGCAATCCTCTTGCAATGGCGGGGTTGGTTTTTATTTTCTTAATGACTTTAGTGAGTGTCTTGGGGTCGTCCATTCGACCAGATCAAACAGAGGACGCTAATCACCAGGTGTTGCCAATTGCTCGTCAAAAACCTGGAACAAAAGTGAAGTTTTACACTTTGGCTAGCGGAGAAGAAGTTCCAATCAAATCTTTTACATCTGATGACTCTCTTCGATTGGTCCTTTTTGATGGAAGCATAATAAACTATTCTCTGGATGAGGCTGGTAATTCTATTTTCGAACGCACCTATTTTTTGGGTACCGATAAGTACGGCAGGGATTTATTGTCCAGATTGATGGCGGGTACATTCATATCCCTTTCTGTTGGTGCCGTGGCGGTTTTCATATCGTTACTCGTGGGGATCGTTCTTGGGTTGATCGCTGGATTTTATAGGGGCACTGTTGATGCAGTCATCATGTGGTTTATCAATGTGATTTGGGCGGTGCCAACCTTGTTGCTAGTGATGGCGATTACGTTTGCTTTTGGTACCGGATTTTGGAAGGTTTTTTTAGCCGTTGGACTTACGATGTGGGTTGAAGTGGCAAGAATAACAAGAGGTCAGGTTTTGAGTATTCGGGAGAAAGAATACGTAGAAGCAGCACGCAGCTTGGGTTTTGGGAATTTCCGAATCATGTTTCGTCATATCCTTCCCAATATTTGGTCACCAATCATAGTAATTTCTGCGGCGAATTTTGCTTCAGCGATATTAATTGAAGCGGGATTGAGCTTTCTCGGGCTTGGTGCCCAAATCCCTACTCCGAGCTGGGGAAATATGATTCGTGAGCATTATGCTTTTCTAACTACCGACTTAGCTTATTTGGCCATTGTTCCAGGAGTTTTAATTATGCTTCTGGTACTTAGCTTTATGATGGTAGGAAATGGACTTCGCGATGCTTTGGATGTTCGCTCATGATATGGTAAGTTTGTGCCTATGAATCTTGACGCCAAAATTTATGTCGCTGGACACCGTGGAATGGTGGGAAGCGCGATTGTCAGAGCTTTAGAGTCTAAAGGATATAGCAATATTATATACAAAAGTAGCAGTGAGTTGGACTTGACGAATCAAGCCGCTGTTGATGCTTTTTTCAAATCAGAAAAACCACAATTTGTTTTTTTAGCTGCGGCAAAAGTTGGTGGCATACACGCCAACAATACATATCGCGCTGATTTCATCTATAAGAACTTGATGATAGAAGCGAACATTATCCATGCGGCATATGAAAATCAGGTAGAGAAATTGCTCTTTTTAGGTTCCTCATGTATATATCCAAAGTTGGCCGAGCAACCGTTAAAAGAGGAGTCTTTATTGACGGGATTATTGGAACCAACCAATGAACCTTATGCCATTGCAAAGATTGCAGGGATTAAAATGTGCGAAGCATATCGAGATCAATATGGATGCAATTTCATCAGTGCGATGCCTACGAATTTGTACGGTCCGAATGACAACTATGATCTTCAAAATTCGCATGTGCTTCCTGCAATGATTAGAAAGTGTCATGAAGCAAAGGTTAATGGAGTGAGTGAAGTAGTGATGTGGGGCGATGGCAGTCCGTTGCGCGAATTTTTACACGTTGATGATTTAGCAGAGGCTTGTGTTCACATGATGCTTCATTATAATGAGAAAATATTTGTGAATGTGGGAACGGGAACGGATATCAGCATTAAAGATTTGGCGTATCTCGTGAAAGAAATAGTTGGGTTTGAAGGTGAATTAGTTTGGGATACTTCGAAACCAAATGGTACTCCACGCAAACTGATGGATGTTTCTAAAATTGAAGCTTCAGGCTGGAAGCATCAGATCGGATTGAAAGAAGGAATTGCGTCAGTTTATGAAGAATTTCAACAAAAGTATGTAACCGAATGATCATTCGGTCTTTCTGGATATTTTTCGGGTTGTTTCTTTTAGGAACCAATTTTTCTTTTGGTCAAGGCGAACAAATCTCTAATCAGAGGTGGTATAATAATCAACTGGAACGCTTTGATAACGGGGTGTCTAACATACATTACGGCGTGAAACCGATCAATCGTTCGGTAGTGCCGGATAGCACTTTGCAATTTTTGTACAAGGACAATGCAAAGTACTACTATGATCTTGGTCGTTTTTTGATGCGTGATCACTTGCTCGAAATTAAGGGAGAAGATTATCGTTTTTCTTTGGATCCTCTGGGGGAGTTTACATACGGGATCAATAAGGTCCCTGCCTTTCCGAATTATGGTGATTATTACGTCAATAATAGAGGTCTTTTATTGAAAGGTGAGATTGGCAAACACTTTTCATTTCATTCAGGATTTTATGAAATTCAGCGCTTGCCCATCTTTTATCAAGAAGGGTACATTGACTCAATTGGAGTTTATCCAGGATTAGGTCGTGTAAAATCATTCAAGAGCAATGGCTTCGACCATAGCATGAGTTTTGGAAGATTGTCATACAATGTCAATGATCATCTTTTGCTTGAAATGGGCAATGATCGCTTATTTGTTGGACATGGATACAGAAGCCTCCTACTTACAGATGGTACTTTTAACTATCCATTTTTAAGAGGTGTGTTGAGGTTGTTTGATGGGAAATTGGAATATTCTAGCACGTTTGCTGTTCTACAATCTTTGGTAAGGTTACCAAAAGGAGAAGTTCCTGAGTCTCTTTTCAAAAGAAAAAATGCGACTTTCAATTACCTCAGCTTTAAGCCGTCCAAGTGGTTAGAGCTAGGACTTTTCGAGGGAGTAATTTGGAGAAGAGTTTCTGATTCAACAATAGTCAAATTGCCATGGAATGCTTATATTCCTATGATAGGGTTGAACACAGGAGTTGAAGGATGGAGCAGCACCCATAATGCCTATTCAGGGCTGAATGTGAGAATTTCACCTTTCAAGAAATTGTCAGTTTATGGGCAGTTGCTAATGAATGGGACCAACTCAGACCAATTTGGATATCAAGCCGGCATCAAATGGCTGAATGCGGGATTGAAAAATCTTGATGTTCAAGTGGAATGGAATCAAACGGGTGACAATGCATACACGGGCAACCTGTTTTTAGAGAGAATTAGTCACTACAATCAATATTTGGGTTTGCCGCGAGGAAATGGAGTGCAAGAATTGGTTTTTATTCTTGATTATCAGTACAAGCGATTGATTGCTTCTGCCAAGTACAACACCATGAGTCAGAATGGAGTTTCGCACGATTTAAATCAATTTGAAGCAGAGGCGGGAATTCGAATGAACATGAAAACAAATCTTCAACTCCTTGTGGGCTATATCAATAGAGATTACCAGTACAAGTCGCAGGTGTTTTATGTCACATTTAGAACGAATATTCACAATAGGTACTTTGATTTTTAGTAGCTTTGTGTAGCCTTAACAAAGTCAAATTATCTTAATTCATAAGTTGTGCAGGAGATTGTATTGGCCTTTTTTACAGCTCTTTTTATGGTGTTGGTAGCAACGCCCGCTTTGATTAAAGTGGCCAAGCTGAAGCATCTTGTAGATGAGCCTGGTGAAGCACGAAAGCTTCACAGAAGAAGTGTTCCAACCTTGGGTGGAATCATGATTTTCGCAGGCACAATTATCAGCTACTGCTTATGGTTTCCTTCACGGGCTTCTTGGAAATTGGGAAGCAACTATGATCCACTCACTGCACTAAGTGAATTCAAGTATGTGCTTGCTTCGATGTTCATCCTATTCTTCTTGGGATTGAAAGACGATATTATTGGAGTGAGTCCTTCAAAGAAGTTACTCATACATATGATTGTAGGAGTAATTCTGGTTTTCATGGCGGATATTCGACTTACACAATTTTGGGGATTGCTTGGGGTAGATGATTTGCCTTATTCGGTAAGCGTTATTATCTCTATGTTCATCTATGTAGTCATTGTGAATGCTATCAATTTGATTGATGGAGTGGATGGACTCGCGGCTGGAACAGGCTTTATAGCGAGTATCGCATTTACCTATTGGTTTTATAAAACGGGAGATATGCCGTTGGCTTTATTAGCTATTGGTCTTGGAGGATCGTTGATGGGATTTTTGTTTTTCAATTGGCAACCCGCAAAACTTTTCATGGGAGATTCAGGCTCGTTGATCATTGGAGTGGTGATGTTTGTGCTAGTGATGAAGATGATCGAATTTCCTCCTTATCGCTTGTCAGCGGCCATGAGTGATGTGTCAAAGCCCGTGCTTGCTATGGCAATATTGGCGTACCCGTTGATAGATACGTTACGTGTTTTTATCATTAGAACGAGCAAAGGGCGATCGCCATTCAGCGCAGATAAAAACCACATTCATCACCGATTATTAGCATTGGGATTAACACATCGCCAAGTGTGTATCACCCTTTATTTGTATACCATTTTCATTATCGGTCTTACATTTTTAATGCCTGCGCGCACCCCGAATGTATCATTCTTGATCGTGGGTTCGTTGGCAGTACTTCTGGCCAATAGTATTTTTTGGTTCGGCCCTAAAAAAGAAAAGGCTCCGAAAGGAGCCTGATAAACTTTAGTTGAAATTGGGAGTGGCGTAGGCCTTCACCGATTTTTCATCTATATTTTTGGGTGAAAGAATGATCAATCTTTCCATTACGTTTCTGAACTCTCGGATATTACCTGTCCAGTCTAACTCTTGTAAAGCTTTGATTGCACCCGGTGTTATTTCCTTCATTGGTTGACCGTAGTCGTCTGCAATTTGTTGTAGAAAGTAATCTGCTAAAAGAGGAATATCATCTTTTCTTTCGTTCAAAGAAGGAACGCGAATTACAATTACAGAAAGTCGGTGGTACAAGTCTTCTCTAAAGTTTCCTGCTGCAATTTCTTTTTTCAAATCTTTGTTTGTAGCAGCAAATACGCGCACATTCACTTTAAAGTCTTTGTCACCGCCTACTCGAGTGATTTTACTTTCTTGCAATGCTCTCAAAACCTTTGCTTGAGCAGACATTGACATGTCACCGATTTCATCTAGAAAAAGTGTTCCTCCATCTGCCAATTCGAATTTACCTTGGCGTGTTTTGATGGCACTCGTGAAAGCGCCCTTTTCATGTCCAAAAAGTTCACTTTCTATAAGCTCTGTTGGAATCGCGGCACAGTTTACTTCTATAAATGCCCCACCCGCACGTTCACTTTTTTCATGAAGTTGGCGAGCTACTAATTCTTTACCACTACCATTTCCACCTGTGATCAAAACCCTTGCTTCCGTAGGTGCTACAGTATCAATCATGCTTTTGATTTCAGTGATGGCTTTGCTCTCTCCAACGATGTTGGCGCCAAGTGTTTTGTTTACTTTTTTACGAAGCGTTTTGGTTTCTTTTACCAATTCGTTTTGATTGCTAGCGTTGCGAACAGTAACCAATACGCGATTTAAATCAAGTGGCTTTTGAATGAAATCATAAGCACCTTTTTTCAATGCTTCAACAGCTGTCTCAATTGTGCCATGACCAGTGATAATTACCACTGGAGATTCAATGCCTTTTTCTTTCATTTTTTCTAAAACCTCAATGCCATCCATTTTGGGCATTTTGATATCACAAAAAATCAAATCAAAATTTTCTTTTTCGGCAAGTTTCAATCCAACGGCTCCGTCTTCGGCTTCCGAAACTTCATAAGACTCATATTCCAGGATTTCTTTTAAAGCCCCTCTGATGGCTGCTTCGTCGTCGATAATGAGAATTTTAGGCATATTTTTTTTTCGCTTGAATAGTCAATTATTATTCCAAATGATGGACGAAGGTAATTATTAAAAGCATGAAAAATTGCTAACAAATAGAACTTATGGGGAATTAAGTCATTTTAAAGATTTAATTTCGCGTAGTGAATACGAATCTTTTAGAACAATTGAATGAAGCCCAACGTGCTGCTGCAGCACATATCGACGGGGCGATGATGGTGATAGCTGGTGCAGGTTCAGGCAAAACACGCGTGTTGTCTTACAGAATCGCGTATCTCATTCAAAATGGAGTAGATCCTTTTAATATTCTTGCGTTGACCTTTACCAATAAAGCCGCTCGCGAGATGAAAGAGCGTATTGGTAAGTTGGTGGGAGAGCATGAAGCGAAGAACATTTGGATGGGAACGTTTCACTCCATTTTCGCTAGAATTTTGAGAATTGAATGCGAAAAGATTAATTACCCTAGAGACTTTACTATTTACGATACAACGGATTCGAAAAGCCTTGTAAAAGACATTATTAAAGAACTAGGATTGGATGATAAAATCTACAAACCTGGTGTAGTTTACAACAGAATTAGCAGTTGCAAAAACAACTTGATTTCTCCTCGAGATTATTTAGAGAATATTGACTTAGTTTCTGAAGATCGTCAAACAGGAAAACCAAGGATGCAAGAGATTTACGCAAAATACGATTTGAGATTATTTAAGTCGGGTGCGATGGACTTCGATGATTTGTTGTTCAAAACGAATGTACTTCTCAGAGATTTTCCTGATGTGTTGCATCGCTATCAGCACAAGTTTCATTACATATTGGTAGACGAGTATCAAGATACCAACTTCGCGCAGTATTTGATCGTGAAGCAACTTGGAGCAATGAATGAAAACGTTTGTGTGGTGGGGGATGATGCGCAAAGTATCTATGCTTTCCGTGGGGCAAACATTCAGAATATTTTGAATTTTAGAAGGGACTATCCTGATTTTACAATGTACAAGCTGGAACAAAATTACAGAAGTACAAAAGTGATTGTGGAAGCTGCGAATAGTATCATTTCAAAGAATAAAGATCAAATCAAGAAGAAGGTTTGGACGAGCAATGAGCAAGGTGATTTGATCAAAGTTCACAAGGCAGCCACCGACAATGACGAGGGCAGTTTTGTGGCCAACCAAATTTTTGTAACAAGACAGGAGAGTGGTGCTCATTTTTATGATTTTGCTATTCTTTATCGCACCAACGCGCAAAGCCGTGCATTTGAAGAAGCATTAAGAAAGCTCAATATTCCTTACAAGATTTATGGAGGCTTGAGTTTCTATCAAAGAAAGGAAATCAAAGATCTCTTAGCATATTTTCGATTAACATGCAATCCGAATGACGAAGAGGCTCTGAAGCGTGTCATCAATTATCCAACTCGCGGTATCGGAAAAACGACATTGGATAGATTGGTTGTCGGCGCTGCGGAAAGAGAAATCAGTATTTGGGACATGATTGGAAGGGCTGCCGAAGTTGGAGTGAATGGAGCGTCGTTAAACAAGATCATGACTTTTGTTACCATGATTAAGAGTTTCCAAGTGGAACTTAATTTGAAGAATGCGTACGATTTAGGACATCATATCGCGAGTCATTGTGGCTTGCTAAAAGAACTTTATTCGGATCGCACTCCAGAAGGTGTGGCACGTTACGACAACGTTCAAGAATTGTTGAATGGTATGAAGGAATTCTCAGATCGAAAAGAGAGAGAAACCCCTGAAGCATTGGCTTCGTTGAGTGATTTTTTGATCGACGTTGCATTGCTAACCGATGCAGATAGTGATGATCCAAACGATAAGGACAAAGTAAGTATGATGACCATTCACGGTTCGAAAGGACTTGAGTTTCCTTACGTGAATATTGTTGGATTGGAAGAAAATTTGTTTCCATCTCAGTTGTCATTAAATAGCAGAGAAGAGATGGAGGAGGAGCGAAGATTATTTTACGTAGCCGTAACTCGCGCCGAAAAAAGAGCAACATTAAGTTATGCCTTGAGTCGATACCGATGGGGGCAATTGAGCTATTGCGAACCTTCGCGTTTCATCGAAGAAATTGATGCACAGTTTTTACAATTACCAGCTGCTGAGCGCCAGCGTCCTGCGCCAAAGGCAATAGATTTTGCTGCTGAAAGAATGGGGTTTGGTAGATCTGGAGGTTCGGGATCAGGGCAGCCTCAATCTAGCGCTCCAAAACCTCGTGGATTGTTTGATACAGGAAATGATATTGGAAAACCGACCGCTCCACCACCAAACTTTAAAAAAGTGGCAAGTGCGGCTTCCGCAAGTGCTTCTGTGAGTGATGGACCATCAGCTACAGCCGAGGAAATTCAGCCAGGAGTTGAGGTAATGCACGAGAAGTTTGGAAAAGGTAAAGTGCTGACGGTTGAAGGAAATGCTCCAGATATTAAGGCAACCATATTCTTTCCTTCTGCAGGACAAAAGCAGTTGCTGCTCAAGTTTGCTAAGTTGAAGTTGGTGTAACATTTTACGGTCATTTGTGTATATTTGCCCTGAGCTTAGAATTTCATTAGTCTGTAAGCTCAGCTTCTAATTACATTTTATACTCCTATGTCGGAGACAGTTAGCAAAGAATTAAACTTCCAGCCTTACAACAGTAATCGCCCGGATTTGATTATTCCGGAATACGGAAGAAACATACAGAAAATGGTGGAATACGCCATGACCATTGATGATCGTGAAGAGCGCAATCGTTGCGTTCGCGCCATTCTCAGTGTTATGGGCCAATTATTCCCATATCTGCGTGATATCGAGGATTTCAATCATAAACTTTGGGACCATTTATATATCATGTCTGATTTTAAATTGGACGTAGATAGCAATTATCCTGTTCCCAATGCAGAAGAGCTCGATACTCCTCCTCAGCGCATGTCTTACCCAAAAGGGGATGTTCGTTTTGGTCACTACGGCCGATACGTAGAGCGCATGATCAACAAGTGTATGGCCATGGAGGAAGGAGAGGAGCGCAAAGCATTTTCAATGGCTATTGCCAATTTGATGAAGCAAAACGCGCTGAACTGGAACAGAAGTTCTGTCACTGACGATGTTATATTGAAGGATTTATCCTACCTCAGCGGGGGAGCAATTAAATTGGAAGGAAACATCGAACTTCATGCAGTAAAAACTATTCAAGGAAATAAGTTTCAAGATTTCGAAAGTGACAATTTCAGAAAGGGCAATAAACACAAAAAGTTTCAGCCTAAGAAGAAATTCAAAAAACACAAATAGAAAAGCATGAATACAATTGTAGATGGAATTCTACACATAACCGATTTTGAAGGTTATGATCACATGCTGTTTTTATTGGCCCTATCAGCACCCTTTGGAATAAAGGATATCAAGAAATTGCTTTTACTGATAACGGCATTCACCATAGGACATTCAATTACACTTATCCTTGCAGGTCTGCAGATAATTAGCTTTTCAAGCAATTTTGTTGAGTTAGTTATTTCGATTTCTATTGCTATAACGGCGTTGTTAAATTTTTTCGCGAAACCCGGCAAACTTTCACTTTTTCGATATGCTGTAGTCTTTGGTTTTGGATTAATTCACGGAATGGGTTTCTCAAGCTTTTTCAAGATGATGATTTCAGATAATGAAAATTACTTAGGCCAACTTCTGTTGTTTAACTTGGGAGTGGAGCTAGGTCAAATCATTATTTTAGGAGTAATCCTCTTGATTTCGATGTTAGCTTTGAAGTGGTTTAAAGTCAAATCAAAAATGTGGAACTTTGGAATCTCAATAGTGGCCTTGATTATTTCTGGCTATTTGATTTTTGAAAAAATTGGATAACGCTTCGCCTTTTCACCAATAACTTTGCGTCGTGAGAAAGTTGCTGAATAAAGTATTCATTTTCCCAATTCGAATTTACCAGGCGCTGATATCTCCGCTTTTGGGAAGCAATTGCAGACACACTCCCACTTGCAGTCAATATGCCGTGGAGGCCATTAATGAATGGGGGCCTTTAAAAGGAATGTGGATGGGACTGAAAAGAATATCTAAGTGTCACCCCTGGGGAACGAGTGGATATGATCCTGTTCCGAAGAATGAAAAAATTAAAACCAAAATAAAATGAAAACGACAACAAAGATTTTCGGCGTTCTTTTTTCTGTTGCAATGCTTGTAGCTTGCTCAGGTTCTGAAAGCGAAATGCTTAAGCAAGCGAGAACAATTCAAGAAGCAATGATGAAATCTAAGAGTGAATTGGACTCTTCACTTGCTGCAAGATTGAACGCGTACAGCGAGGAGGTGACTCTACTTTCTCAAGATGCGGAATTGGCAACAGATTCAGTTAAAATGGCGAATTACGATGAAATTAAATCAGCGTACAGTGATTTGGAAATGCTGAAGGCTGAGTTGAATGATTGGACAATGAATGTTAAGATGTTGCCTTCTGCTGAGGAAATTGCTGGTGGGGCTGAAAATCCTTTCGGTGGTGACATGAAGGATGAGGATATTTTAAAAGAAATTAAGGCCAGTCAGGAAAAATTCGAAGATTTGAAGTCTAGAATTGAAACAGAGATACAATAAATGAGTGTTTTAACTCATTGAGAAAAAGGGAGCTATGCTCCCTTTTTTTATTTTTTTTAAATCAGTGAGTGTTCGAGAAATATACTTAGTTTTATACTGCCAGATTACGGCCACACTAATTTTCGCTACATTCTCCCGATGGAACGCTTAAAGCTTATTTTGAATAAGTCTAGGATTGCCTATTTGGTAGGCAACCTAAACGGAGATATACAATTCACTGGTGTCCGGTAAAAAATGAAAAGAAGTCTTTTACCTTCTGTGGAGCCTGATTTTGCTGAGTGGCATTTTATTTTGTGGAAAAGAACCTCCCCATATTTTTTAGGCACTTGAGAACAGGTTGTATTCGGATATTTTTTGGGTGCTTGATTTATACGCTTTTTGAGGATCCCGAAGAAAATCAAATAAGTTAAAATAACTCATGAAGTGCAGCCTAATAATGGTCGCTACTTGAGAGTAGCATATTTTCTTTCCCGTTTTACATAGAACAATTTTAGTCATTAAATCCGCAATCAGTGCTGCCCAAACTTGTATTTTAATAGCGTTTTCATTATCACCTAAAAAGTTGTAGAGCTGACTATTCTGTTTGATTCTTTTAAACACCAGTTCCACTTGCCAACGCTTTTCATACAGCTGCGCGATAGTCAAAGCAGACATCTGAAAATTATTGGTTATAAACTCAAATTGTCGTTCTGATTTATGATCATAATAAGTCACCATTCTTGCTCTTACTCTTGTTTGCCGGCGATTGTGAGTATTGCCTAAAATAATTTCTTTATCACTTACAACTCCATTGATTTTCAAATCTCCATTAACTTCTATTTCTTTTTTGCTCTCATAAACCCAAGAGGTTGTTCTTCTAGACACCCAATAGACTTCTTCCTTTGAAAATCTATTAAACTGATCAAAGTTCACATAGCCTTTATCAAAAACAAGAATGGATTTTTTTGGTAAGTCTATATCTTTTAGAACATTTCCGTCTCGGCTTGCCGCCGCATTCATCACCACAAGTTCTGGCAAGTCTGAGGCGGCAGAAAGTAGTGTATGCACTTTTAAACCACCCTTTCGCTTTCCATCCTTTGGATTGCATCCTGCTGCTGGAAGGATGTCTTTAAAGAGCGTAACGACCGTCGCATCAAGGATGTAGAGCCTTTTGTCCAATAAAGCATTTCGGCTGTCCGTTAAAATGTGGCGATATTTAGATAAAATGGAGAAGTAAAGCTCCTCAAAGATTTTAGGATCTCTACGAATATTTGCTTCTGAAAGAGTACTCCTTTTGGTTTGATGAACAATGCCTAAGTGCTTCATTTTTTCCATGCAAGCAAGCATCCCAATCTCGACTTCTCTTAGGGAAGAACAATTTTCAAACTGCGCATATAACATGCTTATCAGATGATGAAAAGAGTCAAATTTCTTGGTGTATCGGTCACCATTGTATTTTCTGACAATAGATGAAAATTTATCTCGTGGAATAAATTTTATTAGTTGAGAAAAGATCGGCTGTCCGGAAAAAAGTGCATTTTTGCTCATGGTAACTCAGTTGTGGTAAACCGAAATTACCAAAAAAGAGCGAGTCGACTAGTCGGCTCGCTTTACTTTTCCCGGACACCAGTGATTCCCGATTCTCGATTCGAGAATTGAGCATCGAGAATCGTTTTCGTCAGTGGATTCACGTTGCAATGTGAATCTACTATTGCCGAAAATTCTCAGACTTCCATACTTTCCAATTCTTCCAACAATTCCAAAAAAATCCAATCTCTCCAAATAATCCAACTCTTCCAAACCCTCACACTCTCTAGTCTCCTTTTCTACTTCGGTTTTCCCTCGAGCACTTTGCCCGCTACACCCTCGTTGTATTCTTGCTTGAGAACAACCTTGCCCGTTTTTTCATCGTAGCTGGTGTAGATACCGTGACGCTTATTGTTTTTGTAGTCGCACTCTTCTACAATTCTTCCATTCTTTCCATACATGGTTGACTTACCATCGAGCTTGCCTTCTTTGAAACTGCAAAATCTGAGCGGCGCTCCATGTCCATAATAGTACTCCCACTTTCCATTGGGCTTACCATTTTTGAATGAACCCTTGCTTTCAAGCTTTCCATTCTCACCATAGGTTTCACTTGGACCATTCAATACTCCCTCAGCGTTGTAGGTTTCTTTCTTTTCCAATTTTCCTTGGTCCGACCAATACGACCAACTTCCTGTTTTCACATCACCATTCCAGCTTCCTACATAGGTTTTCACTCCATTAGGATAATAGCCTTCCCATGCACTTTTCAGCTTGCCTTTATCGTACGAGCCTTTGTCTTTTAATCTTCCCGAATCGTAATAACTCGTCCAAACTCCTTGTTCCAAATCGTTTTTGAAATTTCCCTCCATCAACAATTTTCCATTTTCAAACCAATATTGCCAAGCTCCTTCTTTCAGTCCTTTTGCATAGTTGCCCGACTTCCATTTTTCTCCTCCCCAATATTGATATTGCCATGTGCCATGCATCTTGCCATCTTCGTAGGCTCCCCAGTACTGTTTGTTTCCGTTTTTATACCAATAGATCCAATCTCCTTGCTGCACGTCGTCTACAAAGTCCCCTTGCATGTCTTTTTCACCACCTTCTAAAAACCATTCCCAATGTCCATTCTTTTTACCATTGGTGTGATTGCCCGAAGTAAGAATAGGTAGGGCCCTAAGTACAGTAGAGTATTTTTTCGAATTGGCAGATCATCAAGATTATATCACAAGGCAATGGGACTATATTAAGAAGAATGGAGAATCTGTGACTGTGAAATTGAGTTTGGCAAAATCTATGATGAAACGGGAAATGTTACGGGAATTACAGCGATTGCCACTGACATATCGGATATTAAAAAGATTAAGATGGAACTTGCTTTGAGTGAGCAAAGGTGGCAATTTGCTTTGGAAGGATCTGGTAATGGAGTTTGGGATTGGAATGTAGGAAACGAGCGGGTCTTTTATAGTCGCACATGGAAAGAAATTATTGGTGTAGAGTATGACAATATCAATGAAACTGCGGATGAGTGGGTAGATCGGATCCATCCAAATGAACGGAATGCTTTCATTGATGCCATGCAAAATATCATTCTGGGTAAGAACTTAAAATTCTACAACGAGCATCGTGTCCAAACGAAGACAGGAGATTATAAGTGGGTTTCTGTGAAAGGTATGACAGTCGAGCGTTTACACAATGGTACTCCAAGCAGGATCATTGGAACGATGACTGATATTCAATTGCAAAAGGATACTTTGGAACAGCTTCATCACATGCTTGAGATTTCATCGGATCAAAATAAACGATTGCTCAATTTTGCTCACATTATTTCTCATAATTTGAGGTCACATAGTGGAAATTTTGAGCTGCTATTTAGCTTGATGGATAGCTCGGAATCGGATGAAGATAAAAAGGATATTATTGAAAGAATCAGATTGGTCTCTAAGCGACTTGCCGAAACAATAACGAATTTGAATGAAATAGTTTCTGTACAATCGAATACCAATATTTGGAAGGCGTCGATTAATCTTAAAGGCTTGGTCAATAGGGTGATACGTGGATTAAACGGACAGCTTAGTTCAACCAGAGCTAATGTGATATTAGACTTTGAAGATAGTACCGTTGTGAAGGGAAATGAAGCTTATCTGGAGAGTATATTCTTAAACCTTCTTACCAATTGCATCAAGTATCGCTCGAATGACAGAGTGCTAGAAATCAAAATCAGTGCGGAGAATGTGGTGAAGGAATGCAAATTACTGTTTCAGATAATGGATCTGGACTAGACATGAGTAAGGTATGGTCATAAAGTTTTTGGATTGTACAATACATTTCATGGAAATTCAGATGCTAAAGGATTAGGTTTATTTTTAACTAAAAATCATGTTGAATCTCAGGGAGGCGAAATTTCGATGGAAAGTGAAGTGGATAGAGGAACAACCATAAAATTTATTCTACCATGAGTGCTGTGTTCGATGTAGCTTGCGTTGTTGACGACGATCGCATTTTTGTTTTTGGCATTTCAAGACTGATGGAAATGACCAATTTCTGTAATGATTTAGTGGTTTGCGAACATGGAAAGGAGGCGCTGGATTACTTGATTAGCGCAGACGGTGAAGAGCAAAAGCTACCGGATATTATTCTTTTAGATATCAATATGCCGGTATTGGACGGATGGCAGTTTTTGGATGAGTTTATTAAGATTAAGCCGAGGCTTGATAAGGAAATTACCATTTATATGGTGAGTAGCAGCGTAAGCAAGACAGATATAGAAAGGGCTAAATCGTATGATGATATTTGTGATTATATCATTAAGCCAGTGAAGAGTGAAGACTTACAAATGATAATTAAGCACTACGAAGAAAGTCGACTTAACTAAGCTTCACTTATTGACTTGGCAAGTGAAGTAAATTCTTCAGGCGTTAGTTTTACTCTTTCTTTAGAAAAATTCATATCTCCAATTCCATTCATTGGGATGAGATGCATGTGTGCATGAGGCACTTCTAATCCTACTACCGCTATCCCTACTTTTTTACAAGGAATAATCGCCTTAATTTTTCGTGCTACTTCTTTTGCAAATAAATTGTAGCTAGTGAGTACGTTATCATCGAGATCGAAGAAGTAGTCCACTTCTTTTTTAGGAATTACAAGCGCATGACCTTTTACAACAGGTTGAACATCTAGGAATGCCAAAAATTCATCATTCTCAGCAATTTTATAGCAGGGAATTTCACCAGCGATTATTTTACTAAAAATGGTTGCCATGATTATCTATTGATATCTAATACTTCCAGTTTGAGTGTTCCTGCAGGAACAGTTACTTCCGCTATATCTCCTACTTTTTTGCCAAGTAGTCCCTTACCGATAGGAGAGTCTACAGAGATCTTCTTTTCAGCGAGGTTCGCTTCATTTTCAGCCACCAAAGTATATTCCACTGTAGCATTGGTGTTTAGGTTTTTAATTTTCACTTTAGAAAGAATGAAAACCTTCGAATTGTCCAATTGAGACTCATCCACCAATCGAGCGTTTGCCACAAGATCTTCCATTTTAGCGATTCTCGCCTCAAGCAGACCTTGCGCTTCTTTAGCCGCGTCATATTCAGCATTCTCTGAAAGATCGCCTTTATCGCGCGCTTCTGCGATTTGCTGAGAAATTTTAGGACGTTCAACAGTCTTTAGTTGATGTAATTCATCCTTCAATTTTTTTAATCCTTCGGCTGTGTAGTATGCAACATTGGAAGCCATGACAATTCACTTTTAGGGTTTATCTCAAAAAACAGAGAACCCCATTGGGGTTCTCTTTATTCATACAAATATATGAAAATTTTATTACAACGCGATGTGTATTCCGATGCTATGAACACCTGAAAATGGGTTGGTTACGCGGTAGCTGTAGTCCAATCCGATTTCTGTTCCATTTGCTCCTACAGGGATTTGAACTGTTGCACCAGCAGTAGGGCCAGTGTAAGCGGTTGTTTTTGCATCACCTGAAGCTGCCTTCTTTTCAATCAAATATCCACCTCTCAAGAAGAACTTCTCATTGAAAGCAAAAGTTCCACCCAATGCAAATTGGTCGTTGGTGAAGGAGTTTGATACGAATGCACCGTCAGCTGTAAGCTTCATTCTTTCATTGAAAATGAAATCATAAGCAAAGCCAACATTTACCAATGAAGGAAGTTCATACTTCTCTGAACGTTGTGATACAGTCAAGTTTTGTCCATTACTAGTAACGTTCGCAGAAACGTTCAATCCATCTCCTGAATAACGCATTGGAGGTCCCACATTGCGCAAAGCAATACCGAAACGCACGTGGTCATTTTCACCAGTTACGTAGCGAATACCAGCATCAAAAGAAAAACCTTGAGCTTTCGCGTTATAGATAGATTCTGAAATCAAACGAACTGTAAGACCACCATAGATACTGTTAGAAAATCCTTTTGCATATGAAAGGCCAATATTGGTGTAGTTTGGTGAGAATGTACCAATTCCACCTTCTGGCAAATCTTCTGTTGTGATATCTAGGTCGCCAAAGTTCATGTTAGTAACAGTAAGGCCAAGTGCACCACTTTCACCTACTTTTTGACCGAAACCGAATGCATTCAGTTTGATGCCTGTTCCAACCAAATATTGAGTGTTAGTGAACACAAGTTCTGTTTTTCTTACGAATGCCAAACCTGCAACATTCAAGAAGCTAGCTTCGATACCATTAATAGATGCCATAGAGCTTCCTGCAACTCCTGATGATCTTGCCCATGGGTTGATAAGCAAGTGTCCAGCTCCCGAAGAACCTGCACGGTCAGGGTTTCCAGCATAGGCTGCTGTTACTGAAGTAAGTGCCGTAAGTAAATATATTGCGAGCTTTTTCATAAGCGTTATATCTATCTTTCTTATTGTTTTAATTCTTAGAAACGATCAAGGTCAACTGGTCTCATAATTCCGAACCACTTCAAGATTTTCTCTCCCACACCTGGAACATCAACATGAATAATGTAAGTACCACTTCCAATTGGAATGTTCTTAGCATTTTTCAAATCCCAGTTCAATGAGGTAAGTGGATCTGATTTCTTGAATTGTCTCACAAGAGTACCGTTCATGTCATAAATAGTGATCGTACAAGTTTCGGGAACATTGGTAATCTTGATGTTGTTGTCAAGTTTACTTGTTTCATATGTACTGAACGCATAGTATGGATTAGGTACCACATTGATGTTGTCCAAGTTAGAATCTAAAGTGGCAGTGCTGTTAAACACTGGGTTTAGACCTTTTGTAGAGAAGGTATAAAGGTTTCTCCATCCATTCACTGCTCCATTTGATTCTGGGTTTGTTAGAACCGCAGTTGAGTTGGAATAGCGCTCGTAGCGAGTAGAAACTCTGATACTCACTCTTGTTTCGTAAGGAATCAATCCATCTTCGATAGACTTCATAGGGAAATTCTCATTATGTAATGCTGAACCTACCCAACCGCAGCTAGCGAAAAGTCTCTTCCAATTGGTATTAGACATACTTGGGTTAGAAAGTACGCTATACATGTGTTGACCTTCGTCGTAGCGAGGCATGAAGTTTTCGTTTGTAGAGTTTTCCTCGTAACGTAGGTTACGGAAAACATAAACCCAGTGCTGACCACCAAATACTGGAGCCCCAGCTTCTGAGAATAGATTTCCAGTTGGATTCCAGATCATGTCTCTTCCGTTGTCATTTGTCAACCAGCTGTCTTCACCGAACGCCATGTTAAGACGCTCACCAGTTGTAACATCGATAGCATATCCTGGGAACCAACCCATACCGGTTGGCTGTGTACCATTTAGAGTACCTTCAGCATCATTGTATCCCTCATCGCCTACTTTCTTACCATTTTTATCAACTGAAGGAGCTTTTCTCAATTTAGATTTTGAGTAATCTTCTCCAGAATAGCCTTGAGCTAGTTCTGGGTTAGACTGCATTTCTAGAACAGCACAACGTGTCCATTTGCTCTTGTCTGGAGTGAATACAACGTCAACGCTATTCAATCTTTCCATTCTAGCCAATGGCTTGAGTGTACCAGTATTGAAAATACTGTTTACGATTGGAGTAGTAGCATTGAAGTTAGCCAAACTCACGATTCCATTTGCAGGAGCCGCATTCACATAGAAAACACCATCATCTTCTTGAGAGAATGAAACTAAGGCATAAGGTGCCCATGTACCACCAATTACGGTTTCAAAATCTTGATTTGGATCAGCCGATGGAAGGTTTGATCCTGATGTATTGAAATCATAGTCAGCATACAAGTTTTGCTCCAACGGGTTGTCAGCAAGCACAAGGTCAGAACCAGAGCGAATCCAGTTCAATTCGGTTTGACCTTCTTGGTCTGAAATACCAGATAACCAACGGTAGTTTGGATTCTGGAATTCAATAGAAGAAGAAATCAATTCAGGAATGTATGATCCTGGGAATTCTTCACTTGCAATTGGTAACTCGTAAGCGCCCCAACTGATTGAAATTCCATAATCGATCAATACATCTTCACTCTTCATTTTGAATGTTCTGTAGTGAGGAATGGTTTCACCTGTTGTAAGGTTTGTGATCTGCCAACGAAGCGAATCAGGATCATTTTCAGTCACATCTTCCGGACCAGTTAAACGCAATTCGAAATCTGCATCTTGAACACGAAGCGGATCCACCACTTTGATTTCAACAGGACCAGCACCAGGAACGTATGTCAACTCATCAGTTGTGCCATTTTCCAAGATGTCTCTTTCAGAAGCTGCAGAAACAACAACATTGTTTAAACCTGCACCTCGTCCTTCAAGACGAGTGATTGCAACGCCATCACCGTAGTTTGAAGTTTGGATAGTACCGTTAGATTCTGGATCAACCTTGTGAGGAATAGCCGCAATCACTGGAATTTCGCCAAAAGGTGATTTACGTGAAGAAATGAATGCACGTGCCTGACCAGCTCTAGTGATAGGGTTATATTCTAAATAATTATTGTAACCATAAGCGATGGCCATGTAGTAGTAAGTCTTGTGGTTAACAAGTGTCTTAGCACCAGTAGCAAATTCATCTTCTGTAATACGAATTGATCTTTCCAAGCCAGCATCGGAACCAATAACTTTTGCTGTTGGAATAGGAAGTCCTATTTCAGAATCAAATTCATAATTCACAATTGTAGTTACTCCGTTTTCAACGTCACACTGGAAAATCAAACGCGCTTTTGTAATGTCGTTCAATTCGTCAGCATTGATATCTTGATTTAGAAGTTGGTAAACCATATAACCTTCGAAAGTGTTGTATCTTTCTTCCGGAGTAAATGATAATCCAAGCGACTCGATGTTCTCAGGAATAGAAGCATCAAACTCTAAATAGGTTTCGTTGTAGTTGTTACTGATTTCGCTTGTGTTGCTCAACATCAAAATGAGCTCATTTTCTAATTCACGAACTGTAACGTCTGGTGAATCTGGACCAGATACCAATTCGAAACAGTTATCGAAAAGCGCTTGAGCTTTATCATCTGCATCTTTTAGAAGAGCTACAGAAGCCAATGGGTCTCCACTGAAGCTGCGTGCCCAAACTACACCAACAGTAATGTTGTTGTAATCACCAGGAGCAAGCGTGAAAGGACCTGCAGATTGAATGAAGCGGCGGTCACCTGCTGCGTTTCCAGAAGTTTCTTCAGACCAAGGATCCATAGCAACTCCACCTGTTCCCCAATGAATAGGGTCAGTATCCCCAGGGAACATGTAGCCAGCGTCAATGTCAGTTACACCACCACCATTTCCTGTAACACCAGTACCACCATACTTCATCGTAGCACCGTTTTTCCAGATACCTCTCATGTAGTTATAGTAGTCAGGAGCGTTGTCAGGGTCACCATTGATAGGATTAGATCCTATGTTGTAGTAAACAAAACGACGCATACCGAAACGTTCGTTATCAATTGTTTCATCACCATATCCAATACCCAATCCTGAGTATGGAATACCGTTTTGAGAAACTGCTTCTTGGAAGTCTGATGTTAATGGGTTGTCGATACCGTCCGCATCTTGGTAAGGACCTTCGAAGAAGTCAACACCGACTGCAGGAGGATTCAATCCATAACCATTAGACCCTTGACCAGCCTCATCATTACCGTCACCATTGTAACAGTATCCAAGACCTCTTTGAACGTCACAACCAACGTAGTCATCCGCAGAGTATCCCAAGTCAGAGTCAACCCATGAACCGAAATAAGTTTCAGTCAAAGTTTGAGAACCTTGGTTGATCAATACGTAGTTGTAGAAAGTCATGTTATTGATCTCATCATTGGTAGTGAATGCGAATGCTTGCGCACGCACTTCCATACCAATTGGTTGACCATTAGATTCCGTGTGAACGTTACCTTTATCATTGAAAATCCAGTAGTAAGTTTGGTCACCAAACAGTGGAACCACACTTTCTCTAGTTCTAGTTTTACAATCGATTTCTTTCAAGAAATCATACCATGGATAGTCACCATTTTCTGGCTCATAGAATCCACTTCCATCGTAATCATAGAAAGGAGCGAGGTACAAATCTTGTCCAAGACTTACATCTCCTAAAGCTGGGTAGTCGTAGAAATAAGACGGAATAGAGTAGTCAATACAATCATCTCCACCTGCAAGAACACAATCAAAGTACGCTCTGTGAAGTTGAGCATCTTGTCTCTCAGAGATAAAGAATTTGTCATAAGCTGTACACACAGCTTCAGACACTTCAGCAGTTCCATCATTTGTCAATGGTCCTGGCCAAAAGTCATTACCGTCGGCACGGAAAGTAACCGCGGCAAGTTTTAGTTGTTGGTCAGGTGAAACTCCACCCATCCAAAGCGCTCCAGAGTAGATAGCAGAAACACCTCCACCTTTTGGAACTTCATAAGCTGCCCTGCTCGTTGCACGATCTTGCCACATCGAACCACCGGTTTCGATACGAGCTTTCACGTTGTTCCACTGAAGGTCTTGACGTCCTTGAGCCGGAGCACAAGCAGCTGCTCTTGTGTTTAATGCAGCAACTCCATGATCATCATGAGTGCTCATTCCTCCACCTCCGTTGTTGTTGGAATTATTACCCATGTAACGCATTGCACTGGCGTTACTAATAGTTCCAATTGCGAGTGCCAGTAAGCTGATTTTTTTTAAGATATTCATCATTTCTTGGCTATTGAGTTTCTTAATTATTTTCTTTCTTGTTTATCAATTAAAAGTCAAAACGGATACCCAAACGGATTTGGCGAGGAGCCGCATAGTTGTAAGGGTTCTGCACATACATTGAGTAGTAATTGCGGAAAGAACTTGGTGAGTTTTGCGAGTTGATCAAAGTTTGATATTGAGATGATGCTAAATAACCATCATCATCAGGTGTACCAGTAAAGCGGTAAACACCCGCAATGTTTTGTGTATTCAGAAGGTTAGTCACCCACAAATACACATTCAAGTTGGCTGCACGCTTCTTCTCTTCTGTCTTTCCAAATGAAAGTGAGAAGTTTCTGTCCAACTGAAGGTCAACGTTAAATTGCCAAGGAAGGCGAGCACCGTTCAAAGTACCTTTCGTAGTTGGAGACACTTCACCAGTAACAGGAGTAGCTACTTGCTGAGAAGTATATGGAGTTCCTGAACCTAGGTTAGCAATCAAGTTAGCACCTGTATTTTCGAAAATTTTCTTTCCAAACCATACTGGACCATTGTATTCAGTGCCTTCACCGTAACGGTAGTCAATTGTAGTTACAATTCTGTGGCGCTGATCATAGTTGAATGGAGAAACTGTTCTCAAGTTTGGAAGACCATTGTTAATCAAGGCCAACTGAGTTTGAGTAGTAGATCCTGTACCGTCTGCAAACTGAAGAGTATAGGAAGCTTTCATCCAAATATTACCAGTTCTACGAAGGTCATATGTCAATGTCAAACCTTTTACTGTACCAAAGTCAAGGTTGTCGAAAGTACGGTAGCTTACTGGGTAAGCACCTACGAAACTTCTAACCTGAATCATATTTCTCAATTCACGGTAGAATGCTTCAACTTTGATTGATGATGTGCGAGAAAGGATCTGTTGGAAACCTAATGCGTAGTCAACAGTTTTTTCAGGCTTCAAATTCGGGTTATTGATCAAAGCGTTTCTATTTGCGATGTACAAATAGTCAACTGGATTGAATCGGTTTGATTCAGTAGGACGCTGAGTCAAGATATCATAGTGAGCGAAGAACAATGCCTCATCCGAAATTGGGAATGAGAACGCAATACGTGGCATGATGTTCACTGCCGGATCGTAATCCTTGAATGCTCTGCTGCTCAATGTTCCAGGACCACCTTTCAATAGAGGATTGATATTACCTCCTGTAGCTACAGTTGAAAGTGGATCTGTTACAACCTGACCTGATGCGTTATACCAAGTATTACCATCACGGTAACCTGTAACTTGAGTCGGGTTGTTTGAGTCGTTTACGTAAACTACATAGTCGCTACCGATGTTAGAAGGAGGGGTGAAATCATCACCGAATTGAGAGAAATTAGTTTCTCCAACTGTCGTTCCTTCTCCTACAATATAAGGGTCTTTAAGTACTGACTGGTTAGCATCGTAGCGGTCAATACGAAGACCTACGTTGAAGATAAGATCGTCGAAAGCGAACTTATCCATGATGTAACCTGATGTGTATATTGGTTCGAACGCTCCAATTGATCTTGAATAGTACGAATTGTTACCAACTCTGTACTGATCGTTGAAGAAATCATCGATAGAAGTTCTTCCTTTAGTCTTGTTACCAGCGTGGTCATAGCCATAATAAGTAACATAGTTATTACCCTGGTTCAACAAATCTTCAGCACTGAACATGTCCAGGCTAAGACTTTCTGGATTGATGTTGTCAATGTTGATGTAGTCGCTTCCGTTTGGATCCAAACCAAGACTTTCACGAAGTCTGTAGTCAAATTGGTATTGACCATCACCAATCAATTGATTAAAATAAACGTAGCTGTTTCCATCTACAACAACCGTTGTTGAGTCGTATCCAGAACCAGCAGCGTTGTCCAACTCTCGGATGTGTGAGTTGGTGTAAAGACGACCTAAAGTCCAAAGGCCAACTGGAGCCAAGGCATAAGCAGCGTCACGGCGTTGTTCAAATTCAAAACCGATAGACAATGCATGGTCACCTAAGTCAGCAGATCCAGCTCCTGAAACGCGGAACTGATTCGTGTTGCTAATGCTGTAGTTATTGTTCGGTGTTCCAGCATAGTTCCAAAGATTGTATGTCGCATCTGGAGTATAGCCATTCAAAAGACCATTCCCTTGAAGGATATTTTCCACAGAAGCATAAGGTAGTGAACCAATGAGTGCAGACAAAGATGGATCATTGATGAAGATCCCTCTTGGGTTTCTGATAATGTTTCCGTTATCATCGGTATAAAGGTCTGTAATAAATGGTATATCACCAATGGCTGAGAAATATTGATTGGTCAAGGCCGCAGTTTCAGGGTTGTAATCTGAAGGCGTGAAATTGATATCAATAGACTGTGTACCCGTTTGACGGAAGTATGAACCATTGTACTCATATTGGTTACCGCGGATAATATCGAAGTATCCGATGTGACCATACTTGAATACATCATCTTGGTGATTTCCGTCTTCTCTCTTACGGTAAGTCTTACTGTAATCCACCATTACAGAATAGAATACATTCTTCAAGTTGTTCGCTCCAGCTTCTTCAGTAGTTTCAGAATTTTTGAAACGTTGACTAAACTTTGCGTAGGCTCTCCAGTCTAAGTCTGTAGCTCTTTGATTGTTGCTAGAGTTCATAAGCATATTGCTATAGTTCAGCTCATATGCTCTTGTGAAAGCTCCAGTAGCACCCAAAGTAAGGGTTACGTTTTCAGAAAGGTTAAAGTCAACTTTTGCTACGAGGTTAGCAGAACGGTTTCTGTTGTTTAGGTTAGTTTTAACCTTTTCAAAGTCGTTTGCTGTCAAGAAATCAGCATTATATAATGCACCATTTCCTGTAGCGTTCAGACGAAGTGGATTCGCGAGAATTTCAGCACGAACGTCATCCTTCATTTTATAGTTACCACCAAACGCTGGGTTAGGGTCAACGATATCTGTGTAGTTACCAGAAACGAAGAAACCTACCACAGGGCGGCCTTTGTTTCCTTCCGCATCCTTTTTAAATGCGATAGGACCTGAAAGCGATCCTTCTACAAGGTTGTAACCGTAATGGTCAAGACCAACAGCTTTCTCTCCACTTTTGAATCCAGAAGTGATTACTTCGAAACCTCCAGTGTATTTTGAAGAAGCACTTCTCAATGCAATGTTTACAACACCACCTGTTGCATCCCCGATGTTAGCAGGAATACCACCTGTGGTAACTGCAACCTCTTCAATAGCTGATTTAGGAAGGGCTGTACTACCGCGAACTTTGATACCGTCGATATACACCCAGGTAGAACCTGTACGAGCACCACGGATAGAAAGTCCTCCGCCAGTACCAGCACTGCTTACACCTGCTACAGTAGAAGCAAGTCCAAGAGCAGAACGGCTAGGCATTTTGGCAATCTCTTCTCGAGAAACAGTTCCCCCTGAAGCTCCACCATCCTTATCAATCAAAGGAACCTTATAGTCAATGATTTCTACTGCATCCAGCTCAGCACCAGAACTTAGTTCGGCATTGGCAAATGCAATTTTTCCTGAAGAAACAGGAATTCCCTTTTGGGTTTGAGCGGTGTAGCCCACCATAGAGAATTGCACATCATACGTACCTGGATCGATAGGTTTGATAGTGTATTCTCCTTCGAAGTCGGTGGAGGCACCGGTTACAAGGTTACCATTCAAGTAAACCACCACATTCGCAAATGGGAGGGGTTCTTTGGTGTCCTTATCAATTACTTTTCCTTTCAGCGTACCGCTATTGGCCTGAGCCAATGCTCCGGTTACTGAAAATAATACAAGTGCTAGTAGCAAGTAAACTTTTCTCTGCATAACAGACAGGTTAAGGTATTTCTATTGCTGCGGGTTAAACGAAACGGGCGCTAAAATAATAAATATCCTCGCTTTTAACGGATATTAACCAAATCCGTGTTAAATCGATTGATATAAAGCGGGTTACAAAATCGCAGTTGACCTTATTTCCCTAATTTTATCTTCCAAGTCGTTATTAAAAACTTAATTTTTCTTCAAAAATACGTTAACGACACAATAAAGTGCGATTTGTTTTGACCACAATCGGGGAAATCTATACACGTCTGTAGACTGAACAAAATAAAAAAGCCCGTGGAAACGGGCTTCAAGACATTGATTTCTAAATTCTTCGTTTGCGAAACATTCGCTTATACCAAGGCACCGATTTTCCTTGAGAAAGTTTCTGCGCCTTCTTGAGACTTTTCTTCATTCGCTTTTGCGTTTTCTTGGTCTGAATTTCTTTAATGTGTTCACGATGCCCATCGTACTTAGCTTGAATTTCAGCCTTTTGTGCGGCTTTTCGAGCTTGGGCATTTTCTACTGTCTGTTCATCTCCCTTGTCCTTTTTTCTCTTTTGAGCATTCGCTACAGGAGATAGAATCAGTAAAAATCCAAGAATAAGCAGATTTAGGAAAATTCTCATTTCGCGTAAACGTGAGTTTAGTAAAATTCGTATGTGAACTTGGTGATAATAATGTCGTGGCTTCGGATATCGTGGTCGAGATAGGCTTCTATGAGCATGGTTTCGGTATATAAAACTTCTACTTCCTGTATCATTTCATCTCCAAGGTACCTTTCCATTTTCAATAAGTTGCCCAATTCATCATAGTAATACTTCTGACGCTTCACAGACATCGGTGGGCTGTCAATCACAATTTCTTCCAACCAACCTTTTTCATTGTATTTATAAGTCTGGGTGATAGAACGATTGGACATCACAATCACTTCTTTCTCCGACACCAAGTATCCCAACTTGTTAATCACAGTTGTAATATTGGAATAGAGGAGTCCATAATTATTGTAGCATGACTTCATTACTACAGTATCACTTAGATGATTGTAGCTATAAGATTCTGAATTGATTGTAATCGTCTGCCCTGCTTCCAGTTTCCCTTTTTGTGTGGAAAGGTTTTCACTCTTACCATAGTCAAGGCGTTCGACCTTCCCTTCTTTATTATAGAAGAACTTTTTAGTATAAAATCCTCGATTCCCTTGCTCTGTACGTAATTCTACTTCGCCGAGATCATTTCTTTTGTATTGAATAGTAAGTGAGTCTACGAGGTGCAATACGCTTGTTACTTTGTCCAATTCTTCAAGAAGACCTACTTGGTTGATTTTATAAACGTAAACATCAGGACGCTGTTCAATAGGGCGACTGGGGCGCTTGATAGACAGAACACCTGTAATTTTTTTTATTTTATTCTGCCACAAAAACTCTTGGTTGAAATACATCTCCTCCGAAAAAGCTTTACCTAATCGGTTGTCGATGATTTGTCCATTACTGCTTGAGCAAATCAGAGCAGTGAATACTATAAAGAATACCTTTAAATACTTTCCCATAACTTCTTCATGCTATCTATTGGAAGAGAGCAACTTTTACCTTCGCAAACATAGGCGGTTGTTTTATTCAAGAATCGGTCCTCAAAAATGGGCAATGAACTTTCTGTTGTTGAATAGATGGAAATCTGAGATGGGTGGTAGCCTTTGTTAAGATCTATCCACCAAGCTTTTGCTTCGCTCCCCGTCAGAACTACTTCTTTAAAGGAGTGCATCACAAAATCTTGAAGTCGCAACCAATAGGTGTACGAACTTGCATGATTCATTTGTGGGTTTACCTCAGCAATCATTCCTATCACTCGGTCTTCCCACTGTTGATTTCCAAATATCTTGGATACCTTATATAGTGTTTCTGCAAAGACAGCATTTGAAGAAGGAACTACGTTGTCTATTACTTCCTTCTTTCTAGAAATTGTTAGAGGGTCGCGTTGACTAAACCAAAGCAAGTTTCCCTTTGGGTCGCCAAAAATTACAAGAGCATTTTCAATAAGCCTTACGCATTCTGAGATATACTGTTCATTGGATGTTGCTTCATACAATTCAAAAAGAGCTTTTGATAAAAACGCATAGTCTTCCAGAAATGCCAATGTACTCTGTTTGTCATCCTTGCATCGGTACAACTGGGCTTCAATTTTATTGTGAGCTAATAATCCTTGAACCAATTTTTCGGCTTCATCCAGATAGGTGAGTTCATTAGTTGATTTGAAGAGTGAGACAAGACCCGAGATAAACATCGCGTTCCAGGAGGTGATCACTTTAGTGTCGATACCCGGTGCAATTCTCTTCGATCGGAAATTAACCAACCGAATGTTTATTCGGTTAATAATTTCAGCTAATTCAGTCTCTGAAATACTCAGATGTTTAGCGGTTTCTTTATCATCAAAATTTCGAAGTAATATGAGATTTTCCTCCCATTCAGCCTCATGTGAAAAGTTATAAATTTTTGAAGCTACTTCAAAGTCATCTTCTAGAACATCGTGCAGTTCTGGAAGACTCCAGACATAATATTTTCCTTCAACTCCTTCAGAGTCTGCGTCTGCAGCGCTGAAGACAAGCCCACTTTCATTTTTCCAATTTTTTAAAATAAAATCAGCGGATTGTTTTGCTATTCTCAAATAGAATTTGGAATTGAAGTGACGTGCTGCATTCGCATACAATTCAATCAGCTGTCCATTATCATAAAGCATTTTTTCAAAATGCGGAACCTTCCAAATATCGTCTACACTGTAGCGCGCAAATCCTCCTTCAATTTGATCGTAGATGCCACCGAGCGCCATTTTGTTGAGGGTGATTTTCACATAGTCATTGAAATATATGCTATCAGTTCTCTTAGCATATTGCATTAATAAAAATAAATGCGATGGCATTGGGAATTTGGGAGCTCTTCGTGCACCACCTTTTTCCATATCGAGGTATTGTTTCCATTCATCAATAAGGGTTTCAAACTTTTCTGAATCTTTTTCAAAGTTGTCCACTCGTGGTATCAAATCAATGTGAAATAATCCATCTTCTACTGCCTTTGCATATTCGAGTATTTTTTCATTTTCATTTTTTTTCAAATCGGTGAGATTTCCCAAAATAGACATCCATTGCTGAATAGGGAAATATGTTCCACCATAAATAGGACGACCGTCGGGAAGAGTAAATACATTTAACGGCCAACCTCCACGTTGTCCCATGAGCTGAACCGCATCCATGTAGGTGTGGTCCACATCAGGCCGCTCTTCGCGATCAACTTTGATACATACGAAATGTGCATTCATGAATTCGGCCGCCGATTCATTTTCGAACACTTCCCTTTCCATCACATGACACCAATGGCAAGCGCTGTAGCCTATACTCACAAGGACTAATTTGTTTTCATCCGCAGCTTTTTGAAAAGCTTCTTGTCCCCATGGATACCAATCAACAGGGTTGTGAGCATGTTGAAGTAGGTAAGGACTTGTGGAGAGGGCTAATCTGTTTGTTGTTTGCGACATGTTTGAAAAAAAAACTAGATGCAAAGATGAGGTGAATATAGTATGCGAGTACTTTTGTCGCTCAATTTATCCATTATGCGCGACCAACTTGTATTCGACCTTATTGAGAAGGAACACCAAAGACAACTTCATGGCATTGAGCTTATAGCTTCAGAGAATTTTGTAAGCGAAGAAGTGATGCTGGCAATGGGTTCTGTATTAACAAACAAGTATGCGGAAGGTCTTCCAAACAAAAGGTATTATGGTGGTTGCCAAATTGTGGATCAAGTAGAGCAGTTGGCAATTGATCGCATCAAAGAACTATTTGGCGCTGCTTGGGCAAACGTTCAACCCCACAGTGGAGCGAATGCGAACAGCGCAGTTATGCTTGCTGTATTGCAACCAGGCGACAAAATCATGGGACTAGATCTTGCGCAAGGCGGACACCTTACGCATGGTTCACCAGTAAACTACAGCGGTAAATTATATCAACCTGTTTTTTATGGAGTGAATCGCGAAACAGGTCGCATCGACATGGATGAAGTAGAGCGCATCGCTAAGGCCGAGCGTCCAAAGCTTTTGATTTGTGGTGCTAGTGCATATAGTCGTGACTGGGATTATGCAAGATTCAGAGCAATCGCAGACGAAGTGGGAGCTTTGCTTATGGCCGACATTAGTCACCCTGCAGGTCTTATCGCAAAAGGATTGATGAATGATCCACTGCAGCATTGTCATATTGTTACTTCAACTACTCACAAGACTCTACGTGGTCCACGTGGAGGAGTGATCATGATTGGAAATGATTTTGAAAATCCTTTCGGATTGAAAACACCCAAGGGCGAACTGCGAATGATGTCTTCACTCTTGGATAGCGGCGTATTCCCTGGAATGCAAGGTGGTCCTTTAGAGCACGTTATTGCAGCTAAAGCAGTAGCTTTTGGTGAAGCACTTCAACCATCTTTCAAAACATACGGCGAACAAGTCATGAAAAATGCTTCCGCTCTTGCTGGGCATCTGGTGGATATGGGATATGGAATTGTGAGCGGTGGCACTGATAATCACTGCTTTTTAGTTGATTTGAGAAGTAAGAACATCACAGGTAAGGACGCTGAGAATGCACTTGTTGCAGCCGACATTACAGTCAACAAAAACATGGTTCCATTTGATGATAAATCTCCATTTGTGACCAGTGGAATTCGTATCGGTACGCCTGCAATAACTACAAGAGGATTAAAAGAAAATCACATGGCTGATGTAGCTCAATTGATAGACAAAGCGTTGATGAATATGAACAATGAAACAGTGATTTCAGAAGTAAGAAAGAGTGTAAATGATTTGATGAACGGATTTAAGCTTTTCGCTTAATCTTCAAGCAAATCTTCTTTAGATTTAGGTCTTAGCGCGGCTTTCCATTCAAATCCTTCCATTTTCAAGAAAGGGTCTTTCGCTTTTTTCATTGGAGAGAACAAGCTGTTGGCTTCACGTTCTAATCTGAGCTTGGTAATTTGCTTGTTCTCAACTTCAATGTTTATGTTAGAACATTCACCTTTGTTGAGGCCGATTACTCTTGGCTTTTCTTTCAAAACACCAGTGGAATCTTTTTTCTCATCGAGAGGGTAGTACACCAGCTGTCCATTTCCTTCTACATAAATGTTTCGAATATCTCCATCGTAGAATTGTGCGGTCAGTTTACGCCCTTTAATCTGATTAAATTTCGTAGAGTCTGATTGTGAAATAATAAAGGCATTTCCTTTTACAAGGAGCTGATCTATATTTTTATTTCTTAGAAAAATACGAATGGAATCTCCTGTGATTTGGTTTTCCCCGTTCCATAATATTGGTTCAGTAAAAAACTGCAATATAGAGTCCGCCACGCTGTAGGAAAGGGAGTCACATCTTCCTTGTAAATCACTCTTAAAAATGCGCACATTATGATAGGCGAGCAAAATGTTTTTATCAGTAGAATCAGGAATTGATCTCAGTGTATCTGCGTGCATATACAGTGAATCACCCTCTTCAAATATCTGAGTGAGGAGGGCTCTGTCTGTTACATAACTGATTTTTTCCTCTTTCTGATACTGCCCATAATTTCCGCTGATGAAGTAGTTCGTGGTGGTGTCACGAATACTAACATTTTTAAAAACTTCACCAAAACCAATTGCACCATTGTAGTAAATGCTATCACCTTTGAGTTCCGTTTTTTCACTGCGAACAATGGCGTTCTTGTTGAACTGACTTATATCTTTTTTTGAATCGTACCATCCATTTTCACAATAGATGAACGAATCTTCTCCAGTGATAGTAGTTGGTCCAAAAAAGTAGGAAACCTCGGTGATGTCATTGTATTTTAAAGTATCCGATTTTACTACGTAGTCTGGATTTTTAAGCACGACATTCTTTTTGAAATAGAACGTTTCGCTTTTCGTATGGTAGCTTCCCGAATTACTTGTAAGAACATTTTGGTTGGCGGTAGAAACAATCTTTCCTCCGTTCGAATAACTAGCGACGTCTGTGTTTAGGTTGTATTGAAGAAAATTGCTGGTAAGTGTCATCTCGTTATCATTGAGACGGACATCGTTGTACACCGAAGCGATTTTCTCTTTTTGATTTACTTCCAAGTAACCACCTGTAAGCGTGAATTCACCGGGCTTTATGATTTGAATTTTTCCAAAAGCATGGAAGTCGTCATTTTTAAATATGTGCGCGCTATCGCACATCATTCGAGTTCCTTCGTACATGAAAAGCACATTTCCGATCACGCGTTGGGCATCAATATAAGACTTGTCGAAAACGCTTTTGTCAGCCTTCACAAGCTTGATCATTTTCTTCTCTTGTGCAAATAAATTGCTCTGAAATAGCAGTGAAATCAGTAGAAACAAAAATACCGAATGAACGTTCATTCGGTATTTTAAAGCTATTTATTCTAACTAATTTCATTAATTGTGCATTGCGATAAAGGCTTATAGACCTTTCACAATAGTTTGTGTGCGGTCAGGACCTACAGAAACATATGAAATTTTTATGCCAAGTTGATCTTCGATGAACTTGATATATTCATTTAGTTCGGCTGGAAGCTCTTCTAGGCTTTTCATTCCGGTAAGGTCTGCATTCCATCCTTTTACTTCTGTGTAAACGGGTTGAACTTTAGATTCATCAATATCGTATGGCAAGTAGTCTATTTTCTCTCCATTTAACATATAATGTGTACAGATTTTGATGGTTTCAAATCCACTCAATACATCTGTTTTCATCATGATCAGTTCAGACACACCGTTGATCATGCAAGCATATCGAAGTGCAGGAATATCCAACCAACCACAGCGACGGGCACGTCCAGTAGTTGAGCCGAATTCTCTTCCAATTTGGCGCATTTGTTCTCCAACAGCATCATTGAGCTCTGTAGGGAAAGGTCCACTACCAACTCTTGTGCAATATGCTTTGAAAATGCCGAGAACATTTCCAATGCGAGCTGGCGCAAGTCCCAGTCCAGTGCAAGCTCCAGCAGCCACAGTGTTAGATGAAGTTACAAATGGGTAGCTACCAAAGTCAATATCCAATAAAGATCCTTGAGCTCCTTCGGCCAATACTTTCTTTCCGTCGTTAAGTGCATTATTGATGTAGTGCTCACTATCGATTATTGTAAGACTCTTCAATACTTCAACGCCAGCCATCCACTCATTTTCCAATTCTGTGATGTCGTATTCAAATTCGTAGTTGGCCAAGATTTTCTTGTGCTTTGCTACTAGATTGTCATATTTGGCTTTGAATTCAGGTTCTATCAAATCTCCTACACGAAGACCATTTCTACCTGTTTTATCCATGTAGGTTGGTCCAATACCCTTTAGAGTTGATCCAATTTTAGAAGCTCCTTTTTCTGCTTCACTCGCAGCATCAAGCATTCTATGTGTAGGAAGAATTAGGTGAGCTTTGCGGCTAATCAATAGCTTTTTGCTTACATCTACATTCAGTCCCTTCAGTCCGTTGATTTCTTTGGCGAAAACAATTGGGTCGATAACCACACCATTTCCGATAACGTTAAGTACGTTGTCATGAAAAATTCCAGATGGAATCGTGTGTAGCACGTGTTTGATGCCATCGAACTCGAGCGTGTGTCCCGCATTTGGGCCGCCCTGAAATCTGGCTACGATATCGTAAGAGGGGGTTATTACATCGACAATTTTGCCTTTTCCTTCATCTCCCCATTGTAGACCTAGGAGAATATCCGCTTTGTTTTTGTACATGAATCTGCTGGTAAAGCGCAAATGTAATCCTCAAAGAGAAAAGTCGAAAAAAGAAATTATCAAAAGCGGTTACTTGTCGCTGTTGTTATCTTTCTTTTTCCCATAGAAATTAAGGCTATGGTGAAGTATTTCGATCCCAAAAATTTCTTCTAAGGTCGATTTGATGTTTTGAATTCTTGGGTCACAAAACTCAAGCACTTCTCCTGAATCAGTTAAAATGATGTGGTCGTGTTGCTGGTTTTGATATGCCTTTTCAAAATGAGCCGTGTTTTGACCGAACTGGTGTTTTCTCACCAAGTTGCAGGCTTGCAAAAGATCGATAGTATTGTAGAGCGTGGCTCGAGAAACGCGGTACTTCTTGTTTTTCATCATGGTGTACATCGATTCAATATCGAAATGACCAGGATGATTGTAGATTTCGTTAAGAATGGCAAAGCGTTCAGGCGTCTTGCGATGCTTGTGTTGCTCGAGGTAAGCGGTGAAAATACCTTTAACTTTTTCCTGAATCTCTACCGTTGACATGCTGCAAATTTACTGCACTTTAGGCAAACTCACTTTCTATTCTTTCTACAGTCAACACTCCTTCCACAGCTTTGAGTTGATCTACAAGCGAGCTAAGGTGTTCGGTGTCATGAACTAATACGACTACTTTTCCCTGGAATATTCCATTATTCGCTTCAAAAGAAATGGCTTTCATATTCACATTCATGTCGGTAGAAATGATGTTGGTGATTTTTTGTACCAAACCAACATCATCAATTCCTGAGAACTTAATTCCGACTTCAAACTGAACCAATTCCTTGTTGCTCCATCTCGCCTTGATTACACGATAGGCGTACTTACTCAAGAGTTCTTGCGCATTTGGACAGTTGGTACGGTGAATTTTAATTCCATCACTAACAGTTATGAAACCGAACACTTCGTCACCGGGAATTGGGTTGCAACAATTGGCCAGCGTATATTCCATTTTCTGTTTTTCATCACCGATGAGTAGCGTTTGTCCTTTGGTGGTAGGCGCAGGCACTGGACCTTTTTCTGGAAGTGGTTGATTGGAAGGTTGTTTTTCAAATATTATTCTTCCATTTTGGATATCGAAACCTTTGAGTTTTTTTAAGTCAATACTTCCTTTTGCAATGCGGAAATAAAGATCTAGCGCGGTTTCTGTGTCGTAATGTCGAACGAGTTCATCTATGTTGGCACTTAGCCATTCTACTTTCAAATTATTGAATCTGCGGCGGAGCATTTCCTTTCCGTCTTCCGCGATCGTTTTCTTTTCTTCTTTAAGCGCGTTTTTAATTTTTTGTCGCGCGCTAGTAGTAGCTACTATACTCAACCAATCTTCTTTAGGGCGCTGTTTTTTGGAGGTCAGAATTTCCACCTGATCACCGCTTCTCAACTTGTGACTTAGCGGTACCAGCTTGTAATTCACTTTAGCTCCGATACAGTGATATCCAATTTGAGAGTGTATGTGAAACGCGAAGTCGAGTGTGGTCGATCCAACAGGTAAAGTTTTAAGATCACCTTCTGGAGTGAACACATAAATTTCTTCACTAAACAAAGACAATTTAAAATTGTCTATGAAGTCCATTGCGTTTTCTTCTGGGCTTTCAAGGAATTCGCGTACTTGCTGTAACCATCGGTCCATCTTGCTTTCGGTGGTCTCAGGAGCATCCTTGTACTTCCAGTGAGCAGCATAACCTTTTTCGGCAAGCTCGTCCATTCTTTCTGAACGAATTTGGACTTCCACCCATTTTCCCGTCGGAGACATTACGGTAGTATGCAATGATTCGTATCCGCTAGATTTGGGCATACTGATCCAATCGCGCAAACGCTCTGGACTTGGCTGATAAAAATCTGTAACGATGGAATACACTCTCCAGCAATCCGCTTTTTCATTTTCTACTGCTGAATCAAGTATAATTCGAATAGCAAAAACATCATATATTTCTTCGAAAGGGACGCCTTTTGTATTGATTTTATTCCAAATAGAAAAGACAGATTTTGTTCTGCTTTTTATTTGATACTTCAATCCTAAACGGTCCAATTCACGGCGAATTGGAAGGGTAAAGGCATTGATAAATCTTGTTCTAACCGCTTGAGTTTTTTGAAGTCTATTGACAATGTCTTGGTATATCTCGGGCTCCTTGAATTTCAAACTCAAGTCTTCAAGTTCCGTTTTGATATTGTACAAACCTAAACGGTGTGCAAGAGGAGCGTATAGGAATTGCGTTTCGCTAGCAATCTTCAATTGCTTTTCACGGGCCATGTGATCTAGCGTGCGCATATTATGTAGGCGGTCTGCTAGTTTGATCAAGATTACACGCACATCGTCGCTCAGTGTGAGCAACATCTTTCTAAAATTCTCTGCCTGATCGCTCGTGTTGCTATAGTCGCTAACACCACTAATTTTAGTAAGTCCGTCGATGATGACACGCTCCTTTTTTCCGAACATTGTCTCAATGTCGTCCAGTGTAATGTCTGTGTCTTCAACAGTATCATGGAGCAACGCACACACGATGGCAGTGGTGCCTAACCCAAGTTCTTCCGCACAAATTTTTGCGACAGCAATGGGATGATAGATATAAGGTTCGCCGCTTTTGCGACGCATATCTTTATGCGCTTCCAGTGCTACTTCGAAAGCTTTTCTGATTCTTAATCTTTCGCTTCGAGTGCGTGAGCGATGACATGAACGCAACAATGATCTGTAACGACGGAGTATCTCGCGTTTTTCTTCTTCTTGATTGATGGAGGCCTTCTGCATATACGAGTACAAAGTAAATGGACAAAGAGCATTGATTCCAGCTCTTAAATTCTTGTTTTTAACACGTTTTTGCTCAATGCAATTCGCTGTGTCTAATTTAGTAATATTGCGCCAATGAATCAAGGGCTCGTCCAATCAAAACCATTCTATTTCTATCAAGCACTTACAACGTTGTGTTTGTTTTGCATGGCTTCAGGGATGTTCGGCCAGTCTTCGGGAGTCTTATGGAATGTAGGTGCCGATTCACTTGATCAACGCGTTCAAAGGTCTGGATTGCTCTACCATCCTGCATTGCAGCCAATATCACCTTTTCAAAATACGGAATACGGTGCCACTCAAGAAGCGGATAGCACGATGAGATTATCTTTTTCACCTGTACTCGATTTGGCGGGCGGAATAAGTAATGAAAATCGAGGAGTAGCAAGTGGATTTGCAGGTGGTGAGCTTCGCTTGGTATTGAAAAACAAGTTTTTCGCGCAAGCAGGATACACCGCGAATTATCTTCAGAATATAGGATACTTGGAAGATATAGCTGCCCTAAGAGGTACGCTAGCAGGAGTCGGTAAGTCACAGGTAATAGGTGATGGTTATTTTGCAAACTACTTTTATGGAAGGGCAAATTATCAGGCAGGCAAACGCGTGAATATTGAAGTGGGCAATGGAAAACAGCATTGGGGAGACGGTTTCAGATCGTTGGTTTTAAGTGACAACGCTCCAGCGTATCCATATATGAAATTTCAATTGGATGTGTGGAGAGTGAGGTACAACGCACTTTACGGAATGCTGAAACAAGGTGACAGAAAGAAGTTTTTTGCGACACATGGTTTTTCATTTAATGCTGGTAAGCGTCTTCAATTCACTTTTTATGAAATGGTGATTTGGCAGGCGACCGATTCGTTGAACAATCGGACACTAGACCTTCATTATCTGAACCCAATACTATTTTACAGACCAGTAGAATATGCTCAAGGGTCGGCCGACAATGTTCTGTTGGGCGCTGGTTTCAAATGGAGACCATTGAAGAAATGGAATTTTTATGGACAGATTATTCTCGATGAGTTTCTGTTGAGTCAAGTGAAGGCAAGTTCTGGTTGGTGGGCCAATAAATTTGGAGGGCAAATAGGTTTTCAGTTGATCGAACCCATTAAAGGCCTGACGTGGAGATCGGAGATAAATGCAGTGCGACCATTCACCTACAGTCATGGAAGTCCGATTCAATCGTGGGGGCACATGTATCAGCCGCTCGCACATCCATTAGGAGCGAATTTCAGTGAATGGATTAATGAAATTCAATATAAGATCGGGCAGTGGACTGTGTACAATGTGAACATGTATGCCGCAAGAGGGGAAGACGCGGATTTGAATGGCGATGGAACGATTGACAACATGGGAGGAGATATTTTTATAAGTTACGCAACACCATACAAAGACTTCGGCAATAATCTACTTCAAGGTGAAAGACACACTTATATTTATAATCAGCTTAGTGTAGCGCGAAGTTTCAAGAAATATAATTTTCTAGAGTATTATGTTTCACACATTTACAGATCGAATCAATTCTCGGGCAAAGATGTGAACGAACAATATATAATGGTGGGAATCAGACTCAAAGGACAGAAGGCGCCGAATAGGGTATTCTAGTTTTTGATAATTGTCACACAATTTTTGATTTGGTGGGTTACCTTTGCACCCAATTTTTTTGCATTGAAGTCCACAAGTTCTATATCAACAAGCGAAGTTACATTCATGGGTAAAATAAAGGACATTGCCGCGCTTTTCAAGTTGAGACTTACGTTTTTAGTAGTTGTTTCAGCTGTTTTGGGCTATTTCATGGGAACTTCGCACATCACAGACGCCAAGTTGTTTTTTGTTTGTTTAGGAGGATTTCTTCTAACTGGTGGAAGCAACGGATTGAATCAAGTGTGGGAGAAAGAGTGGGATAAGTTGATGGTTCGCACACAGAATAGACCCATTCCAACATTAAGAATGACTGCTCGAGAGGGAATTTGGATTTCATCCATAGCAGGAATTTCTGGTGTTGTATTACTTTGGGTTTTTGTCAATCAAGCGTCAGGTATTCTTGGGCTGTTCGCCTTTTTTTCCTATGTTTTTTTGTACACTCCATTAAAGAGAATAAGTAGTCTTGCGGTATTCGTTGGTGCTTTTCCTGGAGCGATTCCTCCTATGCTAGGTTATGTTGCTGCCACCAATTCTTTTGGACTAGAGGCAGGGTTATTATTTGCGATGCAGTTTATGTGGCAGTTTCCGCATTTCTGGGCCATTGCGTGGGTTGCTCATGAAGATTATGAGAGAGGTGGCTACAAACTTTTACCTTTCGCCGAGGGTAGAACCAAGCGCAGCGCTTTTCAAATTTTTATATACTCTTTATTCTTGATTCCCGTGAGCTTATTGCCATGGGCAATTCCAACCGACGCTCCTTTGGTTGGAAACATTGCTGCAGTTGTAGCATTGTTGGGCGGAGGAATGATGGCATTTTATGCTTATAAACTTTTCCGCTCGTGTGATGTTAAGGATGCTAGAAAATTGATGTTTGCATCGTTTTTCTACTTGCCAATAGTGCAATTATTCTACGTAATAGATAAACTTTAATAATATGGCAGAAGATAATGCCCCTGTGAATGCATCCGACCCTGAGGTTGGAGGCACTACCGACGTGTTTGAAGGTCACTCACCTGAAGTAAAGGTGCGTACTAAAAAAATGATGATGTGGCTGATCATTTTTGCGATAGTTATGCTTTTTGCGGGCATTACTTCGGCAATGATCGTGCTTTATGGAAAGTTGATTTGGTTGAGAATCACTCCACCGAGTGAACTGTGGATTTCAAACGCATTGGTCGTGTTGTCAAGCGTTTCGATTATCATGGCATTGCGTGCGGTGAAAGCTGGAAACAAGCAAATGGCAATGATACTAACGGCAGCGACTGTCCTTTTAGGTATTGGCTTCACAATGAGTCAAAATGCGGCTTGGAAAAAATTATCTGGACTTGGAATGGGCTACACAGTAACCGAAAACGAGGAAGGATTGAAAGCTTATCGTTGGAATGCGCTGGAGCGTCTTTCAGGAGAATATGGCAAGGATTATTACATCGAATTTCACGGTGAAAAACTAGAAAAGGTAGGTAGTGATTATTACTTAGCTTCCGACACTGGTCGATTGAACCCTAAAACCAGCGAGGTTTCCAAGACGTTTAACGCGGCCGGTGCGATGTTGAGCGTATTGATATACATTCACATAATTCACTTGTTTTTTGGGCTTATTTATTTGGTTGTGAATACGATAAGAGTTTGGAAGGGCAAAATCAATAAGGATAACTGGATTAGTTTATATACTGGAGGAATGTATTGGCACTTTATGGGAATATTGTGGCTTTATTTATTCTTCTTTGTTTTTTACATTTCATAAAAAAGTATATTTGGCTGAAAATGAGCTTTATTGCTCCTTTTTATCGTATTTAGACCGATTTTAAATATCCGCTTTGTGTATTTTTGAGTGGATAATTTTTGATGAATACCTTTATCATTTGCATTTTTCGGGCTAAACTTGCGCCCAAATTTCATGACCATTATGGCAGGACACGCTAAACCAATCAGTAAAGAGGAACTATGGGGTGGTAACCAATCACCTTTTGGAATTACTTACGGAAAAATGATGATGTGGTACTTCTTGGTGTCAGACGCATTGACATTCGGAGGACTATTAACAGCATACGGAGTGATTCGTCACGGAAGTACAGAGCCATGGCCTGTAGGTGAACAAGTTTTTGAAGCACTACCTGGTCTTACTGGTAGCTTCCCTCTGATGTATGTTGCATTGATGACATTCATCCTTATCATTTCTTCGGTTACTATGGTATTAGCTGTCGAAGCTGGTCATAGAAACGACAAGAAGGGCGTTGTGAAATGGTTGGGGATTACCATCATTGGTGGTTTCTTCTTCGTAGGCTCACAGGCCTGGGAATGGTCTCACTTTATTCATGGTTCAGGTGGTGCATTCCAGTTGAATTCTGCTGTTTCTGTAATGGCTAAAAATGCTGACGGAACAGACGTGAAAATGGATCTTGCTTCCGGAACGTGGGTGCACATGACTTCAGACTTTGGTCACAGTTATGAGCATGCCCTAGAAGGTGGTCACGCAATGGCTTCAGCTCATGATGAGCACGGTCATGGAGCAGGTGAACATGCTGAGGCACATGCTGCTGTTGATCCTCATTCAATGGTTCCTGAAACTTTGATTTTGAACAAATACACTTTGGTTCACGAAGGCGATATGGACTTGCGTCAAATGCAAGTAACTGGAGCAGACGTGAAAAAACTTTGGGATGCTAAAGCAGAGAATACAGTTGTATTTGGAGCCAACCTTTCTAAGAATGAATACGCAGTTCAACAACAATATGCCAACTTCTTCTTCTTCGTTACTGGATTCCACGGATTCCACGTATTCTCGGGAGTTGTAATTAACATCATTGTATGGTTGATGGCTATCCGCGGGGTATTTGAAAGAAGAGGTCACTACGAAATGATTGAGAAAATCGGTTTGTACTGGCACTTTGTAGACCTTGTATGGGTATTCGTATTTACCTTCTTCTACCTAGTTTAAAATTCCTTTAAAGATTTAAGAAAATGGAAAGAGACGATCTTATAGTAAACGATAGTTACGCATTAAATGCTACTCACTCTGAAGAAGAGGGTAAGAAAATTAGAAAAGGAATTTTGGGGGTTACTGTTTTATTGACAGCAATCACCGTTGTAGAAGTTATCATGGGTGTTGTTTTCAAGAGAAACGGTACGTTCACTTGGGAAGCAATCAAATTGGGCTTCATTATCCTTACATTAGTAAAGGCGGCATATATTGTTTTGAAATTCATGCACTTGGGTGATGAAAGAAGAAATTTAAAGTATGTGATCCTTTTGCCGTATGCTTTGTTTATCATGTATCTTA
This sequence comes from Flavobacteriales bacterium, assembly GCA_041391745.1. Lineage (GTDB taxonomy): Bacteria > Bacteroidota > Bacteroidia > Flavobacteriales_D > Sanyastnellaceae > JAIXWP01. Next base: position 54,438 of record JAWKNK010000006.1, read on the forward strand.
TCTTCATCGCATTGACTGAAGGTATTGCAATTCATGATTTGCAAAACACATTTAGATAAATGTCAAATAACAATAAATTGAAAAAGTATATCGCGCTTGTCGGTATACTTTTTTTGTTTCCACTACTTTGGATTTTAATTTTTGGTGTTGGTGCTAAGCACAATTTCAACACGCTTAAATATTTTGAACCAGGCAGTGATCAGCCCTTGGATTCCTCGAGTTATACCATTCCAGATTTTTCTTTTAAAGATGAAAATGGACAGGTATTCACGTTGGACTCGATGAGAGGCAAAATTTGTATGGCGGCTTTTTACGATCTAGGTGACGATCACATCAAGGACATCACTGATCGATTACTGACCATCAATTTCAAGTACAGAAGTGAACCGGATATCGTAATTGTTGTTTTCAGTACCAATAGCGATTCGGACCGTCTAAAAGATTTGAAATCGTATGTTGAAAGTAATGTACGTTACAATGATTTTCCGAATAAATGGAAATATTTGACGGGCGAACCTGGAGAGATGGACAAGTACCTGAAGGAGGGTTTTTTTATAGACGATATTTCTAAAGAAGCGCGATTCAGATTGATTGATCCTCGAGGTGGAATAAGAGGTATGTATGGCAATACAGAGTTTCATCTTCAAATAGCAAAAGATGATATTGCCATTTTGAAAAAGGAGTTGGACAAGAAGGCTTACAATGAAAGAAAGGCAAAAGAGAAGAAGTAATTATTTGATGTTAGTGCTGCTATTGGCATTCACGTCATGTAATTTCTTTAACAAGCATTCTGACAAGGAAGCTTCACTGCCATTCATCGGGCTTCCTGAATTCACTGAAAATGGTGATACAATTCAATATTCTATTCCAAAGTTTTCTTTTATAAATCAGGATTCACTTGAGGTTTCACATCTCACGATGAGGGATAAGATTTTCGTTGCTGATTTCTTTTTCACTACATGTCCTAGCATTTGCCCTATGCTATCATCGCAGATGGCGCGATTGCAAGGCAAGGTTAATGAAGCAGGGTTTCATGATCAGGTTCGGTTTTTATCACATACTGTTGACCCCAATCATGATCTTCCGGATACGCTGAAGGCTTTTGCAAGCTTGATTGGTGCTGACCTATCTAATTGGGATTTTGTAACAGGAAAAGCCGAGGATATATACTATCAAGCGGAAAAAGGCTACTTGCTGAGTGCCTTTCCATCTGATTCAGCGGATGGTGGATTTTTTCATACTGATAAAATTGCTTTGATAGACAAACAGTTGCACATTAGAGGTTTATATGATGGCACTTCTACGAAAGAGGTCGATCAATTATTTAACGATATAAAAATTCTTCTCCATGAGTAAAGTAACGAGTCCAGAATTGGCCGAGAAGCGCGCCAAAATATTCATTTGGGTGGCTTCACTGGCGATTCCAATTGTAGTGGGCGTTTTGTACGTGATGCCTAAAATTCCATCGGGAGATGGCGGGTTGCGGGAGTTTTTGAATTACCTACCAATGTTTAATGCGCTTTGCAATGGTATTACAGCTGTGATTCTCGTAATGGCATTGATGTCTATAAAGAAAAAGAAAATGGTAGTTCATGGAAACCTAATGACATCTGCAATGGTGCTCAGTTTGCTGTTTCTTCTAAGCTATGTTACTTATCACGCAACAAGTGAAAGCACGCTATTTCCAAAGGATAATCCAATGAAGTGGGTGTACTATTTTGTGTTGTTGACCCATATTTCGATTTCTGCTGTGATCGTACCTTTGGTGTTGATTACCTACACTCGTGCGCTTGCTCAGAAGTATGACAAGCACCGAAAAATTGCCAAAATCACTTGGCCATTATGGTTTTATGTGGCCGTAACTGGTGTGATAGTTTACCTGATGATCAGTCCGTATTACGGAAATTAATATCTTTGTGTTATGAAAAATATTGGCCGTAAATTATTGGTTTTGATGTTTTTGATGGCGTTTTCTTTCGCTTCATTTGCTCAATGCGCAATGTGCCGTGCAAGTGCTGAGAGCGCTACAGAGAACGTGGACAAAGGAATTGGTGAGGGATTAAATTCTGGAATTTTGTACCTCATGGGTGTGCCTTATGTTTTACTTGCGGTAGTTGGGATGGTCTTTTTTAGAAAGAAGATTGGAGCTTTACTGAAATCATGAGTATTGTATTTTTTTGAAGTTTGGCCTAAAGGTTGTAATTTGCGGTTGCATTCTTAACTATAACAAACACAAATTACTTAGAAATGGGGCGATTTCTCTCTAGAATAATCATCACTGCCATAGCAATCTCTTCCGCTATAGGGATGAATGCACAGTTCGTGCAGGAGAAAGCAATAGATTCAACTCGCTTAGAGTTTGAGGATCAGCGAATGCTTATCAAAGTATTAGATGGAATTACAAATAATCCAACAACGGCTGATATCGTTATCAAAGGTCTGAACCCAAGAAGACCTGTTACTCTAAAAAGCGTTACAGATACTGCATTAGTACTAAAGAGTTATAGACTTTACACGGTTTCGGTGGTAAAGCCGGGTTATATGTATTTTGCTCATAAGTTTTGGCCTGATGAAACGGAAACGCATGAAGAAAATGTGGTATTGAAACCTCTTGCTGTAGGATTAAAGACAGATATCGAAGACATTACCTTCCTTGGCGATCAAACAGAAATATATTTCAAATCGGCACTAGCCTTAGAAGAATTGATTGAATTTTTAAACGTTAATCCAAACGTGAAAATCAGAATTATTGGACACGTAAATGGTCCCGAATCTGAAAAGAGAAGTGATTCTTTCTACAAAAAAGCTTCTGAGAAAAGAGCGCAATCTGTAAGGGATTATCTCATTCAACATAATATCGATCCTGCACGTTTGGCAACAGTTGGTGCCGGCAATTCGGAGATGAAATTTCCAAATCCTCAAACGGATTGGGAAACACAGGCGAACCGAAGAATTGAGATCGAAATTATTGGGCTTTAAGCCGTAGCTTACCCTTTCGTCACCTTATTATACCATTGAAAATATCTTTGACTTCTTGCTAGATTGAATTCCTATGTTTGTTTTAAATTAAAAGCATAGGTAATGAAGCGTTATTTTCTGATTCTTGTTTCTATTTTTTCATTGCTTTTGAGTGCCCAAGCTCAAGTTTGGACCTTGGATAGCTGTGTAAAATATGCACTAGAAAAAAACATTTCAATTCAGCAAAGCGCTCTTAATGTTGAGACGGCTAAAATAAATGAGACGCAAGCGTGGGGTGGTATGCTTCCCAATTTAAATGCTCAAGCAAGTCACGGTTACAACTGGGGTCAAAGAATTGACCCGTTCACCAATCAGTTCGCAACACAGAGAATTCAATCAAACAGCTTCGGAATTTCTACGAGTATCAATTTGTTTTCCGGCTTTCAGCAATGGAATACAGTAAAGCAGTCTGAAATTAATTCAGAAGTGAGCAGATGGAATTTGGAGAAAATGAAAAATGACATTGCATTAAATGTGGCTTCGGCCTATTTGAATGTGGTGGTAAATCAAGAAGTGGCGCAAATAGCTAGACTCAATTTAGAAAATACAGAAGCACAAGTTACCAGAATCCTGAAGCTAGTAGAAGCGGGTCAACTTTCTGAAGGAAATCTGAATGACATCTTAGCACAGAAAGCAACCGATGAGGCGAATGTTATCGCTGCAGAAAACAATCATTATCTGGCGAAACTTACTTTAGTTCAACTGCTTCAATTGGATCGAAAAGTGGTGGAAGAGTTCGAGGTTGTTGTTCCGAATATTGATGATCTAGAGTCGATGAAAATGATCGATAATGTTGACGTCATTGTAGAAGCGGCCTTGAGAAATTTCCCAGAAATTAAAAGCGCAGAGGCAAGTCTTCTTTCTTCTGATTATGGCTTGAAAATAGCAAAGGGTGGCGCGATTCCTCGTTTGTCTGCCAGCTACAGCTACGGTTCAGGTTATTCTGGAGCTGCTCGTGTAATCACGGGAACTCCTGATACATTGAGCTATCCAATTGGAACAGTTTTCGGAACAAATCAATTGGTGTTTTCATATCCTCAACCAGTTTATACTACTGACGACTACACCACAAAATCTTTTGAATCGCAGTTGAAAGATAACGTCAACCAATCTTTGTTTTTTAGTTTGACAATACCCATTTTCAATGGCTTTAGCAATAGAGGAAATATTAAGAGAGCAGAAATATCACAACTGCAATCGAAGTATCAATTGGAGCAAACAAAGTTGAACTTATCTCAAAGTGTGGAGCGTTCGTTTGCCGATGCGCGTGCTTCTTTAGCTAATTATAATGCTGCTAAATTAAGCTTGGACGCGAGTGAGAAAGCGATGACTTGGGCCCAAGTGAGATATGAAAATGGAAGTAGTAATTTAGCTGAATACACAGATGCAAGAACGCGACTCGACAGAGCACGCGCGAGCATGTTACAAAACAAGTACGACTATTTATTCAAATTAAAAATATTAGACTTTTACTTAGGTCAACCAATCAATTTAAAGTAATGAGCAAGACTTGGAAACTGATAATAGCCATCGGAGGTGGCTTTCTTTTACTCGTAATACTTATCATCGTATTTAGTGGTGGTAAGGAAGCGAAAGTGGTGACCTTGGAAAAAGCAGAAAAACGCAGCATAGTAGAAACAGTTACTGCTAGCGGAAAATTGCAACCTGAGGTGGAGGTAAAGATTCAATCTGAAGTAAGTGGTCAGATAATAGAGCTTCCAGTGAAGGAAGGAGACATCGTAGAGAAAGGTCAATTGCTACTAAAGATCAATCCGGATATTTATATCTCTGCTTTAAACAGAGCGGATGCTGCTTTGAGCAGCGCTAAGGCCAACCTTGCAGGGTCTAAAGCTCGACTTGCTCAGGCAGAAGCACAGTTTGAAGCTCAAAAATTAAACTTTGAAAGACAACAAAAACTATTTGACCAAAAAGCAATTTCGAAAGCAGAATATGATAATGCTGTAAGTCAGTTTCAGACTTCTCAAGCCGAAGTGACTGCTAGCAAAGAAAGCATTCACGCGGCACAATTCAGTATTGAAAGTGCTATGGCCAGCAGAAATGAAGCTGCAGATAACCTAAAGCGAACAACCATTTTTGCACCGATGAATGGTACCGTTACTGCTTTGACAAAAGAGATAGGTGAAACCGTTTTAGGGAACAACATGATGAGTGGAGATGTGGTAATGAAGGTTTCTTCATTAAGCACCATGGAGGTGAATGTAGAAGTAAATGAAAGTGACATCGTACGCGTACAGCTTGGAGATACAGCCACTGTTGAAGTTGACTCTTATCGTGATATGGCGTTCAAAGGATTGGTGACAGAGATTGGCAATACGGCATTGAACGCATTGAGCGGAATCAGCTTGAGCTCAAATGAAGTGACCAATTTCTCGGTAAAAATTAGAATCCTAGCGTCGTCATACCAAGAATTAATGAAAGATAAAGGTGAAGGATTCGCTCCCTTTAAACCAGGTATGAGCGCTACAGTTGAAATTCAAACGGAGAAAGAAATGGATGTGCTTTCTGTTCCGATTAAAGCGGTAACTGCACGAGAAGACACTTCTTCTACTCAAGGGTTTGGGGAAATGAAAATGATGTCTTCTAATTCGAATGACAATAAAGATCCGTTTATTATTGTTTTCGTGAAAAATGCCAGTTCCAAAGCAGAAATTCGAGTTGTAGAAACCGGAATTCAAGACGATGAATTTATTCAGATCAAGTCGGGATTGTCGGAAGGTGATGAAGTGATTACAGGTCCTTACGATGAGGTATCTAAGAGATTGAAAGGTGGGGACGTAGTGAAATCAGAGGAGGAGAAAGGACCGAAGAAATGATACTTTGTGTTGAAACAACATCACTGAATTGTTCGGTAGCACTTTGCAATGAAAGTGGTCGAATAGATCTTCTCGAGCATAGAGAGAAAGGATATACACATGCTGAGAAATTGCATGTTTTTATCGATGAAATTCTGAAGAGAAATCAGATTACCTCTAAAGATCTTCAAGCTATAGCCGTGAGTATGGGTCCAGGTTCGTATACTGGATTGAGAATAGGTGTGTCAAGCGTAAAGGGGTTGTGCTATGCGTTAAATATTCCACTTATGGCCATAAGTACATTAGAAATGTTGTTGAGCGCTGTAGCGGTAGAAGAAGTATATTCTCAAATCATTCCAATGATTGATGCTCGAAGAATGGAAGTTTATATGCAAGTTTTTTCAAATGAAAGAGCTGCAAAAACTGAAGTGGAGGCCAACATTTTAGACGCGACCTATTTTGAAAATTTACCGAGCAATACTTTGGTACTAGGAGAAGGCGCGGACAAGTTTAAGAGTTTGTTGCCCACTTCAGTTAAGCTGCAAGAGGGAGTTTTTCCGAGCGCTTCAATGATGGTACAGTTGGCTCTTTCTAAATTTCAAAAGAAGCAATTCGAGGATGTAGCGTACTTCGAACCTTTTTACCTAAAAGAGTTTATAGCGGGGACACCCAAGGCAATAAAATAAAGGTTAGGGGAAAGGAGTTATCTTTGTGTATCACAAATCATGAAAAAGGTAATAGGGATTTTCTTAGTCGTATTTGTTTTGTCTTGTCGAGATAGACAAGCGAATATTCCCTACGTTCCCGTCGATATCATTCTTAACATCAACGAGCCTCAATTTTTTGATTTATCCGTGCCTACGGGGTATGCCTATGTCATTGGTGGTTCTCAAGGCATCATTGTGTATCGCGTGAATGAATCTGAGTTTGTTGCTCTCGAGCGACACAGCCCTTATCAACCTGAAGAGAAATGCCAAGTGGTGGTGAAGGAAGATGGAGTGATAGTGGAAGATCCTTGCTCAGGGTCTCAGTGGCTCATCAATGATGGAAGTATTGTAAACGGTCCAAGTCCATTCGCTTTAAAGCAATACCAAACCTCCTATAATGCACCATATGTGCATATATTCAATTAGTTGGGTATAAACTGCCGTTTTTTCAGCTTAAACCGTAACCTTGTAGTATAGGAAGCGTATCACATGCGTCTTATTGTGAACACCAAACAGAAAATGAAGAAACGCTTACTAATCGTGTTGTTTGCGGCTGCCGCATTTTGCAGTTGCTCAAGTGAGGAAGATCCTAACTCAAACAAGAATGTCCGAATTATTTCAGAGACCGACTCACTTTTTGTAGTTCAAAAAGGTCCATTTCATTTTAGCATGAGCATACCAAAGGACTTAATTGCTCAGTCCATTCCAATGATTATTTATCAGGAGTCAACAGGTAAATTGGTTATTTCCGTGGGGGATAAATTCTTCATTGAAGGCTCTCAAGAAATTAAGGAAATTGAAAAAATTAAGTCGGAATTGCTTGATGACAATGTCTTAATTTCAAAAGTAGAAGACATTACTAAATCCACTTTACTGTATAGTCAAAGTTTACCTCATGGTAAAGTATTTTCATGGCATTATAAAGCTATGAAAAGAGAAATGGAAATGCCATATTTCTTTGAGAGCAGTGAAACTCATCAATTCACGTTGGAAGACGTAAGACTGATGCAAAAAGCGATTGACTCTATTTCGCCACTTTAGACTTGTCTTGACATAACTCTAATAGAACTCCATTTGATGCTTTGGGGTGCATAAAAGCAATGATTTTATTGTCGGCTCCTTCTTTTGGTTCGTTGTGAATCATTTGATAGCCTAAGCCTTTCAGTCGTTCTATTTCCGCGTAAATGTCTTCAACATCAAATGCAATGTGGTGAATTCCTTCTTTATTCTTCTCTAAGAATTTAGCAATGGCGCTATCACTATTTGTTGCTTGAAGCAATTCAATTTTATTGGGACCCACTTGAAAGAATGACGTGAGAACGCCTTCGCTTTCTACGATCTCAGTTTTATATGCTGGTAGTCCGAGGATATCTTCAAAAATTTTATTCGATGCAGTGATGTCTTTTACTGCGATTCCAATGTGCTCAATTTTGTTCATCACTTGTTGTATTTTTTCATGTCCTTTCCCCACAAGTTGTGCTTGCCACCAGAAGTATCTTTTCCTACGCACTTTCTTCCTTCTGTTTTATCTAAAAATAGAAAACGAATAGTTATGATCACAGGACGATATCTATTGGAAAAATAGGGAAGCGTTGAATTCCCGTCTAGCGTTGGATAGAGGTTTAGTATTGGTGTTTCTACCATTGGCATTACATACAATCCTGGGTCAATTTTAAACCCGAATCCAAGTTTGTAGTGCAATTGTATTTGAATGTTTCCAGGGAATTCCTGCGGAATTGCAGGGTAGAAATTTTCAGAATTTCTATTTTTTAAAAAAATGTAGTCGAAATTGAGACCAAGGGAATTGTGGATCCATGCGCGATCCGCAATCTGTATGATATTAGAAGCATTGATGAATGCACCAGCACTTCCATCTGAAAATGTAGATTTGTTTGTAGCGTCAACGAGCATTCCTCCTTGGTTCACTTGTCCGGCAAATTCCTCTTTACCGCGGAGCAATTTGAAATGTACACCGTAGTCAAAATGGTGTAAAAGGTAATATCCTTCTAGAAATTTGTGCCTTCCTACTTCTGCGTAAACTCCAATGCGTGAGCTCGGGTTAAATCTTCCAGAATACAAGGTGTCATTAGCAAATTCACCCTCGCCATAAAGCGTTTGAAATTTATTGCCTGTGCTGCTTGGCATGAGCGTAATGCCCGGTGCGAAAAACCACCCTCTTTTTTGGAAGGCATTTTCACCATAAAGCGGTGCCTTTTGTCTTCCTACTTGTGCTATTAAGCCCAGGTGACAGACAGCAATTATCAAGATGAGAATTACTCTTTTCATATCAACAAATTTGAGAAAAGCCGCGAGAGCAACTTTGTCGGTTTCAATAAGTTGATAACAAGAGAATCTTAGTTTTCTTGTATCAACTCGAGGATTTGTTGTTCCACTTCTTCACTATCCCAGATTTCATAAATGTCGGGTCTGCTCATTACCTGTTTCATAATCGCGTCTTGACGGTCTCCATTTTGTAGGGCGTCATTGTAGGGAATATGTGAGAAGGTGACTTGTGAGTAGAGTGGAAGCCAAAGATTAGGATGCTTTGAAGAAAATTTGGCTTCAATTTTTTTCTGAAGAAGAAAATCCTTGTCAGCCGTTTTATCGCGCATCTCAATGTAATTGCGGAGTGCTAATTCTAAAATGGCATCGCCAGCGGGTTTGCGAATCTTAGAGTATTCTTCAAACATAGATGACCAATCCGAACCGTGCTTTTCCATGAGTTCATTTAGGACTGTACAATCTTCAAATCCGCTATTCATTCCTTGTCCATAGAATGGTACAATAGCATGCGCAGCATCACCCATCAAGCAAATTTTATCCTGGTAGTTCCAAGGACTACACTTGGTCATTACGAGACTTGACGTAGGATTAGTGAAAAAGTCTTGAAGCATTTCTGGCATCATCGGAACAGCGTCTCCAAAATGAGTTTGGAAGAAGTTGGTAACACTTGCCTCATCTTTCAAATGTTCGAATGCGTGTTTACCTTCAAATGCTAGGAACAAGGTGCATGTAAAACTTCCATCTGGATTTGGAAGTGCAATCATCATGAATTCACCTCTTGGCCAGATGTGAAGAGCCGTTGGGTCCATTCGATGCGATCCATCTTCATTCGGCGGAATTTCCAATTCCTTGTAGCCGTGACTCAAATATTCTTGTGAATAGTTAAATCTGTCTAAACGCATCATTCTATTGCGAACCGCAGAGAAAGCTCCATCGGTGCCGAATATGCGGTCAAATTGCATATTCATTTCTTCACCGGTTGACGGGTTTTCGAAATGAATAGTATTGGTATGTAAGTCGATGTCTTTGCATTGATGCTCAAAATACAATGTGACATTGTCATGTTCATCCGCACAATTCAAAAGTGTTTGATTCAGCAAACCACGCGATACAGAATAAATGGCTTGACCTTCTTTGCCATAGGGTTGATAAGAAAGCTCACCTTCCACTGAGTGCATAAGTCGCCCTTTCATTGGTAACGCGACCTTCATTATTTCCTCATTGATACCAGCGTTTATCAAAGCTTTCCAACCACGATCACTTAGAGCAAGATTGATTGATTTGCCTTGAACAATTTTTACTTTTCTGATATCAGTTCTTCTGTCAAATACATGAACATTGTGTCCTTTTTTGGCCATATACACAGCCCACAAACTTCCCACAAGTCCTGCACCTACAATTGCAATGTTTTGCTTAGTCATTTTATTCAATGGGTTAATTTACTTTGTCTAATGCTTGTTCAAGATCAGAGAGTAAGTCTTCCACATCCTCCACGCCAACACTTAGTCGGAGAAGACTGTCGACGAGGCCTGTTTTAATTCTTTCTTCTTTTGGAATAGAAGCATGTGTCATAGATGCTGGATGACCCACGAGCGATTCCACTCCACCTAAAGATTCAGCAAGAGAAAACACTTTTAAACTTTGAGCCAATTTTGAAGCATCTTCAAAAGAATCCGTTTTCAAAGTGAATGAAATCATTCCACCGAAATCTTTCATTTGCTTTTTAGCTACTTCATGATTTGGATGATCTGCTAATCCTGGCCAATAAACTTTTCCAACTTTTGGATGATCCTTTAAAAAGTTGGCTACTGCAGCACCATTTTTACAATGCGCTTGCATTCTCAGGTGAAGGGTTTTCAATCCTCTTAACACAAGAAAGCTATCCATAGGACCTGGTGTTGCTCCGCAAGAATTTGCAATAAAAGCCAACTGCTCGTACAACGCATCATTCGACGTCATAAGTGTACCCATCACCACGTCGCTGTGTCCGCCGAGGTATTTGGTAGCAGAATGCATTACGATATCCGCACCCATGTCTAATGGATTTTGAAGGTATGGCGACGCAAAAGTGTTGTCTACCATCGTAATCAAATTGTGTTCTTTTCCAATATTCACCAATGCCTGGATATCGATAATTTTCATCATCGGATTAGTTGGAGTTTCCAACCAGAGCATTTTTGTTTTTGAATTAATGGTGCTTTTTACCGCATCCAAATTGTGCATGTCAATGAAGTGAAACACGATACCATAGTTTGCGAATACTTTCGTAAACATGCGGTATGTTCCTCCATACAAATCGTCAGTAGCTATCACTTCATCGCCAGGGCGAAGAAGTTTTACAATAGCATCCGCAGCACCCATTCCACTAGAAAAACACAAACCATGTTTTGCATTTTCAAGTGCCGCAAGACAACTTTCTAATGCAACACGGGTTGGGTTTTTTCCACGAGCGTATGCATATCCTTTGTGCTGACCAGGAGCTTCTTGAACGTATGTTGAAGTTTGGTAAATAGGAGTCATTATAGCTCCTGTAGTAGGATCAGGCTCTTGCCCTGCGTGAATAGCTTTTGTGCCGAATTTCATGGATTTATTTCTTTCTTTTTTAATTCTTTTCTGTGGTTGATGTAAGTTCGGATTACGATAACCGTGGTTATAAGTATGAATCCGATAATGATGTACTCAATGTAATTTTCAATGCCCGGGATTTTTTCTCCGGCCACATAGCCGACGCTGCTGAGTATGCCTACCCAAAGTGCGCCACCAATGATATTATACATCATGAAATTTCTGAAGTTCACTTTAATAACTCCTGCCAAAATGGGAGCAAAAGTTCTGATGATGGGTAAAAACCTTCCGAGGATTAGTGTTTTACCTCCATGCTTTTCGTAGAATGAACGAGTAACATCCACATATTTTTTCTTGAAAAAAACAGATTCATTTCGCTCGAATACAGGAGGTCCAACCTTCATCCCGAATCCGTATCCGAATATACCTCCAGCAACCGCAGCAATGAACATTACGGTGGTGAGGGTGTAAATATCAAGTCCTAGAATTTCAGGTTGAGTGGAGCAAATAAGTCCTGACATAAAAATCAGTGAGTCACCGGGTAAGAAGATTCCGAAAAACACCCCATTTTCAGCAAAAACAATTGTTAATAGCAAAGCCAATCCACCATAGTGAATAATAGTCTCAGGGTTCGATAGTCCCTTTATAAATTCCCACGTCTCCATTGACGCGCAAGTTAGAAAGAAAAGACCTAATTCTAAAAGTAAATCAATGACTTTACTCAGACCCAAACCTCAGTGCCCTCGGAGCAGTTGGCGCAGATTTCTATTGATTTTCGCTCTGTAAATACCTGCTTTCTAAATGATTGGTATTTGGCAGAATACCATACTTCCTTGAAAGGGTGCGATGTTAAATTTCCCAATATATGTTGTGCATCTTTGTCAAAACAGCACGGTACCACTTTTCCATCCCAAGTCAACACCGCTCCTGTCCACAATCGTAGACAACTATTTTTCATTTCATTTTTCAAAATATATGCCCCAGAGCTGGTCCTTTTATATCTACTATATTTTTCATTTTGAGGGATGAGAGGGTGGTTTTCCTTGGGCTCGTAAACTTGTGCGGTTTTGAATTTTAATTCGTCAACTCCTATTTTTTGAGTAAGAGATTTTACGTCTTCAATTTGATGTTCATTGGGCCTAACAACTAAAAATTGGAATATCACATAGGGTGTGGCTGACTTCAGTTCTTTTTTCCACTTTACAATATTTTCAGCACCCTTTACTACTTTATCCAAATCGCCATGCACACGATATTGCTCATAGACTTCTTGAGTGGTACCATCAATTGAAATGATTAATCTATCCAATCCAGATTCAACCGTTTTACGTGCCATTTCGTCATTTAAAAGTGCGCATTCGTACTAGTAGACGTATAAATGTTGAGTGATTTCGCGATTTTAATTTGTTCTAAAAATTTGGGGTGAATAAATGGTTCACCTTGAAAATAAAAATTGATATATGTAAGATGGCCTTTCATTTGGGTGAGCCAATTTTCCAATTTGTCGATTTTCAAATTACCAGTAGGTCGAGTGAATTTCTTTAATCCAGATGGACATTCAGGACAGCCTAAATTACAAGCTGTGGTAGGCTCTATCGAAATACTCGTGGGCAATCCAAGTGGTTTAATGATTTTGAAATTTTTCGCGAGAAAATAGGAGATACCCAGAAGCAAGGCATTCCAAATGCGTGGAAGTGTCCAGATTTTTATAAAACGTATGAATTCTTGAAGTCGCATATTTCAATTGTCACAAATCTACAATCATTGTAGTACTTTTCGGCTGATAATCGTTTATGTAGAAACCTTTGATTATGAAAACGCTTTTACTTATTCTTCAATTAAGCTTATTATCTCTTGTTGGAGTGGCTCAAAACGCTATGAAAGGTAGAGTAATTGATGCGTCATCAAAGGAAGCGCTGGCTTTCGTGGCAATTTATGTTGAAGGATCTCAAAACGGTGTGTACTCGGATATTGATGGTTTATATGTGCTTCCTAATCTAAAGCAATCAGATAAAATTCACTTTCGCTTTTTGGGTTATGAAGAGTATGTTTTGGTATGGAAAGGAGAATCAGAATTAAATGTGGTGATGAAGCAACAAACTTCGGAATTGGCCGAAATTGTCATTCGACCAGGAGAAAATCCGGCGGAGCGTATCATTAGAAAAGCGATTGAAAATAAGGAATACAATAACCCAGAAAGAGCGCATAGTTTTACTTATGAGAGTTACAATAAACTCACCTTTGATATCGAAGCCGATACTACCGACCCCGCTTACATCCGACAGTTGAGCGATAGCTCATTTGTTGCAGAGATGGAAGAAATGGAAACATTTCATTTGTTTTTGGTAGAATCGATTAGTAAAAGAAAGTACTTGCCACCCAATCATTCAGAAGAAACGATTATTGCAAATCGTGTATCAGGATTCCAAAACGCTGACTTTGCGCTTTTGGGTACACAATTGCAGTCTTTCAGTTTTTATGGAGACTACGTCGAAATTCTTTCTGCGAAATATTTGAGCCCACTCACCAATGGTTCCTACAGAAAGTATTTATTCATCATTGAAGACACTACTTATATTGAACAGGACACTGTGTTCACCATTTCATTTCGTCCAAGAAAAGGAAAAAACTTTGATGGGATGAAAGGCCAGTTGTTTATCAATACGGATGGTTACGCGCTTCAAAATTTGTTGGCCGAACCAAATGATGATACTGAGTCCATCGGAATAAAAATTCAGCAGAGATATGAAAAGGTTGATCGCAAAGCGTGGTTTCCTATCCAGTTGAACTCGTTCATAACTATGAATAACCTAAATGTAGATGGATTTAGTGTGGTGGGTGAGGGGAGGTCGTATTTGCAGAATATTGAACTCGATCCAAAGTTGAAAGCAAAGGAGTTTACGCCTGTCACACTAATGATGCTGAAGGATGCCAAATCACAACCAGATTCGGTTTGGATGAAGTATAGAAATGCGCCGCTTGATACGATTGATCTTAAAACGTATCACATTATTGATAGTGTCAGTGAAGCCGAGAATTTTGAAAAGAAAATGGGCATTCTTTCGGCAATGATGGAAGGCAGAATTCCATTGGGATATATTGATTTTGATATCAATAGACTTATGGCTGCCAATAGTTATGAAGGTTTCCGATTGGGTGGAGGCATACACACGAGCGACAAACTTTCGAAGGTGTTTAAGATTGGTGGATATGGAGCCTATGGCTTCAAGGATAAGGCTTGGAAATATGGCGGGGATCTCCAATTTAATATTTACAAGCCACGGGCGGTTTGGTTAAAATTCTCTGCTGAACATGATGTAAGAGAGACAGCTGGAAACAGGCTCATTAACAACGCGAACAACTTTTTGTTTGGAGATTTTTATCCATTCTTTATCACGAGAATGGATGTTTATGAAAAGTATGAAGTGAAGGCGAATGGCAGGGCTTATCGCAATTTCACGCTTACTCCATTCGCAAATGTTCAAAAGGTAAATCCATATCAAGACATTTATTTTTATCAGAATGTGAGTGATAATTCATCTACGGTTCAAGTAGAAAAAGATATTTTTCAAATTACGGAGATTGGAAGTTTGGTGCGATGGGCACCTGGTGAAAAGCTTGTAAGAATGGGCAAGAAAGAAGTCAGTCTCGGAGGTAGATTGCCTGTTTTTTATTTCAATTTTACAAAAGGTATCAGTGGCCTTTTAGATGGAGAATTTGATTATACACGATACGATGCAAGTGCAGAAAAGCGATTCTTGATTAAGAATGCAGGCGAACTATTTGTGAAAATTGTGGGTGGTAGAGTGGAAGGTGATGTGCCATTCTCATTGCTATATAATTGTCGTGGATCAAGATCTTCTGCAAATATTGCAGCTCCAGAAACTTTTGAAACCATGTTTACTAATGCTTACCAATTCAGGGATTTTGCTGCAGTACATTTAAGACACTCTTTCAAGGATTTACTGTTCCAATATAAAAACTTCAAACCACATTTAATTTTGGTTCACAACATGATGTGGTCGACAAGTGAAAAACCGAACAACTATTCGGTTGATATAAAGACCGTGGAAAAAGGCTATTTTGAAAGTGGATTACAGATAGATGGCATCCTAAAATCAGGATTTTCTGGAATCGGAATCGGTGGGTTTTATCGCTACGGACCATACGCTCAGGGTCAATTCAAAAACGATTTCGTTTTCAAATTGACCACGAGCTTTATTTTTTAATGATCTTCATCCTCTTCATGTTCATCTGATTCGTGATCAGATGAAGTGGTTGTCATGTTGATTTCTGGGTGGCGAATTTCACCCCCAGAAGTTCCTGCTCTTTGTGCAAGAAAACATGCAATTGCTAATCCTAATGCTGAAACGAAAACAAGCATATTGGCAACTTTAGGTTTCATTTTGTATAAAATGAGAATGACAATTGCCAGAATTCCAAGACCAATCATCAATTGACCAAAAGGTTCAGCTTGATGCTCGTGTTCATGGATTAATTTGTGTGACACTCCTTCAATTTCTTCCGCAAGATGTTCTGCTTTTTCACCAGTGATGTGCGCTAGAAAAGCACTAATAGATGAAAAAATGTTGATATAAAGTCCTGTCTTTTTTACAGTGTCATTTTTGAGAATGATACCAAAAAGGATAACACCAAGGGAGATAATTGCACCTACGATAGGCAGGTGGTTTACGAGTAAGTGTGCGTGGATCGGGTTCATGTTTTTTTTGTGAAAATAGGAATTATTTCACGTACCCTTTCAGAAATGCTTGCTTTTCACAATTTGATTTATCAAGAAAACCGAATGAGCTTTTATCGATGATATTGTCGTTGTCGTCCACATATTTCCAGTGCCAAAAACCGTTGGAGTCCGTGAAGAACTTTAAATGAGCCATAATTGACGTTATTGTTACAGAATTAAGTGCTACAAAGGTAATTGTTTTAAAAATGATTCAAGGAAAAAACTTCAACTTTTTGAATCAAAAGCACCACTATCTTTGCCCTATGATAATCGTCGGTGAAACATTGATCAGCGAAGAAATTTTCGATGAATACTTCGTATGTGATTTAAGTGCATGCAAAGGAGCATGTTGCGTAGAAGGAGAGAGTGGCGCACCACTCGAAGTTGAGGAAATTTCAAAGATTGAAGAGGTGTATGAGGCAGTAAAACCCTACATGTCTCCACAAGGAATCAAGGCAATTGAACGAGAAGGGATGTATCAAATGGATCCTGATGGCGATTTGGTCACCACCCTCATTTATGAGCACGCTGAATGTGCTTTTGTCTACTACGATGAAAATCAAGTGGCCAAGTGCGCGCTTGAGAAAGCATATTTGGAAGGGAAAACGGATTGGAAAAAACCGATCAGTTGTCATCTTTATCCTATCCGTCTGAGTAAATTAAAAGATTATATCGGAGTAAACTATCACCGTTGGCCTGTATGCAAACCAGCATGCGAATGCGGATCAAAACTCAAAGTTCCTGTTTACAAGTTTCTTAAAGATCCTCTTATTCGTCGATTTGGCGCGGAGTGGTACGAAATGCTGGAGGATGTTTATCGTCTTTGGCAAGAAGAAAAAGGCGAGGCTTAATTCACCTTTAAGTATTGATAATTAGTTGATTCATTCGCATGTTTGGTCGAGATTTTTCAGACATTAGCTTCGGATGAAAAAGTTCGTTCTTCTGAACCTCTTACTAATTCTGGCTTTTACTGCAAAAAGCCAATGGAATTACTACGTCCAGTCCTGCCAAAATATCAATACTGAGAAAAACGACTACGCTTGCGATATACTCGGGGAGTCGCTTTATGTCATGTCAAACGGGATTCAGGATGAAAATCGTTTGAGAGCTTGGAATGGAAATTCTCCGTCGCAACTTTACACGAGTCAAAAAGGGGATGATTTTGGTACCTACGAAAATATTCAACGCCTTTTTTCTCACCGAGGAAATCGAGACGAAGGTGCTGTAACAGTCAATCTCAAAGATTCAGTTTTTTATTTTAGTTCGGCCAACAATTATGGCGCTGGCAGGGACCATGGAAAGCAGAAGATCTTTGCACAATCATTTAAAAAAGGCGCAAAGTTTTTTCCTGAATTAATTTCATTTTGTGATGACGATGCGGAGTACTCTTCACCGTTTTATGATGATGAATTGAACGTAATGGTGTTTGCCTCCACAAGAGAAGGTGGACACGGTAGTTGGGATATTTGGTTCAGTTATAAATCCGGTGATGAATGGACGCAGCCAGCAAATTGTGGTGGTCAGGTCAATACTTCGGCGGCGGAAATTTTCCCGACCATATTTGAAGGTGACATTTACTTTTCATCCAACGGCTGGTTGCCCGAAAGAGGTTACGATATTTTTAAATCTGAAGGAAAGGAGCAATGGATGAACGCTATTCAATTGGAGTATCCGATCAATACAGAATACAATGATTATCGCATACTTTTCATCAACGATCAGCGCGGCCTTATTTCTTCTGATAGAAAGGGTAGCATTGGAGGTAGCGATATTTTTCTTTTTGGAAAAACAGTACAAAAGTTTGCCACCACAGGATACTCTGGTTTGCTTATGGCAAATGGTGTGGAACTCCCAAGTGCCACGCTACAATTTTACAATGAAGCGAATGAACTTCTGACAGCTGGCACCACCACTGCTGAAGGTGTTATCGACCTCAAAGATTTGCAACTCGAAGTAAAGTATCGAGTGAAGCTGAGCGGAGTAGTAAAGGAATTGTTTCCTCTAACTGATTTTTATATACTCGATAGTTATGGAAACAAGATCAGAAAATACACTTTCAATGAGAAAGGGGAATTGGTCCTCGAGCTTCTGAAGTTTGTTTACAGCGATATTAAATTACTAGAGAACAACGACTATAGTTCGTTGAGTATAGCAATTGAAGGAAGAGTGATTGCACAAAGTACCAGTTCGAATGTCTCTAAAATTCCAATTGCCATTGTAGATGACAACGGTGAAATCATCGCAGTAGCTATAACGGATGAATTGGGCGAGTTTAATTTTGATCAACTTAAACCGCAACGCTATTACCAGTTCAAGCTTTCTAAAAAATCAAAATTAGACAGGATTGTTTTATTCGATAATGGGAAATCCGTGGTTCTTCCAATTCTCAGTGGAGATGCTTATTATCAAAGATTGGCTCCTCATGAGGGGATTGAAATGGTGACGGATAACGGGGAGAAAATTGTAGTGAAAGATAGCTATGTGTTTATCGTCAATCGCGTTTATTTCGATCTGAATAGTTCTAATCTTACTTCGGAATCCAAATCGCAGTTGAATCAACTGGCCAACTTACTTTCGTTGAATAAGGATTTAAATATCACCCTTCGAGGGTATACGGACAGTAGAGGAAGCAGCCAACACAATGAATTGCTGTCGCAAAAGAGAGCACAGGTAGTAGAAGTTTATTTAGAAAAAAAGGGCGTGGATTCAAATAGAATCGCCATTGAATATCACGGTGAAGAAGAAATTTTAAATGGTTGTGTAGATGATGTGCAATGTGAAGAGGGACAGCATGCCATTAACCGGAGGGCTGAAATCAAATTTTCCCAACGTTCGAAATCATAACAATACAAATAACAAAATTCAATCATGGCTAAGTTATTCCCAGATGTCAATATTGATGTTGTAAGAGGAAAAGTTCAGGAAAGCGGCAACTCTGTTTTGCCCGAGTCAGGTAAAAGCACGCCGCAGCGTTGGATTAAGGTAAACGATAACGTTTATGTTGGCCTCGATGATGGTCTATATCATGCGCGCTACGGTGATGATGTAATTATTGCTTTCGACTCTTCAAGTCATGTAGTAGGATATCACAATCTAACAAGTTTGTCGGGTAGCTCTCCATCCAATACAGGTGTAATCGGAGCGATAGCTTTGATGATAATTCTAACAGCCGTTTTGTACTACGGTGGCATTTGGAATTATATCTGGAAAGGATTCGATATCTGGTGGCTTACTATTGGATTGATTTTTATTTACAGTCTTTACGCAGTGCTGTGGACCCCCATTTTTGCCTTTAGAGAATTTCAAAGAGAGCAACTCGCTCACAAGAAAATAAATCAAATGATGAATTAATTTTCGTTCTTGGATGTCATTAATCCTAGAATGAAAAAAATAGCAGGAAGGGCAAACAGTATTCGAATAGGCTCGCTTAAAACAAAGAATGTTGCCACTGTCATCAAAAGTGTAATTCTACCAAGGAAATACATCCAATCGCTAAATTTTCTATCTGCTGAAAAGAAGATGAGGAGATAGCGAATGGAAATTAATATGAATCCGATAATGGCTAGGACGGCCACTCCTGGCCATTTCATCAAATTGAATACTAGGGCTAATGCTGCAAATGAAAGAGATACAATTCCCAGAAGGAAATAATTTTTCTTCTGGGAATTTTTATCCTCGGGCGCATCTAAAATATCTTCGGGATCAAGGTCCATACCGTCTGCAACGTTAAAGTCTTAACTTTGTTGCAAGTTATGAAATTTGGAAAATTAGATAGCATTGATGGTGTAGATTTAAGTCTACCGAAAGACCATAGCGTTACCAAAAATTCTCTAAAAAAGGGGAGTGGCGACGTGAAGATTTATCAAGGAGGCACTATGTGGAATATTCCGGAATGGCTCGGGAAAATCTATCCTGAGAAAACAAGAAAGCTTGACTTTATTAAAGCCTACGGAAAACATTTTTCTACCATAGAACTTAACGCTACCCATTATAAAATTCCGACGGCTGAAGTACTTCTGAAATGGAAAAATGAAATGCCAGAAGATTTTGTTTTTTGTCCCAAGTTTCCACAAACGATTACACATTACAGGCGATTCAATAATTGCGAAGGAATCACGGATGAATTCTTGGAAGTCATTTTGCTTTTTGAAAATACGTTGGGCTCATCCTTTATTCAGTTGCCTCCTCACTATTCCAAGAATAAAGCTGCTGATCTTTTGAGGTATCTCGAATCGCTTCCTAGGGATATGAAGTTTGCTTTAGAATTTAGACATGAGTCTTGGTTTGATGGGAGCAATGCATCAGAGGAAGTTTGGACTGCAATGTCAGAATTGGGAATAGGCTCGGTAATAACAGATACTGCGGGAAGAAGAGATGCCGTCCACATGCGACTTACCACTCCTGATTGTATTGTGAGATTTGGTGGAAATGAATTGGATCAAACAGACGAGCAAAGGTTGACAGAGTGGGTAGAGCGAATTGCTAAATGGAAAAAGCAAGGGCTTGAAACTTTTCATTTGTGGATGCATCAACCGGGAAGCTTGCTGACGCCGGAAACATGCAGACTCTTTGGTAAATTGGTAAAGGAAGAATTAGACATGACAATAAAAGTTCCGGAACTATTGAATAATCAAGCGAGTTTATTCTAAAAAAAAATCCCGACTGATGTCGGGATTTTTTGATTATCGAAATTTTGCAGGTTTCGAATTAGTCCACATTGTCGTGGAGAAAAGGATTGTTATCGCGGAGCTCTGTTTTTTTCTCGCCATTTTCATCTACACTTTCGCTCAATGAAAATCTTGAAACCGTGCTTTGAGTGCTATGTTGAACATTATCCAAAGAAACTTTTCTTCTCATGTAAGCTGGTTCAGCTTCTAGGTCATTAAGACCACTTGGAGTCTTAAGTTTCATTGTGAATTCACGAATTCTCATTTCGCGATCCTTATTTCTAGCAACCAATTCGGCACGAGCCGGACGGTCTTGAACTGTTACATTTTCAGCTTTCAAGCTCAATGAATCGCTTGCAACAGGATTTTCAAAAACCTCTGTTTTTTCTTCTGCATTCAAAGAGATAAAATTGATTGGTGCTTCCTCAACTTTTTCTTCTTCTACATGCTTCAATGTAGAAAGCTCAGGAAGATCTTCATTATTTGAAAACAATTCTGGTTGTGGCTTAACGAATCCTTTTGGAGTTTCAATAACAGGATCGTTCAAGTTGAAAGTTGTTTTCATGTAAGGCTCTGAAGTTTCCTCATTCGTAACTTCAGGAGCAACATGGGTAGTAGGTTTTTCAACCTTACTTACAACTTCGTTTTGCTTAGTAGCTTCAAGTACATGCTTTACAGGTTCTGATGAAGCTGCTGGTAACATGCTCTCAACTGTTTTTGCGTGGAAACCAGTTGCAATAACTGTTACGCAGATATCTTCACCCAGAGTATCGTCTTGACCGTAACCCCAAATTACTTCAGCGTTCATGCCAGCTTGTTCCTGGATGTGATCAGTAATTTCACTGATTTCGTCCATCAACAACTCGTCTGAACCATGAGTGATGTTAAGAAGGATGAAGTTAGCACCATCGATATCGTTATCGTTCAGTAGTGGAGATTCAAGAGCAATTTGAACAGCGCGCTTCGCACGTCCTTCGCCACTTGCTTTACCGCTACCCATGATGGCAACGCCGCTATCTCTCATCACTGTTTTCACGTCGTTCATGTCCACATTTACTGTACCAGTAAGAGTGATGACTTCAGCAATACCTTTAGCAGCTGTGCACAATACTTCGTCGGCGTGTCCGAATGCTTGTCTTAAAGAAAGGTTGCCATATAGTTCGCGCAACTTGTCATTGCGAATAATCAATAGTGTATCAACTGACTCTCTCATTTCTTTCAATCCGAGATCAGCTTGAACTGAACGCTTGCGACCTTCAAATACGAATGGAATGGTAACAATACCTACCGTAAGGATACCCATGTCTTTAGCAATCTTTGCGATTACAGGAGCAGCACCTGTTCCAGTACCACCTCCCATACCAGCGGTTACGAAAACCATGTTGGTATTTTCAGACAAAAGGTTTTGAACTTCTTCCAAGCTTTCGATTGCAGCATTCTTTCCAACTTCAGGAATTGAACCAGCACCGCGACCTTCAGTCAAAGTGGAACCCAATTGAATTTTTGAAGGAACAGGACTTTTATCCAGAGCTTGTGCATCAGTGTTGCACACGATGAAATCTACTCCAGTAATTCCTTGTTCAAACATGTAGTTTACGGCGTTTGAACCTCCGCCTCCAACACCAATCACTTTGATGATTGATGAATTCTCTTTTGGTAAATCAAATTTCAATGAATTTTCCATGGGTCGTCTGATGTATTGTGCTTGTTTATCAGCGCTTTGTGGAAGTCAGAACCACAGCGCTTCGAATGGACTAAGAAAGTATCATTTTCAACCCCTTCAAGTGGTGCTGTCCAAAAAGAGTCAACCGCTTGATGTTAGTAAATCAGGGTTTATCTTTAACAATCTACCCAAACCAAAAACTGAGTAAACTCCTACATTTGCAATACTTTCTAGTTGAGCCAATTAAGAATTTAAGTATGAATCGCATCCTACCTTTATTAAAGAGTCTTCGCAAAGACAACAAAAAGGACTCGCTGTATTAGTGGACCCAGACAAAATCACGGATACCGCGCACGTAATTCACGTGGTGAACCTCATCAAGCACGCAGGTGCAGACATGGTTTGTGTAGGTGGAAGTTTGATGTTGGAAAATAGATTTCATGAGGTGACTAAGGAAATCAGAGAAAAGTGCAACCTCCCATTAGTGCTTTTTCCTGGTAGCCCACAACAAGTCAACTCTTCTGTGGATGCCATGTTATTGCTTTCGCTAATCAGTGGCAGAAATCCAGAACTATTGATTGGTCAGCATGTGCAAGCAGCTTCTGTCATTAAAAAATCTGGAATCGAAGTCATTCCTACCGGCTATATGCTTGTTGACTGTGGCAGACAAACTTCTGCTTCTTATATGAGTCAGACTTTCCCAATTCCATACAACAAGCCTGAAATAGCGGCAGCTACGGCAATGGCGGGTGAAATGCTCGGCTTGCAGTGTGTGTATCTCGATGGTGGAAGCGGAGCAGATAAACCTATTAGCCCGGTAATGATTGAAGCCGTTCGCGCAGCAGTGGATTGTCCAATCATCGTTGGTGGTGGTATTCGTACCGAACGTCAGGTTCAAGAAGCATATGATGCAGGAGCAGATCTTATCGTTATTGGAACTGTTTTCGAAACAGAGCCTGAAATGGTTTTCACTCTCGCTGAAGTAAAAGACCGCTGGTCGAAGTAGTGAGCTTTGTCATTTGAATTCTAGTTTGGGATTGTCTTACATTAGCATTCTCAAAACAAGAATATCATGGCAATTAGAAGACCTTTCAATCTTTCCCAATGGATTTCAGAGAATAGAGATATCCTCAAACCACCGGTTGGAAACAAAAACCTCTACACTGAGGCGGGGGATTATATTGTCATGATCGTGGGCGGACCAAACGCCCGGAAAGATTACCATTACAACGAAACCGAAGAGTTGTTTTATCAATTGGAAGGTGATATCAACGTGCGCATCCAAGAGGATGGAAAGGCTGTAGATATTCCAATTCGTCAAGGGGAAATGTTCCTTCTTCCAGGCGGGGTGCCTCACCAACCGCAACGTGGAGAAAATACAGTAGGGCTCGTTATTGAAGTGAAGCGCGACGATCGCGAAATGAAGGATGGTCTGCTTTGGTATTGTGACAATTGCAATAACAAACTGCACGATACGTACTTCGTGCTCAATAATATTGAAAAGGATTTTTTGCCTCGCTTCAAGGAGTTTTATACAAGTGAAGACTTGCGTACCTGCAAAAATTGCGGGCACGTGATGGAGACCGATCCAAGATTTATTTAATAGGTGCAACCTATTAAATTTTAAACTAGTCTTGCCGTAAATCACTCTTAACCAAAATCTAACATGTCAATTTTTACCAAAATCAGTGCTTTGATAGCAGTTTTTGCTATCGCTGCATCATCTGCGCTTGCGCAATGTATTGAAGTTCAGGTTTCCATATTTTCAAGTACTCCTTCTAACGGTCCCACAAATGTGGAATGGCAGGTTAGAAATTTGGACAACGTGAACTTGTTTACAGGGAATACCACGTTCAATGCCGAAACCAATCTTTACGAAACTACCGTTTGTCTTGAACCTGGTTGCTACAACTTGAGAGTTGTGGGCAATGGTGTTTCTAACCCTGAAACATTTTATGCAGAATTGTTTATCGGTGGAAATACATTGGTTCCAACTTCTTCGAATGCTTGGGGAACTCAAGTCATTGAAATGGATTTTTGTACCGGAATTTTTGAAGGTGAATGCAATGCGGCTTTCGAATTCACCACAAGTGAAAACGAGCCAGGACAATACAACTTCATCAATCAAAGTTCATCATCAAACGGACAAGTTTCATATTTGTGGGATTTTGGTGATGGATCGGAATCTGATGGAATGAACCCATACCACAACTACACAATGAACGGAGAGTATGTGGTTTGTCTTTATCAAACATTGACTTTTGAAGGTACTGTGGTTTGTGAATCTACAGAATGTCAAACCATCGTAATTGATATTTTCAATAATGAAAATTGTCCTACTTCTATGTATGTATCAGGCGAATGTGCCAATTGGGTATTTGAAGTTTCGAACGCGCAGCCAGGTGAAAGCGTAATATGGCATTTTGGAAATGTTGTAGTAGATAATGCTGGTCATTTCATCGAACACACATTTACTGAATCAGGAGTATATAATGTATGCGCTTACTTCACGAGCGAACTTTGTCCAGAAGGGGCAGAAGTTTGCCAAGAAATTACAGTTGACATTTGTGAAACTCAGGACTGCATGATAGAAATTGAGGCGGTGAACCTGGGCAATGGCTTGTATCAATTTACAGCTTATGGGAATCCTGAAGTTTACCCTATGATGTGGAACTTCGGTGATGGAACTACCCTCGCAGCTACTTGGGTGGTGGAACACCAATTTGCAGAGCCTGGCCAATATGAGGTGTGTGGTGGTGTCAATTCAGAATTGTGCTCGGGCCCTGTTACTGGTTGTGTTCCGATCAATTACGAAGGTGGAGCAGAGTGCACTTCGGTGAGCTTTGCAATGGATAGCTACATTGAAAACGGTGGAGCGACTTTCTTTGAATATTCTTTCGTGAATGTAGAAACGGAGGATGTTGTGGTTTCTGGAGTTGCACAATACAGTTCAGCTGACCCTTATTTTGATCAATTGCTATGTCTTCAAAATGGTTGTTATTATCTAACCATGTGTACTTCAAATGCGAATGTGGATTGGGAATCTGTGAATGTGATTTTCTCTGAAGAGTTCGACGTGATTGGATGGATTCCGTGGTGTAATGTAAATGGGCGCAGATACCTCGTTTCATTGAATTCTAAGTGCGGATGGGAAGAACAACCATGTACTGATTACACAGTAGAAGTTTCGATTTCTGGCGATTATGTGGAGCAATTGAATGATGCATTAACAATCGTGATGGGACAGGATATTCCAGTTTTTGTAGAAAATATTATCCTTTCAAATGACAATGGATTTACTGCATCAGCTTGTATTCCTCAAGGTTGCTATAATATCTCTATTGATGCTCCTGTAGTATTTAATGGAAACATTACGGCAAACGTTGTAATCAATGGCGAAACGGTAGTGAATGAAACTATTCCTCCAGCAATTCTATCCTCCATCAATTTGGATTTTGGTGTAGGTACAGAGTGTATCGAATCTGTTGGAAGTTTGGAAAATGATAGTTTCGAAATGTATCCAAATCCAGCATCCAACAATGTGACAATTGATTTGGGCAACACAGAAAGCTATTCTACACAGATCTTAGACATTACTGGAAAGGTGGTTTTCCAGAATTCAAATTACCGTGGCAAGCAGGTGGTTAGTGTAACTAGCTTTGCGTCAGGTGTTTACTTTGTGATGGTGACGCAAAATAACTATGTTAAAACCACGTTATTAGAGGTTCGATAAACAACTAAACGACATAAATTAGAAGGAGTCCCGAAAGCAGTTTCGGGACTTTTTTTTGGTTAATTGTCGTTAATAAGAATCCACGTGTGTGTAGGTATCTAAGAAATGTCGGGTTATCTTCGCCCTCGTTCTACTAAACCAAGAATATGTCGTATCAGAAAATAAATATCTACACAGGGTGGTTCATGTTTCTCTTTGCAACCATCGTTTATTATTTGACTCTAGAACCAACAATGCCATTTTGGGATTGTGGAGAGTTTATCGCATCAGCATATAAGCTTGAAGTAGGTCACCCTCCAGGGGCTCCTTTGTTTATGTTGATTGCTCGATTATTTTCTGCATTTGTAGAACCGGCAAAAGTGCCTTTCATGATCAACATGTTGTCGGCCATTTCTTCTGGTGCTACCATCATGTTCTTGCATTGGTCCATTACCCACCTAGCTAAAAAACTAGCAGACCTCAACGGTGAATGGTCACAAGGTAAAATGATCGCTGTGATTGGTTCTGGTTTAGTAGGTGCTTTAGCATACACCTTCAGCGATTCATTCTGGTTTTCTGCTGTAGAAGGTGAAGTATATGCGATGTCATCATTGTTTACAGCGGTTGTATTCTGGGCGATATTGAAATGGGAATCTGTAGTAGATGAAAGAGGTTCTTTGAGATGGATTATTCTTATCGCATACTTGATGGGACTTTCAATTGGTGTTCACTTATTGAACCTTTTGGCGATTCCTGCAATTGCATTTGTTTACTATTTCAAAAGATATGAATTCTCTTGGAAGGGTGTGATCATTACAGGTGCCGTAGCGCTTGGTTTATTGGGGTTGATTCAAACGGGGATTATTATCTATGCTGTGAAACTTGCAGGCTCATTTGAAAAAATGTTTGTGAATGGTTTCGGATTGCCATTTAATTCGGGGGTGATATTCTACTTGATTATACTTGTAGCATTAATTGTATTCGGAATCTACTACACCACAAAAAAAGGGTGGGTGGCAGCAAACACTTTGATTGTTGGAATCGCCGTTGCAATCATCGGGTATACCAGTTTTGGAACCATTGTAGTGCGTTCACAAGCCAACACTCCAATGGATGAAAACAATCCTGAAAACATCTTCGCATTGTTGTCATACCTCAATCGTGAGCAGTATGGGGATCGTCCACTTTTGTACGGTCAGTATTTCAATACTCCAGAAGATAAGTTAGATCCATATTTGGACGGTCCTCCTTCTTGGGTAAAGTCATTTAGCGTGAGAGAAGATAATAGTGTAAATCGTTTAGTTATAAGTTGCCGAGAGCGTTTCGAGGCGGAAAAATTTATTTCTGAACATACAGATAGAAAATTGAAAATTGTAGAAGAATACATTGACTCTGGTGAGAAGAAAGAGAGCGTTGTAAACTACATGAAAGAGTATTGTGGATTTTTTCCACGTATGTATTCCAGTCAAGCTAATCATATTAGCGAATACAAAAATTGGAGTAATTATAAGAATTGGAATTCTGTAGCTGGAAGACAAAAAGTAACGGATGATGAGCGCTACATCGCACAATTGGAGTATCAATTGAGAGGTGCAAAAACACGTCCAGAATTCAATTCATACATGCGTGCTTTAGAAAAGAAGTACGGTGAAATGATGCCTTCTACAGGAGAGGATTTGACTTACTTATTTTCTTATCAAGTCAATTGGATGTACTGGAGATACTTTATGTGGAATTTTGCTGGAAAGCAAGATGACAGTCAAGGTATGGGCGACTTCCTTGATGGCAACTGGATTTCAGGTTTTGACGTAGTCGATGAAGACAGACTTGGAAATAGAGATGCACTTCCAGAAATGGAATTGAATAATAAAGGGATGAATAAATTCTTTTTCATTCCATTGATTCTCGGCTTAATTGGATTGATTTTCCAATTGATTCGCAACCCTAAAGATTTTGCTGTAGTCGGATTGTTGTTCTTCCTTACTGGTTTGGCGATTGTAATTTATCTGAACCAGACGCCACTGCAACCAAGAGAACGTGACTACGCATATGCGGGTAGTTTCTATGCGTTTGCTGTTTGGATAGGGTTAGGCGTTTACGCTTTGTTCTATGCTGCGCAAAACATGACTTGGAAGAGTTTGGGAACATTAGCTGCAATGTCTATTGGTGGGTCAATAGTGCTTTACGGATTAGAAAGCGCAGTGTCATCAGATGACAAAGGCTTCAGCATGTCATTATTGATCATCAGTGTGATTTCTGTAGCATTTTTTGCCGTTTCCACATTACTTCATCAACTCAAAACTTCAGACTTGATAAAAGGGGTGGTAGCCTTGGTGATCGGATTGTCAGCACCATACTTGATGGCCAAGGATGGATGGGATGATCATAATAGAGCGCATCGTGAAACGGGGATTGCCATGGCATCAAACTACCTTAACTCTCTTGCTCCAAACGCAATTATTTTCACCAATGGTGACAATGATACCTTCCCACTTTGGTATGCTCAAGAAGTAGAAGGAATTCGAACGGATGTTAGAGTAGTGAATCTTTCACTTTTGAATACCGATTGGTACATCGATCAAATGAAACGTCGCGCCTACGAAAGTGATCCTGTTCCTTTCAAAATTCCTGAACAGAAATACCGTCAAGGAACGAGGGACGTTTTATTCTTGGATCCGTACGATAAAACGACAGGGTTTATGTCTGTTGATGATGCGTTGAAATTTACACTCAACGATCAGAACGTAATTGAAAATGGAGACAGAGCATTGCATTACTTGCCTTCTTATTTGTTCTCACTTCCTGTGAGCGATGAAGCAAAGGCGATGTATGAACCATTCCTGCATGAGGGAGATTCATTGGTTTCTGAAATCAAATGGGGTATTGTAGATACACGCGGTAACCCTCGTTCATACATTACCAAGGCTAACTTGATGGTGCTCGACCTCATCAATAACATGGATTGGAAACGCCCAGTTTACTTCGCTGTTACTACCGGTGGAGAGTCTTATATGGGCTTGGAGCGTTACTTCCAACTTGAGGGTCTTGCTTACCGATTGACTCCAATTCTTCACAAGAATTCTGCGAATCCAAACTTGGATGGTGGAGTCGCTACCGACTTGATGTATGAAAACATGATGAAGAACTTCAAGTGGGGTAATATGGACACTGAAGACATTTATCTGGATGAAAATAACAGAAGAATGACAAGCAATCTTCGTCTTCAATTCTCGCACCTAGCAGAACAATTGATTTCAGAAGGTAGATTGGAAGAGGCCATTGAGGCATTGGATAAATGTCAGTCATCTATGCCAGAGAAAAATGTACCTTACGATCAACCACAAATTATGTGGAATATCAGTCAGCTTTATTATGATGCTGGTGCTCCAGAGAAAGGATTGGAATTGGCCAAGCGCATGTTTGAGATCAATCAACAAGAAATTGATTACTTCAATTCATTGGATGAAGGCAGACAAGGAGCGATGGCACGTGACATTGAATTGCGCGCTCGTTTGAATTCTATTATGGTTGGTCAAGCAGAAGAGTTCTTCCCGGATGACGCAGATGTGAAAAAGATGAGAGAAGAAAGTGATCAAGTAATGGAAGATTTTGGAATGGAAGTCGAGACTCGTGTTCCGGTGACCAACGATAAGAATGGTCCTCAAGTAATGGAGTTTGACGACGATATGATGCCTATTGAAAAATAGTAGATGCAAGAATTTTTAACTCCTTTTGAATCGGTCACAGGGTTGATTGATTTATTCACGCTAGTGGTAATGGAAATTGTGTTGGGTATCGACAACATTATTTTCATTGCTATTATCTGCGGATACATTTCTGGAAAAAAGCAACAGGCACGCGCTCGATTCATCGGATTGTCGATGGCTTTGGTGGTGCGTATTATCCTGCTGTCGATGATATCTTACATCACAGGACTCACGACTCCATTTTTCTCATTAGGAGATCATCCAGTAACAGGCAGGGGATTAATACTTTTTGCAGGTGGTATGTTTTTGATTATAAAAACAACAACGGAGATTTACCACAAGTTTAAAATTTCTGATCATGAAGAATCGAAAAAGTCGAGGCAGCTCACGATGTTGCAAGCGATACTTCAAATCACTTTTATTGATATCGTTTTCTCATTCGATTCCATCATCACAGCGGTAGGCTTGAGTAATCATATTCCAATCATGGTAATCGCTGTAGTAGTGGCCATGATCGTAATGTTGCTTTTTGCTCCTTATGTTTCAACGTTCATAGAAAAATATCCAACGATTAAAATGTTGGCATTGGCTTTCTTGGTGGTGATTGGAATCATTCTTACAGAGGAGGCACTCGAAGATGCCCATTTCTTACATCTGCCTGAAGGTGTTGATGTGAAAACCTATGCCTACATCGCCTTGGCATTTTCAATGATTGTTGAGTTGCTAAACATTCGTTTGCGAAATGTAAAAGAAAGAAAGGGACTCAAAGTAGATGACTAATTATGGAGTTTCCTTCCATTGAAATAGCACAACAATTATTTGTTCTTCACCCTTCAAAAGCTTTATATGTAAAAGAATCGGAAACCTTAGTGATTTCCGATTTGCATATTGGAAAAGTTGAACATTTCAGAAAGAATGGTATTCTAATTCCAGCTCAGGCCAACAAAAATAATTTCTGGAGATTGGTTGAAGCTGTTGAAGCATTTAAACCAAAACGCATTGTATTTCTTGGTGATGTTGCCCACAGTCAGCACAATCATGAATGGGATGAGTTTGTCGATGTGCTTGATCAGTTTCCCGAAATGCAAAGAGTTTTGGTAGAAGGTAATCATGATATTTTCGATAGAAAGGTATATGAAGCGTCTAAGATTGAGGTAGTTGATTTTCTATTGGAAAATGGAGTGAAGTGGGTACATGAACCTTGTGATAGTGAAAGTGGAGAGTATGTAATTGCCGGGCACATTCATCCTGCCATCCGCATGTATGGCGAGGCACGTCAAGGGCTGCGGCTGCCTTGTTTTTTATTTGGAGAAAAGCAGGGATTGATGCCTGCATTTGGTGAATTCACAGGAACATTTACCGTAAGGCCAAAAAAAGTGACCACATATTTGTGGTCACTGATAAAAAGTTATTCGGGTAAAATAATATTTTAATACCTCACTTCTTTAATGAGTTTTCCTTTGGCGTAGTGAGATTCTTTGATCTTATTTCCTTTGGCGTCGTAGTCGATACAAATGCCATCTTCTTTGCCGTTGGTGTATGGCTGTTCAGATTTTAAGGTGCCGTCTTCATAGAAGTATTTCCAAACGCCATTTTCCATTTCATTTTTGTAGGTACCTGTCCACTGCAATTTACCATTGGAAAAGAAGACTTCTTCTTTCACCATTTCGTGGGTACTATTACTGAAATACAAAATCACGTATGGCGTACCATTCGGATGTTTGCGCATGACTTGCTTGGTCACATCTGTTTGAAATGTACCAAACCCCAAGAGCCATGTAAGAATAAGGAGAGTTGTCTTAAGCATAAACTATAGGCTGGATTTAGCTTTTATACTTTGAAAAACTCGAAAGGTTACAATTCTAGTAAACCACGTTCACGGTGAAATCACCTGTAAATGAGAACTGTGGTCCCACTATGTCTCCATCAACTGATTCGCGCATCACTAAATTGAACTCTACGCGTTCTGGACCGCCGAAGAAAGCAGGGTAAACGCGCACACGACCAGAAATCGGAACATATTCTCTCAAAGGAAGCAATTCGTCGTTGAAGTTCACCTCTTGTGCGGTTGCTGCAAATTCTACAACATCTTCATCCAAATCGAAAATGCTTTCTGTTACATCATCAATAAAAATTTCAAGATTAACATTGTGTGGCTGCTCGTCAGCTTCGCTAGCAATATTTGCTGTAACATAGTAGCGACGGCTCAAATCGTTGTCTTCCAACAATTGAATGTAGTTCGCGCTAAGTAGTTGATATGAACTTCCATTCCATGCATAAGCACCGCAATCACACGCATAAGGCTCAGGAATATAATCCTCATTTTTTTGACAAGAAGAAAAAGAAAGGCCGAATGCTACTAATAAAAAGAAGTAAACTTTTTTCATGGTTTTGGTCTAAAATCGAAGTTCAGAGTTCGAAAATACGACATTATTCGAAATCTTTGTACAGCAAATAGCGCTTTCTCATGGATTTATAGGAATCCAAGCCCGATTGCCATGACTTTCTTATTTCCTCTTCCGATTGACCTTCTTCAATTTGCTTGCGTACCATATCTGTTCCCATCAGTTTATCGAAGAACTCAGGTCTTGAAAAGAAGTCTTTGATTTGCGGGTTTGATTTGTATTCATCCAATAGCCAGATCAAATAAAGTTGCTTATTTACTGGAAAGTAGAATTCTCCAAAAGCTTGCACATTGTGTCCTTTGCACATTTGACCCTCGAAGGGTGGATTGGTCACTACTCCTTCAATATCCTTCGGAGTAAATTCAAAAACTCCAGATTGATCATCGGGAAAGCCGAATATTTGAAATGGTAATTCGGTGCCTCGACCTACACTAACAATAGTTCCTTCGAAAAAGCACAAGCTTGGGTAATTGTAAATGGAGCTAGCATTGGGTAGATTGGGAGATGGTGCAACAGGCAGGGTGTACAGGGTGTTATGATCGTACCCTTCACATGGAATTACTTTCAGATCACATTTTAGTCCATTTTGAAGCCACCCTTCACCGTTGATCATCATTGCCAATTCTCCCACAGTGCAGCCATGAACCACTGGGATGGGGTGCATTCCAACAAATGATTTGAATTTTGAATGAAGGACTGGGCCATCGATATAAAATCCATTTGGATTGGGGCGGTCGAGAATAATCACTGGAATTTTATTTTCAGCACAAGCTTCCATAACATAATGCATAGTACTGATATACGTATAGAAACGGGCACCTACATCTTGGATGTCAAATATGACCACATCCAATCCTTTGAGCATTTCATTCGAAGGTTTTTTGTTGGAACCGTAAAGGGAAATTAATGGCAATCCTGTCTTTACATCTTTGGAATCTGAAACCTTGTCGCCAGCTCCATGATCGCCTCTGAACCCGTGTTCTGGAGCAAATACTTTGGTGACCTGAACACCAGAGTTCAAAAGTGAATCAACCAAATGTGTGCTATCTATGATTGAGGTTGCATTGGCTACAACTCCGACTTTTTTACCCAAAAGCAGTGGCAAATACTCCGTAGTTCTTTCAGCTCCTGTTTTTAAAGGAACAGTGGAGGTGGAGCTTTCATTCTGAGCATTGCACGAAACAATACTGAAAAGAATTGAAAATATTAGTAGAATACGGTACTTCATTGTCGCAAATTTGCAAAACAATAATCAAGCCTGAGTATTTTTACGCAACTTTTGAATATTGAATTTCGCTCAATACATATCAACCCGCATCATTAAGGGAGATCAGCACAATCGAATTTCTCGACCAATTGTGCGCATAGCAACCGGTGGAATTGCCATCGGTGTGATGCTGATGATTCTTTCGGTAGCGATTGTTAAGGGTTTTCAGAATGAAATAAAGGAAATGGTTGTGGGCTTCGGTTCGCACTTTCAAGTGGTTTCTAATCGCGACAATATTTCAAAAGACTCGCAAAAGCTCCTTTTTGATTCAACTACTTATAATAATCTTCAGAAAATAGAAGGTGTTCGCCATGTGCAAGTGTTCGCGTCAAAACCTGGAATTATTGAATCAAAGGAGGGGTTGCAAGGCGTCGCTGTCAAAGGAGTTGGTGCCGATTTCGATTGGGATTTCATCAAAAGTGTGATGAAGGAAGGTGAGGTGTTAGGAACCAAGCCGGATACTGTAAACGAAATCATTATTTCAGAATACCTGGCTTCGAAGTTGAATTTGAAGCTTGGTGAAAAGCTGAGTATGTACTTTGTAAACGATCAAAGCGATGCTCGTCAGCGCAATTTTCTGATCAAAGGAATATACTCTACAGGTCTTGAAGATTACGATTCGCAGTATGTCTTTGTCGATATTTCTCATGTCCAAAAATTATCTGGTTGGGGAGTGGAAGCGCAAATTTTGGTGGACACTGTTTGCACTTTGGATCATATTGTTTTGGGGGCAATGGGTTTTGGTGGGGATGGTCATCACAAATTTGAGTGGTCTGTATCTGGTTGGGAAGGAGAGGGACCTCAGTTTTTATATACAGAGAAAGATACCACTGTATTTGTGGTCGTAACAGATCAATCAGAGACTGTTTCTGATACCGCTTTTGCACGAATCAATTATTTGGATGATACATCGACCATCCCGTGTAGAAGCTTTGAGGTGAAGACTTGGACTTCGGGTGGTAGTCAAAAGAACTACATAGGAGGTTATGAAGTATTGATTGAAAATTATGATAAACTCATCGCGTATGACGATGCCATTTTCAATCAACTTCCATACGATCTTCAAGTGTTTAAAGTGACAGACAGAAGTCCCGAGATTTTCTCTTGGCTTGCAATGCTCGATATCAACGTAATCATCATCATTATTCTTATGGTGGTTATTTCCATCGTGAATATGACCAGCGCGCTGCTCATCATCATTCTCGAGCGCCAACAGATGATTGGTACACTTAAGGCCCTCGGTGCAACGGATAGGCCTATTGCAAAGATTTTTCTTTTAAATGCAGCATTTATTGTAGGGCGAGGTGTGTTGATTGGAAATGTGATTGGAATCGGATTGGCGATGCTCCAACATCACTTTCAATTGGTAAAATTAGATCCCGTAAATTATTATGTGGATAAAGTTCCTATTTCTTTGGAGTGGATGGATTTTGCGCTGCTTGATTTGTGGACTGTTGGAATTTGTCTAGTCGCCTTAGTACTGCCAGCGAAGTATGTGTCGCGAATTTCTCCAATCAAGTCCATCAGATTCAGTTAAAAAGGAAATATTACCTTTGTCCTCCGAAAATTAGAACATGAAATACGCAAACAATATTCTTGAAACCATTGGGAATACACCATTGGTAAAAATCAATAAATTAACGAAAGACATTCCTGCCTTGGTTTTGGCTAAAGTTGAAACCACCAATCCTGGTAATTCAATTAAGGACAGAATGGCTCTGAAGATGATTGAGGATGCAGAGAAAAGTGGCGCTTTGAAACCTGGAGGAACGATCATTGAAGGTACGAGTGGAAACACAGGAATGGGCTTGGCAATTGCAGCCGTGATCAAAGGTTACAATTGTATTTTTACTTCAACCGACAAACAATCAAAAGAAAAATTTGATGCATTGAGAGCTTTCGGAGCGGAGGTTATTGTTTGTCCTACTAACGTTGATCCAGAAGACGAACGTTCGTATTACAGTGTGTCATCTCGATTGGAAAAAGAAGTGGCAAATAGCTGGAAGCCGAATCAATACGATAACCCTTCTAATGCCCAAGCTCACTATGAGACCACGGGTCCAGAAATTTGGGAACAGACAGAAGGAAAGATTACACACCTGGTTGTGGGTGTGGGAACAGGTGGAACTATTTCAGGAACTGCGAAGTTTTTGAAAGAGAAGAATCCAAACATTCAAATTTTAGGAATAGATACTTATGGATCTGTTTTCAAAAAATATAAAGAGACTGGAGAGTTTGATAAGAATGAAATTTATCCCTACATCACTGAAGGTATTGGGGAAGATTTTCTACCGAAAAACGTTGATTTTTCTTTGATTGATCACTTCGAAAAAGTGACTGATAAAGACGCGGCAATCATGACTCGAAAAATTGCGCGCAATGAAGGAATCTTCGTTGGAAATAGCGCAGGTTCTGCGATGGCAGGTCTTCTTCAAATGAAAGATATGTTTAAAGAAGGTGACGTCGTAGTTGTTATTTTCCATGACCATGGCACAAGATATCTTGGCAAAATGTTCAACGATGAATGGATGCGCGACAGAGGATTTTTGGAAGAAGATAAAAAAGTAGCGAAAGACTTAATTGTTTCACACACCGATATGCCATTGGTTACTGTGGGCAGTGGAGAGTTGGTGAGTCACGCCGTTGAGAAAATGCGCAAGTTCAACATATCTCAAATTCCAGTTATAAAAGACGATGGATTTGCTGGGAGCATCGATGAGAGCACGATTTTCAAAGTACTCGTAGATAATCCTAAAGTGTTGGATGAAAAAATTGAAACGGTGATGGGTAAGCCTTATCCAGTTGTTGATTATTCTCGACCAATACACGAAGTGTCGGCGATGATAAGTCCTGAAACACCTGCAGTGTTGGTGAAGTTGGAAAATGGCAAGCACAACATCATCACCAAATACGACATTATAAATTGCATTGCATAAAAAGAAAAATCCCGACTTAAGTCGGGATTTTTTATTTAGAACTTACTGAAAGTCTCTTTAATGATTTGCAGACATTCTTGCATTTCATTTTCTGAAATTACAAGTGGTGGTGCGAATCGGATAATGTTTCCGTGAGTTGGTTTGGCAAGCAATCCGTTTTTAGCAAGCGCCACACAGATGTTCCAAGCCGTTTCACTTTCTTCAGTATCGTTGATCACAACGGCGTTGAGCAAGCCTTTTCCTCTTACTAGGCGGATAAGCTTATTCTCTTTCGCAATTTCTTCAAGTCCATTTCTAAAGATTTTCCCCATAGCCTCTGCGTGTTCCGCAAGCTTTTCATCTTTCAATACTTGAAGAGCTTCTTGAGCTACGGCGCATGCAAGTGGATTTCCGCCGTAAGTGGAACCATGTTCGCCAGGGTGAATGGTCATCATCACTTCATTGTTGGCGAGCACAGCAGATACAGGGAGAACACCACCTGAAAGCGCCTTACCTAAAATGAGAATGTCTGGCTTTACTTCTTCGTGATCGCAAGCGAGCATTCTTCCTGTTCTTGCAAGACCAGTTTGAACCTCATCCGCAATCATCAATACGTTGTATTTTGAACAAAGTGCACGAATGCCTTTTAAGTATCCTTCATCAGGAACAACAACACCTGCCTCACCTTGAATCGGTTCAAACATGAAACCGGCAATGTTTGGCTCAGATTTGAAAATATTCTCTAATGCTTCAAGGTCGTTGTATGGAATAACAATGTAGCCAGGTACAAAAGGACCGAAGCCTTTG
Source organism: Flavobacteriales bacterium (assembly GCA_041391745.1). GTDB lineage: Bacteria > Bacteroidota > Bacteroidia > Flavobacteriales_D > Sanyastnellaceae > JAIXWP01. The sequence goes on from JAWKNK010000006.1 coordinate 91,708, forward strand.
GTGCTGCTTGGATCTTGCGAAGAAGATATAGCGGCAATGGTTCTACCCCAGAAGTTTCCTTCAACAAAAACCATTTTCGCTTCATTAGCAGGCACCTTCTTTACGTCGTAGGCCCATCTTCTTGCAAGCTTAAGAGCAGTTTCGCCACCTTCAACACCTGTGTTCATCGGAAGGACTTTGTCGTAACCAAAGAACTCAGTAATGTATTTTTCGTAGCTACCAAGTTTGCTATTGTAAAAAGCTCTTGAGGTAAGCGTGAGTTTGTCCGCTTGTTCTTTTAAGGCACTGATGATTCTTGGATGGCAATGACCTTGATTCACTGCTGAATAAGCAGAGAGAAAATCAAAGTATTTTTTTCCTTCTAAGTCCCAAACATAAATTCCCTCGCCTCTATCGAGTACAACAGGAATGGGATGATAATTGTGCGCACCGAAATCATTTTCCAGTTGCATCGCGCGTTCTGATGATAGTGTTTCTTTCATTGCAGCAGTTTCCATTGACTTTTTGCGTTTGAATTTTTACAAAGGTAAGGCTTAGTAATTTGAAACAAGAGCAAAACCTATTTACGATAAAAGGTCAAAAAATCCCGATTAAGTGGATTGCTATTCAGACCAATTTGTTAAACACCATAAAATTTAACAAAAAAAAGTAGGCGTTACTCAATTTTTTACTCGAAACTTGTGTCGTGAATAACTAGTGGTCGAGTCTACGCGGACTTTATCACCATCGCAAAGAAATTTTCAATTTGACAGATAGGTGCGGGGAGCTATATTTCGTGGCTCAGGAGTGATTCAAAGTCCTGCCGTTTTGGGAGAGAGGGCGGCAGGTGCCCCGCATCCAATCTGTCTTTTTTTATTCGATTTCCCCACGTTTTTTCCTGCATATTGATTATTTTCGCGCACGATTTATCGAAATAACAAAAACACAAATGGCAGGAAAAGTAACTTTTACCATGATCAAGCCTGATGCAACTACTGCAGGACACACTGGTAAAATTCTAGACAAAATCATTGAAGCAGGTTTCAAGATTAAAGCAATGAAATGGACACAGCTTAGCAAAGAAGAAGCTGGTAAGTTCTATGCTGTACACAAAGAGCGTCCATTCTTCGGAGAGCTTGTAGAGTATATGACTAGCGGTCCAATCGTAGCTGCGATTCTTGTAAAAGACAATGCAGTGGAAGATTTCAGAACACTTATCGGTGCTACTGATCCACAAAAAGCTGAAGAAGGTACTATCCGTCGCATGTTTGCTCAGAGCATCGCTGCTAATGCAGTTCACGGTTCTGACAGCGACGAGAACGCGCTTATCGAAGGTGCATTCTATTTCTCAGAAAGAGAGCACGCCTGATTCGTTCGTTAAGAAATGACATCTTGAGGAGCAATCAGGTTTTAGCTTGATTGCTCCTTTTTGTTTTATATCCATTTAAAAATTACATCCGCAAAATGAATAAAATTAAAGTAGCCAATCCCATCGTTGAAATGGATGGCGATGAAATGACCAGAATTATCTGGAAATTCATTAAAGAAAAATTGATTTTCCCTTACCTGGATCTAGATATTAAATACTATGACCTTGGTATTGAAAACAGAGACGCTACCGACGATAAGGTGACGGTTGAAGCGGCTGAGGCTACATTAAAATATAACGTGGCTGTGAAGTGTGCTACTATCACTCCAGACGAAGCTCGTGTAGAAGAATTTGGATTGAAAAAAATGTGGAAGAGTCCTAACGGTACAATCAGAAATATCGTTGGAGGTACTGTTTTCCGTGAACCTATCATTTGCAACAATATCCCAAGATTGGTTCCAGGATGGACTAAGCCAATCAATATCGGTCGTCACGCGTTTGGTGATCAATACCGCGCAACAGATACTGTGATTAAAGGAAAAGGTAAGTTGACAATGACTTTCCAACCTGAAGACGGTGGCGAAGCACAAACATGGGAAGTTTACGACTTCAAAGGCGATGGCGTTGCTCTTAGCATGTACAACACTGATGAGTCGATCTACGGATTTGCTCGCAGCTGTATGAACCAGGCTTTGAATAGAAAGTGGAATCTTTATTTCTCTTCTAAAAACACCATTTTGAAAGCATATGATGGACGTTTCAAAGACATCTTTGAAGAAGTTTATCAGAGTGAGTTCAAAGCAAAGTTTGATGCTGCTGGAATCATCTACGAACACCGTTTGATTGATGACATGGTAGCTTATTGCTTGAAGAGTGATGGTGGTTTCGTTTGGGCTTGTAAAAACTATGACGGAGACGTTCAAAGTGATATCGTAGCTCAAGGTTTTGGATCTCTTGGCTTGATGACTTCTGCATTGATGACTCCAGATGGAAAAACGATGGAAGCTGAAGCTGCTCACGGAACAGTGACACGTCACTACCGTCAGCACCAACAAGGAAAGAAAACTTCTACCAACCCAATCGCTTCTATTTTCGCTTGGACTCAAGGTTTGGCGTTCAGAGGTAAGTTGGATGGAAACGATGCTTTGATCAACTTCGCAAATACACTTGAGAAAGTTTGTATTGATGTTGTAGAAGCTGGTAAAATGACCAAGGATTTGGCCATGTGTATCCACGGTGATAAGACCAATGATTCACACTTCCTAACCACTGAAGATTTCCTTGATGCTATCGATGCTGAATTGAAAAGCAGAATGGCATAATCGAATTATAGTATAAAAAGAAAGGGCCGTCTCATTGAGACGGCCCTTTTTATATCGTACTATTTTTTACTTCACGATTTTAATATCGAAATCATCTGATTCTAAGATGATGCAATATCTGTTTTCAAATCCAGATTCATTGCCAGTTTTCAAATAGTTGAATCCTGTTCCAACAAGACCTTTCGTTTTAATTTCCGCAAAGTGATTTGGGAAGTCCTTGCCAAATTGCATTAAGCCTTCAGCATAATACATCATCATGTTGTAGCCTAATACCGCGAAATCTGTTGGTTCTGTTTTGAAATGTTTTCTGTATGCTTCGATCCATTTTTGTTGAGCAGGATCGGTGTAATCAAGGAAAATTGTTTTAGGGAATCGAATGTGATAATCATTGCGGTAATCAGCTTTCACATTGCGCATGTTTTCCCATTCATCATCTCCATATACAAGGCAAGTGTATCCGTCAATTCCAGCAAACAGTGCGTTGATTGTTTTCTTATCAGCAGTTGGTACTACCAATACATTTCTTCTCGATTTGCTCAGCATTGAGGTGAGTCCAACGATTTCATTTTTCACCATTTTAAGCGTGATAACGCTATCGCCTCGAACGCTTAGATAGCTCTGGCCAAAAACTTGAACTGCACGCGCATCATCGATAACTCCAGAATTCACTAATAATACATTGTCTGCAGTGTGGTGATCTGCGATATAGCGTCCCATGAATTCCCATTGTGTTTCTTCGCTCGGGCAAGCTTTGCTCATGTTGTTTGAAATCAACAAAACTCGATTGCTTGTGGGGAAGGGAACCACAATATGTGCACCATTGGCCTCAGCTGCAGCACTGATTTCTTGCAATGGTTCCTTGAAGGCGGGACCTATAAAAAGATCACTTTCTTTAATGGCTTTTTCTGAAAGAATTTTGCGTGCATCCGATTTATCTCCGTTGATCTCTCGCACATAAACATCTGCCTTAAACCCTATTTTTTTCAAAGTATCTAAAGCCAGATTTACACCACGGTACATATTGATGGCTGCGTCTCTGTACACGCGTTCTTTATCAGTTAAACTTGTATCCGCTTCATTTGAAAAGAAAGGCAACAGTAAACTAATTGTGTAACTGTCTTTGACATTCGAGCCAGGAATATTCACAGGAGTGAAATTTGGAAGACTATCAAATGTGGTGGGTTTTACAACCGACTGATCATTCGGTTGTGCTTTTACAGGAATATTTATTACTTGTCCAGGCTTGAGTGATTCACTCATTCCAGGGTTAGCATCTTTGATAGCGTCTACCGGAACATGATAACTTCTTGAAAGGGCAAATAGCGTTTCACCTTGTACAACAGTGTGCTTGTGGTAGTTTGTTGGCGTTTCAGTGGGAGTAGTTTTGATACTGTTATCACCACCTTTTTTCTTTGTTGGAATAAGAATTTCCTGTCCCTTTTTCAATCCTTGATCTGCACCAGGATTGAGTTCAATCAGTCGATTGATATCAACGTTGTATTCTTTTGAAATAGAATAAAGGGTTTCTTTTCTTTTTACCTCATGGCGAATAAACTCTTCATTAGTGCTAGGTGAAGTGCGAGGTTTAATTCCCGATTTAGCTACTGGGATATAAAGAATTTGACCTTCGTTTAATTTCTTGTCAGCATCAGGATTGAGGTTAAGCACATCATTGATGTCCACCTGATAGAACTTACAAAGTGAATAAAGGGTTTGCCCTTTTTCTACAGAGTGAGAATAGACTTCTACACCTTTGTATTGTTCTACAGGCCCTACAACTTGTGCTTGAGTATCTGCTGCAAAAAGCAAGCAGAATACAAGCATACTGAACACAGAAAAAATTAATTTTTTCAATTTCATATTATTCCCATTCGATGGTTGCTGGTGGTTTCGAGCTGATGTCATATACCACACGATTTACACCTTTCACCTTATTGATAATATCGTTTGAAACCTTTGCCAAAAACTCGTACGGCAATCGGCTCCAATCCGCTGTCATACCATCTGTGCTATTTACAGCTCTCAAAGCAACCGCTTGTTCATAGGTTCTTTCGTCGCCCATTACACCAACGCTTTGGACTGGAAGCAAGATCGCTCCTGCTTGCCACACCTCGTTGTAAAGGTTGTTTGATTTTAAGCCATTAATCCAGATGGCATCCACTTCTTGCAAGATACGTACCTTTTCTGCAGTGATCTCGCCCAATATGCGAATCCCGAGTCCAGGACCAGGAATGGGTGACGATCAAGAATGGAATCTTTGATTTGCATAGAGCGACCCACACGGCGCACTTCATCTTTGAAGAGCAATCGAAGAGGTTCTACTACTTGAAGTTTCATGTAATCTGGTAATCCACCAACGTTGTGGTGTGATTTTATTGTTTGAGAAGGTCCACCAGAAACGGATACCGACTCAATCACGTCTGGGTAAATCGTGCCTTGTCCAAGCCATTTTGCGTCGGAGTATTGCTTCGACTCTTCATCAAATACATCGATGAATACTTTTCCGATAGCCTTGCGCTTCGCTTCTGGATCGGTCAATCCTGCAAGGGCACTATAAAATTTATCTTTTGCATCTACGCCTTTCACGTTGAGCCCCATGTCTTGGTAGCTGTGAAGCACGTCTTCATATTCATTTTTACGAAGCAATCCATTATCTACAAAAATGCAGATGAGATTTTCGCCAATGGCTCTGTGCACGAGCATTGCAGCAACGGAAGAATCAACTCCGCTAAGTCCCATGATCACTTTATCATTTCCAAGTTGAGCTTTTAACTGGTCAACTGTTTCTTCTACGAATTGACTTGGAGTCCAATCTTGCGTGCAACCGCAGATATCTACCGCAAAATTTTGAAGCAATTGCTTGCCATCCGTGCTGTGATAAACTTCCGGGTGGAACTGCACACCATAAACATCCTTTCCTTCAAATTGGTATCCAGCACAAGCAACATCTTCCGTAGAGCAAATGATTTTAGCGCCATTGCCAGGATTCAGAATGGTATCGCCATGCGACATCCAAACTTGAGAATTCATAGGTACTTCTTTCATCAACTTATTCGTTGATTCTACGCTTACCAAATTTGCTCTTCCGTATTCGCGGTGAGTAGATCTCACTACTTCGCCGCCGTGAGTTTCGGCGAGCAATTGCGCGCCATAGCAAATGCCAAGCACTGGTCGTTGCGAAGTGTATTTTGTGACATCAGGTTTTGGCGCACCCTCTTGCTTCACGCTGAATGGGCTTCCTGAAAGAATAATTCCTTTCACATTTTCTGTGATTTCAGGTGCTTTATTCCACGGGTGAATTTCGCAATAGATGTTTAGTTCGCGCACTCTACGTGCGATGAGCTGGGTGACTTGTGAACCAAAGTCGAGAATGAGTATCGTCTCGTGCATGGGCGCGAAATTAGTTATTCTAAGTGATACATTTGTCCAATAATATTAGGATATGTTGTTATTCGAAAAATTTAAAGGGAAGCAAATCATTTTGGCGTCAAAGAGCCCACGCCGACAGGAGCTGCTTAAGGGGTTAGATATTGATTTTGTTATTAAAACTAAGGACGTAGATGAGTCGTTTCCGCCGGCCTTGCAGAGAGAAGAGATTCCACTTTTTTTATCTAAAATAAAATCTCAGGCCTTCCATGCCGATATGGGGGAGGATGACATTGTGATAACTGCGGATACCGTGGTGTGGGTGAATGGGCATGTGCTCAATAAACCGGAGACACGTGATGAGGCGATAGAGATGGTAAAAGAGTTGAGTGGCAATGATCACATGGTTTATACGGGAGTTACTATTGCCAGTAAAGACAAGTCGGATACTTTTTTTGATGCCACCAAAGTGGTATTTCGAGAGCTATCGGAGGAGGAAATAGCTTATTATATCGACAAATATCAACCTTACGATAAGGCGGGGGGTTATGGGGTACAGGAGTTTATAGGTTATATGGGAATCAGTAGGTTAGAGGGGTCGTATTTCAATGTGATGGGTCTGCCAGTTCATGTGTTGTATGAAAAATTGTTGCAGTTCTGACAGAAAAGTGTTGGAAATTGCCAAACGTTTAATACATTTGCCCCCTCAAATTTTTTGAGCCCAACCGGAAAGGTGGGTGAGTGGCTGAAACCAACAGTTTGCTAAACTGTCGTACGGGAAACCGTACCGGGGGTTCGAATCCCCCCCTTTCCGCAGAAACATCAGAGTGTTTATGCTTTTGGAGTTTCTCGCGAAGAGCGGGTGAGATTTGAAGCAAACTTTGATGAAAACGGGGTGTAGCGTAGTCCGGTTATCGCGCCTGCTTTGGGAGCAGGAGGTCGCAGGTTCGAATCCTGCCACCCCGACTAAAAGACAACGTCGAGTTGTCTTTTTTTTTAAATTTACGGTGATGATCTCGTAGCTCAGCTGGATAGAGCATCTGCCTTCTAAGCAGACGGTCAGGGGTTCGAATCCCTTCGGGATCACAATAGAAAAGCCACTCTTTCGGTTGTCTTTTTTTATTCTCGATTTTCTATTCTAAATTTTAGATTAAAGAAGGTTTCAAGTACAAAGTCTAACTCACTTCAAAAGGTGCTTTGCTTATTCGGAGTTCGCGCGTTGCTTATTCGGGATTTGAAATTCCTTTTATAACGCTAATTGGGTTTGTCAAATTGAAGTGCAGTCTGTATCAATTGATATCATAGAGATTTTAGATAGTTTCGAATTCTCTGGAGAAAAACCAAAATTCAGCCCCATCACAAATACGCAAAGATTTTTTATTCCAAATGAGCTAGCGAACCAATAAATCCCATCTCCACTCCCAACATGTCAATCTCCAATCCCTAGCTCCCAACACCAATCTCCAAACCCCCATCTCCGATCTCCCACCCCCCCAGTCCCATCTCACGCTCAGACCACGAAATAGATCAGGATGCATTCGTAGGACGCTAATAAAATTAAGGATAGGATATTGAGTAAAATGCCCGCGCGAAACATGTCGGCGGCTTTTATATGACCACTACTGTAAGCTATGGCATTGGGTGGAGTACTCATTGGAAACATAAAATCGCAACTCGCTGAAATGGTGACAGGAATGGCAAACAACATGGGATCGATACCCGCGCCAACGGCTAGTGCGGCCACGATAGGAACAAAGATGTTGACCATCGCCAAATTACTCATCAAGGCAGTTAGGATTAATCCAACAAAACACAACACAGTGACGAAGAAAAATAGATTGGACTTGTCCATGTTCGTCATGCTTTCCGTGACCAAATTGATCAAGCCACTTTCTTTGAAAGCTTCGCTCAACGCAAGTCCACCACCAAACATGAGCAACACTCCCCAAGGCAATCTTTCGGTGTCTTTCCATGACAAAAGTGCTTGTCCTTTTTCATTTTTTGAAGGAATTAAAAAGAAGCTGAGTGCAGCGGTAATTCCAATACCGACATCACTGATTTGAGCAATGTCTTTAGGAATGAATTCTGAAATTTGTTGTTGGAAAATCCACAGCAAAGCAGTTGAAACGAAGACTATAAACACGCGTTTTTCTTCAACACTCCATTTCCCAAGTGATGCCAATTCTTGATCGATGAGTTTGGTGCCCATTTCAAATTTTCCAAGTTTGTTGGGGAAAATGACATACACCAATAAAAGGTAAGAAATGAAATACAACGCGATGGCAAAAGGCAATCCTAATTTGAACCAATCAAAAAATGCGACGGTTTGATTGAAAGGTTCGGCGCTGAGTATGCCCGCCATCGCCGCATTCGGCGGACTACCCACTAATGTTGCAATACCACCTATGCTGCTTCCGTAAGCGATTGATAACATCAAAGCCAATGCAAAATTCTTTTCTTTTTTTCCATGCAATTGATGGTCTTTGTGCAATAGCAATGCAATGACACTGGTGGCGATTGGGAACATCATCAATGCCGTTGCAGTGTTGCTAATCCACATTGAAATGAGAAATGAAGCCGTGTAAAAACCGAGGATAATTCGGTTAGCACCAACCCCTGTTTTTTTCACAATACTCAAAGCCAATCTTCGATGCAATTGCCACCTTTCCATAGCGAGGGCAATCACAAATCCAGACATGAATAAAAACACATATTTATTCCCGTATGAGAGACATGTTTTATCGATAGAGAGAATGCCCGTGAGCGGGAATACTGCAATTGGTAGTAGTGAAGTAGCACCCATTGGAATCACCTCGGTGATCCACCAAATAAGCATCCATAGAATCATTCCGATGACTTTGCTCATGAGTACCGAACCCAAAGGCAATGGGAACAATGAGAGGACTATAAAAAGTAAGGGACCAGAAAATGTGGCTAAGGCTTTCTTCCAATTCATATTTGCTAAGATATCTCAATAATAATGGGTGCTGCCATGATTACATTTGCAAAATATGGCGGATAGATTGTTTAAAAAAAATGAAATTGTAGAATTGGTGATTTCTGACCTCGCATTTGGTGGAGTTGGAATTGCCAAAGTGCCCACAGATCAAGGGGATTTCACCGTTTTTGTTCAAAATACCATTCCTGGTCAGAAGGTGCAAGCTCAAGTGCAAAAGTCTCAAAAGAGATATGCTGAGTGTCGTTTGCTCAAGATTTTGGAAAAGTCTCCTATGGAAGTACAAATTCCATATCAACCCATCCCTGGAGCGCCGTATGCTACATTGCCTTTAGATAAGCAAGTTGAATATAAAAAGCGCAACACGCTTGATCTTTTCAGAAGAATCGGAAAGCTAGAGAATATTGAAGGTCTTTTTGATGAATACATTCAATCCCCTTCACAGTGGCACTACAGAAATAAAATGGAATATTCTTTTTCTGTTATTCGCCATGATTTTGAATTGGAAAAGGAGGTGGATGATTTTGCTCTCGGGTTCAAACATCGCGGCACATGGTGGAGAGTAGAAAATTTGGATAAAGATTCTGGAATGTTTGATCAAGAGTTTGAAGACAATTTGAAAGCACTTCGTGAGTGGTGCATTTCCACTGGTCTTCCGGCGTGGCTTCCTCCGCGACGCACTGGCTTTTTCCGCTTTTTAGTAGTTAGAAAATCATTCCATACAAATGAGCTTCTGATGAATTTAGTAACCACCGATCAAGGAATCGAGAACTTCAGCATTCAAGCCTTTTGTGATAAAGTTTCTGAACTATTTCAAAACCGCGTGGCGGGAATTATCCATACCATCAACAATGACGAAGGAGATAGAGTAGATCCATTGAATGGCTCGACAACATTGGTTTTTGGAAAACCAAAAATCATTGAAGTTATCAATGGGTTGAGTTTTGAAATCAGCATGCAAAGTTTCTTTCAAACCAATCCAAAAAGCGCTGAACGGTTGTATTCAAAAGTGTTGCAATATGCTGATGCAGGAAACATTGGTGACAGTGTAATTCTCGATTTATTTTGTGGAACTGGCACCATTGCACAATTGATTGCCAAAGGCACCACAAATAAGGTGGTAGGCGTAGATATTGTTGAATCTGCAATTGTAGATGCAAATAAAAATGCGGAAAGAAATGACATCAAAAATGTCGAGTTCTATGCGGCAGATGTAGGGAAGTTCTTGTCAGAATATCCGGAGTATCAGGGGAAGATTCATACGCTGGTGTTGGATCCACCTCGCGGTGGAATTGCTCCAAAAACATTGCGAAAAGTGGTTGCACTTGAGGCAAAACGAATAGTATATGTGAGTTGCAATCCCGCCACTCAAGCTCGAGACACGGAGATACTCGCGGAAGGAGGTTACCAAATGGTAAAGTTTTCATTGGTAGATCAGTTTCCAAATACTTCGCACATCGAGTCTGTGGCACTTTTCGAAAAGACTGGGATTTAAGTATTATTTTTACCACATGAATAAAGAAAAGACACTCATTCTAAACAGCCTTCAGGTAAATCAAAAAATTACCAGAATGGCCCACGAGATTTATGAAAATCATCATAAGTCAAAAGAGTTGGTGTTGATTGGAATTTCAGGAAATGGTAATGTACTTGCAAATCGCATTGCTGCATTGCTTAAAGAAATTTCGAAGTTGAATATTCAAAAATTTGAGCTTACGCTCAACAAGGAAAAACCTCTTACAGCAGCGATCGAGTTTACAGGAGATGTAAGTGACTTGAAAGGAAAGGAAGTGATCGTTATCGATGATGTCTTGAATAGTGGAAAAACCCTGATGTACGCTTGTCGTTTTATTTTGGAAGTGGACGTAAAGCGCCTGTCAATTGCCACTTTTGTTGATAGATTTCACCGAAAGTTTCCATTAAAAGCAGACTATTCGGGATTGGTTTTATCTACCAATTTGAAGGAACACGTTTCAGTTGATTTATCAAACAATAAGGAGTCGGTACACCTAGAAGCTTAGATAAAAAGCTTGATGATTTCGGTAAGCGACTTTTCCAGAGAAAAATGATTGATTTCTACCGTATGGTGCGCTTTTTCGTAGCACGACGCGCGGTACTGCAACATGTCTTCAATTTTATTTTCTAAATCAGCACCTTTACTATCCGACAAAAGCGGTCTTTGATTTGAATCCGCTTCATTGCGCTGAACGAGAGTTTGAACAGATGCTTTGAGATAAACAGTGCGACCTTGCTTATTCATATCATCAATCAAATTAAAAAAGCAGGGAGTGCCACCACCAGTAGCCATCACCATCATATCCATGGTTGCTACCAATTCAAAATAAGTGTCCTTTTCAAGATTTCTGAAGTACTCTTCTCCTTTCGCGCTGAAGATTTCAGCAATTTTCATTTGCTCCTTTTCTTCAATAATCTTATCTAAATCCACAAACCTGTACCCTAAAGCTTCGGCAAGCTTTGTTCCTATGGTCGTTTTTCCGACGCCCATGAAACCCACCAGAAAAATTTTCACGGGTCAAAAGTAGTTTTATTTCGGATGTTTTGACGTGAATCTCGCGCCAATTAGTACATTTTGGCATTAACCAAGTGATAATGAGGACAAAATTTCCTGAAATTTATAGTGGATTATATTTTGATAGACCGGCGTCAAATAATTTAAAAAAATGGATTTTTCAAAATTTACAGTAAAGTCTCAAGAGACGATTTCTAGAGCGCAGCAAATAGCTCTCGCTCATGAAAACCAGATCATTGAGAATGCTCATTTGTTGAAAGCAATTTTGGAGGTAGATGAAAATGTAGCACCCTTTCTATTGAAAAAACTACAAGTGAATGTCGACCTGATTGGGCAAACTTTAGATCGTATTATAGATTCAAAACCTAAAGTTCAAGGAGGGCAATTAAGCCTTTCTTCAGAAGCCAATAAAGCATTGAATCAAGCGCAAAATTATCTCCGAGAATTCGGCGATGAGTTTGTGAGTATCGAACACTTACTTCTTGGAATAGTAGATGGAAGTGATGATGCTTCGCGAATGCTCAAAGATGCAGGAGTGACTAAAAAGGATTTGAAGGCTGCCATTTTGGATTTGAGAAAAGGAAAGAAAGTAACTTCTTCATCTCAAGAGGATACGTACAATGCGCTGAGCAAGTATGCCAAAAATTTGAATGCACTTGCCAAAGAAGGAAAGCTTGATCCTGTGATTGGACGCGATGAAGAAATTCGACGTGTTACCCAAATCTTATCTCGCCGTTCAAAAAATAATCCTATCATCATTGGTGAGCCGGGCGTAGGAAAAACAGCTATTGCTGAAGGCCTTGCGCATCGAATCGTGAAGGGTGATGTGCCAGAAAATTTAAAGTCGAAAGTTATTTATGCTTTAGATATGGCTGCACTCATCGCAGGTGCTAAGTATAAAGGTGAATTCGAAGAACGCCTGAAGTCAGTGGTAAATGAAGTGCAGGGAAGTGATGGAGAAATTATATTGTTCATCGATGAAATTCATACGCTCGTTGGTGCAGGCGGAGGTGAAGGAGCAATGGATGCCGCGAATATTTTGAAACCCGCTTTAGCTCGAGGTGAGTTGCGAGCAATTGGTGCAACTACTTTGAATGAATACCAAAAGTATTTTGAAAAGGATAAAGCATTGGAACGTCGCTTCCAGAAAGTAATGATCGACGAACCGGATCGCGAAGCTGCCATTAGCATTCTTCGTGGATTGAAAGAGCGTTATGAAAACCACCACAAGGTGCAAATTACCGACGACGCGATTATAGCGGCGGTGGAGCTATCTCAACGCTATATCACCGACCGATTCTTGCCAGATAAAGCGATTGACTTGATCGACGAAGCAGCTTCTAAATTGAGAATGGAAATCAATTCGAAACCGCAAGAGTTGGATGAGATTGAAAGAAAAATCATGCAACTTGAGATTGAACGAGAAGCCATCAAGCGTGAGAACAATACGGTGAAGTTGGAAGAACTCAATCGGGAAATTGCTGAAAAGCAAGAGACGCGAAATGAGTTGACCGCAAAGTGGCAATCTGAGAAGGGAGTGGTGGATGCTATTCAAAATGCGAAGAAAGAAATTGAGAATTTAAAATTTCAGGCAGAGCAGGCAGAGCGAGAAGGAAATTATGGAATGGTAGCCGAGATTCGATACGGTAAAATGAAGGAGCAAGAAGCCATAGTGGAAGCTGAGCAAAAGAAATTGATGGAGCTTCAAGCGAATTCAAAAATGCTTAAGGAAGAAGTGGATCCTGAAGAAATTGCGGATGTTGTAAGCAAATGGACAGGAGTTCCAGTGACCCGACTCGTGGAAAGTGAAAAAACCAAATTGCTTCGATTGGAGCAAGAGTTGGGCAAACGAGTGGTGGGGCAGGAAGAAGCAATTGCCGCAGTAAGTGATGCCGTTCGCAGAAGCAGAGCTGGACTGAGCGATGAACGCAAGCCTATAGGTTCTTTCATATTCCTTGGAACTACTGGGGTAGGTAAAACGGAGTTGGCCAAAGCGTTGAGTGAATTTTTATTCAATGATGAAAACGCTATGACAAGAATCGATATGTCTGAATATCAAGAGCGCCATACCGTAAGTAGATTGGTAGGAGCGCCTCCCGGATATGTGGGCTACGATGAAGGCGGCCAGTTGACTGAAGCCGTGCGAAGAAAGCCATACAGCGTTGTTCTTTTAGATGAAATCGAAAAAGCACACCCAGATGTTTTCAATATTCTGCTTCAGGTGTTAGATGATGGGCGTTTGACCGACTCGAAAGGTCGTGTGGTGAATTTTAAAAACACCATCATTATTATGACCAGCAATTTGGGTTCTCAAATTATTCAAGAGAACTATGAGAAGGCTAAGGATCCTGAAGATTTGGAATTGTTTGAAAGAACCAAGGATGAGGTAATGAATTTACTCAAGTCGAGTTTGCGCCCTGAGTTTCTAAACCGCGTGGACGAGACAATCATGTTTACCCCATTGCACAAATCTCAGATAACCGACATTGTTAAAATGCAATTGAGATTCTTGACCGACAAATTGGAAGGGTTGGGCGTTCAATTGGAAGTAACTCCTGACGCGCTGAATTACCTTACTGAAAAGGGTTTTGATCCGCAGTTTGGTGCCCGCCCTGTGAAGAGAATTATCCAAAAGCAGGTGATGAATGAATTGAGCAAATACATCTTGGCCGGCAAAATAGATAAGTCGGAGCCGGTGGTAATGGACGTCTTTGATGGACAAGTTGTGTTTAGGAAAGTGATTGAAAAAGAGGAGCTTATCGAGGTTTAGCGATTTTTTCAATAAAAATGAAACCTTTTGAAAACCGGGCAAGTATAAAAGTTGTAGAATGTTTTATTTGATTTTAAATGGTTATGAAAAGATATAGATCCCGAGTTGCCCACTCGGGATTTTTTTTGATATAAAATGAAACTTTCTAAAAAGTGTTTCGTAACAGACCTTGAATGGTGCAAATGGTTAGTAGCATTCACGTTAAACGAGCAAAAAAACACTTCTCTAAATTTAAATAAGAGTAGTTAAGGTTAATTAAGGTTAAGCAATAAAAAAACCCCGGAACGACCGGGGTTTTTTTGCATTATATGAGAATTCAATTATTTGTTTTCTCCAAATTTTGCCATTTCAGCTTCGAAAGTTTCTTTGAACTTTTCGTAGTTGTAGTCAGCTTTGATTTTCTCGTTTTGAGAAAGTGAATTGGCATAAGCATCCGCGATTTGAGCACCAGAAAGTTCAAGACACATGTAGCTTACATAAGTTCCATCCTCTTTCTGAGTTGTTCTTTGGCAACGCTCAATAGCACCGCGCAATTCTTGATCCACTACCGTGCGAGCCATTTCTTGGAAAGTCTCAGTCACTTCTTCTTTGTTGTTGAACTCAGTTGAGTTTACGTAGTTGTCACCAACAATTTTCATAGTAGCGCTGATAGATTTAGCGAGTGCCGCACTTGCATTAGAACGTGATTTTTTCTTTGCGGTTTCGCGGTCCATGCTCTCACCAGTTGCCGATGCTCTGAACACTTCTTTGGTGCTATTGTATTCGTCACCAGTACAGTATTCCTGGATTAGAACCTCTCCTTTTGGTTTTGGTTCTTCAATTACTTTTTTGTTTTTCTTACAAGCTACGCCCATCATACTGGCTACAGCTACAAACAAAACGAGGGTAAATTTTCGAGTATTCATAATGTTGATTTTTTACGTGTTAATATTTGGGTAATTCCTACAATCGTGCCAAAGCTAAAAAATTGATTCCAATATTGATGTAATCATTTGTGATTCTAGCTTTTCTCGTCCTTTTTTGTATGCGTCTAGACTTGCTGCATCTTTGTTGAGTTGCAAGCCTTTCAGGTTGTTTATGGACTCTCTATATACTGTTTCGCCTGACTTGCTTTTCACTTCTACAGTCATTTCAATAAACGCAACTACAAATCCTTGTGAGGTTCCACCTTCAGTGGTATTTGCCTCAATGGTTATAGAGTAGTCTGCATTCGAAGCAGTGCCTAATCGTAAACCCTTTTCAATCAGTTGGTTTTGCATAGTTGATGCAAGTGTACTTGAATTGGAAGCCTGACCGTAAACCTTTTCTGAACTTGTAACAACAAATGAAGGAGCAACGAATTCAATAGGTACCAGGCGCGATTCAGTTTTCAAATTTTCAAGAAGGGCCTTGGTTATTTTTTTATCTAAATCCGCTGGTTGCAAGGGCAGCAAGTCAATGGAGATAGAAAGGCTCAGATCCTTGGTGTTCTTCTTTACATCTTCCACCAAAAATGAGACGAACCCTTGATTGTCCGTGAGCTGCACGCGAGGCTTCATATATTTATCTTTAGGGAAAGAATAAATCGTGGTAATTCCTGAAACCCCTTTTCCTGAATATGCTATTTCATAGTTCGAGTTGGCCTTATAGCTGTTTTCTGCTGAAAGCACAATCTTTGGAGCGGGTACATTAATTTGAAGTCCTGAGGCGATGCGCTGCAAGCTGCTGTACAAATTATTATCTAGGAATACTTTTCCACCTTCGGTTTGGTATTCATTTGTTTCATTCCAATAATCTTGAATTGCAAAAAGTCCTCTTAGATAAAGGTCAATTGACGCACTCACATTACTATTTTGTTCAGCATCCAATCCCTTTAAATAAAAATCATAGGCGCTATCTTGAGCCTTTGATTTTTTAATGGCTTTGTTCTGCTGATATTGTGATTTATTCAGGCGGTAATAAATCCAATATTCGTTTTCATTTTCCCAAATACCAGCTACTTCATAATCTTCAATCTTCTCGTCTGTTGAAGTGGTGATGTTGGAAATGAATTCTTCACTGAAATTTTTGTTGACTTCAAGTGTATTTAGAAATGTGGTTCCTTGAACGCGCACACTAATTTCAGAAGCTAGATCATTCAATGCATTTTTCTTAGCTGCATTTTGGTAGTCGAGTGGCTGAGCTTTTTTATTCGCTGTACCTACACCAATGTAATACGCTGATGAAAATGGACGCTGATCTACCCAACCGGGTTTGGGTGCAACTTCGGCAACATCTGTCTTCCCTTTTGAAACACTTTTATCTCCGCAAGAAGATAAAAGTGCCATCAAAAGAAAAAATATTGAAGTAATATGTAGAATACGATGAGTCATTATTGTACAATCTTTAAAACTTCCTTCTGAATCTGCGATGACATTTGGTTGGTCACTACATTAAATAATTCGTTAGAAAGCTCTGATGTTGGTTTCAATTCTCTACGCGCCGACATCAAATTTTGAACGTATCTTCTATCTTGTTGATTGAAATTTACCACGTTGCCATTCGCCGGATACAGATCATTCACGTTTCCAGAATAGCTGCCATAGTTCACTTCGTCAATCACAGACTTTTCTATGATTTCTGTTTTAATTAATTCACCTGTTGAAAGGTTGATCAATTTGTACTGAAAGCTCACAGATACTGTGTTGGTATTAGAGTATGTATTGTAAGTAACGGGCTTGTACTTTGTGTCAAAATATACTTTACCGTCTTCCTTGTCCACACGCTTTACTTTATAAGCCTCATAGCCATTGTTTTGTTGTGAACGAAGTTGACCTGTCTTTGTATTGTAGCTCAATACAGTTCCAGTGAGGATGGCTTGAGCTCCTACCAATTGGCCTACAGAAACAGCAGTAGCATCATCGACAACACCGCTCAATTGTAGTTTTTGTTCTTGTAAAATGGCTTGCATGTGTTCGCGATCCACTATTCTCAAGAAAGGATCATTGATAGAAGTGAGAGCATCCAAAGTGTATGCTGAAACTTTCGCGTCTAAACCATTTTGTCCACTTGCATTTTCAAAAGGTAAAAGAGCAATAGTGTATCTGCCCTTATCTAGGCATTGATTTTTCAAGGATTTAGCGTCTTTATAATCAGCTTTTCTTGAAATCACTTGATCAAACTTGCTATAAGCTTCACGGTAATGGGCATCATTCATAGCTCTTACTCCTGCAGAGTACAGCGGTTCCATGAAAGCAATATCGGCTAAGTCTTTTGTATCCTTAAAGTTTGGATCCAATTTTTTAATTTCATCAAATCGCACATTTGCCTCGTTGAACTTTTCTTCTTCCAGCAAAGTGGTTCCTTCTTCATAAAGCTGAGACAAGTAGGTGTCTTTGATATCAGAGTAATCCTTAATATAAAACTCAGCGATGTCAAGGTTTACACCAACGCCTTCAATTTTCTTTTTGTAATCACGCGCTTTGTGGTAGGCATAAACGGCATCTTTGGGTGTGCCGAAATTTCTCTCTCTAGCAAATTCGTTGAGCATTTGGTTGAGCACCAATTGCCCGTTCTTTTTCATGCCAATTTGTGCATCGAGGTTAGTTCTTTTTTTGACCAGAGCAGTATAGTAGCTGTTGGCTGCTTCTACTGAGAGCCCTGCAGCATCTTGCTTGACAGCCATCTTGGTAAAGTACTTGCTTCCATGACATGCCAACAAGAAGATACTTAAGCTAAATATGAGTAGAAAATTTTTCATGGTATCCTTATTTGTTGGTGAGAGAGTATGAATAAAAATCGGTCATTGGTCTCAATTTATGATACCAATGACCGAAAAAGTAGTATCACAAATTATTTAGATTCTAGATATTCATTCAGCTCATCTACAGTAGATGAAAAGCTGAAAGCATCGTTGATCTTGTAGTAGTTTCCTTTGTCTGTGCAATAGTCGTATGCGTACTTTGCGAATTCTAATTTTGTTTCTTCGAAGCCGAAAACGCCCATTACTTGTACGATTTGATCTGAAGACATACAATTAGCTTTTACGATTTGCTTTGCCATTGTGAGTCTTGTATCATCGAACCCTTTGTCGGCAATGCTCTTTTTAGCACTTGTAAAAGATGTAGCATCCATTGGGCGAGAGCATCCTACCGGCTTGTCATTTCTTACCACGATCTCCTCGCGTGGAGTAGGCTGACTAGGGACATTTGTAGTTGTAGTAGTACTTTGTGTTGTAGTTGTTTTAGTAACTACTGTTTCCTCCACCACCATGTCTGAATCCATGCCTTCAACGTTCATGTTGATGCCCATGTTCAGTCCACCTACATTCATGTTTACGTTAACCTTTTCACCACTGCCTGGCTTGCCAGTTGTAGTTGTTGTCGTAGTTGTTGTAGTCGAAGTGCCACCAGGAACATTCGTCGTTGTAGTTGTTGAACCTGGCGTAGCAGTAGCATTGATGTTAATGTTTGTAGCTGGCACTGTTTCTTCCACTTCCTCTTCGATGGCGTAGTCTACTACTTTCACATCAGTAGAACTTGCTGGTGTACTTGCAGTTGAACCACCGATTTCAGAATCTGATTGGTAGCGAAGAACGTATTCACCTTTTTTATTTTGTTTTACCACATAGGTTACTTCGCGTCCTTTTTGAACCATGAAGTTTTTGTTGGTGAAATCTGGTAGCGACGCATCTTCGAAATCGATACGTGCTTGGTAGTACTCGCTTGTAAGTCCAGTAACTTTAACATTCGCCATTGGAGTATCGTTCTTTTTCTCTCCGTTGAGAATGAGGGTGAACTTATCTCCATTCTCAGAAAAAACAACAGCGTTTGCCGTTTGCGCAATGCTCGCAGAGGTTAATCCAAAGAAGATTGCAATAATTGTAAAGATCTGTTTCATCGGTTTGATTTTAGCGGTTAAAATTAATTGTTCGACGGCATATAGGCTAAGGTTGTGCCAAAAAAATTAAATCGAAAGTTATTTCTCTATTTTTACCGCCCGAAAAGATAGATTTGTTGAAACAATAGCTTCATTATGAAAGTGATATTAATTATCGGGGCGGGAAGGAGCAGTGCCAGTCTAATTAGGTACTTGTTGAAAGAGTCTGAAACCTCCGGTTGGAAGATTAGAGTTGGGGATCTTGATTTGCAACTTGCTGAAAATAAGGTTAATAATCATTCAAATGGGCAGGCCTTTAAAATAGACTTGTCGGATGATGTGAGTATGAATAGGGAAGTAGAAGGCGCAGATTTGGTGATTTCTATGCTTCCAGCTACCATGCACATGAAGGTGATAAAGCTTTGTTTGAAGTATAAAAAGTCCATTTTAACTCCAAGTTATATTCCTCAAGAATTGTGGGATTTGGATACCGAAGCCAAAAATGCGGGTATCGCCATTTTGGGTGAAATGGGAGCTGACCCCGGAATCGATCACATGTCTGCAATGCGCATTGTACATGAGATTCAGGGTAAAGGCGGGGAAATTACCTCATTCAAAAGCTATACGGGAGGGTTGATAGCTCCAGAGTCCGATGATAATCCATGGAATTATAAAGTGACATGGAATCCAAGGAATATTGTATTAGCCGGAGCTGGAGCAACAGCGAAGTTTAGAGAAAATGGCCTTTTAAAGTACATTCCATATACAAGGCTTTTCGAAGACATTGAAACGATTGAAGTAGGGGATGCAGGTAAGTTCGACGGATATGCCAACCGAGATTCCCTAGGTTACAAGAAAGCTTATGGAATGGAAAATGTAAAAACTCTACTTCGAGGTACACTCAGAAAAGAAGGTTTTTGCGCAGCATGGGGAGCTCTCGTGAAAATTGGACTTACCGATGATGGATTCATGCTGGAGGATCCCGCTAATACATCATGGAAAGATTTGACAGCTTCCTTTCTTCCAAGGGTTCATGCAAATATTGAAATGGAGCTTCAGCGTCGATTCTCATTTTCTGATGAAGTCATGACCAAACTTAAATGGTTGGGTATTTTTGAGGAGGAGTCTATCGGTATTAACCAAGGATCTCCAGCTGTTGCTTTGCAGGCTTTGATTGAAAAAAAGCTGAAGTTGGATGATGGAGATAAAGATATGATTGTAATGAATCACGACTTTGAATATCTTTTGGAAGGAAAATCTCACAAGTTACAATCTTCAATGGTGTGCATTGGTGATGATACAACTTATACAGCTATGGCCAAAACAGTTGGGATGCCTATTGCTATTGCGGCTAAATTAATGTTGAATGGAGCGTTGAAGATGAGTGGTGTACACTTGCCAATTTTGCCTGAGATATATAATCCTGTTCTTAACGAATTGGAGTTATATGGAGTACATTTCAATGAAAAAGTAGAATGAATATGATCAAGTTCTTCATAACGTCAGCACTGATTGTTGCGGTTTCTTTGCTTCAAGCACAGACACCAGAAATACCTGCTGAGTATGAATGGACAGTGGCTGAGGATTATAGAAAGGCAGAATCTCACATAGAAAAGTGTTTGAAATGGCTTTGTGTAACACCACTTGGAGAACATGTCGCACTTCGCAGCGAAACAAATGCTTATGTGTTGACATGGCTTTCGGGCACGCCTGACTATGCCATTGATGTGCCTAGTTATTATGTTCAATTAATTGGTGAAAATAAGGAGCTGCTGTATAGTTACATCCATGGAGCGGCTTATTACTTGATGAATCACATAACCGCTAAGAATCCAGATAAGATTGACTTGGAAGCTTGTAAAGTGGTTTGTGAACTCATGCTTAGTAGCGAAAAATTTAGCAAAGACAGAACCTTCAAATCAATGTTGAAAGCTTACAAGAAAGGTAAGCTTGAAGCTTTTGTGAAAGAACAAAAAGCGGGTAAATAGACTTTTAGTGATATGAAGAAGTTTGATATTCCATCAGAATTTAGGTCAACTATCATTGGAAGTTTAAAGAATTTCCGAAAAACCAAGGATCCTAGGAAGCAAAATTTTGAGCCAAGTGAAATTTCATTTGGTAAAATCACATTTGTAATTCCTCGCCACTTTGGATTCTGTTATGGAGTAGAAAACGCCATCGAAATTTCTTACAAAGCCATAAAGGAAAATCCTGGAAAGAGAATTTTTTTACTCAGTCAAATGATTCACAACCCTGCTGTGAATGAAGATTTGCAATCGCACGGGATTGATTTCATTATGGATACAGAAGGACAGCAATTGATTGAGTGGAATGAGGTGAAAGCAGAAGATGTGGTGATTATTCCTGCCTTTGGTACAACCATAGAAATTGAAAATTTATTGAAAGAAAAAGGTGTTGAAACGCAACGTTACAATACCACTTGTCCTTTTGTAGAAAAGGTTTGGAAGCGATCAGCGGAGATTGGAAAAAATGGATACACGAACATCATCCATGGGAAGTACAAGCACGAAGAAACGCGTGCTACTTTTTCTCACAGTAATGAAAACTCTCCTTCGTTGATTATTCGCGACATGAAGGAAGCTGAGGTGTTGGCTGATTTTATAACACAAAAAAGGACTCAAGAAGATTTTGAAACTGCATTCGCGGGAAAATATTCGAAAGGATTTGATGCCAAGAAAGATTTATCCAAAATAGGTGTGGTGAATCAAACTACCATGCTGGCCACCGAAACACAAGAAATTGCAGATTATTTGAAAAAAGTAATTGAAGGTTTTGCAGGTGAGGGGGCGTTTGCGGATACGAGAGACACGCTTTGTTATGCCACAAACGATAATCAGCAAGCTACGCTTGCTGTTTTGGACTCGGGTGCCGATTTGGCCATAGTTGTAGGGGGCTACAATAGTTCTAATACCTCACAGCTTGCTACTATTTTGTCAGAAAAAATGCCGGTTTATTTTATCAAAGATGAAAGTGAAATTTTATCTGAAAATCAAATAAATCATTTCATCTATAAAGATCAGGCTTTGGTAACAGCAAACGCCTGGCTTCCAGCTAAGGAAAATGTGAAAATCGTAGTAACGAGCGGTGCTTCTTGCCCTGATACAGTGGTAGAAGAGGTGCTTCGCAAAGTGCTGGCAGTATCAGGAGTGGATGCCGATATTCAAGCGGTACTAGAAGGTTATATTCAAGAATAAGTATTCGGTTTTTCATTTGTACCTTTGACTGCCCGAAATACAAGGGCATTGTATGTCAGATATTATTCAATTATTACCAGAAAATGTAGCCAACCAAATTGCGGCAGGGGAAGTTGTTCAACGACCCGCTTCTGCGATTAAAGAGATGGTTGAAAATTCAATCGACGCGGAAGCAAAGTCGATCCATATTGTGGTGAAGGATGCTGGTAAAACATTGATTCAAGTCATTGATAATGGCAAGGGAATGAGCGCTCAGGATGCTCGAATGTGTTTCGAACGTCACGCGACTTCAAAACTCAAAACTTCCGAAGATCTTTTTAATATCGTAACCAAAGGGTTTCGAGGTGAAGCTTTGGCGAGTATCGCTGCGATAGCACAAGTGGAAATGAAAACCAGAGAGCGCGGCCAAGATTTGGGTACAAGAATAGAGATTGAGGGTTCAAAGTTTTTGCAAAGTGAACCTTGCTCTTGTCCGGAAGGGACAAATCTTGCTATCAAGAATTTATTTTTTAATGTTCCTGCACGTCGCTACTTTTTGAAAAGTGATGCGATAGAGTTTAAGCATATCATCGAGGAGATTCAGCGTGTTGCTTTGACACACCCAGATATTGAATTTAAGTTGACGCATAATGGGGGAGAAGTTTTCAATTATCCCAAAGCTACATTGCGTCAGCGCATCGTTCACGTTTTTGGAAATAAGTACAATGAAAAATTAGTTCCAGTAGAGGAACATACGGATATAGTCAACGTTAGTGGCTACGTTGGAAAGCCGGATGCATCCAAAAAAACGAGAGGAGAGCAATATATCTTTGTAAATAATCGATTCATCAAGAATTCGTATTTGAATCATGCGATTGTTGGTGCTTTTGATCAACTATTGCCGGACGGACATTTTCCTCTTTACTTAGTTTATCTAGATATTGATCCAGCACAAATCGATATCAATATTCATCCGACAAAAACAGAAATAAAATTTCAGGATGAAAGAGCTATCTATGCGATTCTTCACGCAGCTGTGAAACGTGCGTTGGGACGACATAACATTTCTCCCACACTAGATTTTAATCAAGAGACGGCAATAGCAATCGATCCAATTCGAGCGGACAAGCCAATAGTGGAGCCTAAAATCGACCTGAACCCGAATTATAATCCTTTTGAATCGACACGTCCGAAGCGCGAGTCGTTGGCTCAAGGATGGTTCGATAATAAGCAAGAGTCGCGAAAGGGATGGCAAGAGCTTCTTGAAATATCACGCATGGTAAATGATGATATTGAAACGGAAGTTACTCCTGAAAAACTTTTCGACCTGGATGAAGATTTTTATCCTATTCAGTGGAACAGGAGGTATATCGTAGTGCCCGGCGAGGCGGAAATGCTCATGGTGGATCAACAACGCGCTCACCGCCGAATTTTATTTGAAAGATATTTTCAAGCTATTGAAAAAAGGTCAGGGTCTATTCAGCAATTACTTTTTCCGGAAGTAATCGAATTAAGCGATACTGATTTTCATTTGATGCAAGAAATTATTGACGATGTGCGCGCCTTGGGATTTGACATTGAGGAGTTCGGAAGTCGCGCCTATCAGGTGCTTGGAATTCCTTCGGATGCAAATGTGAGCGACGCTGAGAAGCTGATGCAAGAGTTTTTGGAAAATTTAAAAAATGAACAGATAAATCTTGGATTAACTTCGAAGCAGAAACTAGCTTGGGCAATGGCTGAGAGCACTTCCATTAAGTATGGTCAGATGCTGACCTTACCTGAGCTGAAGGATTTGGTGCAGCGATTGATGGCTTGCAACCAGCCTCAATACGCTCAAGGAAATAAAGTAGTTTATATTCGAGTTACAACTGATCAAATAGATCAACAATTCAAATAGTATGTTTAGTCAGATTACACCTGCAGTTAAAAATATTATCATTCTCAATGTGCTTGTGTTTCTCGCAGCTGCGGTGATTCCAGGGCTTCAAGAGACGTTTACTGGTTATTATTTTCAAAGTCCCAATTTTAGACCGTGGCAAATTATTACCCACATGTTCACTCACGCGCCATTGCGTTCTGGAAATATTGGGCACATATTCTTTAACATGTATGCCTTGTTTTTATTCGGAAGCGCGCTGGAGAGATATTGGGGTGCGAAGAAGTTCTTAGTGTACTATTTGATATCTGGTCTGGGAGCGTTTTTTCTTCACGAAGCAATCAACTATTACACCATTCACAACTTGATGTCGCAGCTTTCGGCTTCTGAAATTCAAGATGTTTTTGAAAATGGCTATTCTTATCTCACTCAAAATAGAAATTACACAAATCAAATTCAAGGGTCTTTAAATCTTGCGTTGAATATAGGTGTGGTTGGTGCGAGTGGCTGCGTATTTGGTGTATTGCTTGCTTTTGGTATGTTGTTCCCGAATACTCAATTGATGTTATTGTTTCCTCCAATACCATTGAAAGCGAAGTTTTTCGTAATGATTTATGGTGCGCTAGAATTGTACTTAGCTCTTCAAAATGCACCAGACGATAATGTGGCTCACTTTGCCCACTTGGGAGGTATGATCTTCGGTTTTATTTTGCTTAAATATTGGCAAAAGCGTGATGGTACTTACTATAAGGATCGCATTTAAGCATGAATATTATAGAAGATATAAAAAATTCACTTAGAAAAGGTGACGGATTGACGCGTCTGCTTGCAGTGAATATTGTGATATTCATTGTTATTCAATTGGTCTACATTGGCTCGGCGCTTGTGCTCAACGATAGTTTTGTAAAAGCGCATCCTGATCTTTATCTCGCCGCAAGTTCGAGTTGGGAGGTGATGCTTCATCGACCATGGAGCATCATTACTCACATGTTTACACATGAAGCTTTTGGACATTTCTTATTTAATATTTTCGTTTTATACACAGGTGGAAAACTCTTTAGAACGTTTTTTACCAGCTCGCAATTGGTAGTGAATTACATACTCGGCGGTCTTTCTGGGTATTTGATGTTTTTCTTGTTTTTCAACATTTTTCCAGCATTTCGAAGTGAGTCTTATGTATTGGGTGCGAGCGCTGCAGTGATGTCTATTATATTTACGGTAGGCATTACCAAACCACATTTCGTGGTACGCCTGTTTGGCGTATTTGAGATGAAATTGATTTGGCTCTGCGGACTGTTAGTTGTTGTTGACTTGATCGGAATAAGAAAAGGGTTTAATTCCGGAGGGCATATCGGTCACCTTGGTGGTGCACTTTTTGGAGCTTTTTATGGTTATCAATATCGAAATGGAAAAGTGATGGGAAATGGATTAAACAGATTTTTAGATAGATTAAAAAATGTCTTTTCAGGTAGAAAGAGTCATTTGAAAACAGTTCATCATCGTCCTATTTCAGATGAAGAATTTAATGCCGAGAAGACGAAACGTCAAAAAAGAGTAGATGAAATTTTAGATAAAATAAATCGATCTGGTTACGAAAGTTTGTCAAAAGACGAAAAGGATTTTTTATTTAAGTACAGTCAGAAATAATTTTGGAGAACGAGAAAAAAAAGAAACGCTTTAGGTTTTCAAAATTGATGCTTTATGCCAATTTTGCGGCTATTCTTTTCCTCCTTGTTTCATACGTCATTCCTCAGTTTAAGCCAACAAGCATAGGTTATTTGGCTCTCCTCGGTTTGGGCTTTCCAATACTGCTTTTAATCAATATTTTATTCATAGCTTTTTGGTTATTTCGACGTCCTAGGTTTATCGTCCTTTCGGGATTAGCGATATTGATCGGTCTTCCAGTGGTAACCGATTTCTTTCGCTTTTCTCTCGGTGAAGATGCGGTAGATGAAGAGGATGATTTAATTGAGGTGATGACTTTTAACGCGCATCTTTTTGGCGTTTATGATAAAGAAAATTCAACAGAAAAAAGGGATGAGATTTTTGAAATATTGAAAGGCGAAAGTCCAGACATAATTTGCTTTCAAGAGTTTTTTCACTCGGATAGAAAAGGATATTTTACGACTAAAGACTCTTTGCTAAAATTTTTACCTACAAAGTATTATCACGAGCGCTACACGCATGCTGTAAATGGTAGAAATTACTTTGGGGTTGCTCTCTTTTCAAAATACAAAATCATCAATAAAGGATTTATTCCGTTTGAATCTGACGTCAATAATTTTTGCATTTATGCCGATGTTGTTATAAAGAATGATACGGTTAGAGTGTACAATGCGCATTTGCAATCTATTCGATTTAAGCCAGAAGACTATGCTTTTGTAGAAGACAATAAGAATCAAGAGGAAATTAAAACTGGAATAACTAGAATTGCTCAACGCTTGAAAATTGCCTTTCAAAAAAGACAAACTCAAGTAGAGAAGGTGGCTGAAAGCATAAAGATTTGCAAGTATCCTGTAATTCTTTGTGGCGACTTCAACGACACGCCTGTTTCATACACGTATGATACGTTTTCTGATTTACTGAAGGATAGTTTTAGAGAACAGGGTTCGGGAATTGGAAATACTTACAACGGAGCGTTTCCTTCTTTTAGAATCGATTACATCTTTCATTCGGACACACTTCAAACAGATTATTATAGAACGATAAAAGAGGATGTTTCTGACCACTACCCTGTTGTAGCTGGCATGCATTTTAAGCAGCCATAAATCGCTTCTTGGACCATTCATAAACAGGAATGGATATGAGCAACATCAACATTCCATAAAAGAAATCATCTAATGGTACGCTCCAAATGCGGATGCCAAGGTTATGGGAATTGTTGTACCAAACAATCATGTCGCTTACTTGATCGGGATACATATTGATAAAATGATACTGAGTAAAGTTTATCCCTGTGAGCACACCATTTGAAAGATAGAATGGAACAAGCAATACAATCCATGAGAAATGGAGGAGACCAAGCTTTTTAAACTTTAAGCCAATTAATATTCCTAAAGCTACGATTGTCAACACCGCTGTAGTTGCCGTGTACCAATGAGTGAAGTTGACGAATAATATTGGAATCAATATTAGAATATAGAACCCACTCCATTTCTTTCCATTCCAACGTTCATTGACTTTTGGAAAGAGGTAATTGAAACTTTCATAAGTGAAAATACAAGCGTAGGGAATGCAAATAAAAAAGAGCCATTCTTCAATTGGGAGATTTATCAATTTTATCCCGGTAAGGTACTTTTCATTGAACCCCCAAATGCCCTCAGAAGTGAAATAGATATCCCAAGGAATGAAAACGATCATCATGGCTAAAATGCCAACTCCTAGCGCCTTCCAATACTTGTAGAAGGGCATTTTGGAATAAAAGGAAAATAAAAACGGAAAGAGTAATACTCCCAAGTCTATCGCTAGGTAGTAGTACTTAAATGGAATCATGCAGTACGCGTTTTATTTTCTTTGTACTTGATGGCTTCTCTGAAATATTTCATTGGTACGAGAAGCATTCCAAAACATTCACCCTCTTCTTTTCCTTGGTGTTTGTGGTGCACTTTGTGCGCTTTGCGAATTGCTCTGAAATAAATATTATCTGTTCGTTTAAACCAATCAAAACGCTGATGAATCAGTACATCGTGGACAAGGAAATAGGCAATTCCGTAGAATAAAATACCTAACCCTATAAAGAATCTGAAGTCATAATTGTTGAGTGCTCCCAACATCATTAAAGTTGCAGAAGGGGCAGCATAAATAAGGAAGAACACATCATTTTTTTCAAAGAATCCTTTTTGTGGTACATGGTGATCCTCATGGAAATACCACATGAATCCATGCATCACAAACTTGTGTGTAAACCACGCCATGAATTCCATTCCAAAAAAAGTAGCTATGGTGATTACCGCGTATATCATGATTGAAAACTCTTTATTGATTTTTCTTTAAACGTCTTTATTGCAATTTTGAACCATTCAGTGTATTGACCAGGGTTTTGGAGAATGTCATTTTCAATCCAAATCAGATCTACATACTTCCAGTCTTCAACTTCGTCTACATTTATATCTGGCTTTCCGTTATACGTTCCGATATAGACATGGTCAAATTCATGTTCAATGAGTCCTTGGTCGAGAGATGCTTTGTAGATGAATTGAAAAGCAGGACTCATGTCACACGAAATTCCCATTTCTTCTTGAAGCCTGCGATTCACAGCATCTTTCAACGATTCTCCGGGCCTGGGATGCGAACAACAAGTATTCGTCCACAATCCTCCGCTATGGTATTTCGAACTCGCACGTTTTTGGAGTAGGAGTTCATCATTATCATTAAAAAGAAAAATAGAAAAAGCTCGGTGCAAATCTCCACTGATGTGCGCTTGCATTTTTTCCATCGTTCCAATTTCTTGGTCGTTCTCGTTTACCAGTATTACTTCTTCTATCATAAATATTTCTTCAAAATGGCCATTTGAGAATCACTCAACTCTCCCGTATTTTTCATGTAAGCTAGGGCTTTTTTCCAAAAAGCAGAATCGGCCACTATTTTTTTATCTGTCAATGCTTTTAAAATCACATTGGCGTCTTTTTCAATATCTGAATTAAAATTCAAAAACCAAGGTGTTTCACATTGCATTGAAAATCTCAAAAAACGCAGTTCTGCATTGTTGGGTTCGCTTTCAATGCTCGCATTCAATAGTTCTTTACCTCTAGTAAACTGAGTTAACTTTTGTTGAACTCCCCCACAAAGTTCTGCATACATGGCAGTAGCCATGCCTACATAAGCTTTCTCGGTGGCATTGTTTTGTTTGCTCGTTTTGGACCAATCGAAAAACTTTTGAATTCCGTTTACATCTTTCGCATTAAAAAAAAGCTTTTGATGATTTTCAAGTTGGCCGAAACCAATGTTGTAAAAATAGCAACTTACAAAAATCAAAAGAGTAATTCTCATCATAACAGATTCAAATTATGCTGCACAAAACTTTTTAGAATTAACGCAAATTTTTTCTGATTTGGAATGCGAATACGCTCTTGCATGATGCATTCGCTCGGTAGCGCCTTGATCTTTTGGAATAGGCGAATGTAGTAGGTGTATGCTACGTATACTCCGAAGCGAGCATCTTTTGGGAGCATTAAGATTCCTTTGTATGCTTCTTCAAAATCTGCTTGAATTTCTTTTTCAATTTTCGCTTTTGTATTTGCATCAAAAGCTGAAAGATCTAAGCCTGGAAAATATGCTCTACCAAGCGTTTCGTAGTCAGCTTTTAGATCACGAAGGAAATTGATTTTTTGAAAAGCCGCTCCCAATCGCATAGCGTATGGTTTTAATCTTTCGTACTCCGATTTATTTCCTTCCGTAAATACTTTCAAGCACATTAATCCAACCACTTCGGCACTTCCAAGGATGTACTCGTCATACCCCATGCGGTCGTAAGCGTTTTTATCCAAATCCATTTCCATGCTTTTTAAAAAAGTATCTACGAGGTACCAATCGAAATTGAAATCGTGATAAACTTTTTGAAAGCTATTTAATATCGGATTAAGAGATATACGCTCTTCGATAGCACGTACCGTATCTTGACGAAATCTCTAGTAATTCGCGTTTATTGTAGTCGTGAAATGTATCTACGATTTCGTCTGCAAAACGCACAAAACCATATACGGCATAGATGGGGTCGCGGAATTTTTTTCCGAGCGTTTTAATTCCTAAACTAAAGCTAGTGCTATAGGATGTAGTAGTTTTTCTACTGCATGCAATGGAGACCTGATCGAATAGAGATTTTTGATTCATGGTTTATGCAGTTTGAGGTGTTTTTAATTTCAATAATGAATGAATTTCTCCTGCGGCAACTTGCCCACTAATAATACTTGGTGGTACGCCGGGCCCTGGTGTGGTGAGTTGACCAGCGTAAAAAAGATTTTCTACTTTTTTACTCTTCAGGCGAGGTTTTAAAAATGCAGTTTGGGTAAGTGTATTTGCTAATCCATATGCATTGCCCTTGAAAGAGTTGTAATCGCTAACAAACTCTTCGTGTGCATATGACTTTTTATAAATAATATGGTTCGAAATATCAACTCCAGTTGATTTTTTAAGTCGCTTTATGATTATGTCCAAGTACTGATTTCTCAAGCTTTCATCGCTTGTCAAGCCTGGAGCTACAGGTATAAGAGCAAAAATGTTTTCACACCCTTCTGGTGCTACGTGGGCATCTGTTTTGGATGGCACGCACAAGTAGAATAGTGGCTTTGAAGGCCATTTCGGATCATCATAAATTTCTTGCGCATGAAAGTCGAAATCTTCATCGAAGAATAAATTATGATGCAACAGTCCATCTACTTTCTTATCTATTCCCAAATAAAAGAGAAGAGAGGATGGAGACATGGTTCGCTTGTCCCAATATTTTTCATTGTAGCTTCTATCTTGCTCTTCTAAAAGTTGTGTTTCGACGTGATGGTAGTCCGCTCCTGCAAGCACAGCATCGCATTCAATGTATTCACCGTTTACAATAACACCCGTCGCATTTCCATTGGTAACTTGAATTTTTGAAACTGGAGCATTTAGGTGAAAATGAACTCCTAAACTTTTTGCAAGCTCAGTCATTCCTTCCACAATTTTCACCATACCTCCATCAGGATACCAAGTGCCTAATTTGATGTCTGCATAGTTCATCATACTGTATAATGCAGGCGTTTTAGCAGGCTTAGCACCAAGGAAGAGTACAGGAAATTCTAAGAGTTGAATAATTCGTGGATGCTTGAAGAATTTACGAATATGGGTGCTCATGTTGGAGAAGAGCTGAAGGCGAAACGATTCTTTGATCAATTTCGGTTCGGCAAATTCCATTACAGAAAGGGAAGGTTTCCAAACAAACTGTCCCATTCCTGTGTCGTACTTTATCTGCGCTTCTTTCAAGAATTGATCTAGAGCAGCGCCTGATCCTGGCTCCCAAGATTCAAACAATTTTTTGAGTTCATTGTAATCCGCAGGAATATCAGCATTTGAGCCGTTTTGGAAGAAAACCTTGTAGGAAGGATCGAGTCGTTTCAGGTCATAATAGTCAGAAGTAGACTTTCCAAATTGATTGAAAAACTGCTCAAAGACTTCAGGCATCCAGTACCAGCTTGGCCCCATGTCAAATCGGAAACCATTGGTTTCAAACTGCCTTGCACGTCCGCCAGTGGTGCTGTTTTTTTCGAAAACGTGCACCTCATAGCCTTTGCTTGCCAAGCTACAAGCGCTCGACAGTCCAGCAAATCCACTTCCGATAATGGCCACTTTTTGGTTCATTCTACCTGATTTATGGATAAACAACAAAGTTGTTTAAGTTTTGTTCAGCGAATGTTCAACAAGAAGAGACTATTTAATTTTGAAAATCAAAGTCATAAAAAAAGCCGAAACAACGTTTCGGCTTTTCCTTCTTTATGAATGTTTTATCGGTATCGAAGTCGTTGACCCTCTCGAATAATGGAGGTGCTTCTGATCTTATTCAGTTTGCAAAGTTTCGAAACAGAAGTACCTCTTTTTCTAGCTATGGATGAAAGCGTATCTCCTCTTTTTACAATGTGATACTTAGCCGCTCCTCTTGCCGCAGTCGCATTGGCGTTGAAAGCGCCATATGAGCTTTTTTCAAAGATCTCTTTATCTAGCAGAAAGTTCCAAAATCTAACCTGACGCTTGCTTGTGTCAATCAATAAACTAGGATCAATTGGATCTCCTTTAAAACGAACTTCGAAGTGCAAGTGTGAACCATATGAACGACCAGTATTTCCGCCCTCAGCGATTTGCTGACCAGCTTGAACATAGTCTCCTGGCTTTACCAAACGCTTGCTCAAGTGAGCATACAGCGTTTCTAATCCATTAGCGTGACGAATCACAACAACATTTCCAAATGAAGAACTGTATTGAGAAATGCGCACCATTCCTTCAAAAGCAGCTGATACAGGATCTCCCGTTTCTAAATCAATGTCCAAACCATTGTGATTGCGGCCCCATCTTGGACCGAATGTAGAAGTGATGATTCCATCAGCAGGATATACAAAGTCACATTCAGATCTACAAAGCACAACATTCAATGGTTCATCCAAAGATTCGAAACCATTTTTTTGAGGAAACAAGTTCTTAGTGTCCCAATGGCAGTAAGTATCGTAAGCTGGAATTTTTGCGATTGAGTCAGCTACGGTCCAAAGACCAAGGTCGATTGACTCTTCGTTGTTAAGTGCAAATTCTTCGGATTCGTCGATGTCAGTTCCTCCGATGTGAGGTGCTTCATAATTTTCCCACGCAGCAGTATCAGCCATTAATTCTACGGCTGATTGCGCATTGCTATTAGTAAAACTGCCCAATAGCAGAATTGCGCATAGAATATATGTGCGTTGCAGGTTTAACATCGCGGTTGCGAAAATATCATTTTTACGACCCTTAAAGGGAAAAAACTTGTCAATGAAACGTTAAGAAATACAATTGCATTGTTAACAAGTCGACGAACTGAGACATTTGCCCGACGAACAACTTTCTTGTTGAAAACTCTCCTCGAATTACCTTTGCGCCATGAGCGAAAATTTGAAATTGGACATCTTGGCTATCGCTGCTCATCCAGACGATGTAGAGATCAGTGCAGGAGGAACGGTACTTAAGAGCATTGCGCAAGGAAAGAAGGTGGGTATAGTAGATATGACCATGGGTGAACTTGGAAGTCGCGGCTCGGGCGAACTTCGACTTGTTGAAGCCGCGAATGCGTCTAAAATTCTCGGTGTTGTTGCCCGCGAAAATTTGCGATTGGCTGATGGCTTTTTCAAAGATGATAAAGAGTCGATGCTCAAGATGATCGATGCAATCAGAAAATACAAACCAGAAATAGTTCTCACTAATGCACCTTCAGATCGACACCCAGATCATGGTCGCGCATCAAAGTTTGTAAGAGATGCTTGCTTCTATAGTGGTTTAAGAAGAATAGAAACCGAACATGAATATTGGAGGCCAAAGGCGGTATATATGTTCAATCAAGATTACTACAACAAACCTGATTTTGTAGTAGATGTTACAGAGTTTTGGGATAAAAAGATGGAAGCTTTGATGGCCTTCTCGAGTCAGTTTTTTGATCCATCTTCCAAAGAGCCTAAAACACCAATTTCTGGTGAGGAGTTCTTTGATTTTTTAAGGTCGAGGGCAATGGAATTCGGAAGACCGGCTGGCTACCTTCTTGCTGAAGGATTTATTGTAGAAAGAGCAATTGGAGTTAAAGACTTATTCGATTTAAAATAATCGCTCATAAATTTCAGTGAATTTTTCCAAGACTTTATGTTCACTGTATTTGGCTACGGCCAAAGCCCTTATTTGATGCTTTTCATCAATTTCCGTTTGATGGGTTTGCTGGAGACTTTTCAATAGACTCTCCTCGTCTCCTGGCGTTATGATTTCGTGGAGGTTATCAACTCCGATTTCTTCACGAATGCCTCCAACATCGGTGGTTATCACACGCAAGCCTGCTGAGATGGCTTCGATAATTACCAATGGCATATTTTCATAATTACTAAAGAGAATAAACACATCTGATCGACTCATTTTATTAGCCACTTGTTTGGGAGTTTGCGTGCCGAAAATCTCAATGGAATCCTTTCGGATTTGAAGAGCCTTTACTCTGTTTTCAAGTTCATCCAAGTCCCCATCGCCACCGATACGCAGATACACGTTTTGATGATTATCCGAAAATTTCTTCCAGACATTCAAAATACCTTGAATGTTTTTATGATTATTTTCCAAGTGAGAAATGTGCATGAAATGTATCACTCGATCTTGTGGGCCAATGGGGAAAAACAGGTTGGTATTTACCACATTAGGCACTACTTCAAATGGCGTTTTGATGCCAAGCTTCTGAATGGAAGTGCCGAGATTGTTTGTCACGGGCATCAATAATTCAGCCTTGTTGGCAACCCATCGAATATATGCTTTTGTGAAAAATGAAAGTTTACCTCGAACCGATTCATGATAGCCCGTCCAGTGTTCGCATACCACGAATTTCAATCCATATTTTTTTTTCAGATAAACCGCTTGCCATCCATCCTTCCAAATCACGTTCATTTGCACCAAATCGAACTTTACAGGAGACTGCTGTATGTAATTCCAGCCCTTTTTAAAGGCGCTTCTTCTTGCAAGAAATCCCTTGTGTGAGAAGTAAACCCTTACGATACGCACACCATTTTGAGTCTCTTCTTGAATTTCGGTGTCAAGAATATTGGGGTCACGTTGTACTACTAAAGCGGTTACATTGAACGATTTGGCCACTACTTCTGCATGTCGCAAGATGAAGTTGCCCAGGGTAGGGATGATCCTCGTTGGGAACCAAGAGGAAAGGAAAAGGATGTGTTTTTTTGGACTGTCCAAGGCTTTTAAATCGAGGCGCAAAGTACGAAATCAGAAAAAGAAAGCGAAGAATGAAAAAATCCTTGCAAAAGTCGAAGAAGTGTCTTTATTTTGCGCTCCCGTTATAAATGGTGGTCGTAGCTCAGTTGGTAGAGCTCCAGATTGTGGTTCTGGCTGTCGTGGGTTCGATCCCCATCGATCACCCTGAAGAAGCCAACTCGAAAGAGTTGGCTTTATTTTTTTATCTCAATTCCTAAAACGTAATTATCGATAGCCTTTACCAGGGCAGCGGCGCTGCTTCCCGAGAAGCCATTGATATCATTGTAGGAAATTTTCTTTTTATAAGATTCTAAGTAAGGCCCTGAAATTGGAACATAGCTCCAATGCCATTTTTCTTCGTTATATCCTGTTCTGCCTTTTTCTTTAGAAGTATAAGTCTGATAGAATCCATATTCTGCTGCATGAGCACATAGCCATTGGTACATTTTCAATCCTGCACCACTTTCAAAATATTTATTTTCCAATGAGTTCATATCGATGTCTGTCCCCCAATGGTGGCGACTAGTGCCGGGCATGGAGCTGAATTTCATGATGTCTAACGCTTTTTGCTCATCCGTCCAACCTTGATATTCTGCTCTTTTCCATTTTCTTTCCCAAATGGCTTTTTGCTGATCAAAAGTGCGCGTGGCTGAAATGATGGTAAGGTTGATTCCTTCTTTTTTAGCCGCAGCACTCATTTTTATAAAAGCATTTAATGCTTCTGTTTTTAAATAAATATTCTCCTTAGAAGTATGTGCTGAAGGGATTTTAGAAAAAGTAGAGTCCTTGGCAGGATTAATTTTACCAAGCAAAGCTTCTTTAGTAATCTCTTGAGACCACATCCCTGAGGACGAAATAAAAAAGGCTAACATGAACGTTAGCCTTTTAATTATTTTGGAAATATTCATATTCAAAATTAGTGAATTCCCTTAGATGCCAAATATCGTTCCGCATCTAGTGCTGCCATACAGCCTGTGCCGGCAGCGGTTACTGCCTGACGGTAGGTCTTATCCGCAGCATCACCCGCCACAAACACACCTTCCACATTTGTTTTCGAAGAACCAGGAACATTCAAAATATAACCGGTTTCATCCATGTCGATGAATGGTTTGAAAACGTCTGTATTTGGTTTGTGACCAATGGCAACGAAAAATCCAGTGATGTCGATTTTTCTTTCTTCGCCGGTTTTATTATTAATCAACAATGCTCCATCCACTCCATTTTCACCAAGCACTTCTTTGGTTTCTGTGTTCCAAAGCACTTCGATATTTGGAGTGTCCATTACACGGTGTTGCATTGCTTTTGAAGCGCGCATTTGATCGCTTCTTACAATCATATATACTTTCTTACAAAGCTTTGCCAAGTAAGTTGCTTCTTCGGCAGCAGTATCTCCCGCACCTACGATAGCCACATCTTGACCTCTGTAGAAAAATCCATCACAAACAGCGCAAGCACTTACGCCACCGCCCATCTCACGAAGTCGTGTTTCACTTGGTAGGCCCAACCATTTAGCAGAAGCTCCAGTTGAAATGATCACCGCGTCGGCTGAAACGCTATGCTTTCCATTGTCGATTTCCACATAGTGTTTAGGTCCTGAAAAATCCACTTTCGTTACGAAACCTCCGCGAACATCCGTTTCAAAACGCTTTGCTTGATCAAGCAAGTCAGTCATCATTTGTGGACCATTGATTCCTTTTGGATATCCTGGAAAGTTATCTACTTCTGTAGTGTCCATCAATTGTCCACCTGGCTGCATTCCTTGATACATAACAGGTTTCAGATCTGCGCGCGCTGCATATATCGCTGCAGTGTATCCTGCAGGACCACTGCCTATAATCAAACATTTTACGTGTTCTTTAGCTTCACTCATATGATTAAATTTCTTTTGGGTTCAAATATAGAAGGAACTTAAATGTGACTTGTGTTATTCAAGTCACACACGTGGTTTCCTATTTGTTTGGAATTTCTCCTTCGAGGTCGTGCGATATTTTTAAGAATTCATCCCATAAAATATCCTCTGGTGGTGGAGCCACTATACAGATGGGAACTTTTTTTACGGGATGCATAAACTCAATTTTTCGAGCATGTAGGTGGATACTCGCATTTTCATTTGTTCTGCGACTTCCGTATTTGATATCGCCTTTGATAGGACATCCTAAGCTAGAAAGCGTAGCTCTGATTTGGTGGTGACGACCAGTTTTAGGATACACTTCCATGTAGGTGTAATTGTCTCCTGCGCCGACCACTTTATAACTCAGTTCTGATTCTTTTCGGTTGGGAGCTGGCTCGCTGAAAGCAAATGTTTTGTTTTGCTTTTCATCTTTCCAAAGGTGATTGATTACAGTTCCTTCAGGTTCTTCTGGATTTCCTTTAACAACTGCCCAGTATGTTTTTTGTACTTCACGGTACTTGAACATATTCGTCAATCTATTCAGAGCCTTTGTAGTTCTTGCGTACAAAACCACGCCGCTTACTGGTCGGTCTAGTCGATGCACAGTGCCAATGAAAGCAAGACCTGGTTTGTTGTACTTCCATTTCACATAATCTTTTACCACATCGCACAAAGTAGTGTCGCCAGAAATATCACTTTGTATGATATCCGAGTTGCGTTTGTTGACAGCAATAATGTGATTGTCTTCATACAGTACGCGGATGTTATCCACGTTAGACATAATGATTGGTTCTTTAGGTACAGTAATCCAATCTCTTTTTACGAATTTGTTTTCGTTGTTGCTCATTACTTAGATATCCATGCGATTGTTCATCGCTTCTTAAGAGAGGTTAATATTGTTCTTTATCATTCGGGAAATCTTTCGATTTCACATCGCTTACGTATTGCTCTACAGCTTGAATCATTTGTTCTCCAGCATTCATATATCGGCGCAAGAATCGGGGTGAAAATTCTTGTGTAATGCCAAGCATGTCGTGAACCACTAGTACTTGACCATCTACATCGCCACCCGCTCCAATTCCGATAACAGGAACGCTAACCGCTTTCGCTACATCTGCAGCAAGTTTCGCTGGGATTTTCTCCAATACAATAGCAAAACAGCCGCATTCGTCTAGAAGTTTCGCATCACGAATCAAGCGCTCTGCCTCTTCTTGTTCTTTAGCTCGTACTTGATATGTTCCGAATTTGTAAATACTTTGAGGTGTTAAACCCAAGTGTCCCATTACTGGAATTCCTGCAGTTAGAATGCGTTGGATAGAATCTTTGATTTCTTCACCACCTTCCATTTTCACAGCGTGCCCACCCGTTTCTTTCATAATTCGAATTGCTGAATTCAAGGCCTCTTTCGAGTTTCCTTGATAAGACCCAAAGGGCATATCTACTACAATCAAACTTCGCTTTGCAGCGCGAACCACACTTTGAGCATGATATATCATTTGATCGAGTGTGATGGGAAGGGTAGTCTCGTGACCAGCCATTACGTTGGATGCAGAATCTCCCACAAGAATGACATCTATCCCTGCCTGATCAACAATTTTAGCCATGCTATAATCGTATGCAGTGAGCATAGAAATCTTCTCGCCACGGTTCTTCATTTCCTGAAGCGTATTCGTGGTGATACGCTTAACTTCTTTGTGTGATGACATGGTGCAAATATACATCTTGAAAATTACAAGCAGTTAGTTTGCAGTTTGTTGTAAATCAATAGGTTAAAATTGTGATAAATACAATAAAAAAGTAAAATCCTCGTTGTCAGGGTTTTGTCATTTTTTTATATATTGCAGGAATTCAGCCTGAAACCACTATGCCTAGGATCTACTTACTATTACTCGCTGTCTTGATTTTGGGTTCTTGTAAAAAAGAACCGAAAGAAGTTGTTTTCACTAACAACGATATCGCCGCGTACGATCAAGTTCCGAGAATTCTAATCGAGAATTATGTCAATCGAGTTTTTATTGATCTCATTGGTCGCGAACCGACAGATCTGGAAATGGAAGCCGAGTCTAATACTTTGAAGGCAGCCAATGCAGATGTGAATTCGCGTATTGTATTGGTTCAAAAGTTAATGTTCAACGAAGATTTTGTTGAAGGCGACGGAAGCTATCGAGAAGCATACATGCGCAAATTTTATGAAGATCAAAAGGGAAGGTTTATAGATGGCGCTTCAGATGCCAATCTTTGGGAGGACTATAATGTCTTTCGATCTATAGCGATTCAAGATTCTTTGGAAGGCAATTTTCTCGTGTATGAAATTGTTATGATTGAGGCCAACAAAGTGCTGGACGTTATCAATTGTCGCGAAGAGTTGAAGGATGGTGAAATTGACTTTAGAGAAATGTGCAGAAGAATGATGTTCAACTCGATTTATGACGACATCAATATGAACACCTTCAATTTTATCAACGCAACATTTGATGATTGTTTTGGGAGGTTTCCTACCGAATCAGAATATTTTGCTGTAGAAGACGCCATTGAGTTTAATGGCAGCGGTGCATTGTTCGGTCAAAGTGTAAATAGCAAGCCTAGCTATCTTGATGTGATGGTCAACTCTAATGAGTTTGACGAAGGATATATTAGATGGGTATATGCAGCATACCTGGCTAGAGAAGCAACTTCGAACGAAGTTTATATCAACGCTCCTCTTTTTTCAGCAGAAATAGATTACACACTCATACAACAGAAAATTCTTATCTCTAATGAATACGCAGGATTTGAATAATAAGATTTCAGAATCAACAGAGTCCAAGGGACTTGGCAAGTTGGCCTTGCTAGCGGCTGCGGCCGCTGTGGCTTTGGAATCTTGTAAAAAGGAACAAGTGGGTGTTTACGAATTGAATGAAGTAGATCTCGTAAACAGCGGCGCAGATAAAACGCGATTGAAAACGAATGAGCAATTTGTTTCCATTCTTTTCACCAACTTATTTCAATCAGGAATTTCAAGCGATATCGTGTTTGAATTGAACGAATGCTTTTTGAGCATTGGAGATCAAGAGTTAGCAAGAGAAGTTCTCATTTCAAATTTCTTCAATCAAGATAGTGTTCAGCTGCCATCAGTGGATGATATGATGCTCGATTTAGATGCTTTTGTAGTTGATACATACAAGCGCTTTTTCGTGCGATTGCCTTCGGAGGGAGAGAAAACGTGGGTGAAAAATTTCATTACTAATAATCCATACATGACTCCTGAATTGGTTTACTTCAGTTTTGCTTTAAGTCATGAATACATGTACTATTAATTCCAGAGAAAATGCTTAGAAGAGAATTCATAAAAAAAGGAACGATGTCGGGTGTTGGCGCTTTAGCGGCTCCGTACATTTTACCAAGTGGAAGATTGTTTGCACCCTCTGGAAATAGATCGGCCAATCACGTTATTCTTGTGATGTTTGCCGGAGGTGTTCGCCATCAAGAGTCTGTTGGAATGCGTTACCTTGACGATAGTCAGGTGAACGAACCCTACCCAGGAAATATCATGTACAATATGCTCACGGGTGCACCTCCTGAGATGAAAATAGTTTATGGAACAGGCGAAGGTGGAATCAATCCTATTCCTGGGATTTTGGGAACATCACTTGCTGCTCAAGGAACACTTTTCTCCGAAGTAGAAGCACTCAGTTCTGGACACTACGGTGGCTTGAATACTATAATTCAGGGGACACCTTTTTCGGGACAAGGGTTGAAACAGCGACCGGTAAATCCAACCATTTTTGAATACTTGAGAAGACACGGTGGATACGGCGCCACAGATACTTGGTTTGTAGGGAATGGTATTGGAGGGAGTTTGCCTTTGTTGAATTACTCCGAGCATCCCGATTATGGAATTAAGTACGGTGGAAATTTCTTTGCGCCACTTATTACTTTCGGTGAACAAGGATTCGATTATTTATCGAATGCAAAAGTGTATCACCCCGAAAACGAGCTTGCTCCAATGTACCAATTGAAGGCATTTTTGGATAACAATTTTGCGAACAATGGATTATTGTTGGATTCGATTGGAAACACCGCTGATGAAAAGCAGAGCATTAAACTTTTCATGGATGAAATGTATGATAAGGTACAAAGTGGAACATTGACATTACCACCGGTTACCGATAATGCAGATACAGCCACTGTGGGATTTGCATGTGAATTATTGAGTTGGTTTAAACCTGCCTTTACGGTTGTGAATTTGAGTGGAGTGGATACCTGTCACAGTGATTTTTCTGGCTATTTGAGAGCGATGCACAGAGCTGACCATGCCGTAGGATTCCTTTGGGATTATATTCAAAATCAGATTCCAGATATGGCGGGCAACACATCAATTATTTGTGTTCCTGAATGTGGAAGAAATGATAATCCAAATGCGATTCTTGACGACAACAATTGGTTAGCATACGATCATAGCGACGCAAATTCACTTCGCGTTTGGACATTGATGGCTGGTCCTGGAATTCCTTCTGGAGCGGTAGTTGGGGCTGAAGGTAGTCCTGTGGGAAGAGTGACGGATGCTATGGCAACTGTGGCAGATATTTTAGGTGTAGGCAATGAAGTGAATGCTTTTACTGGTTCATTATCTCTCTTACAACAAATGTGATGCTTATGAAAAGTAAATTGCTCACCATATTAATTGTCGCATTTGTCGCGGTGAACTATATAGCGTGTAAAAAGACGGAGGTAAAGAATCCTTACGATGAAATTGATCGCACAGTGCAAAATGATAACCCTGATGCGGATGCTATTCCTGTAGGAAATTTTGCATGGCTTCACGCAAAAATCTTCAAACCTACTTGTGCCAATTCAGGATGTCATGATGGAACGTTTGAGCCAGAG
The DNA here is from genome assembly GCA_041391745.1 of Flavobacteriales bacterium. Lineage (GTDB taxonomy): Bacteria > Bacteroidota > Bacteroidia > Flavobacteriales_D > Sanyastnellaceae > JAIXWP01. The sequence continues at coordinate 133,100 of JAWKNK010000006.1, forward strand.
TTTAGAACAATTGCTAGTTCTTACAATTCACTTGTAAATCGTCCGGTAATCGCAAATGATCCGGCTGAAAGTTTTTCATATCGAGTTGTTCCAGGAAATCATTCTGCTTCTTGGCTGCACGAACGAATGACAGTAGATGTAGAAAACACGAGTGGAATGATGCCAGCTGTAATAGATGAAGGATCGGACTACCCAGAGATGAGAGATTTTTATATTTCTAAAATTGAAGAATGGATAGATGGTGGTGCTCAGGATATGTTTGGAAATCCCGCTCCAAGTGCTGGCGCAAACGGAGAACCATTGGTATTCGGAATGGTTATTTTTCCTTCGGGAAATACTACGGATGCTTTTCCTCGGGAAGAAAATCTGGAGTTGGGTTTTGGTCCCATTTTAGTTTCAGGAAACAATGTTGATTTTTGGTTTACTGCTTATGATGATAACGCAGGATTAAATAATTACACTTCTTTTAAAATGAAGTTGTCTCAGAGTTTGAGTGATTTCTCATCTTCTCCTGAAATTCCATGTGTGCTTTCAGGACCAGTTGCCGCATTGGATTTTACAAATAATCCGACTGCTTATTATTACAAAGCATCCGTTGACGTTTCATCGATTCCTTCGGGAGAAACTAGATATGTGCGCGTGTATGTGAATGATGGTATTCAAACAACGGATACAGAAACACCCAATAGTGCATCAAATTATTTTTGGTACTTATTATTTTCAATAAAAAAGGCATGAAGAATATTCTATTAATAACACTATGCCTCTTTACGCTCGCTGCTTGTAAGAAGGAAGAAGAAAAACCTGCTTCTCCTACTTTAACCTACAAGAGCATTTCAGACACTGAGGTCCAGTCGTATCAAAATGAAGTAAAAGTAGTTTTTAGTTACGAGGATTTTCAAGGTGACTTGGGAACACAAGATCCTGATGAGATGACGCTATTTGTAAAAGATGCAAGGCTTGAAGAAGCGGATTTATATCACGTGCCACCAATGACTCCAGAGATGCAGGAGTTGCACATCAAAGGTGATTATGAGGTTACATTAAGCAATTTATTTCTTCTTGGAAATGGAGCTTCGGAAACGACAACATTTTCCATTCAAATTCGAGATAGAGCAGGGAACCTTAGTAATACAATCCAAACGGATGTAGTTACTATTACACCATAACCGAATGAACGTTCGGTTGCTAAAAATACTCTGTTTTTCACTTCTACTATTGGTGGGGAATTTTGCCTTTGGGCAAGATTTACCTGAATATGATATGTCTGATACTACACTTACAGACTGTCAAGGTATTTTGTATGATAGTGGCGGTGAGAACGGACTGTACAGCAACAATTCCAATATCGTTACAGTCATCAATACAGGCGGAATTATTACGCTTGATTTCATTGGGAACTTTGTAGTGGAAAATAATTTGGACTTTCTCATCATATATGATGGTGTAGGAACAGGTGGTCCACTACTAGGTCAATTCACTGGAACAACAGCGCCAGGAAGTGTTGTGGCGAATTCAGGAGCGGTGACTTTGGTTTTTACTTCTGATAATAGTGCGGTATACGGAGGTTTTACGATTCAATGGGAGACGGAAGTTCCTCCTCCAATTCCTCCAGATATATCTGTGAGTACGTTGCCAAATTGTGGTGATCAATTGCTACAAGTTGATTGGAGTTATGCTTTGTTTTGCCCGTGGGTTGATGCGGCCACGTTTACCTTGACAAGAAATGGTGAACCGATAGAGATTCTAGGAGTGGCGCCGTTTTGCCCAACCGATTCAGCAGACTATGCTGTACTGGCTTTGGGTGAAGCATTCGAAGTGAATTGTACTTATGAAGTGGTTATTGAAATTGAAATTCCGGATGCATGCGGCACATTTTATCCTTTTACTTTACAAACTGAATTCACAGTAAGTGATTGTGGAATTCACGGTGAAATTGTTGCTGATGAAATTTCAATTTGTCCCACCACGTGTACTCAAATTTCCTTTGAAACAATCAATTGCTTGGGGGTAACTTATGCCTGGTCCAATGGACTGCCAGCAACCGCTGGCCCACACACGATTTGTCCAACCACAACCACAACTTACACTGTTACGGTGACAGAAAATGAAACTGGAGTTGTTGAGGATTTTGAAATCACTATTGAGGTATTAGCCACTTCAATTCTTACCCCGGACCAAGTAGTTTGTCAATCGGTGGATGCGTTCAATTTGGAAGCGGCGGTGGAAGGAACATGGAGTGGTCCTGGGATCCAAAATGACGTGACAGGACTGTTCGAACCCGATTCAGCAATGGCTGGATTGAATATCAGTTATTTTGAAAGTGCTGGGTGCTTAGATTCATTAGAAATTACAATTGAACCAATATCTACCGATGATTTGGTTGCAGCTTGTCCGGGCTCTGGAATTTTCCAACTGAATGCTGAGCCTGCTGGAGGAGTGTGGAGTGGAGATTATACCGACGCTGCTGGTATGTTTGATCCGCAATTGGAAGGGCAGTACACTGCTTTTTATTCCGTTAATGGTTGCATTGATTCTGTGCTTGTAAATGTTTTTGATATCACGGGTTCGTTCACTTTTGACACCAGATGTCAAAGTGTTTGGAGTGATACTTTAGAATGTGCGCCACTAGGCGGTTATTGGGTGGGTCCAGGAATTATCGATTCACTACTTGGAGTTTTTATTCCTGAAGATGTGCCAGCTGGCGATGCAACGTTTACGTATTTCATTAATGGCTGTCAACAAGATTATACAGGGTTTGTGAAGGAAATTAGAATTGGAGATCGTTTTTATTCCATGTGTCCCGAACAAGATCCAGCATTACTTTATGATACAGACTTTGCACCACCAGGAGGATATTGGGAAGGAGCAGGTTTGCTTGATACGCAGACCGGACTTTTTGATCCTTTTTTAATTAGCGATGGAACCTACACGAGTATTCGATATTATGCTCCAAATGGATGTGTTGACACGACTTTTATTTATGTCAAACAAACAGCCATTGGTTTGGATGAACTTTTCTTTTGCGAAGGTGACGATGCATTTGATTTGAATGACGAAACCGTATTCAATGATCCTGGGTATTGGGGACAATGGACGGGCAATGGAATTGTTTATTTAGGCGATGATCATTGGCAGTTTTCGCCGAGTACTTCAGGAGTGGGAATTTTTACATTGACATACACAAAAAATACATGTTCGGATACAATGGATGTGACTGTTTTTCCAAGTGATACTGGCGTGGAAGATTTTGCCATTTGTAGCAACGAACCAAATGTCATTCTCGGGTCCGGTATTCCAGCCGGAGGAACATGGAGTGGAGGTGGAGTAGTGAATTCTCAAACCGGAGAATTTAATGCAGCTTCAACTTTTGAAGGAGAAAGATATGTTTACTGGACGACTCCTGCAGGTTGTCAAGATTCTATTTTGATAAATGTTGAAATATTTGAACAAGCAGCAGTATCTGTCGTAGACGATTTTTACTGCTACAAAGATTCGAATTATGTATTGGTGGCAGTGCCTGCAGACGGTTATTTCACGGGAGCATTGAGCACCGATACTATTAATCCTTATTTACTTGGAGAAGGCTCATATACTTTTCAGTATATTTATGAAGGAGTAGCTTGTAACACTTCAACCGAATATTCATTCGGTGTGTATCCTCCGATTCAAACGGAAGTTACGGTTTCTCAACCTATCGTTTGTGATGGAAACGCTTCTACCATTACAGTGAATGCTAGCGGTGGTCATCCTGATTTGTTGTTCTCTTATCAATGGAGTGATGGCGGATTTCCTGTGAATACGCATACCATCAATCCTGAATCGACTACTACAATTTCAGTTATAACAAGCGATGGTTGCTCTGAGGATGTGACGGATGTGGTAACCATAGAAGTCTTTTCTCCGATAGGTTTTGATGTGGAGTTGAGTGATACCTTGTGTTTTGGAGAGATTGGATTTGCCCAAGTCATTTACGACGATCCGAATGGGACATACTTATCCGAATGGAATGGCCAAGAAGGTGAAATCACAAGTGGCACAGCAGGAGCTACCTTGTCTTTAGAAATAACAGATTTAAACAATGGATGTCAAGCCGACACCGTAGTGTTTCTTCCTGCGTATCCGCCGATCATTGCCAATTTCTCCATCAATCCAAATGATGATTGTTTGAGTTTTGACGATAAGGAAAATGTGCAGATAATAGACTTTTCACAGAATGCAGTTTCTGGGACATGGTTTTTAGGTGAAGGGGCCACACAGGCGTATGAAGTTGGTGTAACGCCGACATTGAGCTACGCAGGCGCAGGACAATTTGAAATTTCCTTAGTAGTAGAAAATATTGGTGGATGTGCCGATACAGCTTACGCTCAGATTTGCATTTTGCCCGCTGATCCATTATTTATTCCAGATATTTTTTCTCCCAATGGTGATGGCAATAATGATGTTTTTTATTTGAGAGGAAATGGAATTGTAGAAATGGACATGATGATTTACAATCGCTTTGGTCAGAGGGTATTTCGATCCACCAATTCCAAAGAAGGCTGGAATGGAGATATTGGCAGCAAGCCCAGTCCTAGTGGAAATTATGTGTACACCATCTATGTGAAACTTGCTGACGGAAGTACCCAAAATGTAAAAGGCGAAGTCACGCTTATTAGGTAACTCCGCCTTTTTTTGATTGTATAGTTAGTTTAGCTAAAAACCTATTTCAAAGTTGTAGGGCACACATAATCTGATTTTGCCATACTTGTCTTTTTGATCGCGTCAAATCCTCCGGCAACCTCTGTGAAGTTTTCCCAGCCTCGTGCTTTTAGTATTGAAGCTGCAATCATACTTCTGTATCCACCTGCGCAATGCATGAAGAAGTGTTTGTTTTTTGGAATTTCAGCGAGGTGTTCGTTGATGAAATCCAGTGGGAAGTTTTCTGCATCAACAAGGTGCTCACTTAAGAACTCACTATTTCTTCTTACATCAACAATCATATCTTTTGAAGCATGCCAGGCCTTTTCAAATTCTTCTGCAGTAATTCTGTTGATGGTATCCACTTCACGGTTGTCATTTTTCCATGCGTTGAATCCGCCTTCTAAATAACCAATCACATGATCATATCCGATGCGTGCCATTCTGATAATTGTTTCATCTTCTTTACCTTCTTCAGCAACCAATAGGATTTTAGAGTTCACGTCAGGAATCAAGGCGCCAAGCCATGGAGCAAATTGTCCGTCCAATCCAATATTGATACTGTTTGGAATGAATCCTTTATAAAACTCACTGTTGCTGCGGGTGTCTAAAATGACAGCTTCGGTAGCGTTGGCAACTGCTTCAAATTCTGATGGGTTGAGTGCATTGTGTGCACGTTCTTGAACGATGTAAATACTCTCGTATCCGCCCTTGTTCATCATTGCATTTTGTGGGAAGTAACCTGGAGGAGGTAGCAAACCATCTGTTACTTCTTTCACAAATTCCTGTTCTGTCATATCCGCACGAAGAGCATAGTTAGTTGCTTTTTGTTCGCCTATGGTGCTCACGGTTTCTTTGCTCATGTTTTTGCCACATGCACTACCAGCGCCATGACCTGGATATACGATCACTTCATCTGCAAGGGTCATTACCTTGTCGCGAAGAGAGTGATATAATGTAGCAGCTAATTCTTCCATTGTCATTTTTGCTGCTTTTTGTGCAAGGTCTGGTCTTCCTACATCACCGATGAAAAGTGTATCGCCAGTGAAGATTGCCGACTCTTTTCCATTCTCATCGATAAGAAGGAAGCATGAACTTTCCATCGTATGACCAGGAGTGTGCAATACTTTGATGGCGACATCTCCTAGTTTTAAAATTTCTCCATCCTTCGCAACAGTCGCTTCGAAATTAGGTTGGGCGGTTGGACCAAATACAATTTGCGCACCTGTAGCTTTTTCCAAATCCAAGTGACCTGAAACGAAGTCGGCATGGAAGTGTGTTTCTAAAATATACTTGATTTTCACGCCATCTTTTTCAGCGCGTTCCATGTAAGGTTCAATTTCTCGAAGTGGGTCGATGATTGCGGCCTCACCATTCGATACGATGTAGTATGCTCCATGAGCAAGACATCCAGTGTAAATTTGTTCTACTTTCATGACTTTGATTTTTGAGTATAGTGTGTGTTTTTTTGTTGAAACAAATTTCACATGAATGTAAGGCCGGATATGTGATTGGTGTTACAATGGACCACTGATCTTCGTCAGTTTTGAATACAAAAAAGGCCGTCAAATAGACGGCCTTTTTATTGCGTATGACTTAAGTCAATTAAGCTTTTCCTGTCAAAATTTTATTCCAATACAACCAAGGAAGCACGCGACGTTTCAATTGATACATCGACCAACGTTCTTTGCTTTGATCCATCGGAAAAGTTTCCATAGGTTCGTTGTTGTAATCAAACTCAGCCAACACCAGCTTGCCGTATCCTGTTACTAGTGGACAAGAGGTATATCCAGTGTATTGCGCTTTAAGTGATTCTCCTTTCAAAGAAGAAATAACATTCGCTACACAAACTGGAGCTTGCTTTCTAATAGCAGCTCCGGTTTTTGATGTTGGAAGTCCAGACGCGTCGCCAAGTGAGAAGATATTGTCATATTTCACATGACGAAGTGTGTTCTTATCTACATCCACCCATCCAGCGGCATTCGCAAGTGGACTGCTTTTACAAATCAAAGACAGATTGGTGGAGTAACGTGGATCATATCAAAATCTACCCATGTTTCTACATCTTTATTGTCTTCTCCAAAACCAACAAATTTTGCGCGTTTGTTCGCTCCATCAACCTCAACTAACTTTTGCATAAAGTTGAGTTTGATATCGCCTTTCTTCACCACGTTTAAAAGGGTTTTTTCATATTTCGCCACAGAGAATAGTTTTCCAGCACCACTCCAGTATTGAACATCAATATTGTTAAGTACACCATGTTTTCTGAAGTAATCAGCGGCGAGATACATAATCTTATGAGGAGCACCGCCGCACTTTACAGGAGTATGTGGATTGTGGAAAATGGCTTTTCCTTTTTTCAAATTTTTGATACACTCGAATGTGTAAGGTGCGGTTTCAAAACTGTAGTTGGAACAAACACCATTTTTACCAAGGGTTTCCTTTAGTCCTTTCACTTCATGCCAGTTGAGTTGAATTCCAGGGGCAACGATGAGGTGATTGTAGGCTAATTTTTTACCATTATCTAAGGTGATGCTATTTTCTTCGGGTTGAAAGGAAACTACTTTTTCTTTTACCCAATTCACACCTTTCGGCATAACTGAAGCTTCACTTCTTTCGGTTTCATTTATATCGAAAACACCACCTCCTACAAGTGTCCAAGCAGGTTGGTAATAGTGTTTTTCTGAAGGGTCTACAATAGTTATTTTAAGTCCAGAGTCTTTAAGTAAAAGTTGGGAAGCCACGGAGATACCGGCATTCCCACCCCCTATAATGAGGATTTGATGTACATCATTCATGGTGCAGAATTTTTTAGATTGTACAACGAATGAAATCGTTTCTGCTCAAAAAGTAAGTGACTATTGTTACACCGTGGAGTGGATTGTAATTTTAATTACATTTATGGCTCTAAACGATGACCAGAATTTATCTGATATCAATTCTAATAGTACTAGCGCACCTTTCGGGTATGGCGCAAGACCCCTCCTTCAGTCAATTTTACCAAATTAGTCATTGGTATAATCCAGCACTTGCAGGCAATGATGAGCAAGAAGTGAAAGCTGGAATTTTATACAGACGTCAATGGGCAAATGATTTAAATGGATATAAGACGAACGCAGTGAATGCTGAATGGGCTATGCGCAAAATTCCATTTTCGTTGGGTCTAATTATTTTAGATGATAAAGCTGGAAATGCGAATCTGAAAACATTTAATGCCTTAATAAGTGGATCCTACAAACAGAAGCTAGATCGCAATCAAGACTTATCGGCAGGCATGCAAATTGGTTTTGTGCAGCGGAGCATTAATATGGATGGACTAAAATGGGACGCTCAGTATAACGGCTTTCAATACGACCCTTCTTTGGACAATAAGGAGCGCGAGTTTAGCAATAGAACAGGTAGCAAATTCGATTTAGCCGCAGGAGTTTATTACAAAATGACGAAGCCTTTCGAAATAGGTGTCGGTTATGCGTTTCATCATTTAGGTCAAGAACAAACCTACCTGCAAAATGGAAGAGATAAGCTTCCCATTCGTCAAGCGGTGAATATTGATTTTCGAAAAAAGTTTGAAAAGTTTGGAGCCCGTGTGAATGCGTTGGTGCAACGCCAACGCGGAGCAATGGAATATGTCGTATTTGGAAGAGGTGAGTACCGCTTTGGATACGACTCACGTTACACTACTGAAAATAATTCATCAGCACTTTATGTAGGTTGCGGCTATCGCCATGGTAGCGCTATCATTCCGACAGCGGGATTTAATTGGCAGCGTAAGTTAGAGGTGGGTGTTTCATTCGATATTGTGATTTCAAAATTGAACAATGCTACCGGCTTTTTCGGAGGTCCTGAATTGGTATTAATTTACCGTTACCGCACTGATAAGCGTATGCGTCTGCGATAGTTTTCCATACCTTTTTTGTCAACAAAAAGTCTTTTTCACCCTGATTTATCTCGATTTTATTCTTCTTTTTGAAGAAAAATAGGAAAGATATGTCGGCATTTGAAATAATCGGTGGGAATAAGCTCAAGGGTACTGTTATTCCACAAGGGGCCAAGAATGAAGCACTACAAGTAATTTGTGCAGTCCTACTCACAGCGGATAAAGTGGATATGAGTAATATCCCAGAAATTGTGGACGTACTTAAGTTGATCGATCTGCTCAAGGATATGGGAGTGAAAGTGGAGAAAATTGGAAAAGGTCATTATACTTTCCAAGCGGATTCAGTGGATATGGAGTATCTAAAAACTGCTGACTATAAGAAAAAAGCCGCAGCACTTCGCGGTTCTATCATGGTAGTCGGACCTCTTTTGGCGAGATACGGCAAGGGCTATATCCCTAAGCCTGGTGGAGATAAAATTGGAAGAAGAAGATTGGACACGCACTTCCAAGGGTTTCAAAATTTGGGTGCAAAATTCCACTACGATGCGGGAGATAGCTTCTACAGCGTTGAAGCAGAAAATTTGAAAGGAGCATACATGCTTTTGGATGAAGCTTCTGTGACAGGTACCGCAAATATTGTAATGGCGGCTGCAATGGCTGAGGGTACAACTACTATCTACAATGCCGCATGTGAGCCGTACTTACAACAACTCTGCTCGATGATCAATCGAATGGGTGGAAAAATCAGTGGCATTGGTAGCAATTTGCTCACTATTGAAGGTGTTTCTAAACTTGGAGGCTGTGAGCACCGTTGCTTACCTGATATGATTGAAATCGGAAGCTTTATCGGAATGGCTGCGATGACACGTGGCGAAATCACCATCAAAGATGTTGGATACGAGCATTTAGGAATCATACCTGAGATATTCACTCGAATGGGTATCAAAATTGAGCGAAGAGGTGATGATATTTTCATTCCAGAACACGACCACTACGAAATTGAATCGTTTATTGATGGTTCTATCATGACCATTTCTGATGCTCCATGGCCAGGATTCACACCTGACTTAATTTCAATCGCGCTCGTTACAGCTACTCAAGCACGAGGAAGCGTATTGATTCATCAAAAGATGTTCGAAAGCCGCCTGTTCTTCGTAGATAAGTTGATTGATATGGGTGCTCAAATCATTCTTTGCGATCCACACAGAGCTACAGTAATCGGATTGGACAGACAATCTTCGTTGAAAGGTGTTACCATGACTTCTCCAGATATTCGGGCAGGTGTGAGTCTACTGATTGCAGCTTTGGGAGCCAACGGAAAGAGCACTATTCACAATATCGAGCAGATTGATAGAGGATATCAGGATATAGAGGCAAGATTGCAAGCCTTGGGAGCCGATATCAAGCGAATTAACTAAGATTGCTATTTTGGCAACATTATTGAAAAGGAGCAGTTCTTGAAAATTGTAACTTTGTAAAAAATATTAGAAACATGAAGAAATTATTGATTGCCACTTTCGCGTTTGCAGCTATTTCAACTGCATACAGCTTTACTTGGTCAGCTGAACCTGTGAAAGCGATGAAAGCATATGTGGCTGATCCAGTGGTAGGAACAAACATTGGAGATAAGGCGCCTGAAATCGTTATGGCAGGTGTTGACGGAAAAGAAATTAAGCTTTCTAGCCTTAAAGGAAAAATCGTTTTGATTGACTTCTGGGCTTCATGGTGTGGACCTTGCCGTCGTGAAAATCCAAATGTGGTAAGTGCATACGCTAAATACTCTAAGGCAAAATACAAATCAGCCAAAGGTTTTGAAATTTTCAGTGTTTCATTGGATCAAAACAAAGAAGCTTGGACTGCAGCTATTGCTAAGGACGGTTTGGTTTGGAAAAACCATGTAAGTGATTTGAAAGGTTGGGAAAACGGTGCTGCTGCTATCTACGGCGTGAGAAGTATCCCAATGAGTTTTTTGATTGATGAGAATGGAGTGATCGTTGGCAAGAATCTCAGAGGCTTGGAGTTGCACACAGCAATTGATAAGCACGTGAAAAGTTTATAATCCGAAGCGGATATATGATAAATTTGCGGCCCCGAAGAAATTCGGGGCTTTTTTTATATCCGCGGGCAAACTGCCACATTGACCAAATTTCAAGAATGGCAAAAAACTTGACAATGGCGGGCGAATTCAAATTGTAAAGTCATGAAAAGTGAAGAAATAGAGAATACAGAGGCAAACGAAGAACAAGTGAAAAGCACAGAAACAGCTTCTGAGGAGACTACCAATGCCGAACAGACTGACAACCAGTCAGCAGAACAACCTGAATTGGCAGACGACACTAAGATGGAGAAGGAGTTGGCTGAATGGAAGGACAAGTACACTCGTCTTTTCGCAGAATTTGATAATTTCAGAAAGAGAACCGCTAAAGAGCGAATTGATCTTATTTCAAGTTCCACAGGTGATGTGTTGAAGGAATTGCTTCCTGTGATTGATGATTTTGATCGCGCAGTAAAGGCAAATGAGTCCACAGAAGATGTGAATGTGATCAAAGAAGGATTTGTATTGATTCACCACAAGCTTTATAAGAAATTAGAGTCAAAAGGACTCACACCGATCAACGCACAAGGAAAACCATTTGATACAGATTTTCATGAGGCGATTACCTCCATTCCGGCTCCAAGTGAAGATTTGAAAGGAAAGGTGGTAGATGAGGTTGAAAAGGGGTACTTGCTCAACGACAAGGTACTTCGCTTTTCTAAAGTGGTTATTGGTCAATAAAAAAAGCACCATAGCATTATGGCAAAAAGAGATTATTACGACGTATTGGGAGTTTCAAAGGGAGCGCCGGAAGCTGAGATTAAAAAAGCTTACCGCAAGCTTGCTTTGAAATATCACCCTGATAAAAATCCAGGTGATAAAGAGGCGGAGGAAAAATTTAAGGAAGCTGCGGAGGCTTATGATGTATTAAGTTCTCCAGAGAAGAAGCAGCGATACGATCAATTTGGCCATGCTGGAATGGGCGGCGGCGGCGGCTATGGCGGCGGCGGTCACATGAACATGGACGATATTTTCTCTCAATTCGGGGATATATTCGGAAGTGCATTCGGCGGTGGCGGTTTTGGCGGTGGATTCGGTGGAGGAGGAGCTTCAAGTAGACGCGTGAAAGGATCGAACCTTCGTATCAAAGTGAAGTTGAACCTTGAAGAAATTGCATTTGGTGTTACCAAAAAAATCAAAGTCTTCAAATTGGTAAATGCAGATGGGGTGAGCTACGATACTTGCGGCACCTGTAAAGGAAGCGGTCAAGTAAGAAGAGTTACCAATACCATCCTAGGTCAGATGCAAACCTCGAGCACTTGTCCAACTTGTCATGGAACAGGTAAAACCATCAAACAGAAACCGAAGGATGCGGATGAGCACGGTCAAAAGCGTCAAGAAGAAGTGATTGAAATCAACATACCGGCAGGTGTGGGCGATGGAATGACTTTGAATGTTGCTGGAAAAGGGAATGCTGGCCCATACGGCGGCGTTCCTGGAGATTTGCTCGTGCAAATTGAAGAAGAAGAGCACGCATTTTTGAAAAGAGATGGTATTAATCTGTACTACGATTTGTATGTCAATTTCGTGGATGCAGCCTTAGGAGCAAATGCTGAAATTCCTCTTGTAAAAGGAAAAGCACAAATCAAATTGGATGCTGGAACACAAAGCGGAAAAATTCTTCGCTTGAAAGGGAAAGGTATTCCAGAAGTGAATGGATATGGAACGGGAGATCTACTTGTAAATATCAACGTTTGGACTCCAACAAAGTTGAATGATGAGGAAAAGAAATTGCTCGAGAAATTGAGAAGTTCTCCAAACTTTCAACCTACGCCAACAGGAAAAGACAAATCATTTTTTCAAAGAGTAAAAGAAATGTTCGGTTAACCGAACATTTCTTTTTTATAAGCATTTGAAATAATCAAAAGGATCTAAACAGTCCAAGCATTTGTATAATGCCTTGCATGCTGTGGTACCAAATTGAGAAATCATTTGGGTGTTTTTTGAACCGCATCTTGGACAAGTAATGTTCTTCACTTTTCCCATTAGCAATCCTTTGTCGGCAGTGCCTTCAGGAGGTGCTATGCCAGTGGATCTTAATTTTTCTTTCGCCTCATCCGTCATCCAATCAGTAGTCCACGCGGGAGAAAGAATGGTTTTAATTTGAAAGGGACCTACTTTTTTTTCTACTAAAATTTCAGCAATATCTTCCTCGATGGTTTTCATTGCTGGGCAGCCACTATAAGTAGGAGTAATGGTAACCTCAATATTATTTTCAGAAACTTCAACGCCTCTAACAATTCCCATTTCAACCACGTTGATAATAGGAATTTCAGGATCTTCCACTTCTTTTAATATGTCCCAAATTGCTTCTTTAGAAAACATCATTACCACTTAGCATCAGGATAGGTCTTTGGCAAGTATTGCATTTCTGCCAAGATATATCCAAGGTGTTCGGTATGCATTCCTTGCTTGCCACCTTTGTGCGACCAGCCGTCTTCAGGGCATTGTATGGTAGCTTCTTTGCAAACTTCATCTACAATGTTTCTCCATTCCGATTTTAATGCACTTACATCCACTCCCCAGCCCGAAGTCGCAGCTTCGGTGTCAAGGGCATCAGCTACAAACATTTCTCCAGTGTAATCCCAGAGTTCGATGAAGGCGCGCTGAATGCGTGTGTGGCTTTCTTCTGTTCCATCACCCATTCGCTTCACCCAATCGCTGCTGTGTTGCCAATGGTATTTCACTTCTTTAATTGATTTTTCTGCAAAAGCTTTTAAAAATTCATTTTGAGATTTTGCAAGCTCTCGAAGGAAGAGATAATACCAAGTAGAAAACAAAAATTGTCGGGCAATTGTTTTAGCATAATCACCATTTGGCAATTCTACTATCAACAGGTTTTTATATTCTGTGGCTTCTCTTAGAAAAGCGATTTGATCTTCGTTGCGGCCTTTGCCTTCGATTTCAGCAGCATGCTTATACAAGTTGGTAGCTTGTCCAAGCAAGTCTAATGCAGTATTTGTAAGCGCAATGTCTTCTTCCACAACTGGGCCGTGACCACACCATTCGCCCAATCTTTGACCAAGGATCAGCGCGTTGTCAGCATTTCTAACGAGGTATTCGAAAAATTTGTCGTTCGTCATAATGTCAATTACATGTGTCCGATTTCTGGAGGGATTTCGTAGAAAGTTGGGTGTCTATACACCTTGTCATTTGCTGGATCGAAAAGGATATCTTTTTCATCAGGTGATGAAGCTGTGATATCAGAACTTTTCACCACCCAAAGACTAACGCCTTCCATTCTTCTGGTGTACACATCTCTGGCGTTTTCGATTGCCATTTTTGAATCTGCAGCGTGAAGGCTTCCCACATGCTTGTGAGCTAAACCACTTTTGCTGCGAATAAAAATTTCCCAAAGGGGCCAATCTGCTTTATTCATTTTAGTAAACTTGTATGCGATTTAAAAAGAAAGCTAAGTTAAGCATGTTTTAACAGGCATTCTATGATTTTTGTTTGTTAATTGAAAGAGCTATGGAATTAAAAAAGATTTTCCCCGATTTATACGAAGAAAACCTCCGCAATGTCATTGAACAAGAGGGAACTGTGGTGCATTTGGAACAAGGTGAAATGCTCATGGACATTGGAGGATTTATAAAGTTTGTGCCACTCGTTTTAGAGGGTTCTCTTAAAATTATGAGAGAAGATAAAGATGGGCACGAGCTGCTTCTTTATTATGTGAAAGCAGGAGAAACTTGCGCCATGTCTTTGACTTGCTGCATGGGTGACGCACAATCAAACGTACGCGCTGTTGCTGAAGAACCAACTACACTTATTGCCATTCCGGTTAGATATATGGATTTGTGGACCAATCAATATCAAAGTTGGAAATCGTTTGTAATGCACACCTATCAAAAACGCTTCGAGGAGTTGCTTGAAACAATAGATGGAATTGCTTTCCAAAAACTAGACGATCGTTTAGAAAAAGTACTCAAGTCACGAGTAGATATGGCGGGTTCTAACCATCTTGTGGTTACACACCAAGAGCTTGCTTCAGAGCTCAACTCATCTCGAGAGGTAATATCTCGCATACTTAAACAAATGGAAAAGCGAGGCATGGTTAAGCTTGGTAGAAACAAGTTGGACGTGCTTTTCTAAAATTTTCGAGTAGTGTGACTGAGGTTACATCAATGCCTTTAGTAGCATCGGATATTTGTCTTAAAAATTAAAACGATGCAATTAACAGAACTACTAAAGGCTCCTGGAGCCAAAGTGATTGATGTAAGAACTCCTGCAGAATTTTCTGGTGGACATGTGGCTGGTTCAATCAACATTCCGTTGAATGAAGTGCCTAATCGTATTGAAGAGTTTCGTTCTGGTTCTCCTGTTATTCTTTGCTGCGCAAGCGGAAACAGAAGTGGTCAAGCGACTTATTTCTTACAAGGTCAAGGTTTACAAAACATCTACAATGGCGGTGGCTGGTTGGATGTAAACTATTTCGCGAATCTATAAACTCAAATCATATGTTTGGTTTTCTTAAAAAATTAGTTGGCGGCGAAAGTGTAGATGTAAAAGCACTTATCGCCCAAGGAGCAAAAGTGATTGATGTACGCACCCCAGGTGAGTTCGCATCAGGTCATATCAAAGGAGCGGTAAACATTCCTTTGGATCAAGTAGGCTCAAAGATGAAAAGTCTTGATAAGTCGAAGACTTATGTTATGTGCTGCAGAAGCGGTATGAGAAGTGGCAACGCTACTCGCATCATGAAAAGTGCAGGTTTTGAAAAAGTTTACAACGGCGGAAGCTGGATGAATCTTAAATAATTTTCAAATGAAAAAGGTACTAGCTATAGCTCTCCTAGCTTCTGGATTGATTGGTTTGAATTCTTGCGCTGATGCCCAAAAGACTTCAGGTAGTCAGAACGAAAAGTCACAGGTTAGTCAAGAAGTTGTAACGAACAACAACGACTTGAATGCTGCAGAATTTAAGGATGCAATTGAAGCGGAAGGAATAACCTTGTTGGATGTGAGAACACCACAAGAGTTTGCTCAAGGTCATTTGGAAAATGCAACGATAATTGACTGGTATGATCCAAACTTTAAAGCGGAAGCAGATAAGTTGGATAAAAATACTCCTGTGTATTTATACTGCAGATCAGGAAGTCGAAGCACCAGCGCTAAAGCAGCCTTGATAGCATTAGGATTTAAGGAAGTTCATCAAATGTCTGGTGGAATCAACTCTTGGATGGGTTCAGGATATCCAACAGTAAAATAATTGAAGAAATGTCAGAGACTAAAGAAACATTTGGAAGCATCATCAACGGGTCAAAGCCTGTGTTGATTGATTTTTTTGCTACTTGGTGTGGGCCTTGCCAATACCAACTTCCAATTATGGATGAGGTAGCTAGTGAGGTGGGTGAAGCGGCTAGAATTCTTAAAGTGGATGTAGATAGAAATCAAGCGATTTCTGCGCAACTAGGAATCAGAGGTGTGCCTACGTTGATGATTTTTAAAGATGGCGAAGTAAAATGGCGCGCATCTGGAGTAAAAGATAAAGAAACGCTCGTTGCTCTATTGAAAGAGCATGGAGCTTAAAAGTAGGTTAGTGGTTAAAATAAAAAAAACCGAACATTTGTTCGGTTTTTTTTTTATTTCTTAAACTGCCATTTTTGATTCATTCTTCAGGGCTTGTTTTTCTGCGTAAGCTGTTGCCGCTTCTCGCACCCAAGCGCCATTGTCGTAAGCGCTCTTTCTAGCTTGAAGTCTTTCCTTGTTGCAAGGACCGTTACCTCTTACTACTTCGTTGAATTCTGTCCAATCAATTTCTCCGAAATTATAATGGCCAGTGGCATCATTCCATTTCAAGTCTGGATCTGGAATGGTAAGTCCCAAATATTCAGCTTGAGGAACTGTCATGTCCACAAATTTTTGGCGAAGTTCGTCATTGCTGTGACGCTTAATTTTCCAAGCCATGTTTTGGGCACTGTGCGCTGAGTCTTTGTCGCTAGGTCCGAACATCATCAAAGAAGGCCACCACCATCTATTGAAGGCTTCTTGAGCCATTTTCTTTTGCTCTGCAGTTCCTTTAGCCAATGCAATCATGATTTCATATCCTTGGCGTTGGTGAAATGATTCTTCTTTGCAGATGCGAATCATAGCTCTGCTATATGGACCGTAAGATGTTCTTTGAAGCGAAACTTGATTCACGATAGCAGCACCATCGACCAACCAACCAATTGCTCCAATATCCGCCCAACTTAAAGTAGGGTAGTTGAAGATGCTTGAATATTTTGATTTTCCTGAATGTAAATCTTCAATCAATTGATCGCGATTTACACCGAGTGTTTCTGCAGCACTGTACAAGTAGAGTCCGTGTCCGGCTTCATCTTGAACTTTCGCGAGAAGAATTGCCTTTCTTCTCAAAGATGGGGCACGTGTAATCCAGTTGCCTTCTGGCAACATTCCAACGATTTCACTGTGCGCGTGCTGAGCAATTTGTCTAACAAGCGTTTTGCGATAGCCTTCCGGCATCCAATCTTTTGCCTCAATCTTATTCTCAGCCTCAACGTATTGTTGAAATTTCTCTAATAACGCTGTATTTTCCATGGTACGAAGGTATAAAACAGGAACAAGATTAGTAAAACAAATGTTCAACAAATTAGATATTTGGGTGATTTCTATCAGTAAAAACTGAAAATTGCACGGAGTTTCTACATTTGTGCCACCAAATTTTGATATGAGACCTAAATTTCACACCCTTACTGTAAGTGATATTCGCAGAGAAACCGTTGATTGCGTTTCTGTAGCATTCTCGGTGCCAGCGGATTTGAAAGAAGTGTATGCGTTCAAACAAGGACAATACCTCACACTTCGACAAACCATAAACGGTGAGGACATCCGTCGCTCTTATTCTATTTGCAGTGGAATATTTGACAACGACCTTAGAGTGGCAAGCAACAAAGTGGATCACGGAGCTTTCAGTACCTGGGCGAATGAAGATTTGAAAGTAGGCGATGAAATGCAGGTGATGACTCCGATGGGAAATTTCACATCAGAATTGAGTGAAAGCAATCAAAAAAACTATTTGCTTTTTGCGGCTGGTAGTGGTATTACTCCAGTATTGAGTATTGCAAAATCGGTTTTAGCATCTGAACCAAAGAGCACGGTTACGTTAGTATACGGAAACCGCTGGTTCAATACCATTATCTTCAGAGATGAATTGGAAGATATGAAAGACCGTTACCTCGGCAAATTCAGAGTATTTCATGTACTCAGCGCCGAGCCAAATGAGATCTCATTATTTCACGGAAGAATTGATGGCGAAAAATGTGAAGGATTTGGCAAACAGTTTATTGATTTTTCCAGCATGAATGAAGTTTTCATTTGTGGACCTGAGCCTATGATTAGAGCGGTGTCGCAACAGATGGAAGCGGCTGGTATTCCCAAAGAAAATGTGCATTTCGAATTGTTCGCTTCACCTGGTGACATTAAACCAAAACCAGAATTTAAAGAATCAGTTGCAGCAAAATCTGAAGATACTTGCGCCGTTTCGATGATTTATGACGGTCAACAATTCGATTTCAATATGCCTATGAATGGCATGAATGTGTTGGACGCCGCACAACGTCATGGAATGGATATTCCATTCTCATGTAAAGGCGGTATGTGCTGCACGTGTCGCGCTCACCTCGATGAAGGTGAAACGGTGATGGAGGTGAACTATGCGCTTGAGCCAGGGGAAGTGGAAAACGGATTTATCTTGACTTGCCAAGCTCGTCCTACTTCGAAGAAAATTACCGTGAATTTCGACGTTCAATAATTATTGAAGCTCGCTGAGTTCTAGCCAACGAAACGACTTTTCATCTAAATCAGAAATCACCTTTCCAAGCTCTTCAGTTACCTGAATGAGCTCATCGTGATTTGTGATGTTGGATGCTAATTTTTCTTCAAGAATTTTCTTTTTTTCTTCTAAAACAGGGATGTCTTTTTCGAGTTGATCAAACTCGTATTTTTCCTTAAAAGATAATTTTATTTTTTGTTTTGGTGCATCCGCTTTAACCTCAACTTTCGGTTGGTTTTGAGCTGCGATTTTCTCTTTTTCAGCTTTGGCCATTTCATCCATTGTGGAGCGAAACGTAGAGTAACTTCCGATGATGTCTTTCACATTGCCATGACCGTCCAAAACAAAAACGTGATCTACCAATTTGTCAAGAAAATACCTGTCGTGACTTACAATCATTAAGCATCCAGGATACTGTTGCAAGTATTCTTCCAATGCACTTAGCGTAAACACGTCTAAGTCATTGGTAGGCTCATCCAGAATCAGGAAATTGGGGTTCTTCATTAGGATGAGCAGCAATTGCAATCGCTTCTTTTCTCCACCACTTAACTTTTCAATATAGTTGAAATGCATGTGGCGCGGAAAGAGGAATTTTTCGAGCATTTGAGCTGCGGTCAATGTTTTTCCTTTTTTCAAAGGAATAAATTCAGCGATTTCGCGCACCGCTTCAATCACGCGCTGACCATCTTTAAGTTTAATTCCTGTTTGACTGTAATATCCAAAAACAACAGTGTCTCCGATAATGACCTTGCCACCATCTGGAGTAAGATTTTGTGTAAGAAGATTGAGAAAAGTTGATTTTCCCTGCTCCGTTTCTCTCTACTAATCCCATCTTTTCACCTGTCTTAAAAGTGTAGTCGAAACCATTCAAAATATTGGTTTCCGCCGTACGTCTTTTTTACTTTTGTGAAATTCAACAATTTTACTGCCAAGGCGAGAAATATTGATTTCCAATTCAAGCATCTGGATCGGTGTTTTTACGCACACGTTCCTTCAATTCTTCAAAGCTATCGAGTCTGCTTTACTTTTCGTTGTGCGCGCTTTTGGCATGCGTCGCGCCCATTCCAACTCTCTTTAAAAAGATTCATAGCCTTTTCGCGCGAGCTTTCTCTTCTAACGCTTCACGCTCAGCTTTTTCTCTAAGTAATACGAGAAATTTCCTTTACTTGTAAATCTGCTTTTGTCCTCTTCAATTCTAAAATTTCATCCGTTATATTTTCAAGAAATTGTCGTGGGAGTAATCATGAAATGGTCATGTTGGAGCGGTTCAAAATTCTTCGAGCCACTCAATCATACACGAGATCAACAAGGTGGTTGGTAGGCTCATCAAGAAAAACCAGGTCGGGTTCTTCAATACACTTTTGCTAACGCAATTCTTCTTTTTTGTCCTCCAGAAAGGTTCTTCACTGTTTTCTCTAGGTCATGAATCTCTAGTCCACCAAGAATTTGTTTGGCCTTCGCTTCATAATCCTATGCTCCGGTTTGATCCATTGCATCATGAGTTTAAAGCAATTGCATCATCAAGAACTAAAGCATGCTCATATCTTTGATGGTTTCGGTCATTGGGTTTTTAGCTTGAAAATATTTTCCAAAATGGTCAAATCATCATTCAGACCATGTTCTTGTGCTAGAAATCCAACGCGCACTTCTTGTTGAAACCGATGTTTCCATCATCCGGAGAGTCTTGTCCCATATGATTTTAAAAAGCGAGGATTTACCTGCTCCGTTTCTGGCTACCAAGGCTACTTTTTGTCCTTTTTCAATACCAAATGTGATATTCGTGGAGAAGCTGGTCTCCGAAAGATTGCCTTGAAATGTGCTTGACCGATAAATAAGGCAAGATAGTATCACATTATATGCGATATTGTCGCTTCAAAAATTAGTGGAAGTCCAATGGAAATGACTTTTCGAATTAAAACATTACAATGATCTTCGGTGGATGATTTTCCAGTTATGCTTTGCTGCAATTAAGGGCGTGAGGTTTTTGTGGTTGAGCAAGATTGTCCTTACCAGGATATTGATGGGAAGGACCAAAAGAGCTATCATATATTAGGTTGGGCGCGTGTGGAAGGATCGAGTGAACTTATTGCTTATTCCAGACTCGTGCACCAGGAGGTGAGTTACAAAGAGTGCAGTGATTGGGAGAGTGGTTACAAAGAAAATCAACGGATGGTGGTCATGGCATAGAATTGATGAACTGCTCCATTGAAGGGTGCTTCGAGAAATTTGAAGCGAATAGCATTAGAATTTCCGCTCAGAAATACCTTCAGAAATTTTATACAGATTTGGGATTTGTTCATACGGGAAAAGAATACCTTGAGGACAATATTCCACACTTAGAAATATGAAAAATAGAATTAAATTGCCCCATGACTACTGAAATAGAACAGAAATGGACTGCGCTTGAAGACGCGAAAATGGTGATGATGGATTTGCTGAAGTCGATGTCTCCGAGCAACTTCAAAAAAAACCAAATGAAGATTCATGGAATACATTCAGGTGATGGAAAACATATACTGCCTCAGAAGGTGGAAAAATGGGTATGTGTATATGAGAAAAATCTTCATCAGGTTGGGATGTACTAGAGAATGAAGGCGAGCAAGAATTGTCGAATGGCAGCCTTTGTGAATCGATTAGCATCCGATGAAAAATATAAAGCTCCTGCAATTCTACCCTCACCGACGGGAGAATCGACCTTGGAACAAATTGAGAAAAGTGGGATGCCATTCGTTCTGATTTCAAAAAATTTCTTGAAGATTTTGATCCACAGTATTCTAATAAATTGGTTTTTAACAGCCATATGCTGGTATGATTACCTTGGACACAAGCTATATTGTTTTTGACAGAACATATTAAACATCACATGCCTCAAGTGAGGTCACTTGCCACTTTAGCTTGAACTTAAGATCACATATATCTACCAGTAATGGACATTATAATTTTTTAATGTTCATCGCTTTTCTACTGCCACTTTCCAAACGAATTGTTCCTCGCTCATAGCGCTGTATGCATTGTATGCTATCTAATGTTCCATTCGAAATAAGAAGCTCTATGTAGAAAAGGAATTGAAATTCATTCTGCCCGCAGTCATTTATATCATGATGTTGGCCGGAATTAATTTCTCAATGGATGTTCAAAGTGCTTATAAAGAATTGGAGTTTAAATTGGGGGCAGCATGATGGCATTTCCTCTATTGGTTTTATTTACTCCAGCTTTACCAAAAAGAGGGTAGAGGAATCTTAGATGCATTCGTTGCTGGAACAATTTCATTGCTTTTTCGCCATATTTTATGGCGTGTTTCGTGCCTATATTTTCGATTCACGAGAGTACCTTACCTACAATAAATTGGGGATTTATTTTCATCCCACTTATATGGCAATGTATCAAGCGATCACCTTGATGGTGTTGCTTTACAGAGGTATCAAACAAGAGTATTATTTCAATCGCACATGGATACATTGGCCGCTTGTAGCCGTGGTTGGCTTTATTCATATCTATGCTTGCTTCAAAGGCGGGCTTGATCAGCGGAATATTAGTCTGCATGGCTGGTATTGGTCACGATTATAAATGCGGAATCAGAAAAAGACCGATATTAATTTGTACAGCGTCGTTCGTATTACTCCTGTTGTTCTCATTTGGGTTGTTGCCATAGCACAGCGCATCGAACAAGCTGCTGGTGACGTAAGCGCTGGGCGTATAGGGCCGTTGGACCCGCAGAAGCACACTTCGAGCACAGAATTGAGAAAAGTTACTTGGTCGGCGGCGATTCAAGTAATGCAAGAAAAAACACTTGGAGCAGGTGTGGGAAGCACGTCAAAGGCACTCAATAAAATTTATGAAAGCAAAGGGCAGTATTAAGCGCTGCTGAAAAGAATCTAATGCACACAATCAGTTTCTTCAAGTAGGAGCAGAGCACGGCCATTTAGGTCTGTCATTTTCATCTTTTCTTATTGCTTTGGTTCGTGATGCATTCAAAAGCAACAGTCTGGTATATAAAGGTTTTCTAGGGATAGTTTTGTTCCTAACTTCTTTTGAGTCTTGTTTGGAAGTTCAGGCAGGAGTGGTCTTTTTTTACTTTTTATTGGTTTTTGAGAAAACACTTCAAAGCGATGAAAAGGCCTGGATATAAACGAGTTAACACGTTATTCACACCCTAGGAAAGGTCGCTTTAAAAATGTACCTTTGCACCACCTAAATAGGAATAAAGCATGTCACAAATCGAATTGCTACTGCCTAAAATGGCGAAAGTGTGGCTGAAGCCACCATCATCAAATGGGTTAAAAAGAAGGCGACGCTGTAAAAGCAGATGAGCCAATTATCGAAATAGCTACTGATAAAGTAGACAGTGAAGTTCCATCTCCAGAGGATGGCGTTTTCTGTTGAAGTGCCTTGTAAATGAAGGCGACGTTGTTCAAGTTGGTCAGCCAATCGCATTGATTGGTGTTGGTGGAACTACTGCCGCAGCTCCTTCTGCACCAGTAGCTGCAGCCGCTCCTGCTCCAGTACAAGCAGAAACTAACGGTTCTCCAGCTCACGTGGCAGCAGCTGCAATGGCAGAACCGATGGCTGCGGAGGTATTGAAAAATGGACCATCTGGAAAATTCTATTCTCCACTTGTTAGAAATATCGCGAAAGAAGAAGGTGTTTCAATGTCTGAACTCGAGTCAATTTCAGGTTCAGGGCAAGGTGGAAGAGTTACCAAGTCTGATATTTTAGATTATATCGAGAATAAAAAATCAGGAAATGTTGCGCCTGTTGTAGCAACGGCTCCTGAAGCGAAAGCTCCTGCGGCCCCTGCGATTTCTGCTCCAGCTGCAGCTCCTGCTGCGAAGCCTGCACACAAACCTGCAGTTTCTATCGGAGCAAACGACGAAATTGTAGAGATGGATCGCATGAGAAAACTCATTGCAGATCACATGGTAATGAGTGTTCAAACCTCACCTCACGTTACAAGTTATGTGGAAGCTGACGTGACCAATATCGTAATGTGGAGAGAAAAAGTGAAGAAAGCTTTTGAGCAAAAGCACAAAACAAAGTTGACGTTTACTCCTTTGTTTATCGAGGCAGTTGCTAAAGCAATCAAAGACTTCCCGAACATCAATGTTTCTGTTGACGGTGACAAGATCATCATGAGAAGAGACATTAACATTGGAATGGCTGCGGCTCTTCCAAGCGGAAACTTGATTGTTCCTGTGATTAAAAATGCAGATCAATTGAATCTTGTTGGATTGGCGGCTAAAGTGAATGACCTTGCTGATAGAGCTCGCGCCAATAAGCTTTCTCCAGACGAAATACAAGGTGGAACTTACACATTAACCAATGTTGGAACTTTCGGAAATGTGATGGGTACGCCTATCATTAATCAACCTCAAGTGGCGATTATGGCAGTTGGTGCAATTCGCAAGAAACCAGCCGTAATCGAAACGCCATACGGGGATACTCTAGGCATTCGACACATGATGTTCCTTTCACACAGCTACGATCACCGAGTGGTGGATGGTGCATTGGGTGGAAGTTTTGTTCGCCGTGTAGCCGATTACTTGGAAGCGTTTGATGTGGAGAGAGAGTTTTAATTTTTTGTAATTTAGACCTTTAAAATAGCAAACCTGAGCTAAATGAAACACACACTAAGCCTCATCGTTTTTTTATCTTCTGTGTTATTGACTTTCGGGAACCCTCCCCGAGAGAGAGATTTTACTTCCAAGTTCTATGAAGCGAACAAGCTAATGGAAGAGAATCTTTGGTACCAGGCGATCAAAGAATGGCAATCCATTTTGGATAAGGATCCAAACAATGGAAATGTGAATTACAAGATTGGGTATAGCTATCTTCAAACGTCCACCAATAAAAAGGAAGCATTAGAATTCTTGGAAATTGCTGTGGCAAAAAAGGTTTCTAAAAACTACGATCCTTATGATCCTATGGAACGCAAAGCTCCAGTGGATGCACTGTATTATTTAGGTGTGGCTCAGCATCTAAATTACAAGCTAGATGATGCGATCAAGTCATTTACGAAACTCAAAAAATCTTTAAGTAAAAAGCACAGATTATATCCCTTAGCAGAACTTGGAATCAAGCAATGTGAAGAGGCGAAGATTCAAATGGCGAATCCTAAAGAATACGGAATCACCAACTTGGGTCCTGTAATCAACGGTCCTGATAACGACTTCAGCCCTGTACTTTCTTTGGATGAAACATCTCTATTTTTCACAAGTCGCAGATTGCGTCCAGACTCTACAAACAGTAGAATCGTGAACATTGAGACAGGTGAATTTAAGGATGATATTTATGCGTCTTATAAAACAGCGGATGGAGAATGGGGTGAGCCTGAATTGCTAAACTTAAACTCGGATGATCACGATGCTACGATCAGCGTGTCACCTGATGGACAGACGCTATTTATGTACCGAGATAGTTTGGGTGATGGTAGAATTTTATACTCAAAACTAATAGGTGAAATTTGGAGCGACCCAGCAAAATTGGGTTCTGATATTAATACACAATATTGGGAAACGCACGCGACCATTTCCGCAGATGAATCGACACTTTACTTTGTGTCTGATCGTCCGGGAGGATATGGAGGAAGAGATATTTACCGTTGTGTAAAATTGCCTGATGGAACATGGAGCCGCGCCTTGAATGTTGGTCCAACAATCAACACTGCACTGGATGAAGACTCTCCATTCTTGACACCAGATGGAAAGGGAATGTACTTTGCCTCACAAGGTCATAATAGCATTGGTGGATTCGATTTGTTCTTCACTAAACAAGGAGTGGACGGCGAATGGGGCGCACCAGTAACAATGGGCTACCCACTCAACTCGGTTGACGACGACGTTTTCTTCCAGCCAATGGCGGATGGAAGAAGAGCTTTTTATTCTTCCGAAAGAGATGGAGGTTATGGTAAAAAAGACATTTATCTAATCGAATTGCCAAACGATGAAAATGCAAGCAGCCTTGCTGTATTGAAAGGATTCATCATCGGAGAGGAAGGGAAAGAGCTCCCAGATGATTTGAAGATTATTGTTACTAATAATAAAACAGGTGAGGTTATGGAATACAGACCTCGTAAGCGTGATGGTGGATACCTGGCCATTCTTAACCCATGTACCGGCTATCACATCGACTACATGAAAGGAAAAGAAAAGATCAAGCAGGACGATATCAATGTGCCTTGTGAAAGTAGTTTCCTAGAACTTGAGCGTGAAGTTTACTTGATTCCTGTTTCTCTTGGAACGAACGTAACTCCTAAGGCTGAACCTAAGGTTGAAACTCCAAAACCAGAGGAGCCGAAGAAGGAAGAGCCAGTGGTAGAGACACCTGCTCCTAAGAAGGAAGACCTTGGCTATGATCCTAACAATCCAATCAAAACCCAATTCATTCAATCTTTGGGTTACGCGGAATTCTCAAGATATTTCGTTTATGATTCAAAGGATTTCGGCGCCAAAGAAGTGAAGTTCCAACAGTTTATCAAAGACGTTGAGAAGATTCTCTACGACAAAGGCAAAGTGACTATTCAAGTGGAAGCGAGTGCATCTAAAGTGCCTTCTTCTAAGTTCAAAAACAATATGGAACTTGCCGAGTTCAGAGCGAAATCAGCCGAAGATTTAATAGCTGGAGAATTGGAAAAATTGGGCTATAAAAAGGGAGTGAATTTCACTTTTGCAAAACCGCTTCCTTTGGTTCAAGGTAAGGATTATGAGAACGACTCTAAAACAAATAAAACAATTTACGAGCAGTTCCAATACATCAAGATTAAAGTAGAGGGATAGTATTCCTCATGCATATAAAATCGAAAACCTCGGAGACTCCCCTCCGAGGTTTTCTTTTGCTACCCTCTCCCGACAAGGTCGGGAATACTACTCTGTATGCGCATAACGCATAAGTTTATAATTTATTTTATTCGCTATATTGTTGTCGGAATAATGTAGGTTTGCACCAATATTTAAACGATGAAATTACACCTCAAAAAACCACTCGCATTCTTCGATTTAGAAACTACCGGAACGGATGTAGCAAAGGATAGAATTGTAGAAATTGCTGTGGTTAAAATAATGCCAGATGGTCAAGTAAATACTTTGCCAAGTCAACCTGGTAAGGAACACAGAATGCTTATTAATCCCGGAATGCCAATTCCAATCGAGTCGTCGATGGTTCATGGTATTTATGATGCAGACGTAAAGGATGCTCCAACTTTTGAGCAAGCGGCAACCAAGCTTTTCAAGTTTTTGATGGATTGTGATTTGGGAGGTTTCAATAGTAATCGATTCGATATTCCTTTATTGGCAGAAGAATTCCTTAGAGCTGGAATTGACTTTTCGTTAGAAGGAAGAAACTTGGTCGATGTGCAAGTGATCTATCACATGATGGAACCGCGATCGCTCAAAGCTGCTTATAAGTTTTATTGTGGTAAAGACTTGGAAGACGCTCATGAAGCCCTTCCAGATGCAATGGCTACTTATGAGGTTTTTGAGGCTATGCTTGATAAATATCAAGGTGTAGAAATGAAGGGAAAGGATGGCAACATGACTGTTCCTATTCAAAATGACATGGAAAAAATTCATGAGCTTTCAGAAAGAAAGAAAAAGGCGGATCTGGCTGGCCACATGATATACTCAGATGCAGGAGATATTGTTTTCAATTTTGGAAAATATAAAGGTCAAAAAGTGCAGGATGTTCTTTTGAAAGATCCTGGATATTATAGCTGGATGCAGAATGCAGATTTTCCACTTTATACCAAAAAAGTTCTCACCGACATTCGAAGTGGTGAATTGAAGTAATGGGAAAAAAAGTAATTGTTCTTGTTTCAAACGATTTGGAGTTCGACCAACGCGTTGCCAAAACGTGCAACACGCTATTGGATCAAGGATATGAGATTACTTTGGTGGGAAGAAAATTGCATCGAGTAATCCTCTAGATAGACCATATAGAACGAAGAGATTCTCTATTTTTTACAAAAGGGGCGTTGTTTTATGCTATGCTCAATTGCCGACTTTTTTTCTACTTATTATTTCATCGATTTGACATTCTATTGGCCAACGACCTCGATACATTACTTCCTGCTTTTCTTATTTCAAAGTTGAAAGGAAAAAAGTGGTGTACGATAGCCATGAGTATTTTACGGAAGCGGAAGGATTGACGGGTAGAAACTTTCAAAAGAATATCTGGTTGCGAATCGAGCGGTTTATTTTCCCGAAGCTTGAATTCGTGTATACGGTCAATCAGAGTATTGCCAACATCTATTCAAAGAAATACGGTGTAAAGGTGGGAGTGGTTAGAAATATCGCTAAGCTAGGTTCTATTCCAAGCGCTTCAAAGTCCTCACTCGAGCTGCCAGAAAACAAAAAGATTATTGTTCTACAAGGGGCATATATCGATCCGGATCGAGGAGGGAAGGAGGCAGTACTGGCCATGGCACATGTGGAGAACGCATTGCTTCTCGTTATTGGGGCGGGTAGAGAAATGGCTTTGATTAAAGAATTGGCGCAAAGACCCGAATTGAAAGATAAAGTGAAAGTGTTTCCAAAATTGCCTTATCAAGAATTGCAACGTTATACCGTAGTTGCGGATTTAGGACTTTCCTTGGACAAACCACTCCACATGAATTACACGCTTTCGCTTCCCAATAAATTGTTCGACTACATTCATCATGGTGTGCCAGTTCTAGGTTCTAATTTGGTAGAATTAAAAGGTATTATCACCACTTATAATGTAGGCTGGATTGTGGATGAGGTAACACCCGAAGCAATTTCGCAAAAAATCAACGAAGTTCTTTTTGATGAAAAAGAATGTGAAGAGAAAAAGTTGAATTGTTTATCTGCGAGAGAAATTTTGAATTGGCAAAATGAAGAAAAGCAGATTATTGAAACCTTTAATCGCGCGAGCGCTTCTTGAAGAGGTTTTTAAGCAAGAACTTGGTAGGCACCCATAGTCCATTTAGCAAAAACATGCCTATCGACTGCGTATTTCTTTTTATCTCCAACTCCTGAGAATATAGACTCCATCTAAAGTTTTTAGATATTCCTCCCGCATCGCAGATAGCAATTATCCTGTTCGTAGATTCCGCATAAACATTGGCTTTTTTCAGTCTCAGATGCACCTGATAATCCCCCAAAATGTGATAATGAGGAATAAACAAATATTCTGGAAATAAACTTCGATGGTAAAAAACACCTTGCTGATTCAATGTGTTTTTAAAATCAATTTTCCAATCAAATGAAGAATGATGTATCGTGGGAACAAGTTTGTTTTCTATGTTCTCATATTGAACATTTCCAAAATAAATCTTCGGTTCGCGATGGACAATCTTCGTTTTTACAAATTCTAAAATATCTGGAGAATGCAATTTATCGCCAGCACCTAATACGAGAATATACGTTCCATTTGAAACAGCTATTCCCTTATTGATAGCGTCGTAAATACCATTGTCAGGTTCGGAAATTTGATAGCCTATGATCTGCTTGTAATTTGAAGCAACTTCAAGTGTGTTGTCGTTGCTCCCTCCATCTACTAAAATTACCTCAAGATCGTCGCATGTCTGAAGGGAAATAGAATTCAAAGTAGCATCTATCAACTCCTCCGCATTGAAACAAGGTATGATGATAGAAAAGAATGTCATGTTATACAGTCACAAAAGAATGGTCCGTTGATTCCTTAATTGACTTGTCATCACAAATCAATATGCGGCTGCTGAAACGCTGCATCGTGGCATAGTCGTGAGACGCCATAAGCACTGTAGTTCCAGATTTACTAATAGCGAGCAACAAGTTCAAAATTTCTAAACTTGTTTGCGGGTCGAGATTACCAGTTGGCTCGTCTGCGAGTATTAAGTGTGGAGTATTTAGAAGCGCGCGAGCGATTGCCACTCTTTGTTGTTCTCCTCCGCTGAGTTCGTGTGGCATTTTTCGGTTCTTTCCTTCGAGCTGTACTAGTTCCATCACGCTTTGAATGCGACTCTGCATCGCCTTTTTGTCTTTCCAGCCCGTGGCTTTTAACACGAAAAGCAAATTGTCTTCAATATTTCTATCCGTGAGCAATTCAAAATCCTGAAACACAATTCCCAATTTTCTTCTCAAATAGGGAATTTGAGATTTTTTCAATTTGTGTAATTCATATCCGCAGCAACTTCCTGAGCCACTTGAAATTGGTAAATCGCCGTACAACGTTTTGAGCAAACTACTTTTTCCACTTCCCGTTTTTCCGATGAGATAAATGAACTCACCATTGCGAATGGTTAGATCAACGTTTTCAAGCACGAGATTATCTCCTTGCTTAACGCTCACATTTTCAAGTTGAATTACAATTTCTTGTTCAGACATGCTATGAATATTTACACGAAAGTACTTTCTCCCTTTTTACGGTGAGGGCTGCACGAATATTGTTTTCAACAACAAATTAATTGAAATACAGCTTCAATGCCGCAATGTCCCTGTATAAGTTGCTGATGCTGCTGGTATAAGGGTCGTCCTTCTTTTCACCGATAATATTGAGCAATCCAAAGCTGTAGCTCAATTCAACACGCATGGTGTGCGTGCCAGCCTTGAAATTTTTTGAAATGCCAAGATCAGCATTCATCGAAAAAGTTCCGGTTTCAGGCACAGTTCCTTGAAATTCTTTTAATCCAAAAACGGGTCGTACACCAAACATGATAGACGGTACATGCTTTCTTCTGGGATGGTACATAGCATCAACGGCAATATCTATCGCCAGCGGAAAAATATAGCCTTCTTCAAGATTGAATTTTTGTACATCATACTTCATATGCGGGTTTACCACGTTGGCTTCAAGCGACGGGCGAATGGACCATCTTGGAATACCCTTGTATTCGTAAAAAAGTCCGACGTTTAATCCAACTGCGCCCACGGGCCACGCGGTCAAAACTTTGTTGGATCCTGGAATGAATTGAGCATTCGTTTTGGCTCTTAAATTTCCATAGATCACACCCATCAATACACCAAAGCCTTCTGTGGAACT
Organism: Flavobacteriales bacterium; assembly: GCA_041391745.1. Taxonomy (GTDB): domain Bacteria; phylum Bacteroidota; class Bacteroidia; order Flavobacteriales_D; family Sanyastnellaceae; genus JAIXWP01. The sequence continues at coordinate 163,501 of JAWKNK010000006.1, forward strand.
TGACTTCGCTGTGGAGTCTGTTTGAGTATTTCCAAAAAGAGCAACAATGCTCAATACGATTGCAAGAATAATTTTCTTCATATGAAAAAGTAAAGGCTGCATATGCAGCCTTTACAAATATATATTTTTAAAATAGCTTAATCTACTTTAAAAGTACTGTCATCAAATTTTGGGTTGATTTTGATTTCGCTTACAGCTATTGTCACTTCTTGTCCACCAGCAGCTTGCACTGTTTTGGTCACAAATTTAACACCGCCATACTCCTTATAATCGCTAAAAGTTGTTTGGATGGTTACTGATTCACCTTCGTTTTGAGTCACAGAAAGTGATTGTAATTTCAATCCTGATGCAACAGAATAATAGTCTGTCGATGTATCACCATTTGATTCTTTTACTTCTACAACATAAACTTCCTCACCATTCAATTCGTCAATACCTTTCAACTCAGCAGTCTTGTTGTATTGAGCAAGGTGCAGCTCATATAGCATATCCATCTGTTCACGAGCAGCAGCAATTTCGTCTTCACCCATTTCCGATTTTTGGCCCATTTGAGAACTCATCCCTTTGGTACCATCGAAAACTTGCTTCATCATTTCCATTCCATTCATAGCAATGCTCATTGCCATTTTAGACTGGTCTTTCATTTTTACGTTCATGTCTAGCTGCATTGGGCCCATTCCATATTTACCCACTTGCTCAATAGATTTAATCTTAAGAATGTTCTCAGAACCTCCAATAGCATTGATGTAGTTCTGAAGCACAGTTTGAGCAGTAACTCCTTCTGGCGCTGGTTTCAAATCGGTATAAACCGTTCCGTCAGGATTGAACACAGAAATTTCACCATCCTTTTCAAAAATGGAAAGTTTGTCTTGGATTTCTTTGTTACCCACAACTGTGATGTAACAGTTCTCTGGGCGAATAAATTTCTTAGCAACCTCTTGAACATCCGCTGGTGTGATGGCGTTCAACTTTTGCAAATAAGTTTGATAGTAGTCTTTAGGCAAATTGTACTTCTCAATGTTGTATGCAAAACGAGCGATTGTTTGAGGGCTCTCTAATGAACGCGCAAAACTTCCTGTCATAATATTCTTGATAGCTTGCAATGTTGTATCCGGCACGGGCTCTTTTACAAGTCTATCCATTTCATACAAGAATTGAACGATTGCACTATCTGTTACTTCATTTCTCACACTTGCTCCTGCGCTGAATGAGCCGACTACTTCGTCAGAACTAATAGAAGAATATGCACCATAAGTATAGGCTTTGTCTTCTCTTAAGTTTTGCATCAAACGTGCTTGGAATCCGCTTCCACCTAGAATGTTATTCAATACGCTTGCTTTGATTGCGTCCTCAGTTCCTGGTTGAAGGTTGATAGGATATGTGATGTCAATAACACTTTGTACAGCACCCGGAAGTGGAACAAATGCAACCACATTGTTGCTAGGTTCAACTGGAGTTTTGTACTTCATTCCCATTACATTTCCTTTCGCCCAACTTCCAAAATATTTCTCAGCTTGAACTTTCGCTTGATCAGCAGTGATATCTCCCACAATAACGAGGTACGATACATTTGGCTTTACATATGATGAATAGAAAGAAACCAAGTCGGCACGAGTAATAGACTCAACGCTTTTTTCAGTTTGCTGCTCTCCATATGGGTGATTGCTACCATAATTCATCAAGCTAGAAATTTTTCCGCTAATTGAATTTGGATCTGTTTTTTCACTAGCCAATCCAGAAATTGTCTGCTTTCTTAATTTATCCAATTCCTCTTCAGGGAAAGTTGGGTTCATCAAAACATCTGACATGATTGACAAATATTCTTCGCTGTGTTTTTTCAAACATGATCCGAAAACTCCACCCGCTGAAGTGCTAAGACGAGCACCCATGAAATCAATTTTCTCATCAATTTCTGCCTTTGATTTAGTGGTTGTTCCAGCACTCATCAAGTCGCCAGCGAACTGAACATAACCAGCTTTTTCGCCTTCCAAAATTGGATCGATATCAAAATTGATAGAGTATGACACACGAGGTAATTTGTGATTTTCAACCACAATTACTTTCAACCCATTTTCAAGGGTGAACAATTGGTAGTCTCCAATTTGGATGGTTGGAGCTGGCGCCGGAGATGGCACAATTGAACGGTCAAGTTGCCCCGATTTACAAGAACTAATAGCAATGGCAACTAATGCTAAAAGCGTATATAAAACCTTTTTCATTTTTTCTGTCTTTTAAAATTAATTGCTTGATAATTCAGGATTGTTCAAGAAATACAATACCACTCTGTTTTCTGGGATGTAGTATTTCTGAGCAGCTTTCTGTATGTCTTCTTTCGTTACAGACAAATAACGTTGAATCTCTGTATTGATAAGATTCGCATCGCCATAGTACATATAGTAATTCGCCAAACTCTCAGCAATACCTGCTACTGTTGAATTGCTTTGGATAAAGCTCGATTCAACCTGGTTGCGCAATTTTTGGAATTCATTGTCCGTGATAAGTTCTGTCTTCACACGATCAAACTCTTCAGTCATCGCATTTTCCACTTCTGCTGGCTCAACGCCCATATTAGCTAAGCTGAATGCAAGTGTTAGACCTGGATCTTCCGTGTTGTAGGTGAAAGCACCACTAAAAAGTGCAAGTTGCTTTTCTTCTACTAAAGATCTGTTAAGTCGAGAACTAGCTCCTGTCGCTAATAACTGATTCAACATATCTACAGCATAGAATTCACTTGTTCCTTGAGCAGGAATGTGATATGCCATCATTATCATCGGAAGTTGATCTTTACCCCAAATAGTATCGCGAACTTCACCCTTGTTGATCGGCTCTTGAACTGTTGGGCGAGGAATTTCCTTTGTACCTCTTGGAATACCAGAAAAGTATTTTTTAATCAAAGCAGTAGCTTCTTTTGTGTCGAAGTCGCCAGCAATAGATAGTACTGCGTTGTTTGGCACATAGAAGGTTTTGTAGAAATCAATGAAATCTGCTTCTTGAGCGGCATTCAAGTCCTCCATGCTTCCGATTGGAGCCCAGCCATATGGGTGTGTATCAAACGCTGCATCCAATGTTGCACCGAATAGATTTCCATAAGGTTGGTTGTCGATGCGTTGTCTCTTTTCTTCTTTTACTACTTCACGTTGTGTTTCAATACCTACGTTTTCAACTTTGGCATGAAGCATACGCTCACTTTCCAACCATAAACCCAATTCTAATTGGTTGCTTGGTAGCAATTCATAGTAAAAAGTTCTGTCTTGTGAAGTATTGGCATTTAGTCCACCACCAGCATTCTCAACGTACTTAGAGTATTGACCGCGGCCAATATTATCAGAACCTTCAAATAAAAGGTGCTCGAAGAAGTGAGCCATACCTGTTCTTCCTGTAGTCTCATTTTTAGAGCCCACGTGATACATTACTGTAACAGCTGTAATAGGAGTGGAATGATCTTCATGTAAAATTACGTGAAGCCCGTTTTTTAAATCAAACTCTGTGAATTTGATGTTTTGAGCTGTCGCTTGAATGCTCATTGCTGAAACAGCAATCACCGACAGGATGTGACTTGTTTTCATTATTAAACTAATTTTTCAAGGGCGAATATAGACCCAATATTCCAATTGAAGGGAGTCCATAAGATGAATGGCATTATCAGGGGGCGAACGGTCGCGAATTGAGGAGATTTGCTCATATTTGCCCTCTATTACCAATCCGACACAACATGACTTTAGAAGTTAGTCCCCATATAACCCTCACTTTGGAACTTATCGAACAGCTAATCAGCGCTCATGGTAAAATTGAGCTTTCGGCTGACGCTGTTTCTAAAATCCAGCATTGTAGGCACTTTCTAGATCAATACTTGGAAGAATCTACCTCACCGGTTTATGGGATTAACACGGGTTTTGGATCGCTTTGCAATACCGCAATTGATGATAAAGATTTAGCTCAACTTCAAAAGAACTTACTCCTTTCTCATGCTTGTGGTATGGGCGAAGAGGTAGATCCGGAAATTGTCAAGCTCATGTTGCTGTTAAAAGTTCAAGGCCTTTCTTTTGGCCATTCTGGAGTTCAGACGGAAACAGTGGAGCGTTTGGTCTACTTTTTCAATAATGATATACTTCCAGTAGTATACAGTCAAGGCTCACTCGGCGCATCTGGCGACTTAGCTCCACTTTCCCATTTGTGTCTTCCACTTTTTGGTGAAGGTGAAGTTTGGTATGAGGGAAAAAAGACACCAAGCTCTGAGGTCTTAAAGAAGCATAAATTGGAACCAATTGAGCTGAAGAGTAAGGAAGGATTGGCATTAATCAATGGAACTCAGTTTATGAGTGCTTTTGCAATTCACTGCTTGATCCAAGGTGGTAAGATCCTTCGTGGAGTGGAAGGAGTAGCCGCAATGTCACTCGAAGGGTACGACGGAAGACCTGAGCCATTCGATGATTTGATCCATAAAGTGAGAAATCATGCCGGTCAAAGAAATGTTGCACGACGCATGAGAGATTTTCTTGAAGGAAGTGAGTTGATTGAAAATGTAAAAGAACACGTTCAAGATCCATATTGTTTCAGATGTATTCCTCAGGTGCACGGCGCTTCTTGGGACGCGTTCCACTATGTGAGAGAAGTGGTAGAAATGGAAATCAATAGTGTTACTGATAATCCAATCATATTTCCAGAAGAAAGAAAGATTATTAGCGGTGGTAATTTTCATGGTCAGCCTCTTGCATTGGCGCTAGATCAATTGGCCATTGCTATGGCCGAAATAGGAAGCATCAGTGAAAGAAGAACTTATAAATTAATTGGTGGCCTAAGAGGTTTGCCTGCTTTTTTGGTAAGTAATCCAGGTCTGAACAGTGGATTTATGATTCCGCAATACACTGCTGCGAGCATAGTTTCACAAAACAAACAACTTTGCACCCCTGCCTCGGTGGATACCATTGATAGCAGCAACGGACAAGAAGATCACGTTTCTATGGGAGCAAATGCTGCCACGAAATGTCTGCGTGTAGTGAATAATGTGAGAAGAATTGTTTCGATTGAATTAATGGCTGCTGGTCAAGCTTTGGAATTTAGAAGACCTCAAAAGAGCTCTGCTCAAATCGAAAGTATTCATGAGCGCCTTCGAAAATTGGTAAAACCAACTTCCGAAGACCGCTACATGAGTGAAGATTTACGAAAAATTGAAGCTCAACTTTTCGATATTATTTCTTAATCAATAATTGCTTAGTGATCGTGTTGCGCTCCGTTTGAATAACTAGGTAGTACGCACCATTTGCAAGTTCGGACACATCTAATTTAGACACTCCAGAAGATTTTCCTGAAAGGATAACTTCTCCCAAAGTTCCCACTAAATTCCAATGGAATACTTCTGTGGAATTTTGGAAACCGAATGAACATTCGGTATGTGATGGGTTAGGGTAAAGCACTAGCAATTGCTCTGTCAATTCGAAGATAGAATTTTCAATCGCTACAAAATCTTGTGAAGTAACAGTACATCCATTCGCGTCGGTAATTGTCACAGAGTGTGGTTCTCCAAAAAGTAGAATAGCGGTTGCCGTTTCTGCTCCGGTAGTCCACAAATATTCATAAGGACCTACACCACCAGAAGCAGCTACCTCAATGGATCCATCAATTTCTAAGTTTTCTTGTACCACTTCAAAAACTAAGTTGCCTGGTGCAAAAATAGAAACCGTTTCCACTACTGTACAACCTGTTTCGTTGGTAGCCTCTACAATGTAGGATCCAGCACATAAGTCTGTTCTTGTTGAGGCTTCCGTTCCATCTTCCCATAAATAGGTTACTACGCTGGTAGCATCAAGAGATTCTAAATTGGCTTGGCCATCACAGCTTTCAGCGCACAAAGCATCAATTGCTGAAGACTCAACTGTGAATGCATCAGGAGATTCAACGGTAACTTCCACGCTTGCTTCGCAACCATTTGCATCAAGGAAAGTGTAGCTGTAAGTTCCAGGATTGTCTACCGTGCTAGTTGAAATATCTTGCTGGTATGGTTCGGTTCCTCCAGTTGCTTGAAATACAACAGTACCGAATTCATCATTGCAGAACATAGGTTCCGCTGATGCCGTCACTTCAAAGATCTCTGGAGCTGTGATAGTGAAAACTGCGGTTTGAGAACAAGCATTCATATCCAATACCATTAAAGTCCATTCTCCCGCTGCCAAATTATTAATAGTATTATTACCACTTGTGGCAGTTCCATTTTCTCCATTCAAGCTGATCATATAAGAGTTGTTGTCTGGCGTTCCGCCCTCAATGGTAAAGGATACGGAGCCATTGTCAGAACCAGCACATGTGGCATCACTAGAAACATAATCTAGCAACAATTCACTTGGTTCAATTATATCAAAACTCAAGTTAGTTACTTGATTTAATGCGTCGGTAATGGTAACTGAATATGTTCCAGCGGGTAAATTGTTTCTGTCCTCTGTGTCCGCATTGTCACTCCATAGGAACGTGTAGGGTGAATTTCCAGTAAGCACACTCACATCAATGCTTCCCGTTGGCTCGCCAAAGCAGAAAGGATTTTCTACTGTGCCAGAAGCTGTCAAAGCAGCTGCTTCATTCATTGTGAAATTGGTGCTATTGGCTAAGTCACCAGACGTGTTGCCTGATAAATTCACACAATTACCTGCTGCGTAAAATCGCACAGTGCCAGTACCAGCAGCTGGTGCCGTCCACGAAAGATTAAATTGATTATTAGGAGTCACACCATTGTGTTCAACATAGGTACGACCTGCATAGGTGCCAACCGTTACCAACTTTTGTTTGACGTTAGATGCGAGGTTTGAATATCCGCCAAGTGGTGTGTTTGCTCCTAATGTTAAACATGTCATTTGAAATCCGTATCCAGCTGGTGAACCCATTCCTGGTTGCACCGTTACACGCATGTCATAAGTCTGACCTGGTGAATAGGTACTTATAGAATTGTTAGTCCCTGCTTCAAATGCTTGAATGGAAACGGACACAGGTCCAAAATTTCCACCACTGTGGCAACTTGAACATATAGCTGTTTCACCAGGAGCTCCTGTATTTCCTGTGTTGGCTTGTGTTGCTCTTCCGTTAGAGTTGGAGGCAAATAAAAAGTAAAGCACTGCTCCGAAGAAAAGCAGTGAAATGGTAGAGGTACGTTTCACGGTCTTAAATGTTTTTTTAGTGACCGATTCGCGTTCAGAATAGTTGTATTTGAAATTAATTTATTTTCCAGATCCTCTGAGAACAATGAGGATGGTGTAAGCTAGGATTTTGAAATCCATAGCTAAAGACATGTTTTCGATATATAAAATATCATACTTCAAACGTTGAATCATTTGATCCACATTCTCTGCATATCCATATTTCACTTGACCCCAGCTTGTAATTCCTGGTCGAACCTTATGCAAGTGCCTGTAATGAGGCGCTTTTTGCATAATTAAGTCAATGAAATATTGCCTTTCCGGACGAGGACCTACCAGCGACATATCACCTTTGATCACATTCCAAAATTGTGGGAGCTCATCAATGCGAGTCTTACGCATGGCTCTTCCAATAGGTGTAACACGAGAGTCAGTGCTCGAACTCAATTGAGGACCATCTGCTTCTGCATTGACCACCATCGTTCTGAATTTATAAATCTGAAATGGTCGAGCATGTTTTCCAATTCTTTCTTGTGAAAAGAAGACAGGGCCTTTGGATGTAAACTTTATGATTAAGCTTAAAATCAAGAAAACAGGTGAAAGTATCAATAGAGCCACCGCTGACACAAAAATGTCAATTATCCGTTTTAGTGAAAATTGCCACGCAGGCATTAATTCACGTGTCACTCGAATTAACGGCACACCATAAATGCTGCTTGTTCTTACAGATCCACTAACGATGTCA
>JAWKNK010000007.1:0-152835 GCA_041391745.1 Flavobacteriales bacterium
TGATAAGCAGTGGTCTGAATCAGATGTAAATCGCAGAAAGTATGTCTTTTTTCAATCAGAAATTTCAAAACTGAAATTGATGATGGAAACCGAAATCGGGCTCTATTCAAACCAAAATTTATTGGTGTATAGTCATCAAGAGGAAGTGGAAATTTCTCCTGAGTTCATTGATAAATTACTGAACTATTCTAGCGATACTCCATTAGAAATTACTGATGTTGGATTGAATAGTGCTTCGGAAGAATTACTACGAACACAAGACTTATCCACTTTGGGAGCACAAGGAGCTAATTCAAATTTATCGCTTTTTGAGAAGGAATTGTTGAAGATGATGTCTGACAATAATCAGAAAATGGATTTGATGCAGGTTCAGATCAATCAACTGCGTGAAGACCAAATGAAGATATTCCAGCAACAGCAAGAACAGACAAATGCTGTGTTGCAAGCTCAAATTGACAACTTGCGAGGAATGGTGATTGAGCTTGTAAAAATTTCTAACGCTCCTGAATTGGCGCAGATGGCAGAATCTGAATTGGAAGGCTCAGGCAGATTACCGGTAGAAAATTTACCGAGTTCTATTTCATTTTACTTTGATAAAAATAGCTATGTGTTGAACGCGGAGTATAAAATGATGCTTGCCGAAGTCGTAGATATATTGGCTCGAAATCCACGCATGAAGCTATTGATTACGGGAATGACTGACCAAAGTGGTAATGACGCTTATAACTTAGATTTGTCGCGCAAAAGAGCTGGTGAAGTCAAGAAGTTTCTAAATCAAAGTGGAATTGGTCAGGACAGACTCATCACTAAGTATTATGGTGATACTAAGTCCGATTCAGAATCAGCAAGCGACAGAAAAGTGATTATTGAATTTTTAGCACAGTAGTATGAAAATTGTTTGTATCGGAAGAAATTATGCGGAGCATGCAATGGAATTGGGAAATGATGTGCCTCAATCACCCGTGTTCTTTTGTAAGCCGGATTCTGCAATTTTACCAAGAAGTAATCCTCTTTACATTCCGGATTGGACTAATGATTTGCACTACGAAGTAGAGTTGATCATTAAGATTGATCGTCTAGGTAAAAATATCGAAAGCAAGTTTGCCGACAGGTATTATTCGACCATCGGATTGGGTATTGATTTTACTGCTCGTGATGTGCAAGATGAACTCAAGAAAAAAGGACTTCCTTGGGAAAAAGCAAAAGCATTCGACGGTAGCGCAGTGGTTGGTAAAGATTTTATACCCATTTCTGAATTACCTGACCGAACGAACATTCGGTTTGAATTGAGAAAGAATGGAGAGCCCGTGCAACAGGGGAATTCGGCGGATATGATTTTTAATTTCGAAAAAATTATTGAAAGCGTGTCTCAATATATGACATTGAAAATAGGTGATTTTATTTTCACGGGCACACCAAGTGGTGTGGGAAAGGTAGAGATAGGCGATGTGCTTGAAGGCTATTTAGAAGGAAAGAAAATGTTCCGCGTCAATATCAAGTAAGATCCATTTTCGAATTCATCTGATTCATAATTCTCGTTTGCGTTCGAATAGATTCTTTATGCAATTGTTCGAGGTATTTTTCAGTAAATTCTTCTGAAAGCCCAGCTTCTTTCGTCCATTCTGAGCGGCTCTTCAAGATTTCTTTCCAACGATCGAGCTGAAGAATAGTGATGTTTTTCTCTTTTTTGTATTCACCGATGGCTCTTGCCAAGTCCATTCTTTCACCGAGTAGCTCAATTACCTTTTCATCAATCACATCAATTTTTTTGCGAAGCGCAAGCAACTCATCATCAATGATATTTCGAGGAAATGCGGTGTCTCTTAAATGGAGCGACTCTATAAGTTCTGCCAGCGTTTCTGGGGTGATTTGTTGTTTAGCGTCACTCCAAGCCTCGTCTGGACAAATGTGTGATTCCAGCATCAAACCTTCCATATTCAGGTCCATCGCTTTTTGAGCTACAGAAAGCAACAAGTCTCTTCTGCCGCTGATATGACTAGGGTCGCAAAACAATGGTAGCTCAGGCAAACTTGCCTTCAATGCAATTGGAATTTCCCACATGGGTTTGTTGCGGTAAACTGTGGTTCCATAATATGAAAACCCTCGATGAATGGCCGCGAGTTTATTAATTCCCGCCTGATGAATTCGTTCTATTGCGCCAATCCATAGTTGTAGGTCAGCATTGATCGGGTTTTTTACAAAGACAGAATGTCTACGCCTTTAAGTGCGTCAGCAATTTCCTGGACGCTAAAAGGATTTACAGTTGTGCGCGCCCCAATCCATAGGACATCAATATCATGTTTGAGCGCTAATTCAACGTGCTGTGCCGTTGCAACTTCGATGGTAATGGGAAGTCCTGTTTCTTGTTTTGCGCGTTGAAGCCATGGAAGTCCTTTTTCGCCCACTCCTTCGAAGGAATTGGGTCGGGTGCGAGGTTTCCATATTCCTGCACGAAATAATTGAGCCTTGCCTGTCGCTTTAACGCGATGGGCTGTTTCAAGTACTTGTTCTTCCGTTTCTGCGCTGCACGGACCTGCTATTAAACGAGGTGAGTTGTCTTTTGAAAACCACCAATTCTCTAGCGGTTGAATATTTAAATGAGATGCTGACATAATGCTCTACGAAGGTATAACAGTAGAGTAGAACTTTTGGTTCGGGGTGAATAAAAAAAGGTCAGCATTGCTGACCAAGTTTGTAGTAGTGCCCTGGACTGGACTCGAACCAGCATGAGCTTAGCTCACCACCCCCTCAAGATGGCGTGTCTACCAATTTCACCACCAGGGCAAGAAAAAACTTCTATGAAATAAACAGGGCAGTAATACTGCCCTGTTTATTTTTTGTGATCCCGCTGGGACTCGAACCCAGGACCCATACATTAAAAGTGTATTGCTCTACCAGCTGAGCTACGAGATCGACATTGCGTTTTTGCGGGCGCAAATATACGCGTCTTTCTCAGGATTAAAAGTTTAATTTAATTTTTTTTTAAAAATCCCCGTAAATCAAGGCTTTCAGGAGGTTATTTTATTTCAGGACATTTTTCAAATGGAATGGATTCATCGAAAAATTTCCTATAAGTAATCAATGTTCTGTATTTCGTTGCTTGCAGATTATCTACTACTTTTAGCATTTTAGGATTAAAGTCTCCAACCCATGTGATGATTGTATCTTCGTACCTGCCGAGTTTTGCAAGGTGCTTTTCAGCATATTTGATCATTCCTGATTCAACTCCTTTGCCGTGATATGCGCGATCAACACCAAATACTAAACCTACCATCACTTCGCGCTTGCCGAAAAATTTATAGTAGAGGAATTTGACTTTGCCCCACCAATTCAAATTTCCATTTACATGTTGAAATATTTCATTCAACTCTGGAATATTGATGTAGAATCCAATAGGAACCTCATTGTAGTATGCGAAAATTACTATGTCTGGGTCCATGATGGGCTTCATGGATTTTACTGTATTCAACGCTTGTTTCAACTCCATTTCCTTGAATCCAGAGATGCCAGCCCATGCATTGTTATATACTACTAGAAAGTCGTTGGCTATCTGTTCTATAGTTCTACCACGAACATTTCTAACCTTGAAACTAGGGTCTTGTGCAAGTAGTGACTGCTTTTTATCAAAAATTTCGTTTGTGGGCAGTGCTATTGGACGTTTAAACACCACTGCTCAAAATATGTCCTGAATCCATAGCTCTCAAATAATGCTTGATAGTATGGTGGGTTGTAGTTCATTCGGTAGCTACTCATATCCGTGAAATTCTCTGTGAGCAAGCCCCAAAATGCATCTCGCTCACCAAAATTAATGGGACCGTCTACTGCTTCCATCCCTTCGGACTTGAGCCATTCTATTGCCGTGTCAAACAATTTGAATGCAGCGTCCTGATTATCAACGCACTCAAAAAAACCAAGTCCTCCAATTTTATAATTTTGTTTGGCCGAGAGTTTTGGGAAGTGAAACGCCGCAATTCTCCCGATAATTTCATTGTTTTCGTACAATGCAAAGCGCACCAACGCACCGGAATTAAACAGCTTATTTGATTTCGGATCAAATACCTTTTCAATATCTTGTTTCAGGTGAGGAATCCAATTTTTATCGTTTTTGTAAATTCGATAGGGAAGTCCCATCCAATCTTCTATTTCACCTGGTTTTTGAACTAGTTCAACTCTCATAATAGCGTAAATCGAATGCAAAGTAGGCTCAAAGTCAAAAAGTTTGGAAATTAGGGCAACTTTATATGATATTTTTGCATCTTTAACCATTGAAACCAAATCCATTTATAATGAAAAGAATTATAATGTCCTTATTATTAGTATTTAGCGTGAGCGTAGCAATAGCTCAGGTTGCTAATAATAAAGTTCAAGAAGTTTATTCTCAAGCTCAGATTTCTGCTATGACTGCAGATGAGGTTAATTATCTGAATTTTTTGAGTGAAAAAGGTGCGATCGTTTCTTACGCACCAGAAAAAGCGCTTCCTTCGAAGATATCGCCGCTATTCCTACCAAAAAAGACGGTAGATATGAATAGTTTGAATGCAGACAATTTTAATATTCTGGTTTTTGATCTAACCATCCTTCCAAACAAGTTTCAGTCTTTCCGAATTGGAGATACTGGCTATGTGGTAACTATCTATTCTCAAAGCAGATTGGATACCATGTATGGAAAAATGAATCAGAGTTCTAAATAAAAGACAAGGAAGAATGAAGAAGATTTTAATCATTATGGCAGCAATGGTTGCCACAATTTATACCTCAGCACAACAGCTTCCTGTTGGAACGGGAATTAATCGAAGATTGCCAATTCTTTTGGAAGATAGCGGAATGAGTGCTGAGATTATGGTCCTAATGAAAACCTGACTTCTGTGATTTGTAATGATGGAACAGGTGATGGTATTATCACACTTTATTTCGCATCTGCCAATCTTGGTACTGGAGATCAAATCTCTTTTTATGATGGTGACAATACTGGAGCAGCACTGTTAGGAACTTATACCGGAAGTGATTTGGCGGGAGAGAACATTATCTCTACAGGGCCTGTATGACAGTAGTCTTCATTTCCAAATGACGATACAAGTGTTGGTAGTTTCGGAGCTGCAGGTTCTTGCTTCTTGCCATGTGAGCGTCCAATTGCAGTGATCAATACAGATGCTGAACTGAAAACCCTCTATTGGTTTGTCCAGGTGAGGAAATCTCATTTGACGGAAGCGCTTCTCAGCTTTTCAATGAGACGCAGTTAGTTCCTTCACTTGGGATTTTGGTGATGGAACAACTGATCAAGTTTCTTGGCCGAACGTAACACATACTTATGAGAATCCAGGTGCATACATCGCTCAATTGTATATTACAGATGATAGCGAATGTAATTCTGGTAACCTTCCAGACGCTTTATTCTTTGTTGCCACGGTTCCTGATATTGTAACCACTTTGGATGACAACCAGTATGTATCGGACAAGAAGTTCACCTTGAAGGAAGTGCTACCCTTGTGACTTACACTGCTCTTCTCCGATGCAAACTTCGGCGGTGCATTGTTTATTCCTGATGATCAGTCGGAATGTTTCTCAAGCGAATTGGTATTTGGTGCTTTGCTCCAGGAGCTACATTACAGAACGTGGACGACTTATTAAGCATTTATATCAATTTCGAGCACTCATTTATGGGGGACTTGGTAATTTCAATTATTTGTCCTGACAATACTTCAGTTATTCTGCACAACCAAGGTGGTGGAGGAACTTTCTTGGAGAGCCAATCGATAACGACTCTGACTTGGAGCCAGGTGTTGGTTATGATTACTGGTGGTCGCCAACTGCTACTAACGGCACTTGGGCTGACAATAGTGGTGGGACACTTCCTTCAGGCACTTATGAGTCTTTTGGTGATTTGAGCGACCTAGTTGGATGTCCTCTTAATGGAGCTTGGGCCATTGAAGTTTGCGATATGTGGGATCAGATAATGGATTTATTTTCGACTGGGGAATCACTTTGCAGATTACCTCTACCCAGATCTGATCTCATTCACACCATCAATTGGTCAAGATTGTGATTCAACATTTTGGTCTGGCAATTTTATCACGAATACCTCACCTGACTGTAACTCACTTACTGTAGTGCCAACGGAGGAAGGAACATTCACATACACCTTTGCTGCATTTGATAATCACGGATGTTCATACGAACAATCAGTAGCGCTGGAAGTATATCCAGGGCCAATTCCAAATGTTGGTGAAGATGTAATTTTCTGTGGTGATGCTGTTCAAATTTCGGGTAATGTTACCAACCCGGTTCAAGGTATTAACTACGTTTATTCTTGGGCACCCATGATGCACTATCCAATTGAATTCGCAAACCACAAATATTGTTGATCTTGAGGAGACTACTTATATCGTGATGTCGGTTTACCCACAATCTGATCCACAATGTTTGTAAAGGATTCACTTCGTGCAATTGTACCATTAGCTCCAGATCCATTCCCGCTAGACACAGCTAATCTTTGCTATGGCTATGGAGTAGCAATAGTTCCTCCTTCTATCAATTATGATATGGATTACGAATGGAACTATTCTCCAACTTTAGAGGCGAATGGACATATTTCGGCAATTCTGTTGAAGTGGTTCCAATCGAAACGGGTTACTATTATTTGACGGAGATTGAACCAATTTGTGGACTTTCAGCTACAAGCCCAATTTACGTGTTGATGAATGTGTGATATCACTATTCCAAACGTATTCACTCTGAATGGTGACTCTCAAAATAACTCGTTGGTTATTGAAGGATTGTTGAACTTCAGAAATAGTACAATTAAAATCTATAACAGATGGGGAACTCTTGTTTACGAAAACGATGATTATCGAAACAATTGGTCACCAGATGAGCAACAAGCAGAAGATGGAGTTTATTACTACATCTTAGGAATTAACAAACCAACTGGAATGGAATATCATGCTAGTTGGATCAATATCATGAGATAATATTTCAAAGGATATAAGGTTAAAGGCCGCCTCATTGAGGCGGCCTTTTTATTTTCGCAGAATGAATGCAGTAGAAGAGCTAGGAAAGTTGGCTGAGGCATTTCGGGTTGAGCAACAAGAAGATTTTACCCAACACGAAATTTACCTCAAGCAAAGAAATATTCAAGACAGGAAGCAAGCGGGATTAACTTGGTTTCCACTAAAAATAAATGAAACTGGATTTGGACTCGGGCGTACCTTTTCATTGTAGTCGAACGTCCCGTAGACCGCCATCGCCATGCTTTTCAAAGCGCTTCTCCCGTGTCGCTTTTCAGCGCGAAAGAAGGAAATGAAGAGGAGTCTATTCAAGGAATTGTTGGGTATGTTGATGAGTCGAGAATGAAAATTATGTTTTATCGTGATGAACTTCCTGATTGGGTGGATGAGGGAAAGATTGGTGTAATTCTTTATTCGATTCCAAAACATATGATGAAATGTTTAAGGCATTAAATGAAGTCATCAATGTTGAATCAGGTCGATTAAAAGATTTGCGTGATAAATTACTAGGATATAAAGCCTGAGTTTTACGACCGATCGAATGTTCATTCGGTTAGGCTAAACGATAGTCAAAACAGAGCTTTTGAATGATATTGAACGCGGAAGATTTAGCAGATAGTGGCCCTCCTGGCACAGGTAAAACTACCACCTTGGTGGGAAGCTGTAAAAGAACTAGTAAAACTGGAGAAGAAAATTTTGGTATGTGCTCCAAGTAACGCAGCGGTTGGATCACTTCACAAAGTGCCTAGCCATTGAAGGCGTAAATGTTGTTAGAGTAGGGAATTTGTCAAAGATTGAACCTTCCAATTCGGATAGAACCTTGGATGTAATTATCAGTCAACACAGAGATTTCAAACAAATTAAAGAGTTAAAGAAACGTGCGGTGGAGTTGAGAAAAATGGGAGGAAGTACAAGCGTTCATTTGGAAGAGAAGAAGTAGCAACGAAAACTGTTGTTTCAAGAAGCAAAGAATTTAAACAAAGAAGCACGCGAACTGGAGAAGTATATTGTTGATTCTACCATTCAAAGCGCAGATGTTATCACGAGCACTCTGATTGGGAGTACCCACGAATTTTTGAGAGAAAGGAAATTCGATGTAGTCATAATAGATGAAGCGGGGCAGGCACTTGAGCCTGGGTGTTGGGTTCCCATTTTAAAAGCAGATAAGGTTGTACTCGCCGGCGACCCTTATCAGTTGCCGCCTACGGTTAAAAGTCGCGAAGCAGAAAAGAAAGGGTTGACAACTACGCTTTTGGAAAAAGCCATCAATCGATTATCGCGTATTTCGCTTCTCGAAGTTCAATACCGCATGAATGAATCTATTGCGGCATATTCAAATCAATATTTTTATGCAGGAAAATTGAGTGCCCACGAGTCGGTGGCTGAACGAAGATATCAGGATTCATTTTTACCTGTAGAGTTTATAGATACAGCTGGATGTGGATATGAAGAAAGTGGAGACGATGATGGCTCCTCAAAGTCTAATGCTGAAGAAGCTCGAATTGTTGAGGCGCACCTTGAACAGTTAAAGTTCTCAATGGATAATGCTGATTCTATTGCAGTCATTAGTCCCTATCGAGGTCAAGTATTGCTTTTGCAAGAGAGGTTTGGTGAGGAAGAGAATGTTGTAGTGAATACTATCGATTCCTTCCAGGGACAAGAGCGTGATGTTGTTTATATCAGTTTAGTGCGAAGCAATGACAGAGGAGAAATAGGTTTTTTGAGAGACTATAGAAGAATGAATGTTGCAATGACCCGCGCTAAAAAGAAATTGGTGGTTGTAGGAGATTCAGCTACGTTAGGTGAGGATAAGTTTTTTGCTGGGTTTTTGGATTACGTGGAAAAATCAGGCAGTTACAGAACTGCTTGGGAGTTCATGTAATTTTAATATTTTTGACTAACAACAATCCACAATGACACGTACTTATTTATTGGCTTTGCTTTTGGCATTTTCTTTTTTTTCATGTAAAAAAGATGAGGAAACTCCAGAGCCTTCAATTACTCCAGAAGAAACAGGGCCAAAGTTGATATTTAAGTTCCGATTCGATCCCAATCAAGAGCGATTGAACAATCTGGGAATGCCCGCCGCTATTCCTGATGGTCATGCTGCTCAGTCCCCAGACTTTCACGCTATAAGTGCTCATTATATTGAAATGACCAACGGGCCTTTGGTTCAGTTGGGTGCTGGCGAAGTCCTTTATATGGCACCAGAAACCACGGCAGGTGGTGCAAATGCAATCGACTTTAATCAGTCTATAATAAAGGGACAGGACGAAGTGTTTTTTGAAGTTCCTCTTTCGCAGGTAACTCCCGATACCTATGAGTGGATTCGCGTTTCTCTGGCTTATCAGAATTATGACATCGATTTCACATATTCAACTTTTAATCTCACAGGAACGATAGCGAGCTTTGTGGGGTTTAATACCTACATTGAGGACTACACAATCAATACTCAGAGTATTGCTGTAAATGAAAACCGATTGCAAGGCTATTGGGGGCTAGAAGTTGCTTCTCCTCTTGGAGTGGAAACATTTAGTGGACAAGCACCTCCTGGGGCGACAACCGTTCCAAATCCACTTTCGAGTACTTCGCCAATACCAGCGGGTTCATGTGTAGTAACTGGTGATTTCGAGCAACCGTTGGTGATCACAGGGAATGAAACAGAGGACATTGTCGTTTATCTATCACTTTCTACCAACAATAGTTTCGAGTGGGTGGATAACAATGGAAACGGACTCTATGAGCCAGAGACAGAGCAAGTGGTAGATATGGGGCTGAGAGGAATTATTCCGATGGTCGGAAATTAATTTTCGAGGTCTTGTTGGTTATTTCTAACCACTCTCACATTACCGCCAAACAATGAGTTGGCAATGGAAATTATCAAACTCAGCCAAAATGCTGACCAAAATCCGTCCACTCTGAAATGATTGTTGGGAATAATTTCCTTTGCTATCAGTATAATCACAGCATTGATTACCAAAAGAAATAACCCGAAAGTGATAATAGTGGCGGGAATGGTTAGGAAAACCAAAAGAGGTTTTACAAAGGCGTTCAATAGGGCAAGAATTAATGCCGCTACAAGTGCAATCCATGGGGCGCTAAACCATACCCCGTCCAACCACCAGTCACCTACAATCAAGGCGAGTGCGGTGATCATCATTTGGAGAATTGAAGTTTTGAATTTAGGATCCATGAGCACAAATATATCCTTTTCTTGGTGGTTAAATGTGGACAAACGTTCACAAAAACACTTGTTTAGGCTAATTTGTGAGGGTATTTTTGCAAAAAAATAAAGTCATGAAATTTTTTATTGATACAGCAAATCTTGATCAAATCCGCGAAGCACACGCTTTGGGAGTATTGGATGGAGTTACCACTAACCCTAGCTTAATGGCTAAGGAAGGTATTTCTGGAAAAAACAATGTACTGAAGCATTATGTGGACATCTGTGAGATTGTGGGCGAAGGCGACGTTTCTGCGGAAGTTATTGCAACAGATCTTGAAGGTATCATTAAAGAAGGAGAAGAGCTAGCAGCTTTGCACCCAAACATCGTTGTGAAAGTACCTATGATCAAGGATGGCGTTAAGGCTTTGAAGTATTTTTCAGACAAAGGGATTAAAACAAATTGCACGTTAGTTTTTTCTGCTGGTCAAGCACTTTTGGCCGCTAAAGCTGGTGCGTCATATGTGAGTCCTTTCATCGGACGTTTGGACGATGTTTCAACAGACGGTATTCAATTGATCGAACAAATTCGATTGATTTATGACAATTATGGTTACGATACAGAAATCCTAGCCGCGTCAGTTCGTCACCCAATGCACATTATTCAGTGCGCTGAGATCGGTGCAGATGTCATGACAGGTCCTTTGAGTGCAATTATGGCTTTGTTGAAGCACCCGCTTACAGATAGCGGACTTGCTCAATTCTTGGCAGATCGAAATGCCACGCTGAAGCAGCGAAATAAATGATAGTAGAGATTTTTCTGAAAATATCGACACCAAGAAGCTTTCGCGCATTGTAGAGATTTTGCGCGATGGTGGAGTGATTATATACCCCACGGATACTGTATATACTATGGGGTGCGCTCTTTCGTCGTCAAAAGCAATTGAACGTGTAGCAAAGTTGAAAGGAGTGAAGATGGAAAAGGCAAGATTCTCAATCGTATGTTCGGATTTGTCTCATTTGAGCGAATATGCTCAGCCGGTTTCAAATCCTGTCTTCAAATTGATGAAGACATTATTGCCTGGGCCGTATACCTTTATTCTTGAAGCGAGCAAGAGTATTCCGCGATACTTTGAAGCCAACCGAAAGTCTATAGGTATACGCGTTCCAGACAACTCCATCATTCGTACACTAGTGGAAATGCTCGGAGAGCCTATTATTTCTACCTCCATCCACAGCGACGACGATATTCTTGAATACTCAACGGAACCTCTGCATATCGCTGAAAAATGGGAGAATCAAGTTGATTTTGTCATTGATGGCGGCACAGGAGGACTTGATGCGTCCACTATAATCGATTGCACTGGTGGTGGAATTGAAATTGTGCGCCGTGGCAAAGGGGTGGAAGCAGCGGAACAGCTGATCTAGTTCCTCACATCAAATCGTTTGCAAGTTTCTAATTTTCTCGCATTGCAATAATTGGCTCGATTTTACTTTGTTCTCGGTAAAGTCTGACCAATGATGAAAATAGTCTTGAGATTTTTAACAGTGTTGCTTTTGTTCGCAGGAATGCGCGCATCAGCGCAACAACCTATCGCACTCTACGATGATTCGAAAGTGTACAATGAAGCAGTTCATTTGTTTGAACATGAAAAATTCGCTGCTGCACAACATCGTTTTGAGGAATACATCAAAGTTCAAAAAGATCCGCAACATGCGCTTCGTATCAATTCGGAATATTACCGAGGAGTTTGCGCTTTATATCTTTTGCAAAAGGATGCTGAATTCCTTTTAGAGGCTTTTGTAAGGGAGCATCCAGATTCGCCTTGGAAAAAGGAAGCGTATTTTGAATTGGCTTCTTTTTATTACAAAAATAAGTCGTATAAAAAATCATTGGAATGGTTTGATTTGGTGGATCCTGCTGATTTGACCAACGATCAACGTATTGCTTTTTATTACAAGAGACATTCACGTTTGAAACGGATGATTTTGCCAACGCGCGTCAAGATTTTTTTGAAGTAAAAGGAGTAGAATCGCAATATAAGCAGGCGGCAATTTATTACTACTCGCATATTGCATATACACAAGATGATTTGCAAACGGCTTTAGAAGGATTTAAAGTATTGGAGTCAGACCCAAATTTTAGTCCCATTGTTCCGTATTACATCACACAGATTTACTACAAACAAAAGAAATACGACGAGTTATTGGCGTACGCACCCGCGGTGCTTGACTCGGCAAAAAATAACACTACCAAGCGTGTTCCTGAAATCGCGCGCTTAATTGGTGATGCTTATTTTATTAAAGAAAAATATAGCGACGCTCTTCCGTATCTAGAGCAATATCATCAAGGCGTACCTAAAAATGAAATCAGCAGAAGACAATTACCAGTTGGGATACACTTACTACAGAACTGGGGATTATGAAAATGCAATAACCGCTTTTGGGAAGTGTGATGGTAGCGATGAGCTGTATCAATTGGCAACCTACAATCTTGGAGATTGCTATTTAAAATTGGATAAAAAGGAATATGCTCGTAATGCATTCGCGGAAGCCAGCGAAATGGAGTACAATCGAGAAATTCAGGAAGATGCGATGTTCAATTATTCAAAATTGGCCTTTGAACTTTCTTACAATCCTTTCCACGAAGCCATTACCGCATTCGAAGATTATTTGAATAAATATCCAGATAGTCCGCGAAGAGATGAAGCCTATGAATTCTTGTTGAATGTTTACATGAAAACGAGAAACTACGAGAAGGCCCTTGCATCATTGGATAAGATTCAAAACAAGGATGCTCGTGTAAAAGAGGCCTACCAGATTGTGGCCTACAATAGAGGTGTGGAGCTATATCAAGCCGATGATATGGTGAATTCAGAAAAATTCTTTGATAAAGTAAATACGTATCCTGTAAATCCATTGTTGACTTCGGAAGCGAAATTTTGGAAAGCAGAAATTTCATACAAGCAAAGAGATTACAGCAAGGCCATTACACGATACAATTCGTTTCTCACTGATCAGGGTTCAATCAACTCTGAATTCTATGGTTTAGCTAACTACGGAATTGGATATTGTTATTTCAAACTTGGAAATGATGAAAATAATTTCCAAACGATGAAAGATTTGTATGCAAATGCCAATACGGCTTTCAGAAAATATGCAGAGGGCACATGGCAGAAAGATCCAAGGAAATTGAACGATTGCTACTTGAGAATAGGTGATTGCTTTTATGTAAACAAGAGCTATGCACAAGCTATTCAATACTATGATCGCGTGGCCGACAATTCACAAGGAAATAAGGACTATGCGATGTTTCAAAAAGCAATGTGTTACGGCTACGACAATCAAGCGGATAAAAAAGCTTGGGTAATGAAGAGCTTGCTTGCAGAAATTCCAGATTCGAAATTTAAAGTCGACGCGAAGTATGAATTAGCAAAGACGTATCTCTTCCAAGAAAGATTGGAGGAAGCTAAGAATTACTACAATGATATTTTACAAAATCACACCACTTCTGTTTATGTGAAAAAGGCCTTGGCCGACATGTGCGTGATATATGTGAAGCAAGGCAACGTAGCAAAAGTGAAGTCTACCTGGAATGAGCTGTTTAGTAAATATCCAAACGATCCGATTCTTATAGATGTTGTAACCACTGTGAGAAGCACACTTATCGAAGATGTGGAATTCCAAAATCAAATCAAGAGTCTGAAAATTATCAATGTCAATGATGAAGACATTGAGTCGGATGTTTATGCAAAAGCGAGCAACGCAGCTTACGACGGCAATTGTGATTTGGCCATTGAAAAGCTGAGCAATTATCTGCAGCAGTTTCAACCAGCTTACTTTGGTGTAGAGGCGAACTATCTTTTGGCGAATTGCTATTTTGAAAAAGGCAATGAAGAAAAAGCACTGAATTCGTACAACTTCGTAATCGCAAGTCCTTTGAGTGATTACACCGAGCAGAGTTTGGTAGTAGCTTCAACCATCAATTACAACAGAAAGAATTATTCGGTAGCAGCAGACCATTACCAGGAATTGGAAAACATGGCAGTTATCAAAATCAATGTGCTTGAAGCGCAAATTGGTTTGATGCGTTGCTATTACTTCCTGGGAGAGAAGAGCAGTGCGCTGCAATATGCGGATAAGGTTATCGTGAATTCAAGTACTCCAGAAGATATTAGAACTACCGCCTACTTGTGGAGAGGAAGAATTAAGATGGATAATGATGATGATGCGGGTGCTACTGTAGATTTTAAAGAAGTGATTAAGAGAGGAGGTCCGTTGGCTGCTGAAGCAAAGTACAATATTGCTTTTATGTATTACAGAGCTAGCGAATACAAAAAGGCTGAAACAGAAATCTTCCAGCACATAGAAAAATACTCCGCTTATGCTGAGTGGAAATACAAATCCTTCTTGCTGTTAGCTGATGTATATGTAGGTATGGATGATCTTTTCCAAGCAAAAGCTACATTGAATGCCATTTTAGATAAAGTGGATGAGCAATGGGTGCGCGATGAAGCACAAGCGAAATTGAAAGCTATAGATGAATTGGAAAATCCAACACCTGATACCAATCAAAATAGTGATTTGGAAATTGATTTAGTACCATCAAATGATTAATAACATGAAGAGCATAAAATTAATTTTATCAGTGCTGTTGTTTGCTATTGGTGGGCAACTCTTGGCGCAGCGAGACACTACCATTCATATGGAGTCTCAATTTGAAGGTGAGCGTAAACTCTTCTTGAAAGATGCGAATAAGCTATCCGTTAATCCATTTGTAAAAGAGCAAATGGTAGATATGTTGACCATTCGCTATTCTACGCTTCCAACGCGCAAGGCCTTTCTCATAGATCCTAAAGCAATATCACCTGCCAAAATCAATGTGGAAGATAAATTGGCGAGACTTTACCGTGGTTATATCAAAGTGGGTTATGGAACCTACGGAACGGTTCCTGCGGATTTTTACTTTACAGACGGTAGATCGAAGAAAGGAACATTTGGAGTGAATTATCACATGCTTCGAAGTTCAGGATTGTCATTGAATGATAACGATACCATTCCAGATCGCTACAGCGAAAACAAAGTGGAATTGTGGGGGAGAAGATTCATTAAGAAAAGTGTTTTGGAAGCAGCTGTGAATTGGGAAAGAAACCTGAATCATTGGTATGGATTCGACAACCAAACCATTGATGGTTCCCGCCTTGTATTGGATAGTTTACGTCAGCGCCTTAATACCTTTGGAGGTCGTGCGTCATTTAGAACCTACAACCGCGACACGGCAGATTTAAACTTCGGAACTTCTATTGCCATCCGTGGAACAAGCGACCTCTACAAAGGAAAGGAAACCAATGTGGATTGGGTAGCAACTGCTAGTAAGTTGGTGAACACAGAACTTTTCTCGGGAGAGGTTGGAGTAAATTATAACAGTTTCGCTTATGTCGGACCTGATTTGAGTAAGTATGGTTATCCATTGTTGGGTGAAGAGGACATTAGAGAAAGAAAGTTCGATAATGCGGTAGTGCGATTGATTCCAATGGCGCAAACTGTTTGGAGAGATTTACGCGCAAAAGTGGGTATGGCATTATACATCGAAGCGAGAGGGGAGAATCCTGGTCACTTTTATCCATTGGCAGAAGTTTCATATAATTTGTTAGATGGCCTGATCGTGCCTTATGCGGGTATTCGTGGCGGCGTAGAGCAAAACAGCTACCTCGATTTGTACAAGCAGAATCCATTTATTCAAACATTCCCAGATTTGAGAAATAAGAATACCAAATTTGATATGTATGGAGGTGTTGGTGGTGCAATTTCAAGTGAATTGTCTTTCAGTGCTGGAGTCAATTACTATTCATACGACAACTTTGCATATTTCGTGAATGACAGCTTGTATTCTAGCGACAGCGTTCCTACATTTTTCACAAGCCAAGGAAATAAGTTCACCATCATTTATGATCAACTAAAGACCTTGAATATCCATGGGAATTGGCATATTACAATGGCAAAAAGTGGAAGGCCAATATTCGCGGTGATTATTTCCAATATGATGAAGGTGCAGAAGTACATGCATGGCACCAGCCAGCCTTGAAGTTTACCGCGGGTGGTCAGTACAATTTGAGAGATAAATTCACCGTAGGAACCCAGATTTTCTATGTAGGTTCAAGATGGGCCAAATCGCTTGTTCCTGTGGCGGGGGTTGATCCTGAGCCAGATGGGTCATATCACTACAAATTAGATGGCTTCACTGACATCAATTTCAATTTTGAATATCGTTATAATAAGCGCCTGTCTGCATGGGTTCAGTTCAACAACACCCTTGCCTTGAAATACCAACGTTGGAGCGGTTACAACACCCAACGTTTTGTAGGCGTTATGGGGGTTACTTACGCCTTTTAAAAGGTGTTGATGAATTGTTAAAAAAGATGCCTCAAAAAGGGGCGGAAATATCAATAATTACGGGCTTTTCCTTATCTTTGTGTGCCTGTAGAAAAAGGCTGTTTTGCAGCCTTTTTTTATTACCTAAAGATAATCTAGTTAACCATAATTTTTTGATAGTCTGACTCCATTATGAGTGAAGAATTAAAAGGTCCTGCGGCACCTAATTATACCGCAGATAATATCCAGAGCCTTGAGGGTATGGAGCACGTTAGAATGCGTCCTGCCATGTACATTGGTGATATCGGAACTCGTGGTCTTCACCACTTGGTTTATGAGGTTGTAGACAACTCAATCGATGAGGCTCTGGCTGGATACTGTGATACAGTTCATGTAACCATCAACGAAGGAAACTCAATCACTGTTGAAGATAATGGTCGTGGTATTCCTGTCGGAATGCACAAGAAGGAAGGTGTATCCGCACTTCAAGTGGTTATGACCAAAATCGGTGCAGGTGGTAAGTTCGATAAAGGATCTTACAAAGTTTCTGGTGGACTCCATGGTGTTGGTGTATCGTGTGTGAATGCACTTTCAACACACCTGAGAGCGGAAGTTCATTTGGACGGAAAAATTTATGTTCAAGAATACTCCATTGGTAAACCTTTGTTTCCTGTAAGAGAAGAAGGAACAACTGATAAAAGAGGTACTATCGTTACCTTCCAACCAGACGCTTCCATTTTTGATACAACTGAATACAACAAGGAAACTCTAGCAAATCGTTTGCGTGAACTTTCTTTCTTGAACAAAGGCATCAAACTTACTCTTACAGATAAGCGTGTGTTGGATGAAAATGGAAATGCGGAAACTGAAGAGTTTTTCTCTAAAGAAGGTTTGGAAGAATTCGTGAAATATTTGGATGAAAGCCGAACAGCAATGATCCAAAAAGTAATTCACATGGAAAGAACCGATGGTGAAATTCCTGTGGAAGTTGCGATGACTTACAATGATTCTTACAATGAGAATATTCACTCATACGTTAACAATATCAATACCCACGAAGGTGGTACACACCTGCAAGGTTTTAGAAGAGGTCTTACAAGCACTCTGAAAAACTACGCTGAAAAAAGTGGCTTGCTGGATAAATTGAAAATTGAAATTTCTGGCGATGACTTCCGCGAAGGCTTAACAGCTGTGGTGAGTGTTAAAGTTGCAGAACCTCAATTTGAAGGACAGACAAAAACAAAGCTTGGTAACAAAGAAGCAGTAGCTCCCGTTAGCCAAGTAGTGAGCGAAATGCTTGAAGCTTACCTTGAGGAAAATCCAAATGATGCGAAGGCCATCGTAAATAAAGTGGTGCTTGCTGCACAAGCACGTATCGCTGCACGTAAAGCACGCGAAATGGTGCAACGTAAAGGAGTTGGAACAGGAGGCGGTCTGCCAGGTAAATTGGCCGATTGTTCTGAAAAGGATCCTGTAAAGAGTGAGCTTTTCTTGGTTGAGGGTGACTCAGCTGGAGGAACAGCCAAACAAGGTCGCGATCGCGTGTTCCAAGCAATTCTTCCACTTAGAGGTAAAATCCTGAATGTGGAGAAAGCTATGCAACATAGAATCTTGGAAAATGAAGAAATCAAGAATATTTATACAGCTTTAGGTGTATTCATCGGAACAGAGGAAGACAGCAAAGCGCTTAATATTGCCAAGCTTCGTTATCACAAGATTGTTATCATGTGTGATGCTGACGTGGATGGTTCTCACATTGAAACGTTGATCTTGACATTCTTCTTCAGACACATGAAGGAATTGATAGAAAAAGGATACATCTATATTGCGACACCACCACTTTATCTTGTGAAGAAAGGTGCGAAGCAACAATATGCTTGGACTGAAGCTGAGCGTGACCAATTGATTCAAGAAATGAAGGGTGCTGGTAGCGAGAGCAGCGTAAACATCCAACGTTATAAGGGTCTTGGTGAGATGAATGCTGAGCAGCTTTGGGAAACTACTTTGAATCCTGAACACAGAACACTTCGTCGTGTTACGATTGAAAATGCTGCCCAATGCGATCACATTTTCTCTATGTTGATGGGAGATGATGTACCACCTCGAAGAGCTTTCATCGAAGCGAATGCGAAATACGCGAAGATCGACGTTTAAGAAAGTTAAACTTCAAGACATAAAAAAGCCCCCTCATTCTGAATGAGGGGGCTTTCTTTTTGTATCTGTAATGAATTACTTGCGAATAATCAAGCGCTGCATTGAAGAGCCTGTAGCTGTTTTAACTGTAACCATGTACATTCCATCTGCATAGTTTGCAGTTGAGATGTTCATGTAATTAACTCCAGCTGGCATATCATACTTAGAAATAGTATCGATAATTCTTCCGCTAACGTCCGTCAATGTGATCGTCACATCTGAAGCGTTGTTAAGGCTCAAAGAAATTTGAGCGTTATCGTTTGCAGGGTTTGGATAGATTTCAAAGTTCGCTGCCTTGCCTTCCAATTCTTCTACGCCAACGAAACCATTGATATTGATGTTGTCAATGTAGAAGTTGTTTGGATAGTCACCAGTAGTGAATACCAATTTGAACAATACATCTGATTGCCAAAGTGTATTTGGAATAGAATAAGTAATCAATTTCCAATCGCTTTGAGAAGATGGTGTGAAATACTCAGATGAGTTACCAGCAGTTACAAGAGCGGCTCCAGTTACAGTTGGGTTAGATTGACCTTGTGGGTTTCTACCATTCCAAGTAGCTCCGCAGTTGCGACTAGAGAATAGTTCAAATTTATCCGTTACATCTTGAATATCTGTTGCTTGAGTAGCATAAGCATAACGGAAAGTCATCGTTGCGCCATTCGTCAAACCTGATAGGTTCATAGAAGGGAAAATTAATTCGTCGATGTCATCATTACCAGTATCGATGAAATCACTTGTGAAATCAAAGGCATTCAATCTGCAGCTGAATGAATCATCATAACCAGCAGCGTCTGTCCAATGGAACAATGAAGCATTGCTATCTAGGTTCCTGCTAATGAAATCAGAATAGAAGTAGTATGGGTTTTCGAATTTCTCCTGAACAAAGTTGTTGTAGAAGTTATTGCTATTGATTACGAAAATCGCATTCTTAGTTTTGGTAGAAGAACCATAAGCGTTGGTAGCTTCCAAAGTTACTTCTTGCCATCCGCCGTTGCTGAATTGGAAAGTTGGAGAAGCCTCTGTGCTAGTAGATCCGTCAGGGAATGTCCAAAGGAAAGAAGTTACATCTGCTTGAGAGCTATAGTCGAAGAAAGTAACATCTTCACCGATGCATGCTACTGGTTTATCCGCATAGAAGTCTGCATTCGGAGCACAGTATGCTTCATAGCCTTCTGCAATTCCAGTAAAAATGAGGTTTGACTCAGACCATAGTGTGCTTCTTCCAGCCAAAGAAAGAGATGCAGCAGCGCGCATTCTTACTACTTGACCTTCGGTAAACATATTTGAACAGTATGAGTACTCCATGTAGTTTTGAACGTTTTCGATAACTCCAGTATTACATTCACTACCGTCAAGTACACATGAAGTCCATCCGATTGATTCTGGAGTATCTTCTACATCATCATCACCACAGTTGATGCCAGGCTGGTTATTGTTGCCCCAAACGTGTTGAAGGTTTAACCAGTGACCAATTTCGTGAGTCAAAGCTCTTGAATTATTCAAGCTGCTAGTTCCGATACTTCCGATATAGTTGTGGCGAATAATTACACCATCTCTCATTGCTGAAATACCGCTAGGAACAGCAGAAGGGTAGTAAGCATATCCAGCTACACCATCTTCCATTGTAGAAACAATCCATACATTTAGGTATCTATCTCTTGGCCAAGCATTCAATTTACTGCCGTCGTCACCAATGTATGTTTCAGTAGACGCGATTCGATCGATACCGTTTGTACAGTTACCTGCGAAATCCTTTGTAGGAAGTCTGAATTCGATTCGAGCATCACCTACGATGTCTTGGAATTCAGGAACAACATCAGTAATATCTTCGTTTAGGAGTCTGTAGTCTTCGTTCAAAATTCTCATCTGATCATAAATCTGCTCATCTGAGATGTTTTCTGGACCATAGTTGTGAACGATGTGGAATACTACAGGAATGATATAAACTTCTTCGTCTCTTTCTCCATTAGATTTCATTTCTGCAATCTTTTCACGAAGTTGACGATTGTAATCTTCTTGTCTTTGTTCAAATTCAGGGTCTTCTTGTTTCAATCTATTGTGCATCAAGTCAGAACCACAAACGTGATCGTGCTGAGAAAATGCAAAAGATGAAGACGCAAGCGCAAGTAAGAAAGTAAAAATCTTTTTCATATTACAGGCTACATTTTTAGGGTAACAAATATAGTTAAATCGGCCTTTTTTAAAGCATTTTTAAAGTAAAAGTGAAATAAATGCAAAATCTGACAATTGCAACAATTGTTCTTTTTAAGCCTTTGAAAATAAGGGTCTTAATGTTGAAAAACAGGGTGGGATTCCTATTTTGAGATGTAAATTAATCCGGAAGAATTATGATTGTGTAAACTCTCTTCCAGCTGCATCCAACACCTTCGTTTGCTTCTTTAATGTTCTTAAAGTGATGAAAATCAAAAAGCTAATTGCTGAAGCATAGAGCCAAAACGGTGATATCATTTGATTTACCGTAGTAAAGCCCGTGTGAACATAAATTTTAAGAATGTCTAGGAGGGCAAATGAAATGAAGATGGCAAAAAAGCCATTGTATTCTCTTTTAAGCACATTTTTGATACTGAAGTTCCATCCGGCACTTTCCCAGTTAGAAAGTCGAGGGAAGAATGACGGTGTTTTTGCAGCCCAGTCCAAATAGGTTTTTCCAAATTTGCCACGAAGGAAGAACTCTTCAGCAAACATAATGCGCTCGTAATAAAGCCAGAACAGAAGTGAACAAACGATGGTAAACCACCAATTGCCTACGTAAATAATAATACCCAGCCACATGAAATAGTTGCCCAGGTAAAGCGGGTGACGAACGGTGCTGTATATGCCCTTGGTATTTAGCGTTTCTGCAACTTGGCCTTCCTTGGTATTTCTGCCGCTTGTTCCTTTAGGTGTGAACCCAACGGTGATACCTCTAATGATTTGCCCGAATAAAGCTACTGCCAAGCAAGCAATGGCCCAAGTTTCATCAAATAATGGCATATCAGAATCCAAATCAAAAACAATCACTGCTGCAGCTAGAACATACAATACCAATGGTAAGAAGCTTCTCCAACGGAACAACCAGTTGCCAGACTTGTCAAATTCTTCAATTAATGCCATAATTCAAAATTTGGCGCAAAATAACAACTTTAAATTCAGAATTGTGGAACAAAGTTGAAAGCGGACTCAAAAATATCATAGCGTTAGGTGACCTGCATCACTTTTTTTCATTTCTAGTTGAATTTACTTTGATATACTAAACCACAAAAAATAAGACAATGAAAAAGAACATGGGCTCTACAGACAAGATTGTAAGAATCATCTTGGCTATTGTTTTCGCAATATTATATTTTCAGGACATCGTGCCTTCACCTTGGTCATACGCACTCCTAGTTTTTGCTGGGATTTTCGTTTTGACTTCCCTAGTGAGTTTTTGTCCTTTATACCCAATTTTCGGAATTAGTACTTGTAAGAAAAAGAACTAACGATAAGGTTTAGTGTAGGCGCCTTAGTAGGGGATTCTTAAGGTGCTAGAGCCAGAACATTGTTCTGGCTCTTTTTTTAGATCAAATTTTCTTTTAATGCTTTACTCACGGCTTCGCCAAGTGAGTGTACGTGTAATTTCTCATAGATTTTTCGAATATGAGAATTTACAGTGTGGAAAGAAATACTCTCTTTTTCTGCAATCATTTTATATGACAATCCCTCAACCATTAGGCTGAGAATATTTTTCTCCCTGTCGGTCAGAGAGTAGTTAGTGGTAGCTTGATTTTGCTCTTGAAAATAGCGCAACATTTTTGTGGCGATGGCAGGAGTAATCGGAGAACCGCCTTCATAGGCGTCGCGAATGGCTTCCACTATTTTTTCGGGTGAAGTCTTTTTTAGCAAATATCCTGATGCACCATTTTTCAATGAATCAAAAACCTTATCATCATCTTCAAAAACTGTTTGCATGATGATGATGGTTTTAGGGAATTTTGATTTGATAATCTTTGCTGCTTCAATTCCCGATACCTCAGGCATATCAATGTCCATCAAAACTACATCTGGTTTAGTTAGCTGAATAGCCGAAGCTACTTCTGTGCAGTCGGGAAATGCTCCTACGAGTTGAAAGTCGTCAAACATTGAAATATAATACTGAAGACTATCTCTTTGATTTTGGTTGTCGTCGAATATGGCTACTTTAATTGGCATAATACTGAATAATTCACAAACATATTATTCATTGTCCTTTCGCGCATCACTAATATTACTGATGTCTATTGATATGATATAATTTGTGCCTGTAGTTTCTGAGCTTTGCATTTTTATTTCACCATTTAAGGCTGCAACCCTCTTAAAAATATTTGATATTCCATTCCCGCTTTTCACTGAGTTTACATCGAATCCAGTGCCATTATCGCTCACTGAAAGTGTAAGGATATGTGATCTTACTTGCAGGTCAACTAGTATTTCTGAGCACTTACTATATTTCAGTGCATTGTTTAGAACTTCTTTGAAGATGAGATAAATGTTTCTGCGAGCTGAAGTGTGTATAGTCAAATTTTCGAGTTCAGCATTACTGTCGAAGTGAACATGAACATCAGATGCTCCAGACAAATCAAGTGCGTAGTTTTTCATGCGCAATGTCAAACTTTCTCCAGAGTCATTCTTAGGATTGATAGTCCAAATGATATCACTCATTTGTTCCATCATATTGGAAGAATTGGAACTAATTTTCTCCAATAACTTTTGAGTTTCTTCAGGTTTTTTTCCAAACTGAATGAGTGCCGCGTTGCTGTAGATACGAATACTTGAAAGTCCTGCACCAATATCATCATGAAGATCGGAGGCGATGCGATTTCTTTCAGTGAATATGGCTTCCATTCTCTCGGAAAGTGCTGTCAATTCAGCCTCCTTTTTTTCTTCTTCGGCAGCTTGCTTGGCGTATAGCTCATTGATTTTTTGCTTTTGTCGAAATGATCTTAAAATCAAAAATGCTGCGACGATTATGGCAAAAGCACTGATACCAATGAGGATTTCCAAGCGTCGACGGAATTCAATTTCCTTTTCTTGAATTTCGTTTTTTGTAGTAAGTTCCGCTATGTTTTGATTCTTTTTAAAATATTCCTCAAGTACGAATAATCTTCTGTCTATTTGTTTGTCATTTCTTTCCTGGAGCAGCGAAAGAAGGCGG
This sequence comes from Flavobacteriales bacterium, assembly GCA_041391745.1. Lineage (GTDB taxonomy): Bacteria > Bacteroidota > Bacteroidia > Flavobacteriales_D > Sanyastnellaceae > JAIXWP01. The sequence continues at coordinate 23,906 of JAWKNK010000007.1, forward strand.
TTATATAATTCACTCAGCAAGCCGTACTCTTGAAGCCTATTACAAATTGGCAAGGCTGCTTCATAAAAATCAGTTTTACTCAAGTTTGTTATTCGAGGATCGTCGCATACTTGAAGTGCTTTGTTAATGAGGATTTTAAATTCGGTTTTATTGTTTTCTTGGCCAGCAATAGTCATTTCAGATGTAAGAATCATAAGAAATACATCTTGGTGTTTTGTATTCTTTACTAGCTCATAAGAACGTTTGAGAATAGATTTTGCAACAGCGAAATTTTGCTGAATTATCTGGGCCTCTCCAATATTCCAAAGAGCGAGTGCCATACCGCGCTCTTTTTGTTTTAATTCGGCCTCCTTAAGAGAAAACTGACTATAATAAATGGAACTATCAGCAATTCCCATTTTTAGATAACATTCTCCAAGGTTTGCGTATGCTTGGTACTGATAGGAGAGGTATGATTTGTTGTGGTTGAATGGAATGTTTTCAATTGCTCGTTTGAAGTAAGAAACAGCTTCTCTTTCCCTATTTAAATTCAGCATGAAAAGCCCGATTAAGTTGGCTGAGCTTCCGATCAATGTGTCATTTTTCAGTTCTTCAGCAAGAGACAATGTGACAAGAGAACTATTAAGTCCAATGTCGAAAAGAGCAGTATAGTACATAATCTCTGCTTCATAAGAATGCAGATAGTATTGATCTAACTTGGTAAGAGAGTCTGGTTGCGTGTAAAAACCATAAGACAAAACATGAAGCGCGGTGTCGTATCTGCTGCTTTCCATCAGTTTGTAGGTGTCGGTCAACACCTGCTTCATAAATGGGCTTGCGTTATAGGGAAGCAACACTTCATCATCTTGCCCCACGGATACAAGCGAAGCACAAAAGAGTAATATGGAAATGAAGTACTTCAAATTCAAAAGGTCATTAAATAAATGAGACCATCACAAGGATGGTCTCAAAATTATTCTTTTTAGTTTAAGTGTGTTGAATCGCAAGTCAAATTTGGCTGTTTTATGTGAAACACTCTATCACTAATTTTTGCGATATGAAAAAAAATTACGGGTGTATTGAAGATAAGCTTTCTGGGTTATTTTAGGCCAAAAATTAGACGATTATGCTGAAAACTATTGTGATAGTTGTTCAATTATTCTTTATTTCATTGGGAGTTGCAGCCCAGCTTGGAATGTCATGTGAAACTCCGGGCGCCAAAATCTCTTCCATCCAGGGGGTTGACTTACAAAATCCAATTAAAAAGAAAACCATGAACGAAGTAGCAGTGATCTCTGCTGAGGGCTATTTCACAGACTATTATTTTTTGGAAGACATGAAAGGGGTAAAAAAGTTTCCTCCTTTGACAGCGATGAAGTCGGAGCACCTAAAAGGAATTCAGCTTCAATTGAACAGCGTTAAGTTGGATTTAAAAAAAGAAGTAACTACTTTTAAATACTATAAAGGACTGAAAGATTTCAGGGCCAACAAACCTGCATCAGATAAAGGAATTAATGAAGTTTTAACTGAAGATTTGATGCGTGAGGATGAGAAGCTGCTGCTATTTGGAAATGGTCATATGCTTAATTTGGGTTTAAATGATACTGTAGAAACCTCATTTTTTTCGTTTGCTAAACCAGCTCTAAATATTGAAATAATATTTACACAATATCGCGGCGGTATTACTCCAATTAAGGGCGTGAAATATCATGAGTTTGCGGGTTATATAAGTGTTATAGCACATTCTGGAAAGGAAATAGGGAAAATTCCATTTGAATCAGATGCTTTACCCACAGATGGTGCGTTCTTTTTTCGTGGAGCATTTGATGACGAAACCTTAGAACTTGATTATTTTGATTGGAACAGTATAATTCAAAGGGTGATGCGTGTTTTATTAACTTCTGATTTTTGGGAAAAGAATAGAAATGAAATAGAAAGCGAGTTGGGGAAAAAGGCGAAAAGTAGATACGAGCCCTTGCCAATTATATCGACATCATCTTCTAATAAATCAATTAACGAAGTTGTAGAATGCGTGGTCACACTTCGATCGAAAAGCGGTCATGGTTCAGGTTGTATTATATCTGATGATGGATTGCTTGTAACCAACTACCATGTAGCTTATGGGTCAAAGGATTCGTTGTTTGCTGTGATGTCTACAGGTGAAAAATATCCTGTAGAATTCATTCGAGATGATGTGAATTCTGATTTGGCGCTCTTGAAAATAGTAGCAGATCGAAAATTCAATAGCCTAAAATTAGTTGAACATCCAGTGCCTCAATTAGGTCAAGACCTTCGAGTAGTGGGGACGCCGGCCAATGTCGCGTTGGGTCAAACAATTACGAAAGGAATTTTTAGCAGTGAAAGGAAAGTGAATGGAATGCGAATTTTTCAAACGGATGCTCATGTCAATCCCGGAAATAGTGGCGGAGCACTGATTGACGAAGAAGGGAAATTAATTGGTGTAGTGGCACTAAAGGCGGTAGGGTTTGTTGTGGAGGGAGTGGGTTTCGCTATTTCTACAGAAGATGTTGTAGAAAAGTTGAATTTGGAAATTAACTAACTGAACTATGAAAACAAGATTGAAATTATTATGTGCAATCTGCATTACGATGTTTCTAATGCCAAGTTGTGCAACTTTAATATCTCAACAAAAGGTAGAATTGCATTGTGATGATTCAAATGCGAACATCAAACTTCGAGGATTCGAGCACCAATCTGGAGATGTTACAGAAATTTTCAAACATCGACCACTCGTAATTACATCGCAAAGAAAAGGATATCGATCTTCAAGTAAGCTTTTAGTGCCCAAAGCCCTTGATTTTGGAGTGGTTGTTACAGCGGGAGCTGCTATTGGCATTATATCGAAGAATCCTACCGTAACAAACGTTGTGCTTGGTGGACTCGTCACGTTCGTAGATGTGCATGCAAATGGTTACAGACAAGAAAGACGCTTGAGCATTTCTGCCCCAATTCCATTAAGCCGCAACGAAGATTCTGAGTTGTTTCTGTATGCAAGTTCTAAAATGAAAAAAATTGAGATAAAAGATATTCACACTACTACCTATAAAGATGCAAAGAAGTTTGTGAAGGAAGCCAGGGTAAAACCATCTGAAATTGCGGTTGAGAATGAATTTATATTTCTAAATAACTGGTTGGATGAAAATCTTGAAACCATGGGATATCAAGAGTCTCAACCTGGGTTGATTTCTAAATACGAAAACAACTTTGAAATTGAGATAGAAGTTTTAAGTGCTAAAAAGAAAGTGTTAAAAGGAGTAGGGCAGAGTATTGAAATGGAAATAGTATTTTACATCTGTGATTCAGATGGAACTAGAATGCGTGAATTTAAAACTCTTGGTTCGTCTCAGGTTTTCGTTGAAAATAGTTGGCTATATGGTGAAGTGAATTCTGTCGAAATTATTAAAGATGCGATATTAGATGGATTGACTAAGCTATTAGCTTCTGAAGAATGGCAAAGTTCAAAAGGAAATCTCCTCACAATGTTAGAGGAAAAAACAAATGGATGGGGGAACATTGAAATTTCCAAACCGATTATTAGAAATCCTGATTTTAAAGAAATAGTGTCGGCTGAATTAACAGTTACAGGAAAAGAAGAAGGTCTGCACGGTTCTGGATGTTTTATTTCACCCGAAGGACATTTCCTTACCACAACTCGAGTTGTGGCAGGAAGAGAATCTTTCGATGTTACTATGAGTAATGGCGTAGTTAAAGAGGCCAAAGTGATTAGAGAAGATCCACTATCACACATTGTTCTGGCACAAGTGGATACAGTTGGAAACGCATCTTATCAGCTCGTTGGCACGAACGGCTACAAGTATGGGGACAAGGTGTTCTCCGTAGGAACACCAGTATCGACTGAACTATCACAGTCACTGTTCTCAGGAATTGTGAGTGGAAAGCACCTGCTCAATGGCTTAAATTACATTCAAACGGATGTGAAAGTTTCAAGTGGTAACAGTGGAAGCCCATTGATCAATACACGAGGTGAGCTGATTGGAGTAATCAGCGAAAAGTATATAGGTTATTCTTTAGAAGGGATATCCTTCGCAGTGAGTGCGTTTGATATTATGGACAGATTTAAATTGATTTACAAATGAGGTATTTGATAGCAATTGTATTTCTCATGTTCTCCGCGGCGATAGCATGCGCTCAGGGGGCGTCAAGAAAAAACATGAGAGCCGAAGGTGATAAGTATTTGACTGCTGGAAATATTAGGTTTAATCTGGCAGAGGGAGATATTACAGAAGAGTATTTTCGCAATGAAGATTCAAAAGCTGAAAACAAGGTTTCGGCATCTGAGGAAAATAAATCGGAAATTATTGAATATAGTGACGAGCTAGCGGGCTTGATGCTAAACAATCTTGTGGAGTGGGGCTATCTTGATACAAGTGATCGATTTTTGCCCGACTATAAGAATTCTCTTCACGTAGACATGGCTATTGAAGAAGCACATTTTAGAATTATTCGACCGTCTAAAAAAGGTTTAAGCAAAGCCATTTACATTGAATTCGTTTCTGACTTTCAATTGAAATCCTATTACGGGAAGGAACTTTATAGAAAATCAGTTTCTAAGGAATTAAAATTGAATCGAAGCTCCTCGGAAAAGGAAGTGCGAGGAGTATTTTCAAATTTAATTAAGATGCTTGTTAAAGACTTCGTGTTTGATGACGAAGTTCAGAAACTTGTTACCTCCACGGAGTATTATGACCTAGAAGACGAAGCTAGTTTCGAAACGGTTTCAATACCTACACCATCTGGCACAGAAAAACCAGAAGACTGGAAGAAAAGTGTGGCAACAATAATTCTCGAGGATGGTCATGGAAGTGCTTGTATTATTTCGGCAGATGGATACTTGATATCGAACTTTCACGTGGTTGGTCAAAATGAAACGGTAAAAGTGAAATTTCATGACGGTAGTAATGCTATTGGCATTGTTTTACGAAAACATCCCGACTGCGATTTGGCTTTGATAAAAGTGGACATTAGTAATTTAGTTCCCCTTCCTATAGCAGAAAGCGAAATTGAATTTGGTGAGGATGTGTATGTTTTAGGAACACCAGCAGATACTCTTCTAGCAGGCTCAATGTTTAAAGGTGTGATATCGGGTAAACGAAACTTTGATGGTGCTGTATACCTACAAACAGATGCGAAAGTGAACGTAGGAAATAGTGGAGGAGCTATGATTAATTCCTCGGGAGAACTAGTTGGTATCGTTAGCAGTAAATACGCAGGGTTCGGAATTGAGGGTATTGGTTTCGCAGTTCCAATCATCGAATTAAAGCGATTGAAAATTGAAGTGCTTCACCCAACTCCAAGTTCAGCACCCGTTCCGAAACCTCAGACTCGAAGGTAATAGTCGTGTTGGATTTCTTGTTATAATGACCTGATTTTAGACATCCCTCCATCTACATGTAGCACCTGACCTGTAATCCAAGCGCTTTTTTCTGAAAGTAGAAAAAGAGCAGCACTTGCAATATCCTCGACGGTGCCAATGCGCTGTAGCGGGTGCCTCTTGTTGGATGCATCCAGTTTTTCGGGAGTACTAATTAGTTTTTCTGCAAGGTCTGTTGCCGTAAGCGATGGTGCTATGGCGTTTACTCTGATGGTTGGAGCCCACTCGGCAGCCAAACTTTTTACGAGTCCCTCAATAGCTCCTTTAGCTGCAGCGATACTCGAGTGGAATGGCATACCTTGACTTACCGCGACGGTGCTAAATAGCACAACCGATGGTTTTTCTGATTTTTTCAATAAGGGCAAGCACTTTTGCAGAACCTCAATGGCACCGTATACATTCACTTCCATTTCACTTTGAAATTCCTCTCGACTAATGCGATGAAAGGGTTTGAGGCTGATGGTGCCAGGTGCGTAAACGATGCCATCTAATGATTGCATTTCAGCGTTAAGATGAAGTGCTTCTTTAGCATCCCATTGTATGTAATGTACATTTGGAAGAGTTGAATTCTCAATATTCCTTCCCGTAGCTATCACATTGAAACCTTTCAATGAGAGTTCTTCTGAAATCTTTTTTCCGATACCTCTTGTACCACCAACTACCAGATAATTCTTCATTAGAAAGAAATGTATTTCAAGAGTTCATCTTTCGTATTTGGGTTCAAAAATTTACCGCTGTAACTACTGGTGGTAGTGCTCGAACTAATGTCTTGTACTCCACGGCTGCTCACACACAAATGTTCGGCATCAATGATTACCGCCACATCTTCTGTATCGAGAATCTTCTTTAACTCATTGGCGATTTGAACGGTCAATCGTTCTTGTACTTGCGGTCTTTGTGCGAAATAATGAACGATGCGGTTGAGCTTGCTCAAACCAATGACTTTTCCTGAAGAAATATAGGCCACATGGGCTTTTCCGATGATAGGTACAAAGTGATGTTCACAATTGGAATAGAACGTGATGTTCTTTTCCACCAACATTTCCTTGTATTGATATTTATTGTCAAAAAGCTTTACATCTGGTTTGTTCTTCGGATCTAATCCTTTGAAAATCTCTTTCACATACATTTTGGCCACGCGATGCGGAGTTCCGCTCAAACTATCATCGTTCAAGTCGAGCCCCAGCGTTTCCATGATATCTCTGAATTTTTCAGAAATAATCTCTATTTTTTTTTCATCAGAAAGATCAAATGCGTCATCTCTCAATGGAGTTTCAATAGATGTCATTACGTGTTGATCCCCCATCTCATCAATGGAAATCAAGATTGAATCAGGCAGTACAGACATATTTTAAAAATTAAAGATGAATAACTATAACAATGGCAGATTTCAATTGTTCGCGGCATCGGCGCAATAAAAAAAGCCGGCACTAAGGCCGGCTTTTCTATGTATTAAGAGATTTTTAGATTCTATTATCAATCATTTCAACACCAGGATGCCCCGTTTTGTTGAATTGGAATTCTGAATCGCCTAGTTCAATATTTGTTTTGAAACTCTTGATTTTGTATGAAATTTCAGCGTTTTCACGCGTCTTTACAACAATCTTATGTGCTTGCATTTTTGCTTTGTCGATGTACAAAACAATGGTGTGATAAGACTTGTCTTTCGGCTGATTTGGGAATAAATGAATTTCGTAACAAGCAATACCATCAACAGTGGCATTGGTGTTTTTCATTTCATGTTTAAAATCTTTCTCCCAAATCGTAAACATTTCACTTGGATCAAATGCGCCGTCTTTCACATCTTCTAAATAATCGATAGTGCATTCGTTGTTTTTCTTGTCGAAGCTCCAAACATTCGTTCCATCTGAAAATACTTGGTATTGAGAGATGTTGAGGTTGTATTTCTGTCCTTTTATTTTAATGCTTCCATCATCCTTGGTATTGATGCCGTTTTTCTTATCGACCAAAGAAGAACTGAATTCTGCAGAAATGGTTTTCCAAGTTTTTGCCTTAGCGGAAATTTTATCTAAAATCTCCTTAGAAGTTTGAGCTTGACTAGATAATGCTACTAGAAATAAGGCTAAAACCAATGATAATTGTCTCATGTTACTTTTTTTGTGCCGTAATTTTCAATAACCGTTCCAAAATCATTTGGAACCTTTTTCAGGCGCAAAGTTAATAAATCAAGGGTTATTCAGGTTTTTGAGAAATGCATCTAAACTCATTTCATCTGGAATGAGCACTTTTCTAGCCTTACTTCCTTCAAATGGACCGATGATGCCAGCTGCTTCCAACTGGTCTACAAGCCTTCCTGCACGGTTGTATCCGAGTTTTAATTTACGTTGGAGCATGGACGCTGATCCTTGTTGAGTCATCACCACGATGCGAGCGGCATCTTCAAAAAGAGCATCACGATCTTGATCATCGAAAGAGAGGGGCTCACCAGCACTTTCGTCGGGGACTTCTGGTAAATGAAGAGCATGAGGATATCCTTGTTGCGACCCGATGAAGTCAGTAATTTCTTCTACCTCAGGGGTGTCTACAAAACCACACTGAATACGTATCAAATCATTTCCGGTAGAATAGAGCATATCACCTCGTCCGATGAGCTGATCTGCTCCCCCTGCATCAAGAATGGTTCGGGAATCTATTTTTGATGTTACACGGAAGGCAATACGAGCAGGGAAGTTTGCCTTGATTGTTCCTGTGATAATATTGACCGATGGTCTTTGAGTTGCTATTATTAAGTGAATTCCAATAGCACGCGCCAGTTGAGCCAATCGAGCTATAGGTGTTTCTACTTCGCGACCTGCGGTCATAATCAAATCGGCAAACTCATCTACCACGAGCACGATATAAGGCAAATAGCGGTGACCATTTTCAGGATTTAAACGACGCGCTATAAACTTCGCATTGTATTCCTTGATGTTTCGACACTGGGCTATCTTCAGCAACTCATAACGCTCATCCATTTCAATACAAAGTGAGTTCAGCGTTCTTACCACTTTACTTGTGTCCGTGATGATTGGCTCGTCTGAGTCTGGTAGTTTGGCTAGGAAGTGACGTTCAATTTTGTTGAACAAAGTTAATTCCACCTTTTTGGGGTCAACCAATACGAACTTGATTTGAGATGGATGCTTTTTGTAAAGCAGTGAAACCAAAATCGCGTTCAATCCAACTGATTTACCTTGTCCTGTGGCACCTGCCATAAGCAAGTGAGGCATTTTAGCCAAGTCGGCAACAAAGGTTTCGTTGCTAATTGTTTTTCCTAATACTACAGGCAAGTCCATGTCTGTATGTTGGAATTTTTCGCTCATGATAAGCGAACGCATAGAAACAACATCTGCACGCGAATTTGGGACTTCGATACCGATTGTTCCTTTACCAGGAATTGGAGCGATAATACGGATACCTAGCGCTGCGAGGCTAAGCGCGATATCATCTTCAAGGTTTTTAATCTTGGAAATACGAACACCGGGAGCGGGAACTATTTCGTACAACGTAACAGTTGGACCGATGGTAGCTTTGATTTTATCAATCTCAATTTTGTAGTGATTGAGCGTCTCAACGATTTTATTCTTATTGGCTTCGAGTTCTTCTTTATTGATATGTGGCACACCCGAACCGTGTGGTTTCAGCAACTCGATAGAAGGAAGCTCATATCGGCTCAAATCCAATTTTGGATCATATTCTCCAAACTCCTGAACTTTATTTTCTAAGTCTTCGTCAGTAAGAAGTGATTCTTCTTGGGGAGCTTCTACTTCCAATCCATCCACTGCCAATTCGGCTTCAGGTGTTGGTTGGACTAATGATGGTTCTTCATAAGATTTAGCATCAGAAGTTGGAATAGGGGAAATAGGTGGAGACGAAACTTCTTCTGGCTCGTTATCAAAATGAAACTGAATATTGGTGTTTTTTTGCTCTGGTTCAGGAGTAGATTCTACAACTGTAGCAGTTGTTGGCGCTGGTTCGGAAGGCTTTGTGGTAAGATATGGTTCTGGTCCTTCCTCTTCATCTTCTGAATGAAGATCGATCATTTCAGGAAATGATTTGTCTTCTCTTAAGCTATTTCCAAGGGGCTGAATTATCGTTTTTTTTTCAGCCTCAGATTCATTTTCATCAGCTTCATCTTCTTCGTCATCTTCCTCATCAAGTTCGTGCACTTCGGCAGCCAATGCCTCGGCTCGAGCAGCTTTTTCTTCCTTTCTATTCGCCCACCATTCTTTTATTCTAGCCCAAAGTGAATCAACCAAGTGGTTGTGATTGAAAATAAAATATGCTCCAGCTACCAAAAGCAGTAGCATCAAAGTGCCAAACCACCCCAAGGTAAAGGTGGTCCATTCTGTAGCGAAATGACCATAACCTCCAACAAACCTGTCGTTGCAAGTAATTTCAATCGTGCGTTCAAATTCATCCACACGATTATGAAAAAGGAAACCGATGAGAAGTGGAAAGTAGAGCACTCCTAGTACAGAAAGTCTGATGCTTTTGTAGAAAGGAAGTAGTTCTCTTTTAAATGCCACGCGAACGCCCCACAGAAAAAGGACGAAAGAAACAAAGAAGGCACCTATGCCGAGATAGGTGAACATAAAAAAGTGAGCCAGGTGTGCACCTATTTTACCCATCCAATTATGAAATGGTTCATGCTCTGAAAAATCAGAAACTGTTGTATCTCCTGTAATCAAATATTGATCATGACCTCCAGAAATGAGATAAGACAAACAAGCAAGGAAGAGATAGACACCGAAGGACGCTATGAAAATTCCCGCGATTTTTTTCACACGCGGGTCACCCATGAAGTTCTTGAAGGATGAAGTTCCTGAACTTGATGCGTTATTTTTTTTCTTTGATGCTGCTGCCACTTCTGGTTCTGCGTTTTGCTTTGCGGTATTTTTAGGGGTGTTCTTTGCCACAGGTCTTCATGCGATTAGGCCAAAAACAAAGGTAGGTTTTGCACATTTGGCAACGAGGAAAGTCTTTTTCTATTATCAACATCCAAATGTGGGGGAAGCATTACATTAGCGCAATGAAACCGAAGGAAGCGCTAGAAGAACTATGGAAGTTGTACAAACCGCTATGTAACGCGGGAGAGGCGGAGAAAATGGCTGCCTATATGAAGAATCATTTCGAGTTTTTGGGTATTAAAAAGCCTATCCGTGCATCCGTGCATAAAGTACTGATGAGAGATATTGTTCAGGACTCAACTATAGATACGTTCGAATTCGTGGAATTGCTGTGGAATCAACCAGAGAGAGAGTATCATTATTTTGCGATGGAATTTGCGGAGCGCAGAAAAATGTTCAACAATATTGAAAACATCGAACATTTTGAATGGCTCATCACTACTCAGTCATGGTGGGATAGTGTTGACTTTATAGCTACTCATTTGGTAGGAAAATATTTTAGAATATTTCCAAGTGAAATTGAAAAGTGGATCCCTAAATGGGTAGAGTCACCCAACATGTGGTTGAATCGTACGGCAATTATTTTTCAGCTGAAATACAAGAATGATATTGATACAAATGTTTTGATGTCGGCCATTTTACCGCACAAGAATTCAAATGAATTTTTTCTTAGAAAGGCGATTGGGTGGGCGCTTCGGGAGCACTCCCATTATGATTCACGCTTTGTGAAAAATGTACTCACATCGCATCAATTTTCTGGACTTACTGTTAGAGAAGCTTCGAAATATTTACAGTTTTGAAAGGAATAAAAATAAATATCTATTGGATCATTGGAATTCTTTTTGTCTTAAGACTTTATGGAATTACCAACCCTCCGCTTGAGGTCAATCACCATTGGCGACAAGTGACGGGTTTGATGGTCGCAAGAAATTTTTTAGAAGAAGATAACAACATATTATACCCAAGAGTTGACGAAGTAGGCATAGGCGGAAAGGTCAGTTCAGGAGTGATTGGAATGGAGTTTCCATTCATGAATTACTTGATGTATTTACTGTCTTTGCTTGCTGGTTACGAACATTGGTATGGAAGGCTCATCAATCTTATCGTTACTTCTTTTGGGCTGTTTTATTTTTTCAAAATCATTCGAGCTTACTGGGATGAAAAAACAGCATTATGGGCGAGTGCAATTCTCGGATTTTCCGTTTGGTTCGCATTTGGAAGAAAGGCAATGCCCGACACAGCGAGTGTTTCCTTAGCTTTCATTGCACTTTGGCATGCTTACAAACATCTGAAAGAAGGCAAGTGGGTTTCATTAGTAGCTTACACTGTGTTTTCGACGTTGGCTATTTTGGTGAAAATTCCTTCCGCCATTTTTCTAGCGCTTGTTCCTTTAATGCTTTGGGAAAATCGATTTGCTTATCCCAATAAATTGAGAGTTTTTGCCGCTTCAGCAGCGCCGCTTATAATGGCTTACTGGTGGTATTATATATGGAATCCCATGATCGCTGCTGAAAGCGGAATGTGGTATAATTCGGGAGGAAGTATTTCAGAAGGAGCATCACTGTTTTTTCAAGAAATTTCTTTGGTGTCCTCTTATTTTTATTTCAGCACCTTGATGTCTTATTCATTATTGGTGCTTTTAATTGTTGGAATTGTTTCGGTGTTTAAAAACAAGGACATCACCGCGAAAGCCGTGTTCGTTGTCACTTTAGGGCTATTCATGATATATGCTTTCATATCTGGAAGGCACTTCGTATATCAGCATTACTATATGATATTCTTGGCACCAGTCTGGGCCATACTGGTAGCTCTATCTTTAAAGAGTAAGATTTTTCCCAAGGTGTTGATGGCTTTAATGGTAGTCGGAATGGTTGAAGCCTATTTCAATCAAATACATGATTTTAGAATTCATGATTACAATTGGAAAAAGGCTGAACTGGAAGGGATATTTGACAATTTTTCAGCCCGAGAGGACCTCATTGTAGTGAATGGAGAAGGAAATCCTCAGGAATTATACATGTCGCACCGGAAGGGTTGGACGTGTAAAAATGAAGAAATCGCCGATAAACGGTATATGAGCGAAGTTATTTCAGCTGGGGCTAAGTATCTGTTAATCAATAAACGAAAAGGAGAAATATCGCTTCCGTATCCTGTTGTTTATCAGGATGATACATATTTGGTGTGTCGATTGGAGATTGAAAATTAGCCTTGAAGGTTAATTTTTTAACAATGGATTTTGCAAAACCGGAAAGAAGTAGTACATTTGCCCCCCATTATTAAGAAGTCATGGCAAAGAAAGGAAATAGAGTACAAGTGATTATGGAGTGCACGGAGCACAAAACCAGCGGTATGCCTGGAACAAGCCGTTATATCACACAGAAGAACAGAAAGAATACTCCAGATAGATTGGAAATGAAGAAATACAATCCGATCTTGAAGAAAATGACCGTTCATAAAGAAATCAAATAATACTGAAACACCATGGCAAAGAAGGTAGTTGCAACATTACAAACCGGTGGTGGAAAGAACCACACTAAAGTGATTAAAATGGTTAAGTCACCAAAGACTGGTGCTTACTCTTTTAAAGAAGAAATTGTACACAACGATAAAATAGCTGAGTTCTTTAAGGGCTAAGCTTCAATTTCATAAGAATTTGAAAAGGGCTTTTTCCTATTGGAGAAAGCCTTTTTTGTTGACTTATCTTTGTAATTCAAACAAGCAGTATGAATTTTTTCAAAAGATTATTCTCTTCTGAGAAAAAGGAAAGCCTCGATCAAGGTTTGGAAAAAACCAGAACGGGCTTTTTCTCAAAACTGGCGAAAGTCATTGCCGGTAAAAGCTCAGTTGACGACGAGGTTTTGGACAATCTGGAAGAACTACTTATTAGTTCTGACGTGGGAGTTGAAACCACCATCAAAATCATCAAGCGTATCGAAGCTCGAGTGGCCCGCGACAAATACATGGGCACTGACGAACTCAATAATATTCTTAAAGAAGAAATTTCTGAATTGTTGTCGTCGCATGATGGGGAACAATCAGAGGAGGTATTCGTGCCTCAAACAGAAGGTCCTTATGTAATAATGGTGGTTGGTGTGAATGGAGTAGGAAAGACAACGACCATCGGGAAGCTTGCGCATCAACTAAAGTCACAAGGTAAAAATGTGATGTTGGGTGCGGCGGATACCTTCCGTGCTGCTGCAGTGGATCAATTGAAAATTTGGAGTGAGCGTGCTGGAGTGCCGATCGTGGCACAAGGCATGGGAGCTGATCCTGCTTCTGTTGCTTTTGATACATTACAAAGTGCAGTAGCTAGCAAGTCAGATGTAGTGCTTATTGATACTGCTGGTCGACTTCATAATAAAGTGGGGTTGATGAATGAATTGACCAAAATCAAACGCGTGATGCAAAAGGTAATACCGAATGCACCGCATGAAGTGCTTTTGGTGTTGGACGGATCTACTGGACAAAACGCATTTGAACAAGCAAAACAATTTACAGCAGCCACAGACGTAACCGCTCTTGCCATTACAAAAATTGATGGTACTGCTAAAGGTGGCGTTGTGATTGGAATTTCAGATCAATTCAGCATTCCAGTAAAATATATTGGTGTTGGAGAAAAAATTGGTGACCTTCAAGTATTCAACCGATTTGAGTTTGTGGATTCATTGTTTAATCAAGGTAATGGCGAGAAAGCATGAGAACAAAGAGTTTGAAAAAAAATAAAGTCAATGTTGTAACGCTTGGGTGTGCCAAAAACATTTTTGATAGTGAAGTGATGATGGCGCAATTGAAAGCGAATCAATTTGATGTTCATCATGAATCTGAGGATACTGATTCGGAAATTGTAATCGTAAACACTTGTGGTTTTATCGACAATGCAAAGGAAGAATCCATCAATACCATATTGGCTTGGGCGAGAGAAAAGCAGAAGGGAAATGTGGACAAGTTGATTGTGACTGGGTGTTTGAGTGAACGTTACAAACCGGAATTGGAAAAGGACATTCCTGAAGTGGATGCTTTTTTTGGAACTAGAGATTTACCGAGATTATTAAAAACGCTAAAGGCAGATTATAAGCATGAGTTAGTTGGGGAGCGTCTATTGACCACACCAACGCATTATGCTTATTTCAAAATATCTGAAGGTTGTGATCGACCATGTTCATTCTGCGCAATTCCTTTGATGCGTGGAAAGCACGTGAGTACACCAATGGAACAATTGGTTGAGAATGCGAAGAATTTGGTGAAGAACGGAACGAAGGAGTTGATTCTTATCGCTCAGGATTTGACTTACTACGGATTGGATATTTACAAAGACAGAAAGCTGGCCGATTTACTCAAGCATTTATCGGATATCGATGGATTGGATTGGATTCGTTTGCAATACGCTTATCCTTCAGGTTTCCCGATGGATGTGCTAGATGTGATGAATGAGCGCGATAATATTTGTAAGTATTTGGATATGCCGTTGCAACATGCCTCAACCAATATGCTCAAAGCGATGCGAAGAGGTATTACAAAAGAGAAAACGACAGATCTCATACATACGATTAGAGAAAAAGTTCCAGGTATTGCATTGCGCACGACTCTGATTACTGGTTATCCAGGTGAGACCAAGGAGGATTTCGAAGAGATGAAGCAGTGGGTGTCGGATATCAAATTTGATCGTCTAGGTGTGTTCACATATTCTCATGAAGAAAATACGCACGCCTATAATGCCAATGATGATGTGCCTGCGAAAGAGAAGAAGCGAAGAGCGAATGAAATCATGGAGATACAATCTGAGATCAGCTTAGAGCACAACGAAAACAAAGTGGGCAATACCTACAAAGTGCTTGTGGATAGAGCTGAGAATGATGTGTACATCGGAAGAACAGAATTTGATTCTCCTGAAGTAGATAATGAAGTTGTAATCACTGCGCCAGATGGATATTTGAGAATTGGTGATTTTGTGAATGTGGAAATAGAAAGTGCAGAACATTACGATCTTTTCGGAACTGTAGTCAACTAAAAAACACTGAATATGAATTTCGGAATTGGAGCTAAAATTTCTCATCCTACTTATGGTGAAGGTGTGGTATTTGGAATGGATGAGTACAAGTACAGAATCTTTTTTAAAGAACATGGTGAGAAGGAATTGGGAAAGGCATTTGATGGTTACCAATTGCTAGAAGCTGCACCATCAGTTTCCAGCTCAGTAGAATTGGAAGATGTGGTGACAGCGGTTAAGAATGTGTTTGACATGTTCTACGACGTGACGGAAATAGTTGATTTAGGCGATAAGTGGGAAGGAGGAACAATGTTTCTTCAACCAAAGGATACTTCACTTAAGCCAAAGGAAATTCCTATTGAAACGTTCTTTCATAAAATTGTGATGTTGCGTGATCGACTTCGTGTAATGGAGCAAAAGATTAACGCACATCCTTCTATGACCGATTCAGAGAAAGTGGAGATGCAGCAATACATCACACGCATTTATGGTTCATTGACCACCTTCAACGTTTTATTTAAAAATAAAATGGATCAATTTGTAGGTGAGAAAAAGGGTGAGGAGTAATGAGCTTTAATGTCGATAAAGAATATCCGGTGATGGAAATGTTTTACTCTGTTCAAGGGGAAGGACATTTTGCAGGAGTGCCAGCTTTTTTTATTCGACTTGCGGGATGCGATGTGGGTTGCGTTTGGTGTGATGTAAAGGAAAGTTGGGAGGCCGACAAACATCCGGTGTATAAAGTGAGTGAAATCGCTGCAAAGGCAAAGGCTAGTGGAACACAAGTGGTGGTGGTGACAGGTGGAGAGCCTACGATGTATGATCTTCAAGATCTGACCGCCGCTCTGCACGAAGCTGGACTTAGAACGCATATTGAAACCAGCGGTACCAATCAGCTTACCGGAACTTGGGATTGGGTTACTTTTTCACCTAAGAAATTTAAAGCTCCGGTAGAATCAGCATATAATCAAGCTTCAGAATTAAAAGTTATCGTTTTTCACACTTCTGATATTGAGTGGGGAGAAGAGCATGCTTCTAAAGTCAATGGAGATTGTATTCTCTATTATCAGGCGGAGTGGGATAAGAGAGAGAAGAGTAATCCATTAATATTTGACTATATAAGAAAAAATCCGCGTTGGCGGATTTCTCTTCAAACTCATAAATATTTAGGTGTCGAATAGTCGACACCTTTTTTATTAATAATCGGTAGGAGTCTTCTTTCTCACGATGGTGAAAACTCTGGAAATATTAAATCCAAAGTGAATGTCTCCGTTTTTCCAAACTCCCACAGTTTCTGTGATGAAGCCTGGTTCCGTCATTGCAGTACTGTTTGTGAAATGCAGTTGGAATACGTGTCCACCTGTTTCAATGTCCACACCAACGGAGAGAGAGTTGGTGTACTGCGAACCAAGTTGATTAGGTAACACATAAAAGTATTCTGCATTCACAGACAGTCGTTGGAAGTAAGCTTATATCTACCAAGACCTCCCAGAGCCATCACATCATTGGACTCGGCTTTTGTAGCCACCAAATTGCGATGAATCCATGTGGGACTTAATTGTAGCGAAAGGTCATTATTGAATTTTCTGCCAATAAGCAGTTGATGTGCGAAAGCAAGTCGTGATGAAAAATAATTGTCTCTTTCAGGGTTTTGCCATTTTATAGAATTGCAAACGATGTTGCTAAACCATGAAAGTGTGATAGGCATTTTTTTGGCTCCAGAAGATTGTCTCAGAATTTTGTATTTCACAAAGCCATCGAAAGCCTTGTTAAACGAAGCACGTCCAACTCCTACCATTAGGCGATCCGTAATTCCATATTCGAGACCGAGGCGAAGCGTAGCACCATCTAGACCAAAGAATTCGTATGCCCCTGTGTTCACAAATCCGAATCGGTGTGAAATTCTGAAATCTAAAACTCCCGCTGCTACGTTTTCAATGCTGTGTCCATTGATCACTCTTGTTCCTTTAAAGGTAGCGGTAGTATAATTTACTTCTTCTTCTTCACCTAGTAGGGCGAGAAGATCAACTTCAGTGGTGTCAGTTTGGGCGATCGCTTGGACATTAAAAAACAGGATAAGACAAGCCAATCCTGTTTTAAAAATTCTTGTGGTATTATTTTTCATCAGATGAAATTACTGCAATTATTTTTTCAATTCTTCTAGAGTAGCATCAACGTTCACTTCAATTTTAGAAGCGATATTGTCGCGCACTGTATTTGGAATTGTGATTTTATAGTCTTCTGGAACTACATAGAATTTTGTAGTACAAGTAAGTTTTCCGCCTGCAACTTTAATAGTAGCTTCGATGGTTACTTTGTTTGTCACACCGTGCATCGTAAGTTCACCGATCACTTTTACGTTGTGTGTGCCATCTTTTTTCAAATCAATAGCACTCATGTTTTCCACCTTACCCTTAAAAGTAGCTTTAGGGTAAGTATCGCTTTCCATATAATTTTCATTGAAGTGTTCTTGCATCAAAGCTTTTTCAAATTCGAAAGCTTTGATAAGAAGAGCGATTTCCACTTGTCCTGTTGCTCCATCGAGCACTACAGAAGCTTTATGATTATCAGCTTCGATATCTTCCATTTTTGTATCACTAAAGAAGTGAACGTGTCCTGATCTAGTGAAGAATTTTTGAGCGTTCATTGATCCTGCGAAAGCAGTGAAAAGAACGATGATTGAAAGTACTTTTTTCATAATAATAATGTTTTGATATGCTTATTCAATTAATGGACCAAAGTGGATTGTGTGAGCACCACATCCGTAAGAATTCCTGTACAAATACCTTTCACTTCTACGGCATTTCCAACGGCAACATTGGGATGGTTATCTTTTGCAAAGGTGCAGCTTACCATACCCATGATATCCGAGGTTTCAAGATACACTACATCCAATCCAGCTTCATCTGTGTCGGTGCTTGCAACAACTCCAGAGACTTGAACGATTTTATCTAAATAAGCCTTGTTGGCTTGACCTTCGTTTTCCGAGTACTGCATGTACAGATCATCTGCACTTAAAGTTGCCACAGCAGCTTCATCTGCCGCCGTTCTTTTTGGCTTGTTCCACATATAAAATGCTGTTGCCAATCCTCCCAATAGTCCAATGACTAAAACGGTAATTACAATTTTTTTCATCTCTATTAATTTTCTGGGTAACCACTATCTATCCAAGCTTGCAGATTGTTGATGTCGCAATCGCTAAGTTTGTTTTGATTCTTCGGCATGGGAGAGCAGCCTTCGTGGCGAATGGAGCACATTACTTGTCCATTCATAACTTCATTTTTCAAATTCACATAGGAGTCCAAAATGATTCCTGCGCTGCCAACAGCTTGTTCGTGGCATCCACCAACACAACTTCTAGCGATTATTGCTTGAATGGTACCGTTGTAAACATTATTGGTTGTGTCGCAAGATGCAGTTCCAGAATACAATTCCTCTTCATTATCATAATAGCAAGAATTCAAGATCGCAATTGAAGAGAGGAATTAAAGAACAAAAAATATACTTTTAATTTTCATACGAATAATTAGTTGTTTGGAGCTCCAGCATCAACCCAGCTTTGGAATTGTTGAATTCTACAATCGCTAAGTGAATTGCTTTGATAAGGCATGGCAACATATCCACCTGTTCCATGCAAAGAGTTCATCAAGCTGCCATCTAAAGCAGTTGCTTGAACTTGCGAATAGTTTGTAAGACTTAGTCCGCCGTCTGGATTTCCACCGCTGTGGCAACCTTGACAATAGGTTTGTACTGTAGGCATTATAACTGCGGCAAATGTGAAAACATTAGGGTCACAATCTGGTGTGCAACTGTTATTCTGTGCACCTTGTTGAATCCAAGTGGTTATCAAGTTGATTTCTTCAGCAGTTAATGACCCCTCACCGATAGGAGGCATGATATCATCAGGATCGTTTTCAGTGATGGCTTCCCACAAGTCACTGCTCCCTGGATTGCCAGGAGAAACTTGTTGCATAATTACATCATAGCTAAACATTCCAACTCCATCTTCCATGGTCGCTTGGTCGTGGCAACCACTTTGAGCGCAATTGGACTGCAAAAGTGGAGCAATTGTGTTTGCAAAATAAACAGTTGAAGGGTCGCAATCTGTTTCTTCAATTGGATTCGTTCCACCACCATTGCCGCCATTGTTGTTGGCATCGTTGATCATATCATCTGTGATGTGTGTACAACTTGCGATGGCAAGGATGATGAACGCAAAAAGAGAGATGTGTTTCATATCTGTTATTTTAGGCTAAAATCTAATATTCTACTCGATTTCTAAAGGATTTGTTTCCGATCGGGAAGATTTTAATGCTGAGCGGGAGCATGAGGCATTGAGAACCGTTTGATTCTTTCCAGATTAATCCATCTGGTAAGTTTAATTACATCTAACATATTTCCATATGCGGTATGATTCAGAATCATTAATTCTTTCATCACGTTTACACCTAGATCATTTACCAAGTGGTCCAGGTCGTTGGGTTTGAGGTTTGTTTCCATGACCAGCAGATTTTCTACGAATGTGAACACAAAATCCAATGAATATTGTGTCTAACCTGCTCAACGGGAAGGATATAACGTTTAATGGGAGAATTAAGCTTCTAGCCAATCTTTGAATAGTGGAGATTTTTCAGTGCTTACAATCACTTCTTCTCCTGAATAGGGGGGAGTGAGGTCAAGTTGGACGCGCGACTTACTCACCACATGCATATTCCCAACTGCTTTTATATTGACAATGAATTGGCGGTTGATACGAAAGAATTTTTTCGGGTCAAGTTCTCTTTCGAGTTGCTCCAAACTCTTGTCGATGGGGTATTCTTTTCCTGTAAATGTTTTGAAGAAATTGGACTTTTGGATAGTAAAGATATAAGCGATTTCGTCAGATTGAATCATTCGAATTTGCTCACCGAATCGAATTAAATAGCGCTTATTGTATCGGCCTTCTTCCTCAAGAATGGCTTGTGCAAGTTTTTGATAGTCGATGTTTCCAGTTGAAATAGGTGCTTTATTTACGCTGATTTTACTCAACGCAATTTCAAGTTCTGCTTTTTTGAGTGGCTTGAGCAGATAGTCAGTCGCATTCACTTTGAATGCTGAAATAGCATGCTCATTATACGCAGTGATGAATATGACGGGACAAGAAGGTTTGAAGTTCTCAAATATTTCAAAGCAATTTCCATCTGCTAATTGCACATCAGTAAAAATGACATCCATAGAAGCGTTTGGAAGCTCCAATAAAGCTGATTCAATACTGTCGCATTCGCCCGCAAACTGAATCGAACTGTCTAGTTCAGAGAGCAGTTGTTTCAAGCGCTCAAGGGCTGCTGGTTCATCTTCGATCAAAAAAGCTCTCATAGTAACCAAGTTTAGGGTTCAATAATAGGAACTTTCACACAATACTGTGATTCATTTTTTTCAATTTTTACAGTTTCTGAAAACAGAATATGATAGCGATTGAAAATATTATTCAGTCCAACACCCGTTGAAGGTTCCTTGGTGGTTTTTTCTTGAAGATTGTTGCAAACACTTATAAATCCATGCTCACTTTTGATTTGTATCGTCAATGGTTTTGATTTGGAGATAATGTTGTGTTTGATAGCATTTTCGGCGAGCAGCTGTAGCGTTAGTGGAGGGATGGAAGTTTCGAGAAATTGATTTTGGATTTCAATATCAACTTTCAAGTTTTCCCCAAATCTTTGCTTTTGTAAGAAGAGATATTGTTCTACCAATGCTACCTCTTCTTTTAGCTGAATGGTTTCCTTATCTCTTTGTTCTAGTATTGTTCTGAAGTAATCTGAAAGTTGCTCTACATAATGAATCGCTAGATCTTTATCTTTAGCTATTGTAGAAATTAAAGTGTTGAATGAGTTGAATAGAAAGTGAGGATTTATTTGATTGCGGAGGGTGTCGAATTGACTTTGAATTCTCTCTTTTTCTAATGAAATTTTCTCTTGAATTTTCTTATCCCGATTGTGTATAGCAAAAGCAACCGTGCTTATTAATATGAAAATGATCAGCAGAATAAACCACCACGTATAATAGAATGGTTTTTCTATAGTAAACGTATAGCTGACCTCTTTAGCATTTATCCAGCCATTACCGGTGCTTGCTTGCAGTCGGAATGTGTATGTGCCTGAGCCCAACTTTGGAAATGCTATTTCCTGATCACGTGTCTCATACCAAATGTTGTCGTAGCCCTCTAATTGATATCTGAATTTTACTTTCGTTGGATACTGATACCAGGTGGCGCTGAATCGGAATGTAAAATGATCATCAGAGTACCTAAAGTTGTGGGTAGTGGTATCAATGGGTTGAAGTAAAATTAGCACAGATTCTATTCGTGGAACAGGGCTTTTTATGGCTTGAATAGATGAAGGAGAATAGCGAATGAGCGTTGGCTCAAGTGCCATCCAAATATTGCCGCTATTATCGGTGCACGATATATTGAGGTAATTTGAAGCTATTTTATTTCGGAAGGGAAGGAATTCAACTTGTGGATTGTCGGCATTTACAAGTGCAAAACCATCGCTAGAAAGTATCAAGATGTTTCCATGGTTATCATCTTCCATCGCAAAAATTTCGGGTTTCACTCCTTCGTTTACGATTTCTCGTTTCTCCAGATTATTACCTTTTAAACATAGTATTTCTTGAGTAGATGTTAGAAACCAAATGTTGCCCTTACTGTCTTGAGTGATGTCGAAAATATTATTACTTAAAAGAGGGAAGCGTTCATTGATTCTTTCTGTACCATTTTTTCCCAACATGATTGCCCCACTGCCGTCGGTTCCGAACCAAATGTTTTCTTCGCGATCTACAAAAACGGCATAGATGTATTTAGAGATATTGGATACGCTCTCTTCTTTTTCAAAACGAATTTCATCTTGTGAGTTATGGATATAACAAGCTCCTCCTAGCGTGGCGCACCATATTCCATTTTTATCTGCGGCAACCGAGAGTACATTGTTATTGATTAATCCATCTTTCTCTGTAAACCATTTTGTAGTCTTTTGACTGGGTGAGTAGCGTATGATTCCGCTTCCATAGGTTCCGAACCACATATTCCCTTGTGAGTCTTCTGTGATGGAGATGATTTCATCTTTTGGATTAGAAGATTCAGGAATAATTTTCTCTAAAGTTTCTTGATTACTAAAAGTGTTTTCATGCCTGTACAAGCCGCTTTTTGCTTGAAACCAAAGGTTGTCATTTTTATCGCAAAAAATGGATCTAATGTCTTTTAAATCTACATTTTCGTGCTCATTGATGAAGAGGAATCGACTGTCCGCTACATACAGCGAATTGGTGTAATTGCAGACAATGATATTTCCTTCCATATCAATAATGGCATCACCAAATGGATTCTGTAATGTGAAAGGAGTAAGGTCTGACGAGAATGATTGTAGAAAAGTGCTTGTGGCATTTTTTACAATAAAAATCTCTCGGTTTTCATTGAAGCATACTACTTCATCGATAGTATGTATGATCTTGGTTATCCCAGATTTATTTTCTGCATTGAGAGAATTATAAGGTGTGATTTTGTAGTCTTCAAGATTGATTTGACAAACAGAACCGTTCTGGCATCCAGCAATTATGGATTTTTCATTTAATATTTCTAATGTTTGAACTAAATTGTCGGAGAGTCCATTTTCTATATCAAGAAATCGAAAAGTAGCAGTTGATTTTGGATCATTGAAAACAAGAATTCCAACGTCCGTTGCTGCCACTATTTTTCCACCATTTGAAATCAGTGAGTGAATCACATTATCAGGTAAGCTGGATATAGGTGCATATTTCTCTTTTTCAGTTTGAATGAAAATTCCTGAATTGGCAGTGCCGATCCATAATTTGCCTCTCCCATCTTTTGCGATGGATGTGATTTCATCGTCGCAAATATGCAGTGCGCTTATAATGCTATTGGAGATTTGATTGGTAATAATTATATCACCATCAGTTGTACCACAAACTACTAGGTTGTCTATGATTCTCAGCGCGCTTATGTTTTTTTTCAGCGAATCATTTCCATCAGGATACGTAGACAGCAGCCCATTGAATCGCAATAATCCTTTGTTAGTACCTAGCCAGATATACCCAGACTTGTCTTGTTGGATTTTAGAAATTTGAATGTCTTCTATCTTTTTGGAAGTTTCTAGCGGTCGGAAATAGGGCTGCTGAGCAATCAATGAAAGGCTCAATAGTAGGCTGGTGAGTATTGCGAAAAATTTAACGCTCACTATTGTTTGGTGTTGAGTTTGCCAGTGATGGTCACACTAATGTTTTCAGCTATTTTCTGATAGACAATTCGAGGAATGGAAATTCCATGATCTGAAAGCAATACATTGAAGTTTGAAGAAATTTCAAATCCAGTTGCTGTTTTCTTCAAATCAACATTGATGATACGTTCTTTAGAAATTCCGTGAACGGTGAATTTGCCTTTCGCTCTTATGGTTTGCTTGGTTTTGTTTAAGTCAACAGGATCGATCAACTTTCCACTAAATGATGCAGTAGGGAAGATGTTGGATTCGAGATAATTTTCGTTGAAGTGCTCTTTTTGGAGGGCACTATTAAATCCATCGAAAGTTGATATGTCAACGCTAAAGGCAAAGTTCTTTTTGGAGAGATCTACAAGTCCTTTTGGTTTGGTGGATGTTGCTTCAATGCTTTCTAATTCAGCGGCAGATTCAAAAATGATTTTCCCTGAAACGAGCTCAAGTAGTTGTGCTCTTGACTGCAAGGAAATCAATAGAAATGCACATGAAAGCAACTTCATTATCGTGTGAATATGATTTTTTACTTTCATGTGCGTTTCATTTATTCATCCCAGGTGATCTTAACATTCTCAGATGTGGGGTGAGATTGGCAAGCTAGGATGTATCCCTTTTGAATTTCTTTATCGGTCAAAGCATAGTTCACATTCATGTGTACTGTGCCCTCTAAAAGTTTAGCTCTGCAAGAGGTACAAATTCCTCCTTTGCATGAATATGGTGCATCTACACCTTGATTTAAGGCAGCATCGAGAATTGAATCTCCGTCTGTTGGAAGTTGGAAAGTCGTTTCCGTGTCGTCAATGCGTGTTGTAATAGTCGCAACACCTTCAAATTTTTCGCTCATAAAATTTTTCTACTTCTGTCCTTGTTCAAATTCTGACCAATTCATTTGGCCAAGTATGGTTTGTTTTATTTCCAAGTTTTCATCCAAAACGTAGCTCACTGGAATAGTGTAAATGTCGTTTTCCTTGAGTGAGTTGACGCGATAAATGGAATAATCACCAGGATATTTATTTTTTACAATGTCAATTTTATCTTCAGAATCATCAGTGATCAAGATCAACTCGTAAGGAGTGTTTGAGGTGGTAATATAATTAATCAACTCTGGCAACTCCTTCATACATGGTCCACACCAACTTGCATAGAAGTGTATAATAGTTGGTGGGTGAATATAGTCGGTGAGTTTTTGATCTCGTTCTATAATCACGCTATCCCATTTTACATCGTGTACGGTATAATATCTTTTGTAAAGAAAATATCCTCCGTACACGAGTAAAACAAGAATAATGATATTGATGATTTTTTTTCTCATTATTTTCCTAGTTCAGGAAATGCTCCTTTTAAAGCATCCATGTCTTGGTAAGTGTAACCGTCAGGAATAATAAATTCAGATTCTGGAACTGCTTTTTTCTCCAAGGAGTTTACTAGGTATTGCATTTTCATTCCTTGGGTTTCCATTACAAATTCCATTAAAATTCCGTTGATTTCGGATCCTGTGTTAATGGTCCCTAAATCTTCGGTGTACCAAATGTCAATAGTAATTTTCTTTTTGGTTTCAGGGTCGGTCATTTCGGCAATTGCTTTTTTACAATTGTAACCTGCTATCTTTTTAGTCTCAGAAGTCTTTGTGATTTTCGCGCCTTTTAGGTCTGCAGAAGCAGGAGATTTAGAATCATCTGTTAAAGCGGTTTTCGTGGCAATTTTTTGCCCCATCATATCCATCAACATCACGATTTCTTTTTTAAGAGAATCAGTGTACACTGTTGTGGTACCCATCATGCCTTTTAGCACCACTTTCGATTTTCCAGGTTTGTATGAAATTGTTAGATCTTGCTTGAGCATAGACTCATACCCTTTCATGTCCGCTGGTACTTCCAATGCTTGCATAGTAACTTTCACCACACCTTCGAATGATTGACTAAATCCAATAATGGAAGCGCACAGTAACGTGAAAAGTAAAATTGTTTTTTTCATGGTTTATTAATTAAAAGTGTTTTCAATAATTCAACAATTCTGCCAGTTTTTCCTCCACCTTTTGCGCATTTGGAAGCATGGCAGCTTCTAAGGTGCTGTTGAGTGGTATGGCAGGAACATTCACAGAACCTATCGTTTTTACAGGAGCATCCAGATATTCAAAACATGCTTCGCTGATGCGACCCGCAACAGATTGTGCAAAGCTATTTTGAACAGGTTCTTCGGTTACAACTAAACAACGACCGCATTTTTTTACAGCTTCCATGATGCCTTCTTCATCTATCGGCACAATGGTTCTTAAATCAATTATTTCAACTTGACCTGGGAATTTTGCTGCTGCTGATTTGCTCCAGTAGACACCCATTCCGTAGGTGATGATGGCTACTTTTTCTTCTTGAGAAGTTGCTGATACTACCACTCGTGATTTTCCAAATGGAATCACATAGTCCTCGTCTGGCTCAATAGTTCGTGCATCCTCGGTTCCTTTTACCTTGCTCCAATACAAACCTTTGTGCTCGAGCATTACCACAGGATTCGGGTCGTAGAATGCAGATTTTAAAAGCCCCTTCAAATCAGCGCCGGTGCTTGGGTATGCGACTTTTATTCCACGAATATTGGCCAGTACACTTTCGACACTGCTACTGTGGTAAGGTCCTCCAGAACCATAAGCACCTATAGGTACACGAATAACTGCGCTCACGTTCCATTTTCCGTTACTCAAATAATAACTTCTAGCGGCTTCGGTGAAAAGTTGATTCAAACCTGGCCAGATATAGTCGGCAAATTGAACTTCAACAATTGGTTTTAATCCGGCTGCACTCATACCTACTGTGCTTCCGATGATGAATGCTTCTTGAATAGGCGTGTTGAATACACGATCGTCACCAAATTTTTCGGCAAGCGTCGCAGCTTCTCTAAATACGCCGCCTAATCTTCTGCCCACATCTTGGCCGTAAAGCAATGCTTCTGGATGCTTGGCTAGAATTTCTTGCATCGCAAAAAGTGCTGAATCTACCATCACGGTAGCTTCTTTACCTTTTGGAGCTCTTTCTCCTTTTTCTTCTGTAATAGGCGTTGGAGCATAGTCGAAGTTGATCAAATCCTCAGGAGTTGGATCCTCGGCTAGTGTCGCTTTTTCATATTCGGATTCAACGAATGTTCTTGCTTTCTTAAAAATTTCATCCATCGTGGCTCCAGCGAAGCCAAGACCTTCGAGTTGTTTTTTAAACTTTGGAAGTGGATCTCTTTTTTGAGCGGCTTCTAGATCATCGCGGTACCATTCGCGACGCACGCCGCTGGTGTGGTGACCGAGCAAAGGCACTTTGCAATGTATCAACCAAGGCTTGCGGTATTTTCTAACGTCGGCAATTACTTCTTTAAGGGTGTTGTAACAATTGATAAAATCAGTTCCATCAATCGACTTCACTTTCATTCCAGGAAATGCGCGAGAAAAAGTAACAGCGTCGCCGAATCGGATTTCAGAGCTGTGTGCACTGATGTCCCATTCATTATCTTGTATAAAATAGATAATGGGAAGTTGCTTCAATGTAGCCATGTGAAAGGCCTCAGAAACTTCACCTTCAGTAATAGCGGCATCACCGATGGAGCAGACTACGATTGGTCGTTCTTCGGCATTTACTTCTCCATCTAATCCGAGTTTTTCTTTGTATTTGATACCCATAGCCACGCCCGTAGTTGGAATGGCTTGCATTCCAGTAGCGCTACTTTGGTGAGGTATTTTTGGCATGTCTTCGCGATTGAGCGAAGGGTGACAATAGTAAGTGCGACCGCCACTGAAAGGGTCGTCTTTTTTTGCCATCAATTGAAGCATCAATTCGTATGGCGTCATACCCATACCGAGTAGAATACTGTCATCGCGGTAATAAGCACTCAAGTAGTCTTGAGGTTTTAATTGAAGTCCCAACGCAAGTTGACATGCTTCGTGACCACGAGATGTGGCATGCACATATTTTGAGGTAACCTTGGCATTTTCTTCGTAGATATCCGACATGTTTCGGGCGGTAGACATGAGGTCGTAAGCCTTCAATAGTAGGTCGCTACTTAGTCCGCTTTTGGTTGAATTTTCTGTTTTTTCCTGAGTCGTCATCGTAAATCTTTTCGCTCTGCGAATATAGGCATATCCGTTCGTGGAGACCTTAATAAATGCGGAGATATAGATTTCATTTATATGGATATAAATATATTCGATTTGACTTATGTTGGGGGTCTATGTAGCTTTGTATCAAAATATTGACACTACGCTGAGTTTTCGGTTTTGGTTAATGAATTAAGGTAGTTTTAAGTGGTTTAATCAGTTAGTAGTGTGTAGCGGGCTCCAATAGGAGCTCGTTTTTCTTTTGGGGACATTGCATGCAGTACATTTGTGCCCATGCAAATACCCTTTGTAAAGTTTCAGGGCACGGGCAATGATTTTGTCATGATTGATAAATCCCAATTGTCTCGCAAATTGACGGATATTGAAATCCAAACCTTCTGCGACCGTCACTTCGGCGTGGGTTCTGATGGCCTTATTATCGTTGGAGCAAGTGAGAAGGCAGAGGTTGATTTTGAAATGGATTTTTATAATCCCGATGCAAGCAAGAGTTTTTGCGGGAATGGAAGTCGTTGTGCTGTGAAGTTTGCTCAATCTTTGGGATTGATTGATTCCACTTGCATTTTTGAAGCTATTGATGGCTTGCATACTGGAAGCATCGAAGACAATCGCGTTTCTATATTGATGCGTCCCACCTCAACATTTCAAGCAATTTCTAGTAGTGAGTATTTCGTACATACTGGAAGTCCGCATCACATCTTATGGACATCTGGTGTGGTAGATTTTGATTTGATTGCACATGGTAGAGAAGTGCGATACAGCGAAACGTACAAGCCAGGTGGCACAAATGTGAACATAGCGGAACAGTTGGAAGGCAATGTTATTTTGATGCGTACCTATGAGCGCGGGGTAGAAGATGAAACATTGTCTTGTGGCACTGGAGTTACAGCCGTCGCCCTTGCAGCAGCGCACAAATTCAAAATTGAAAATGAAGTGATCGTGAAAACGAAGGGTGGGGAGTTGCAAGTTTCATTTCAAACGGAGGATTTCAATTCATTTGAAGATATATATTTGAAAGGCCCAGCTGAAAGGGTTTTTGAAGGTGTTTTTAATTTCTGATAAATGATAAAAAATATTTTTCTAAGTCTGCTCTTTATTGTTTCAAGTCTCTTAGGATTTGCTCAAAATGATCCAATAGATGCTCAAGCAGAAGCTGCTATTCGTGAAGGAAGATTCAGTGTTTTGACGTGCTCACCTGGACCGAATCTTTATTCGGTTTTTGGACATACAGCTATCAGAGTTGAAATGGTTGCAAACGGTAAAATTGTAGATTGGGTCTACAATTACGGTACGTTTGAATTTACCGAAGATTTTTATGTGAAGTTTGCTAAAGGTCAGTTGGATTATCGTTTGTCTAAAGCGGATTTTGGTTTTTTTCAACAAGAGTACATACTAACAGGAAGAGGAATAGTAGAGCAAGAATTGGAGTTAGATGGAAATGAAAAAGTGAAACTGTTTGAGTTGTTAGAGAAAAACTACGAGCCAGAAAACAGGTATTATCGTTATGATTTTTTCTATGATAATTGTGCGACACGAGTTAGAGATATCATCAATCAATCATTGAATAACGAGGTGCAATTTTCTTATGTCTATCCTCGACAATTCACTTTCCGTCAATCCATCCAAAATTATTTAGACTATATGCCTTGGAGCGATTTTGGAATTGACTTGGCACTTGGAATGCCATGCGATCGAATAGTAGAGAAAGGACAGATGATGTTTTTGCCTGATAGTTTAGAAAATGATTTTAGTATGGCCTATGTTCATGACAAGCCACTCACTAAAAGAGCTGTAGAGATTTTACCAAAAGATTTTGAATTGAATAGAGTAGGATGGATCACACCCATCAATGTGTTTGGTTTGTTCATGATTATTCAGCTGATGATAGGCATTTGGTGGGGTAAAATCAGTTTTGTTGATAGAATATTATTGTTCACAACGGGCTTCATTGGACTCGTTGTTTTTCTTCTTTGGTTTTTTACTGACCATGGAGGAACAAAGTGGAACTTGAATATTTTATGGGCAAATCCCATCAACTTATACTTTGCATTTTCATCGTTTAAGAAAACATGGATATTGAAGTTTTTTAAGGTGTATGGATTGATTCAAGCGATGATTATTATCGGTTGGTTCTTTTTGCCGCAGCGATTTCACTTGGCCACCTTACCAATGATTATCGGATTGTTGTATATTTCAATCAGATTAGTTCGACCTTCATTTCTTCCTAATAGAAATGAAAATGCTACGAAAAGGAAAAACACTGCTACTGCATGAAGAAATTAGGCCTGTTGTTACTTATTGTTGGTATTGCTGCTTGTAGGAAAGAGCCTACGGTATGGAATACCGAGATAGTGGCCCCGTTGGCAAAAGGTCAGATCAATTTTGCAGATATCCTTCCCGATTCGCTTTTCTATACAGATGATGATAATTTATATCATCTATATCTAGAGCAGTCACTAACTGACCTCAGCGTAGATTCATTGCTCAATTTAGAAGATACGGTATTCGCGCAATCTTTCACCGTTCCTTTCACGAGCGGAACAATAACCTTACCCGTAGGTACTACTATTATTTCTTTGAGCCAAGATTTTGAAATGGGTAGCGACGATGTGCTGTTGCGGAGAGTTCGCATGAAGTCGGGCTATTTGCAATATGTGGTAAGCAGTTATATCAATGGATACCTCACGTGTCAGTATGAACTACCGGGAGTTTCACTCGGCAATGAATCGGTGAGTATTACTGCGAATACAAGTCCTGGTGATGCTGACAATCCTGGAGAAGCGTTTGGTCAAATCGATATGACGGGTTATGTGTTTGATCTTACAGGAGAAAGTGGAGCAGATTATAACAAGTTGTTTTCTCAGATCACCGTTTCCGTTGCTGCGGACGCTCCAAGTCCTGCTGTAGTCCACGGACAGGACAGTGTAGTGGTTTCGATGCAGTTTGTGGATCCTGTGATCGATTATGCTCTGGGATATTTTGGTGAACATACCTATCAGCTCAATGAGGATATCGAGTTTTTTGGCGGGGCAACTGCTCCAACTGGAATTTTGTTTTTAGAAAGAGCCTCAATGGATTTGGATTTTATCAATCGTATTGGTGTGGATGCAAAAATTGATTTTGATAATATTCAATCATTCACAGACTTTACTTCAGCGGATTTGAATTATTCACCGTTGAGCAATAGCGTGAATCTAACTAGAGCTTTAGATTTGAATGGCCAAGTTTTTCCTACAGAGCAGCATTATCATATTGATGAGACAAACAGTGGAATTTTAAATTTCCTTGGAATTGTTCCCAATGCGCTGCACGTAAACGCCAATGTGCATATCAATCCTTTAGGGAATATTAGCGGATCCAATGATTTCTATTACGCTGATTTTCCATTAGAAGCAAAATTTAGAATGGATGTGCCACTCAAGATTGGTGCACAAGCCCTGACGTTTTCGGATACTGTCAATTTTGATTTCAATGAAGAAATTGACGTAAACGGTTTTTTAAGACTTCGTTTTTCAAATTACTTCCCATTTTCAGCCAATGCCAAATTAATAGCTATTGATTCAGAAGATGGACATACACATGTCCTTCTAAATGATGGACGAATCGAGGCGGGAAGCGCGAATGCTGAAGGTGTGGTGGAAGTTCCAACACACAGCGAAATTCTTGTTCCTATTTCGTCGTCAATTATTGATGTACTGAAAATGAGCGACCGAATGAACATTCGGGTTCAATTTAATACACCGGATAATCCAGAAACATTCCCTATTTACAATAGCTATAAAATGGATTTTGTGATATTGGTGGATGCAGCAGCTAAAATTGAATTGAATTGATGAGGAATTATCTACTAGTTATACTTCTTTTTGCCGCTGCTGGATTGAAAGCTCAGACTCCCATTTCTTGGTTGTTGAGAAGTGACACATCATACTTTGATCATGGAGTTTTCATCGCTGCTAACACCAACGCTGAATGGGCCTCTAATGTTTTGGATAAAGGTTGGGCACGTGATATGGTGGTTGGTGGATACTTTGGAGGTGACCAGGAAATTGGTTTATTGAATAGAATGTCACCCAGCAATCGCATCGGTGCTTTTGGAAACGGTGAGGTGCAATTTTTCAATGGTAAAGATTCTATTTTTCATCAAAATAAATGGGGTATTCAAGCAGGCCTTGGAGTTGTGTTCAACGGGTATGCAGGATTCACCGATGATATGTTTGAACTGGTGTATATAGGGAATAAAAATCATCTAGGTGATACGTTGAATCTTGGTCCAACTTATTTCAATTATCAAGCATTTAAAAAATTTGGTGTAGGTGTATTCAATAAGAAAACATTAAGTGGTTTCAAATTGAATCTTGTGATGGGACAAGACTTTCAAGATTATCAATTGAGGAAGGGCGACCTGTACACTTCGGCAAATGGTGAATCAATACAACTCAATTATGTTGGGGAGTTTTGGCAAGCCGATACTACCAAAAAAGGTTTTGTAGCCAATAAAGGTATAGGTGTTTCATTTGATGGCGATTTTAATTTGCCATTGGCGAACAATTCAGGTTTTATATCCGTGAGTGTTCGTGATTTTGGTTGGGTAAACTGGTCGGGGCTCACCAATCATTATTATGTAGATAGCACGCTCACTTGGACGGGTGTAGACATCAACAACATCGATAGCTTATCATCCAACTTTGCACTTCCCAATTGGGCGGATACGTTGGGTGTAGAGCGCGATCAGCGAGCCAAATGGAGTGCACTTCCTGCGTGGTTTCATTTGCGCATCTTGAAGAAATGGAATAATAAAAATGCCTATTTCGCAGGTATAAGTTTGCAACCTAATTTCGTGTCCATTCCGATGGGATATTTTGGATTGAATCAGAAGGTGGCGAAGGGCTGGATGTTGAGCGAGCAAATTTCTTACGGAGGTTATGGCAACTTTAGATTAGGAGTTGAAGCGCAGTATTTCATTCAAAATAAATTTTATTTGAGAGTGGGATCAGCTGATGTTCTTGGATATTTTAATGACTGGAACAAAGGCATGAGTGGCTTTGTAGGCCTGGGTGTTCATATTGATTAGAAAAGTA
This sequence comes from Flavobacteriales bacterium, assembly GCA_041391745.1. Taxonomy (GTDB): domain Bacteria; phylum Bacteroidota; class Bacteroidia; order Flavobacteriales_D; family Sanyastnellaceae; genus JAIXWP01. The sequence goes on from JAWKNK010000007.1 coordinate 56,618, forward strand.
ATTTTATAATAAAATGGAGATGATTAGTGAGTTACCAAATTTGAAGCATCAAGAAAGTGATAATTTCTTTTTGATTGCTGGTCCATGTGTGGTGGAGAGTGAGGAGTTGGTTTTTGAGGTGGCAGAAAAGGTAAAGGCAATAACGGATCGTTTGGAGATTCCATATATTTTCAAAGCATCCTATCGCAAGGCAAATCGCTCGAGAGGCGATAGTTTTACGGGTATCGGAGATGAAGAAGGATTGAAGTTGATTCGTAAAGTTGGCGATCATTTTGGGTTGCCTGTTACGACAGATTTTCACTCGGCGGAAGAAGCAGCGCTTGCTGCGCAATATGTGGACATTCTTCAAGTGCCCGCTTTCTTATGTCGTCAAACAGATATTTTGATTGCTGCGGCTCAAACTGGAAAAGTAGTGAATGTAAAGAAGGGACAATTCCTTTCGGCTGATTCTATGGTTCACGCAGTGAATAAAATTAAAGATGCGGGCAACAACAAAGTGTGGTTGACTGAGCGCGGAACGACCTTCGGGTACCAAGATCTTGTGGTGGATTATCGCGGCTTGCCAGTGATGCAGCAATTTGCTCCAACCATTATGGACTGCACGCATAGCTTGCAGCAGCCCAATCAAAGTAGCGGAGTTACTGGGGGAAGACCAGAGCTTATTGGTACCATTGCCAAGGCGGCTGTGGCTGTGGGGGTAGATGGATTATTCATTGAAACGCATCCAAATCCTGCAGTAGCGAAGAGTGACGGCGCAAACATGTTGCGTTTAGATTTATTAGAAGAGTTGCTCGAAAAATTAGTTCGAGTTAGAAAAGCAGTGAGATAATGAAATATTTTTTATCCATATTTTTTGTAGCACTTTGCTCATTTGGATTCGCTCAAGAAGCTTTTATGAAAGCCATTGGAACGGATAATATTGAGCATGGAGTTGACATTTGTATGGATAGCAATGGCAGTGTATATGTGGTGTCTAGCACCAATGCGGTGGCTTCATCCTATACTGACATCCTGCTGACATCCCTGGATAATCAATTCAACTGCTTGTGGTCGTATACCTATGGCAGTAACTTCATTCATCAGCCTGTGGCGATGGATATCGCAGAGGATGAATTGTACATTGTTTCTACAGTGCTCACTCCAACTACATCGAGTTACGACATTGAAGTAATGAAAGTAGGTTTGGATGGTATTCCCGTTTGGACGCAATCGTTCGGAAATGAAAGTTGGGATATAGCGCGTGACATTCGTGTAGTGGGCAACAGCATTTATGTGATTGCCGAAACGCAAATGGATGGCGTAAATCAAGCGGAAGTTTTTATTTTAGATAAGACCACAGGAATCAGTTTTACTCCAGTGTTTTTAACCCAAGGTAACAGCGATGTTGAGGTAATGGCGTTCATGGTCAATAATGGGCGATACTACGCGGCTATAGCTCAACAAGGAGTAACGTATATCAATAATTATTTTCTCAACGGAGTGCTTGCTTGGTCATCGCCATTGGAATTTGTAGATGGAGGTGAAATGCACGTCAAAGACTTTAGCGTGTTCGGAGCGAACGTGTATTATGCAGGCGAGCGCATTTTGGATGGAAATACCATGGGGTTTTATGGGGGCGTAGATAATATTGGAAATATTTTTATGCTCACCAGTGAGGTTTATTCTGGAGACTATGGCTACTGTGGAGTGTTCGTTTCCGATAGCAGGATTGTGCTACCAGGATTTTTAAAGTTCGCGGGTGCCGGAGGAAAGGATGCCTTTGTACACATCCTTACACAAGATCAAGTTTTCTTGGGGGCACCAACTTTCGGCGACTCCCAGGATGATTATTTCGACAAGGCAATCGTGATGCCCAATGGATATGTATTGTGCGCTGGAACAACTTTTAGCTACGGCGAAGCCAACGGAAACAGCATGGCGCTGATGATGACTGAGGCGACATTTGGCGACTACAGTCAATACTTAGACACCAACAATGATTGCTTCATCGTTAGTGTTCAGGAAGCATTACATTCTTCCAATAGAGTGATCGAAGAGAAGTATTATTTAATGGATGGGCGAGAGGTAGAGGCCAGTCGGGCATTAGAATTTTCCAAAGAGAACATTGTGATTTGTATAAAGCAATACAGCAATGGAGAAATGGAAGTAACGAAATTCGTTTCAAAGTAATTTACTTTCTCAACCAAAGGCCAGGAGCTGATTCACGGTATTCCAATCTCAATTTTTCAGAAAACATTTCTTGTGTTGAACAATCATCTTTGGTGAGAAAAACGACATCCGATTGGGCTATCGTTTGAAGCGGAATTTGGTCGTTTTCGGATACGGGAATAATAGGGAACTGCCAGCCCTTTCTTTCGAACTTAACCAAGGTGTTGTTCATCGTAGAATCACCAACAATCAATATTTTCAAGGAGTGTGTGGGGTCAATTTTTTTCAACGCTGATACAGCAAATAATGTTCTGTTGTATTCAGGACCGGGTTTCGTGATTAGAAATTCTGGTTGGGCAATGCGTTGAGGTAGCTTTTTGTAAACATAGCTGTAGGAGCTAATTCCTATAGCTAGTAGTGCGAAAGAAAGAATGATGTTTTTATACTTGAAATAAAAGCCGTTTTGTACCTGATGAATGAATTCAATGATCGTGAAATAGACGAAAGGCACAATTACTAAGAAATAATAATCGTGGTCTCTGAATTTTTCGAAAAACAAAACCACATAGCAGATTACTCCTATGAGAGAAATCCAGATAAATCCTTTTTTAATGAAGTGAATTTGTCTCGTAAAGAATACAAGCCCTAAGAGAGAAAGCGCGAAAAGTATCTGAGTGATTTCAGGGTAGTAGCTATTTCTCCAATAATGGAGCACATGGTCAAGAGTTATTTTTCTTTGCTCGGAAGAGGATTCCCAGATGGGTAAAAATGTATTGAAGTAGTAGTTATTACCTGCTCCTTCGTTGTACAGCTTTACAAATAGCCACCAGCTTGCGACGGGCAGAATAAATAGTAAGCACTGCTTTATCCAAGAGATGATTTCATTTTTATTTTTTAAAGAAATGAAAAGGCGCGTTCCCAAAAATGCCAAAGGATAGATGCCGTAAGTAATTTTGATCATGCTTGCCAAGGTCATCAGAAATAGGGCGCGCATGAGCCTGGATTTACTTTCTTCCTTTAAAAAATAAAATTGAGAAATTCCAGCAATGGTAAGTCCTAGCGCTGCAATATCAGGAAGCAAGTTGTTGGAGTAATAGAGCAGCACTGTGCTCGTTAAAAGGATAAGAACAGTTGTGGATGAAACGAAATAATTGTTGTTGAAATATTGCGTTGTTTTTTTCCAAAGGAAATAGATAGCCCCGAAGAAAGTCAGTCCATGAAGGAGTTTTAGCACAAGACTCGTTTTGATTCCAATCAAAGCAATTATCGCCGCGAAGTAATAGAAAATAGGAAATTCACTTGCACATTTTCCATCTTCACTGGTGAGGTTGAAGTTTTGAGGATGAAAAAAGTTAAAATCAAAATGCAAATAATTCAATGCAAACGATAGACTATCCGCTTGACGTACTTCATGAATGCTGCCCGGGTTGGACAGAAATGCAATTAAAACTCCAAGTGGAGTTAGGAAAATAAAAAGAACCACTGCGAAAAACAGTGGTTTAAGCAGGGTAAATATTTTAGCACGTTTAGAGTGCATTCAGAACTTTAGAAATGTCCGGTTTGAAATATCGATTCGACTTCATCACTTTGCCATCTTCACGATAAATCGGTTCGCCGTTTTCATCCAGTTTTGACATGTTGCTGCGATGAATTTCGAGAAACACTTCCGCAATCTTGTGTTGTAATCCATGAGCATTGAGAGTGCCGCAAAGGATGTACAATTGATCGCCTAGAGCATCTGCAATTTCGATGAGGTCACCGTTTTTTGCCGCTTCAAGGTATTCTTCGTTTTCTTCTTTCATGAGATTAAAACGAAGCGTGTACTCTTTTTCTGAAAGTTGAGCAGTAGCTTCTGTTCTATTTGCAATTTTAAAAGCATCATGAAATTCGCCTACGGCATCAATACATTCAGCAAGTGTAAGCGGATGTTTATTTTCCATTTATTTTTTTATTTCAAGTAACATTTCGTCGAGGATGGATTCGAGTTTGCTGCGCATAATCAATCTTCGAAGAATCACTCCATTATTATCCACCGCAATCAAAGTTGGGGTGCTTGGAACAGGGAAAGTTTTGTTAAAGTCTTTGCGCGAATCATAAGCGAGAAATACACTTGTCCAAGGCATGGGAGATTCTGCTTCTCGCGCTTTCCAGTCTGCTTCGTCTTTATCAGAACCGATAGCATAGACTTCAACTCCCATTGCTTTATATTTTTTATAAATCTCTTCAAGCTCTGGTTCGAATTCTTTGCAATGAGTGCAGTTGGTGCGCCAGAACATGAGAATGGTGATGTTGTTCTTTTTAGCCGTTTCCGTGAGGGAGATGCGTTCGCCTTTATTGTTAGGCAAATTGAGTTCAGGAATGTGATTTCCAGGTTTACAATTTTCCAAGGCAAGAATCAAGTTCTTCACGCCGGCGCCAATAGTTTCATTGTCCGAACAGTCGGGAGCATACCAAGTGAGGAGGTAATCTACGCCAGGTTCATTTTTATAATCGAGCAATAAGTCTAAGATAAATTTGAAGAGAAAACTATTCATTTCCTCATTGTCGAAGCTGCGTTTTAGAACATTGTCGATGTATAGATCGGGCACACTGTCGTTTGCGAAGTATTGATAATAGAGCATTGCATTTCTCGCGAATGAAGGGCTGTACAGTTGCTTCATATCGTCCATTGGAACATTATCCCAAAGGTGTTTTTTATTAAAAGCAATGATGGCATTTATATCAGGATTACTTTTCTTCCATTCCTCACTTTCAGGATGGACGAGTCCTTTGATGATATGTTGGCTCACCCATGCATTGGGATTTTTGAGGGCAATAGAAGAAAGTTTGGCGTAGATATTATGCTCCAACTGCAGGTATTCACGCTTGAGAGGATCGGAGGAGTCGTAGGTGTGTCGAAGAGAATCCAAAAGAATGGCGACCTCAGTAAAAAGTTCGTTTTCGAAATCGTGAAGGGATTTAACAGGAGCGTCGATTCCATTGAGCACCGATTCTTGAATCGTGATAGTTTTTTCGGTAAGCATTTTTTCACTTACAAGGAAAACGGCCGTCCAATCTTTCGAGGAGGTGTGTCTTAAGCGGTAAACGCCAGAGTGTGGAAAGATGAGCGGAATATTAAAGTCACCGTTGATATCCGTTTGACCTTTTGAAAGGATTTTCCATCCTTTTTCTTCAAAGAATTCGATAAAAAGGTTTCCGCCGGGCGAGGGGAGGTCGGAAATACGCCCGGAGAATTGGGTTTGCGCTGCGGCGAATAGCGATATAAAACTGAATAAAATCGTCAACAACTTAGCCATGAGGCGAAGATAATAAAATCTGGGGATGGGGGATGGGTGTTAGGAGTTTGGGGTTTGGAGATAGGGGTTTGGAGATAGGAGTTTGGAGATAGGAGTTTGGAGATAGGAGTTTGGAGTTTGGGGATTGGAGTTTGGGGATGGGAGATTCATTCTCATTTTCATTCACATTCTCATTCTATGACAAGCGGTACTTCAATGGATGGTGCTGAATATTCATTTTCTTTTTAACCACAGAGAACACAAAGATTTCACAAAGAACACCAAGAAGCTCTGTGAACTTTGTGCACGGCTCTGTGTGCTTTGTGGTTGAGTTTCGTGAACTTTAACAAAGTCGCTTGGTTCGGAAGGTTTGGCAAAAAGGGGAAGTGTGTGAGGGATTTATTATTGCTTATGGAACAGGATAAAATTTTACATTTAGAAAATGAAAAATTTATTGATCGTTGTAATACTTTTTTTTCACTTTTCCGCGATGAGTGCTGAAAGGGTAGATAGTGTGAGAATTCAAACGGGACTGGAGTTGATGTGGAAACCGATGCAATTACATTACTTGTTTTTTATAGGTAAAGCAATTAATTTAGGGAATCAAAGACTTCAAGTAAATTTGATGGCAGGGCCTTGCAGAGGATTTGTGTCAGGATGTGGCATTGAGATGGATATTTTCAATCGAAAGGATTTTAATGCTACAATAGGCTTACAGTACATGTATAAATCATCAATTGAAGATTATATTCATGAACATGAGTTTGGTGCTCCAAAATACTATTTATCGAAATTAAACTGCGCAACGACTTCTCTTAAAATAGAACGAAGATTTTCTCGTATTAGCAGTGTTTTTTCTCGCTTAGGCTGGATGTCAATTTTGAGTAATGGAGAATACAGTTTGGACGAGCCTGATGCGGGTTTAGAAAATGCTTTACGAGCTGATATAAGGAATGGGATATTATTTTCACTTGGAATAAATTTTAATATAGGTAGCAAGTAAAGTGTTCAGATGTGATTTTTTTGCTAGTGAAATATTTTAAAGGAATATCTCTTAGCGAAATTTTGCGAATTCTTTGTGTCCTTTGCGATGAAAAAATAAGCTCGCTCCTCAAAAGGGAGAGTTACTCATCATTGACAAAGGAAGCATTATTATCGCAGATAACGCAAGGGTTTTCGCAAAGGTTCGCAAAGATTACCAAGCTAATTGATGCTTAGATTCTATTTACATTCGAGAAAATCTTTACTGAATGCAAAGTGAAAGATTAGTTATAAAAACCAAAACCCTCAATCTCATCTATTCTTAACGATTCAGCTCACAAATGACAAGCGCTTTTCTGATTGTTTTATGAATTGTACCACGCTCGAAATATTATTGCAACTACATAAATAGTTATTGAATAGCCATAAATCAAATTTGTTGTTTTAATTAATCTATTTCTCTTTTCTTCTTTCGAATAAGGTATTGGAAATAGATAACGTCCGCCGATGCCAGCACTGCCTCTTGTGTCAATACCTTTTGCCACTTTGCTGTCAACGGAGTCAAAGTACATGTGAATAATAATTTTGAGCAGCACAACTGTGCCAGTAACAATTTCATATAAATGGAAATCAATCGACATGGAGCGGGATTTTGTGGTCGCAATTAAATTCAACTAATAAGATAAGTTACCCCCATTGTTAAAACTGGGACTTGTCAAAATTACTTTTTTTTCTAGGCAAATTTTGTAGGGAAAAGTTTGGTTGGACTTATTTTATTTTTTCATCGTCAACTAACGGAATGTAACGCCTTTTCGGTGAGTTGCACATTGATAGGAGAATTACTTTTAGTTGCAAGCTTTTTAACCACAATGACGCTGAGAACGCAAAGTTTCGCAAAGGAGAAATAGCCAATATGAAGCTTTGTGAACTTTGTGTAGGGCTCTGTGCACTTTGTGGTTTACATTTTCTTTTTTACCACAAAGAACACTAAGAGTTGTGCAGTACATATTTTTTTTGACAGTTCAAAGAACCATAACGGGGGACACCAATGTGTACTGAATGAGTAGTTTTAATTCAGGTAAACGAAATTGACATTTCCATATATTCAAATCCCGTAATTTTTTTATCATCTAGTTCACTTTTAATATTTTCAGATATTATTGGGTCCATAATAAAAGGAGAGATAGAAAAAAAATCTAAGGTTGCATATTTATTTTTAATGACTAGTTTTTTTACTCTGATGATTGGCGGCGTTTCGTATTCGGCAAATTTGTCGCGTAGTAATTGACGTTTGTCTTTAGATGAGGAATTTAATTTGAATTCTTCAATGATCTCCAATTTCTTACTGACGATACAGAAAATAGTTTCATCGAAATTAATCATTTCGGTTAGTTCATCTGAATACGGGTCATACAAGACGTACCACTTGTTATTTGTGGGTTCTATTATTTTAATGGGTATAAAGAAGACATATTTTGGAGTAAATTTTAAAATTGCTTCTTTAACTCGTTCGTTGACTACAAAATATGGAGAAACTCCAGACAGAACATCAGTTAGTTTAGCTGATTTGTTAAGGGTAAATACTGAATGGGTAGACTGCATTGGGTAGTTATCAGATAACTGTAATATGCTCATTGGGTCTTCAAGATGTGTTCCCGATACAGGGGTTAATTGTGGGTATTTTCTACCAATTACTTTTACTTCAGAGGAAAAATCAATTTTATAATACTTCATTTTTAGTATTGTTTTGTTCGAGTGTAGTTTTACCAAACAAATTTAAATCCAACAGATATTCCAAAACCTGATTTAAAGTATTTTCTAATATCGTTTTCAAGTTGAGGAGATTGTTTGGTATTATCAGCAGAAGACACTAATATTAATTTATTAAGAAGGTTTTTATAAAAGACATCTACTTCGAGCAATGAAAAATTCTTTTTTTCTAGGTTGTTTTCAGTCCTTAGAGAATATGTTCCACCAATATTCCAGTAGTTTAATTTGTTTGTATGGTATTTATAAAAATTATCGCCTTTTTCTAGGATAGTTGTTTTTTCAAATTTGTATTCTGTACTGGTGCTAATCCAAATGTTGTGTTTTTTTTCCAAGTGAAATATTCCTATACCAATTCCGAGCTTATTAGAAAGCGATTCATATCTGCTCAGGTTAATTCCAGTAAATGCTTTTATCCTTTGCAAGGTATATCCTTGTAGTTCAAGACCGGTGTTTTTTGGTCCAACGTTGACTCCTACACCTCCTTGAATTTGACCGAACGAAATTGCATTTATAAATAGAAACGCAACTAGGAGTAATCTTCGCGGGTTCATTATTTCTTTTACTAAAATTGAAAAAGGTTGGGATATAAGTGCTTAATAGGTTCTTGCCAGAGTTAGATACTACGACCTTTTGAGCATGGTTAATTCTCTTTATTTTTTGAAAGTAGTTTTAAAAAATCCTTAAGAGGGGTTATAAATATTATTCCTAAAGCATAAAAATTCTCACCACCACTGCCGTGCCAATATTCTATCGTTCCACCAATACCTTCGGATTTGAAGGTACGTTCATTATAATTATATTTACATATGGTCAATCTATGGTAGTTCAATCCACTGAACGTGTCTAATCGTTCAGATCTAGTAAAATATCTAATCCAATTATATCCGAAGGGAATATTCCAGCGTTAAAGGAAATCTACCATCTCTAAAAAACTCAACTCCAACTAATGTCTGCACCGAGTATCCTTTGTTTAAATATCCAAAAAATCTTTCACCATCTAGGTTAATCGAGAATGCTAAATTTTTTAAAGGTCTATAGAATTCTAATTTATTATGAAGTCTAATTGGCGATGAAAGTCCGAAATATCTGATCGAGTCATTGGGATGATCTAAATAAGAAAATCGTTTACTAAGTCCAAAATCTAATCGAACTTTTTGAGCGTGTGCAATCGTGCTAGTTAGGATGAAGAATAAAACAATAGTTTTTTTCATAGGAGCAGCAAGCCTTTGTCGAAAGTAATACTTTTTGGGTAATCATCACTAACCTCATTGCAAGCTTAGTTTGCTGTCAGGCTTAAATCTCATTCAGGAACGTCTGTTGAAACTTCAAAGTATCTGCCCTCATCGTTGTTTATGTATATACTGGATTCTTTATTTGGAGCTATACTTACCTCGATTAATTCCTTTAATGCTGACATTGTTATAAGAGAGTCATTGATATTCAAATTGCTCATCTTCTTGCGATCTTTTGCATAGAGTATTATTTTTTTTAAATATCCATTCTTTATATGAGTCAAACAAGTATATTTTTCATATAAACTTTCTCCATCAATCGTTAATGGGGCATACACTTTAAGGTAGAATTCTCCCCAAGTCTCATATACATCCGAGCTGACTTGGTACCAAAGCCTTTCTCCTAAAATAGTAATGGAAGTTGCGTGGTGAACTAAAAATACTGGATAAAAAAACCTTGAAGCGGTTAGAGGATATTGATAAGCTTTCAGATAAAGACAAGGATTACATTTTTTACACCCTTGACAACCTTATTAAAGCCGCTAAACTTAAAAGTTTATAATCACCCGCAAGCCTGTAATGCAGAGGCTATTTTGAAACTTCTTTTTTAGACTTCACTTTTTTATAAATAAAAGCCAAAATTGTTGAGGATTCGAGCACAAGGCCGATATGCCAAAACTCTTTCCCCATTGGCTAATGAGTGATTCTAAACAAACCTCCAAGTAATATGAGAACTCTCAAGACAATAAGTAGTAATATGTATTTTATATCTTTCACTTCTCTTCAACAGTCTTAATAATGTGAATAACAGAGTAATGACCTAATAAGTCAACCCCCATCATCCAGATATTTTTGTTGTTCATTATTGGTGTAGCTTCCTCATTTTTTAATTCGACAAACAGGGCTTGTTTAGCTCTAATACCAAAACCCTCTATCTCATCTATGTTTAACGATTCAGCCCACTGATTACAAGCTTTTTCTTCATTATCCGCAATTACCTGAGATATGTAAGTCCCTCCTTTAAATTCCATAATGAACGTATACAGGCTACCGTCATCAGTTCCCTTTATTTTTTTGGCTATGATTTTCTCCTGTTTCATCCATTTTTTTCTTAAAGTGGTCTCGCTGCCTTTTCTTCCATGTAAGTTTTCTGTTAATTCCCGCAATTTCAGGCACATTAAAATATCATTAAGACAGGTTATGCTTTTATTCGTTTCACCAGGACTCCAGAATCTACAATAAAGATATATTTCAGCTTGCCTCTATTATTAAATATAAGTAGCAGCTTATCTTCAATTCCGGCATTATACATCCTGATTCTTCTTACTCTATTTTTAACAAATGAAATTGATAATCCGTCATAAACGTCAGGATTACCTGCTGTTTTTTCTTCAATTTCTTCAATATGACCAGCCGTGGTGTAGGTAAAGAGCACAAATAGTTGTTTTTTTTGGTAAAATCTTGAACTTCCTACCATGTATAACAATTCATCTGGTGATATTGCATAATGTTTTTCAGCGCGAATATTTGATTCTACGAGATCAGTTAAATCGCAACCACAGAATTGGCCGTTGAAAGTAGCTATTTCTGTATTATTCGTTTTTAAAATAGTGTAGTTAATTTTTTTATCTATCGGTATGCTATCCGTTCTGCCTAGTAAATGTAAATAACTACAGTAATAGAAATAAGTCAAGGTATCACATATTGTGTCTGAAAAATCAATTGATTCTAACTTTTTATTCTTGAAGTTAAATTGATGAGATGTTATCCCACCTTCACATTCCTTATATTCATTCAACACTATTTTAATATTATTTTTTACGGATATAATATTGATTGAGAATTTTTCATTGTCATATCTCACAGTATCACTCCTTGAATCAAGAGCAAAAAATAATTTGGGAAGTAGACAGATGATTAATAGGAATATTGCTTTTTTCATAAATGTATTTTCTAGTTAATTCCACTCAAATATAGTAAGGTAATAAGTTCCCCTCATTCTTAGAAAAGTAATTATTCAAATAAGTGAAGTGCTTTCATAATGATCTCATTTTTCCATGAGCATATTTAAATTTCTTATACATACTAAGTCCTGTCCTTTGGTCAATAAAATCTAAAACATACATTTTCATTATTTTTCCTCTTCTATTAAAATATATTGTTGGGCTTGCCCTATCTGTTGAACTCATAATATTCATGAATCGTGTTCTACCTTTTTTAAATGTTAGAATTATGCCTACTTGTTTCCCAGGTGCAATAGTTAATCGCTGTTCAATGTATTTGATCGCTTCATCGTGAACATCAAATTGCATTGTAAATTGATAGATATCCTGACCCTCAATGGCCATGTGTGAGTAGGAAGCTAGTCGGTTATAATCGCTTGGGTAAATGCAGTTTTCACACTCGCCAATCTTCACTTCCCACTTGTGATCAATTGGTTTTCTATACAGTATTTTCAGTTCTATTGTATCCTGATAATAAACTATGCTATCCATTTTGCCTTTTCTGAAGTAAATATCATATCCAAATGATTTAGATTTTACATCATTCACATCTCGATAACTTAACATCATAATATCACCACTTAAATATTCAATTGTGGTTGATTCATTGAGATGAAATATCGAGGTGTCTGAATTATTTGAATAGACCTTACCCGTTGTAAAGAATAATAATATGGCCGATAGGATACATTTCATAAGCGTCTGGTCTCGATATTTTTTAGATGTACATAGAAATGTCCCATTACACTTTGAGGTATAAGGCTAAAAAAGCTATACCAAAAACTTTGAAAAAGAAAGAAATAAAGAATAATCACTAAAGTAGTTTCTAATATCAGTAGTCCTAGATGTGATTTGAATGGAAATATAAACATCGAAGTATTATTTATAGCGAAATTTATGATTATTGTTAGCAGTATTCCAGTTGGAATGAAAAGTGTAGCGAGAAATAAGATGATCAATAGTTCCTTGACATTGAAAGTTGTTTGGCCAAGACTAAAAGTTATATTTAGTAGTATTCCTAGAATTCCCAAGAGTATCCAAAGTAGCAGAGCATTTCTTCCTTTTATATTGGGTTTGTTAGTTTTCATCTTTTAAGGCGACTGATAATATTCCGAATGAGATAGGCAATTTAAAAATTTGATTTGGATTACAGATGCTTGAAGTAAGTTATTTGTTAAGGGGAGCTTTGAAGTACTATTCAATCCTTAGAGTTTAGTGATTTTTAAGAGTTCAGTCATAAAAACCATCCTCTTTGCGCATCCTTTAGTTTGTACCCACGAAGAATTTTATCCGATTATTGTCAAAAATAGACTTCCCAAAAGAAACAGGGTGAATCAGTTTGTGTCGAAGGTTTTTAGCCTATGCCAAGATTTTGAACCCTGTTTCTTAGGTACGATAGAACTAAATAGAAATTCGGGCTCACGACCCATTATTAAGGGCTTAGTCTAATCGTTCCACTTGGAAGTAAATAAAACATAATTTTATGAATCAAAAGTACTATGTAGGTGTAGATGTTTCCAAAGGAAAATTGACATTGCGATTATTGACTCCAATTTCAATTTGAAAATGGAGAAGCTAATATTGAATAATCCTTTAAAGATTAAATCTTTTTTTACTTCCCTAAAACATCAGTTGAAGGTGTTGAAAAAGCGAGTTTCTTGTGTGTGCAGAGAATACAGGTATTTACAACAATTCACTTTACAAAACATGCGCTGGATTGGATATTCCCTATTGGGAGGAAAATGCATTAAAATTAAAAGAGCAAGCACGGATTTTAGGGGTAAATCAGATCAGAAAGATGCCTTGCGTATTGCGGAATATGCTTTATGATATAGTGACAAAGTAGTGCTTTATAAGAAGTTGGATCCTATTACAGAGGAACTAAAAAAGCTGGATACATATCAGAGAAACTTAGTCAACCAAATAGTAAGATTAGAGAATCAAATCAGAGAAGCAAAAACACATGACAAGGAGCTGTGGGACTATATTGAAAAAACAACTTTCACCTGTCCTTAAGGTTACAGAAAACGTCAAAGTGAAATTGAAACTAATAGTTGAAAAGGTAAGAATCACCCGATTTGGCGGTCAATATGGGGTTTTTAAAGACCATCCCAGGTATTGGAAATCAAATTTCGCTGATGTTCATTTTATCCACCAACAACTTCAAACTTTTCGAATCTGCAAAACAAATGGCCTGCTATGCAGGGTATTCCATTCCCCAATCAATCAGAGTAGTCATTGCCAAAAAAGATAGAGTGTCTAGACATGCAAATAAATCTCTGGAAAGCATTATTACACCTGGCGGCTATGGCTGCTGTAAAGTCACCGGGTGATTTAAAAGCGTATTACATAAGAAAGGTTAGTGAAGGAAAATAAGATGTCTGTTTTAAATGCTATCAGGAATAAACTGGTGCATCGAATATTCAGCGTCATCAAAAGACAAACTCCTTACCAGGCAATGATGAAAGAATCTATTAACCAAGATTCTTTAATTTTTACTTGACTTTTAACATAGAAATCTTTGGCGTTCATTGCGATTCCCTTGCGTTTAATCAATTCCTCCCGTCAAGAATCAGCACTCAACGGCAAACTTCTTTTACCGCCAAGCCGCGGAGGCCGCCAAGTTTCGCAAAGGGTGCCTGACATATCGAGAATCAGAATTGCGATTTAATTGTAGATTTTAAAAATTAATTTAGAATTTCCTTCAATAACTCAATCAATTCAATTTTTACCACTTCATATTCTGGGAGTTGTACTTCGGGAATTTGATGGCCTAAACTATTTTTCCATGCTGTTCTGAGACGTTTGTCAGTTTCTTCATTGATCATTTGTTCTATTCCAGTAAACTCAAGCCCTTTGAATTTCATTTTTTGATGAAATCCGGTTGTAACTTTTCCCCAATCAATATCTTTTTTATTCCTAGCTAAGTACCAAATGTCGTAAATATCTCTTGGAGCGGTGTAAGAACGTTGTATTAAGGCGCGCAATTTTTCAGAAAGCACTTCTTCCAAAGTATAGCAAGGCACCTCCAATAGTGATTGTGATAGGCTGTCTGAATATGGGTGATACACTTGTCTGCTTTCAAAAGGAAAGATTATTAATTCGAATAGTATAATTTCTATTTTAATACTTGTTGACCATCTTTCTGGGGCTGGCGGTGTTTGGTTTCTTGGGTGGTCGGCTCCCCAAAATTTGATTACAGCTTTGTATCCCGTCAATTGCTCTTTGTGCTGAAGCGGTTTTAACTCATCTATATGCAAAGGTATTTTGGTCCTTTCAGTGATGAGTTGTACAAGGCGATCAAGCATTTGGGTGGTTAGTTCAAATTTGGAATTAGAACAGGTGAAGTCCAAATCTTCAGAAAAACGGTAGTTTGGGAAATAGCATTTTCGAAGGCAAGTTCCTCCTTTGAAGATTAAATGTTTACTAAACTCGGGAATCGAAAAAATGGCATCAATAAAATGACCCAACACCCAATCTTTATCTATGGTTGATTTGGGAGTATTTTGTTCCTCTGCTTTTTTTTCTATTTCCTTTTTTAATATCATTGATGCACTAGTATTGTTTATTGCATATGTCTAACAGTTCTGCTTCTGAAATATTTAAACGCAATTTCCATTTGCTATTGAATGCTCCAACTTCTTCTCCGAAAGGGTCCATCAATACGTATCTTGGATTCACTTCTCCTTCTGCGTATTTTAGGAATTGCCTCATTTTAGGTTTTTCAAGTAGTTCTGTAAGAAATGCCAATCTTTTAACCACTGAGAGATTTCCAATAGCTTTGCAGTATTGAATCAATTTGGTCTGGTCTATATCTGTTTGGCTAAAAGCTCGAATCAATTCTGAATAACCACCAGAATACTGAGGAAGGTCAAAACAATCGACGATGGTTTTTTCTTTGACCGTCAGCCTGTAGGTATAATTGCCAGTACCCTGTTTTTCGATGCCAGTTCTTTTTGTTACTTTTATTTTAACAAATTGATAGTTAACACCAAAAACAGTTTTATCTTTTTTGATACGTGTGGTTTGAATGAATACGGTATTTGGAAATTGTTCGGTTAGTCCATGGAGATTCAGGGCCGACCAATATGCAACTGCTCCGTCAGGAACTAGAAAGCAGCCGATTACATTTTCATCCCTGAAGTTAGCACTACAATACTTACCTCTTTCAATTCGGGAAAGGATTTTTTTGTGTACTAAGTTTTCAATGATCTCATTGATATCTTGTGATGAATCTCCAATTAGTTCTTTCACATCTTCCAGAGAAAATATGTCCATTTCATTCTCCTCCAACAGCAACATGACATTCATTTGTTGTTGTGTAAGGTTTTCGGATATGTAGGTACTTCTGGCCATTACATTTTAATAAGCTTTAAACCCTAAAAAAAGGGGTTTATGTTAAATCGAAATGTAAATTTAATTATAGTTTTTCAATTTTACACATAATGAACTTTATTTATGCTTCTTTTATCCGCTAGCGCAGATAAACGCAACAAAACGAAGTTTTTTCGGCCCAGAAATCCCGCGCCATTTTTACGCAACTTTTTGTGCAGAAATCTTCGTTTTACTTCGTTTTTTGAGACTTTAGAAAATCTAGACTATAGTTCTAGAATGCCCGAAAACAGAGCCGTTTCGCTTGTTTTCGCGGCATTTCGCAAGAACGGTTGTGGAGAATATCGGATTCGAACCGATGACCTTCTGCATGCCATGCAGACACTCTAACCAACTGAGCTAATCCCCCAGGTACCCCAAAAAGGTGGGCAAATATAGTATCTGGTAAGGTTTGGTTAAGGCAAAAGTGAAAAAATTCAAATTTTTTACTCAAAATGCAACATTTCATACACCCCCCTCGTTACAAGGGTATAGTTCTCAATCTCATAGAGAATTTGGTTTTGGTTAAGGAATAGAAAACGCGCCCTTCAACGGAAGGGCGTTTTCTTTTTTACTAATTTCCGCCAATGTTTCGGCTGGCCGCTATCCTAATCCTTCTGATGCTCAGTTTAGCTGGTCGAGCAAATGACTATCCCTATCCATTCATAGAAACTCAAAATCCTACTTTAATGGGAGAGTGGACGCGCATCGTGATGCCACTCAAACGCAGCGGAAACCTGCTGCTTATCCAAGGAAAAATTGACTCGATTCAAGGTGATTTCATTCTGGACACTGGGGCACCTTATCTCATTTTAAATGCTACCTATTTTCATAATTATTCGACTGGAAATGCCACGGGAATGAGTGGAGTAGATGGCGCAAACGCAATGGTAAAACGAGGATACGTCAACGAAGTCAATTTCGGGGAACTCCAATACAGGAACGTGGATTGCGATGTCGTGCCACTGGGTCAGCTCGAGAACAAAGTAGGGTCTAAAATTCTCGGCCTTTTCGGAACAAATCTTTTTTCAGATTTTAAAGTCTATATCGATGCCCAGCAAGGGCAAATGATCTTGTACCGAAAGAATGCCAACAATGAATTCGTGGAACAGCCAGAGTTAGATTCGCTAGTATTTGCAAAGGCAAGCAAAATGCCCGAGTTGAGAATTCCATTTAAATGGTGTGACAACAAGATTTTTATGCCTGTAGAAGTAGGCGGAGTGAATATGAATTGGATGTTTGATACAGGCGCCGAAAGCAACGTAATAGACGCCATGGTGAAAAAGAAAGCGCTGAAAGAATTTAATGTTCAACGACGTGTAACCCTCACTGGAACGGGCGGCTCCAAACAAGAAGTATTCCTAGGAACACTAAATGAATTGAGCGTGGGTGATCGAAAGTTTGAAATGCAAACCACCATACTGACGGGAATGAAAGAACTCAACGAAACTTGCAGCGTGTTCGTGGACGGCATTCTCGGGCACAGTTTTTATTCACAAGGTATATTCTCCATTGATTTTAGCTCAAGGGAGTTTTGTCTTTATCTTTATGTAACGAATGATTAGGATAGTATTATTCATATCAATAATATGGACGCTTTGCTCTTCAGTGGCGATGGCTCAGGAGAGCCATTTGAAAGTGAAGAATAAAGTGATGGAGCTTTCTATTGAAAAGAGCTGGTCGCAGCGCCAAGCCGATAGCATTTCGGATATCTATGAGCTTCCGAAGTTCAATATAGATTCGGTTGCTGAAATAGGCTTTTCTGCTCCATTGATGAAAGACGGGTGGTCGCTGAAAAAGATCGGAAGAAAAGATGTGGTATTGCAAAAAAGTTTGTCGTGGGATAAGCTCGATTGGAATGATATGAATTTGATTTTTCCAAAAATGTTTGGGCAGTCGGAGAATCAAAATTTATGGAATCCAAATGTGTTTGGTTATAATGATTTCAAAGAACAACGCGTATTTGAAAATGCGGATGGAACAACTACTTTTCGATTTCCTAATGGACCGAATGTTCATTCGGTTTTGTTGAGTGGTACTTTTAACGAATGGAGTACTACCGATGGCGTAATGGTAAACAAGGGTGAAATCTGGGAACTCACGCTTCAGCTCCGTCCGGGGCGACACGAATACAAATTTATAGTGGATGGAAAATGGATGAGAGATGCCGGAAACGCGCTAAAAATAGATGATAATTATGGCGACAACAATTCCATTTATTTCAAACCGAACCATACGTTTTCTTTTAAAAATAATGGATTCAATAAAGTCATAGTAAGTGGTAGTTTTAATAATTGGAGTCATAAAGAGGTAGAGATGCAACGCAATGGCGACGTGTGGGAGCTGCCCGTGTATCTTCCTGATGACGATTATGAATACAAATTCATCGTCGATGGAAATTGGATAGAAGATCCTTCGAACGATTGCAAAGTGAAGAATGAATTTAATGAATACAATTCTTGTTTAACCATAGGAGAAAAGTATCGAGTGGTGTTGAAGTTGGAAGGCTTTGCCAATGCCAAAAGAGTAATTTGCACGGGAGACTTCAATGGTTGGAGTTTGAGTGAGGTAGAGATGAAATTGCAGTATGGTGTTTGGACCGTTGACTTGAATTTGAGGAAAGGAAAATGGGAATACAGATACATCATTGATGGCATGTGGTACACTGATAGCTCGGCATCGGTAGCGCCGAGTGGGGTGAATGGTCAATGGAATAATTATTTTATTGTAAAACCCAATTTTGAATTTACGCTAGAAGGATATACAGATGCGAAGGAGGTTATTGTAACTGGAAGTTTCAATAATTGGAATGAACAATCCTTAAAAATGAATCGTACCGAAGTAGGATGGTCATTACCATTTTATTTGAATCCTGGAAAAATTTCTTACAAATTCTTGGTAGATGGAAAATGGATTGAAGATCCAGGTAATCCGCAATACGAGGAGAATGAGTTTGGTGGGAAAAATTCGATCCGATGGATCAATTAAGGCTTGATGGCAATAAAGTCGAGCCCGAAGAAAAAGCGTTCGCGCAGGAATGAATTGGTCTTCCACTTGATTTGTTCTTTTTCTACGAGTGCTTTTGGATCACCTTTGAACATAAACGGCGGGTAAAGTCGAACGTAGTGTACGCTGTCTTGCGGCATTTGAAAACCTTCCAATTCGAAAAGTCGTTTCCATTCGGTGTATGGGCGAATGTTTTCATTTCCTAGGCGAATGGTTTTGCCCAAGCGCTCGTCTGTATAATCGATGATGCGTTTGTTTCCTCTTTGAAGGTAGAGCTTGAAAGATTGAACCCAGTTATTCCCGTTTTCTTCTACAGCTATCACCTTGCCTCCCGATTGAAGGGTGCCCTTGATGATTTTCATTGCTTGATCGATGGGTTCGGTGTGGTGCAAGGTGTCTGCACGATTACCGCCGCGTAGTGATTGGCTGGTGGAGTAGAATCGTAAAGGTTTTCATAATCGAAAGTAAAACCTGAGATGTCTCCAATTTTCGACCAGTATTCCAATCGCTGTGGAATTTCATTGAAATAATACTCTAGAGTAGAGCCGTGCACTTTATGACCGTTTAGGACAAGAAAAAGCGCAGTGGTTCCGTATCCGCAGCCGATGTCCCAAACGGGGCCATTTACATTTTTCATTTGATCTTCGATGTACTGAAGACGCTGAATGTAGTAGGCTTTGCGGAACTCGAATGATTTGGGGTCATTCAAAAAACGGTAGTATCCCTTCAAGGTTGGATGCGACTCCAACTCTTTCAGAAGATGTTCGAAAAATTGATCTACCGTCATTTGAAAATTTTTGCAAAAGAAAGAATGAAAAACAGTAATACAAGAAAAAAAGTCCTTTTTCTCGGTTAAAAAGGGTTATTTGGTTAGGATTCATGCTATTTTATTATGTTAATTCTCTTTATCTTTGCACTCCTAAAAAAAATCGACTATGATCAACATTACACTGCCCGATGGGTCAATTCGTCAGGTAGAAAGCGGCACTTCAGCGATGGACATAGCTAAGTCGATCAGCGAAGGACTTGCCCGCAACGTATTATCTGCTTCTGTAAACGGAGAAGTGATGGATGCTAACCGCCCTATCACGACGGATGCTACGTTGAAATTGTTGACGTGGAACGATGAGGATGGAAAGTCTACCATGTGGCATAGCTCAGCTCACTTGATGGCTGAAGCTTTGGAATCGATGTATCCAGGCATCAAGCTGGCCATCGGTCCTCCTATCGAGAATGGCTTTTACTACGATGTGGATTTCAACGGACAGGCCTTTTCACAAGAGGATTTTGTGAAGGTGGAGAAGAAGATGTTGGAGTTGGCTCGTGAAAAGAATGAGTTTGTTCGTCAGGAAATTTCCAAGGCAGACGCTATCGCTTATTTCGAAGAAAAGGGCGATCCATATAAAATTGAACTTTTACAGGATCTTGAGGATGGAAATATTACTTTCTACACTCAGGGCAATTTCACCGATTTGTGCCGTGGGCCGCACATTCCTAATACAGGATTTATCAAGGCTGCAAAGCTTTTGAATGTGGCTGGAGCCTATTGGAGAGGTGATGAAAAGAATAAGATGTTGACCCGTGTTTACGCCATCACTTTCCCAAAACAAAGTGAATTGGACGAGTACATGGTTCAGTTGGAAGAGGCGAAGAAGCGCGACCACCGTAAGCTTGGAAAGGAATTGGGCTTGTTCCATTTTTCACAAAAAGTAGGTTCAGGTCTTCCGCTTTGGTTGCCGAAGGGCGCCGATTTGAGAGGCAGACTTCAGTCTTTTCTGCAAAATGCACAACGCAAGGCAGGTTATCTTCAGGTAATCACTCCGCACATTGGTTCGAAGGAACTTTATGAAACAAGCGGACACTGGGCGAAGTATGGCGCTGATAGCTTTCAGCCGATCACTACTCCACAGGAAGGCGAGATGTATATGCTCAAGCCGATGAACTGCCCTCACCACTGCGAGATTTTTAAGAGTGAGCCTAAATCATATCGTGATTTACCCCATCGTTTGGCTGAGTTTGGAACGGTATACCGCTATGAGCAGACCGGCGAATTGCATGGTTTGACGCGTGTTCGTGGCTTTACTCAAGACGATGCGCACATTTTCTGTACCAATGATCAGGTAAAGCAAGAGGTTGGAAATGTAATTGATTTGGTACTTTACATATTTAAAACCCTTGATTTTACTGACTTCCTTGCTCAAGTTTCGTTGAGAGACCCTAATAATCCAAGCAAGTATATTGGCTCAGATGAAAATTGGGAGAAAGCGGAAAAGGCGATTCAGGAAATTGCTAATGAGAAGGGATTGAAGACTGTTGTAGAATACGGGGAAGCTGCATTCTACGGGCCAAAGCTCGACTTTATGGTGCGTGATGCTATCGGAAGAAAGTGGCAATTGGGTACCGTTCAGATCGACTATAATTTGCCTGAACGTTTTGAATTGGAATATACAGGTGCAGACAACCAGAAGCACCGTCCGGTGATGATTCACAGAGCACCTTTTGGTTCAATGGAGCGTTTTGTGGCGATTTTGATTGAGCACTGTGCTGGTCAGTTCCCGTTATGGCTTACTCCAGAGCAAGTTAGAATCTTGCCGGTGAGTGAAAAATACAATGATTTTGCAAAGAAATTATCATCGGAACTAAATAATCACGATATTCGCGCCCTCGTTGACGAGCGCAACGAAAAAGTTGGGAAGAAAATCAGAGAGGCGGAACTTGAGAAAGTGCCGTATATGCTGGTGGTTGGAGAGGATGAACAAACAAATAATACCGTTTCTGCCCGTAAAAAGGGAGAGGGTGATTTGGGCTCAATGAGCATTCCTGACTTTGTGGAAAGAGTAAACAATGAAATTAAGGCGATGCTAGCTGAATAAGGCATCGAGTTGATAGCCATAGTAACTAAAAAAAGGAGGCAACATTATTAAGAAGCAAATAAGAGGTCGTCGGATTATTGAACCCGAGCACAAGATCAATGATTTGATCACAGCTAATGAAGTAAGATTAGTTGGAGAAAACATTGAAGCAGGTGTTGTTTCAAGATCTGAAGCACTACGCATCGCAAGGGAGATGGAAGTAGACCTCGTGGAGATTTCACCAAATGCGGTTCCACCTGTGTGCCGCTTAATCGACTACAAAAAGTTTCTTTACGATCAGAAGAAGAAACAAAAGGAGATGAAAGCGAAGCAGGTTAACGTAACAGTTAAGGAAATTCGTTTTGGTCCTAATACAGATGATCATGACTTTGATTTCAAGTTGAAGCATGCACTGAACTTCTTGAAAGAAGGAAGCAAAGTGAGAGCTCACGTATTTTTCAAAGGGCGTTCAATTGTGTTTAAGGAGAGAGGAGAAATTCTTCTTTTGAAATTTATCCAAGAGCTTTCTGAATATGGATTGCCAGAACAGATGCCGAAGTTGGAAGGGAAGAAGATGTTCGTGGTTATCAACCCTAAGAAAAAGTAAGTATTACGTTTAATTATATATAACAATGCCAAAAGCAAAAACCAAATCGGGCGCTAAGAAGCGTTTTACAGTGACCGGTAGCGGTAAGATCAAGCGTAAGCATGCTTACAAGAGACACATTTTGACCAAGAAATCGACTAAGCGTAAGCGCGCTCTTGGAAATGATGCTCTTGTGCATCCTTCAGACGTGAAATCAATTAAGGCCCAATTGCTCGCCACCGCGTAATTTATAAGAGCAAGGTAAGTTTAACCCGACCACTGGTAACCAAGTTCAGTCATTAGCACTGGCACCACAGTCAAAAAACAAAAAAAAATGCCAAGATCAAAAAATGCAGTTGCCTCCAGAGCCAGGAGAAAGAAAATCTTAAAGTTGGCTAAAGGGTATTTCGGTTCAAGAAAGAACGTTTATACCGTTGCGAAAAACTCAGTTGAAAAAGCACTTACTTATGCTTACGTAGGTCGTAAGTTGAAGAAGCGCGATTTCCGTTCATTGTGGATTC
The DNA here is from genome assembly GCA_041391745.1 of Flavobacteriales bacterium. Classification (GTDB taxonomy): domain Bacteria; phylum Bacteroidota; class Bacteroidia; order Flavobacteriales_D; family Sanyastnellaceae; genus JAIXWP01. The sequence continues at coordinate 79,363 of JAWKNK010000007.1, forward strand.
AGCGTATCAATGCAGGCGCACGTCAGCACGATTTGTCTTACTCAGCATTCATGGGTAAACTTCACAAGAGCGGTGTTGAGTTGAACCGTAAAGTTCTTGCTGATTTAGCAATGAACCACCCAGAGGCGTTTAAAGCTGTAGTCGATAAGATAAAATAAGACTTCTTGCTAGCCAAGATGAAGGGCCTTCTGAAAAAGAAGGCCCTTTTTTTGTATATCTTAGTCAAAGAATTTTGTTTTATGATCAAGTTGAAATTTGCAGGGCTATTCATTGCCCTTTTCTTAGGTACATTTTCTGTTTTTGCCCAATCAGAATATTCGAGATTTCCGTCCAATATGTATTGGGTCAATCTTGAATACAATCTTGAACCTTCCACTTTCGATAAAAAGTTGATGGTAGTAATTACCTGGGATATCAATGATCCCGTTGGTTTGGCTAGAATGTACAGACTTCAAAAAGTATCTAAGGAAAATCCACAAATTCAATTGGTATCTATTATCAAAGGAGATCTTGCTCATCCTTATTTGCTGAGCGAACTTATTGCTATTGGCCAAGCATACAACTTGAACCATCCTTTTGGAGTGACTGCAGATTTGTTTCCATACATGATGGAAGGAGAGGCATATCAGTCAAAGGTTTTTGTGTATGATCAATCAACCGAACCTGCATTCATGACGAATGAAAGAATGACAACAGATGAGGTTATTGCAAAAGTGGAGAGTATGGTGAAGGACAAGGCATTCATGAAGAAGTATACTACTTGGCAAATGAAAAATACTGTGGATCCGAAATACTACGCTGATCCACTTCTCGAATTTCCGATGGCTTTGGATGTACACAATAGCAATGATGAAATTTACATAGCAGAAAACTCTCAAAGTAGAATAGCTTCATATCACGCCAGTGGTGACGTCATTCGTTTTGCAGGAGGACCTGACGCTGGAGATAGAGATGGTAATTTGCAGAGTTCACGAATAGGCTTTGTATCTGGACTAACCTATGATTCTTATTCTAATCAAGTCTTTTTTGTGGATCTACAAAATCAAAAAATAAAAGCCGTTGATTTTAAGTCTGAATTAGTTTACACAGTGCTTGGCAACGGCAGTATTACAAATAGTCCTATTAGTGAACTGAAAGGTCTTGAATCACCTTTATGTTATCCTGTGGATGTGGTAGCCTATGGTAAATCACTTTATATCTTAATGTCTAGTCCAGCGCAATTAGTAGAAATGGATATTTCTTCGGGTAAATTCAAATCGAATATTATTCTAGAAACGAAAATCGGCAATGGACGCCCCATAAAAGTTAAAAGAGGAGATGATCAGTTTCTGATTGTTACCAATAGCGGAGATGTGTATTCATTGAAAGATGAAGAGGATAAAAAAGTTCCTTTGAAAATGTTAGGCTCAGGATTATGGGAGGATAAAATTGTGGACGTTGAACAAAGGAAGGATGACTATTTTATTTTGATGCCGAGAAAGCATGGCATATATAAATTATCGAAAGGAAAGTCGGATTTGCATGCAGGTCAATTGGCCAAGGGTTTCGCTGATGGTGATGGAGGAAAGAATGTCGGGTTTAGCTCACCTCAATTTATGGTGAAGCAGGGAAATAAATTAGTGGTGAGTGACTTTGGCAATCATTGTTTGCGCCAAGTGAATATGAGTAAGGGAGAAACAAACTCTATTTATCCAAGATTCAGTTTCGAGTATATGCTAGTAGGTGATGCGATGGCAATTGGCGAACCTATATTTTTTGAAACTGAAGTTTTTGGCGATGGTGTAAATACGCTTGACATCCACTGGGATTTGGGAGATTGGACATTGGATACAGATGGTACCAACGAACTAGTAACTGATCCCGGATCGGGGGTGGAGTGGCAACCAGAATCTTTTACGGAGGAGGGAGTAAGGTTAACGGTCGATACGGACGTTGCTCAAGAATATTCTCAAGTGGAACTATATCTAACATTAAGGTCTAAAACCAATCCGAATTTGGTAATCTTCAAAAGAGGAGTACTTAATATCAATTTTGCAGTAATTCCTGGTGAGTCAAAAAATCACGAAGTTGATTTTTATCCGCACCTTTTACCTTAACGATTTTCACCGAGAATTCGACTCAAAGATTTTGCAGCTTCAGTGTACTGCGGATTTATTCTGAGGGATGCACGATAATCTTGTTCAGCCATCTTAGGCTGATCAAGACTTTCATAGCATAACCCGCGGTTGTAATAAGCTTGAAAATAATTCGGGAAATAATCAATTGCTTTGGTGAATTGATTGATGCCTTCTTGATAATTCTGCAAATATTCCAAGTTGATATACCCTTTGTTGAAATAGGCAGCGGCAAATTTCGGTTCAATGCTGATGATGGAGTCATAACAAGCAAATGCTTTGCTGTAATTGTCCTTATTTCTAAATCCTGTTTCTTGATAGAACATTGCAAGATTGTACCATGGTTCTACCAAATGAGGGTTCAGTTCAATTGCAGATTGAAAATACTCTTTTGCTAAATCGTGTTTCTTCTCGTAATACAAAAGCCCAACTTCTACATAAGCGTCATAATAAGTAGGATCGACTTCAACTGCAGTTTGATATGAGCTGCAAGCAAGCGTGGTGTCGCCAGTGGCTTTATACAATCTTCCTTTAAGGTAATATGCATAAGGTAAAGTCTCATTAATTTTTAAGGCGTCATTGATATGGGTAATTGCCAGCGAATAGTTTTTCAGTAGAATATCTATTGAGGCTTTTTTTAGAAGACAGTCCGTATTGTTTGCGTCAAATCTCAGACAATCTTCGTAGTCCTTATAAGCTTCCTTTTCTTTCTGTAGATCGAAATGGATATTGCCTTTAATTAAATAGATATCAGCCTTGGTGCTGTCGATGACGAATGCTCTATCTACGTCTTTCATCGCATCCACATAATTCTGGGTACTTGCAAGGTATTGTGCTCTGTCTAGATAATTCTTGTAATTATTAGGGTCAGTCTCGATTTGATTGTTCAGACGCTGCAAAGTGGAGTCTACTTTTTCAGAAGTGGTTTCAGAAGTTGTCGGATTCGATTCTTGAGGCTTGTCATCGCAAGCAAAAATGGTAAGACAAACTGAAGCTAATAGTAGATATACCTTGGTCATTGAAAGTCTATTTTGAGCAAAAATAGGGTGTTATAAAATGAAAAACCCATGATTCGTGAGAATCATGGGTAAAAAAAATCTTGAATAATTACGCGTTAGCTGTGACTTTGGCTGAAATGGCCTCTCTCACTTTAGCTTCGATTTCGTCAGACAATTCAGGATTGTCTTCCAAAAGCTGCTTCACAGCGTCTCTACCTTGGCCCAGTTTGGTTTCGCCGTAGCTAAACCAGCTTCCGCTTTTCTTGATGATATTGTTGTCTACACCGATATCAATCATTTCGCCCATTTTGCTGATGCCATGACCGTAAATGATGTCGAATTCTGTCAGTCTGAATGGTGGCGCAACTTTGTTTTTCACGATTTTTACTTTCGTGCGATTACCAACCACGCTATCGCCGTCCTTGATTTGTTGTGTTCTTCTAATGTCGATACGAACAGAAGCATAAAACTTAAGTGCATTACCACCTGTAGTTGTTTCTGGGTTACCGAACATCACACCAATTTTCTCGCGAAGCTGGTTGATGAAGATACAGCAACATCCTGTTTTGCTAATAGTAGCCGTCAATTTACGAAGTGCTTTTGACATCAAACGCGCTTGAACACCTACGTTGGCGTCGCCCATTTCTCCTTCGATTTCTGCACGAGGAGTAAGAGCAGCTACAGAGTCAATCACGATAAGATCGATAGCACCTGAACGAATTAAGTTGTCTGCGATTTCAAGACCTTGTTCACCGTGATCTGGCTGTGAAATCAGCAAGTTTTCTGTATCCACACCCAAAGCTTCCGCATAAAACTTATCGAAAGCGTGCTCGGCATCGATGATAGCACAGATACCGCCTTGCTTCTGACATTCAGCTATTGCGTGAATAGCTAAAGTTGTTTTACCCGAAGATTCAGGTCCATATATTTCTACAATTCTTCCTTTTGGATATCCACCTATGCCGAGCGCAAGGTCCAATCCGATAGAGCCGGAAGGGATGGCTTCAATCTGCTCTTGAGCATTATCTCCAAGCTTCATCACCGCACCTTTCCCATAGGTCTTCTCCATTTTGTCCATTGCTAATTGCAATGCTTTTAGCTTTTCTTTATTAATTTCTGCCATGGTTTTATTGTTTTGATGGGTGCAAGGTAATATCCCTTATTGTAACCTATTTACAAGGTTAATAAGTTTATATATTGTTGATTACTTATTCGGAGACGTTTTGTAGAGGTCTCTAATCACTAAGTAAGCTCCCAAGTATAAAGCGGTGAATATACTCGCATATATAAATGGCTTATTATTCGACTGATCTTGCAATTCGCCTGTGGCCAAGCTCATAAATCGGATTTGAATGCGATGTGAAATGTACCAACTCAACGCAAACAACGCTGGAGCTAATGAAAGATATATGATCGTAAATCTCTTTGTAATCATGAGATGTAATTTTATCTATTTCCAAAAATGGCGGATCCAATGCGAACCATTGTACTCCCTTTTTCTACTGCCAATGGCCAGTCTCCACTCATCCCCATCGAAATTTCTTTAAAGGATGCTATTTCCGCAAATTTTCCAGTTTTTAAGTTTTCAAAAATGTCTTTCAAAAGTTGAAATTCAGATTCTATTTGTCTTTGGTTGGTTACAAATGAAGCCATTCCCATTACCCCTGCAAAAACAATATTGGGGTAAAGCGAAAAGTCAATTACTGAAAGCGCTTCTTCGTAGCTATCCAAACGAAAACCGTATTTGGTTTCTTCTTGTGCAATATGAAATTGCAAAAGACAATTGATTTGTCGGTTGTTCTTTTCTGCCTGCTTTTGAATTTCATCAAGCAACTTGATACTGTGCACAGCATGAATATAACTTACAAATGGAGCAATGTTTTTGGCTTTGTTACTTTGTAAGTGACCAATAAAATGCCACTCGATATCTTCAGGTAGATCTTTCTGCTTATCTACGATTTCTTGAACATAATTTTCTCCAAACACACGCTGACCGCTAGCGTAAGCTTCCAATATTGCGGAATTGGGTTTTGTTTTAGAAACTGCTATCAGCTTAACAGATGGTGGAATGAGGTGTTTTAAATCCGCTAGGTTCTGTGCAATTGTCATCTTCTAAAATGATTTCAACTCAATTCATATACAATTAATCCGCTTCTAAGTTTGGGCTCCACCCATGTACTCTTCGGCGGCATAGTGCCGTGGTTGTCGGCCACGTGCTTCAATTCGTCTATAGCTACAGGATATAAACCAAAAGCTACTTGAAATTGTTTTTTATCTACTACCGTTTTCATTTCACCTGGTCCCTTAGGCCCTTCGATGAAACTAACGCGCTTATCTTTTCTTAAATCCTTGATTCCAAAAATGGGCGTCAAAATAAGTTCGCTCAGAACTTGAGCATCAAGAATATCGTTGTGAATTTTCAAATTTAGCGCATACCATGTTTTATCCATGTACATACTGAACTCACCCTTTTGAGAAGGAGTAAAATATTCAGGTGCCTCGTTCACATAAAAATGCTCTTCAATTTTTGAAATCAATTCATCTTTTGAATTTCCGTTCAAGTCTTTCACAAGACGGTTAAATTCATAAATGCGAACGGTATTTTCATCCAGAATATAACCTAAGAAATAATTCCAAGGTTCATTTCCGGAATACTCCTTTGATTCCATTCTTCTGCGCTCGCAGAGACTCGCGCTTGAAGCACTTCTGTGATGTCCGTCTGCAATGTAAAGTGCATCAATGGATGCGTAGATGCTTTCAATAGCCTTGATATCGGCTGCTTGATCTACGATCCAAAGCTGGTGGCGATCTCTATTCGTCGTTGTAAAGTCATACGACGGACGCTCATCCAAATATTTAGCATATATCGCTTCAAGTTCCGAACTTCTTTCTGACATCAATAGAACAGGCTCCGCATTGATATCTGTTATATCCAAATACTTCGTAAAAGTGCTTTCTCTTTTGGATAAAGTTTGTTCGTGAATTTTGATTTTTCCATTGTTGTAATCATCCACAGAAACAGCTGCAATCAATCCCGTGAATGGGTGACCGGCCTTGATTTGACGGTAGATGTAGAAACAAGGTTTTTCTTCACGCACCAAAATTTCTTCATGAATGAATTCATGATATTTATTTTTCACCAACTCAAATCGCTTTTCGAGATTCTCCGCTTTGTGAAGTTTATGCGCGCCTAAATCAGGATGAATAATATGAAGAAAGCTATAAGGGTTTTCATGAAGCTTTGATCGTAACTGATTTTTAGTGTACGACACATAGCTTCTAGAAGCCACGAGGTGAGCCTTATCTGCAGTCGGCCTTACAGCTTTGAAGGGCTTAACAACAGCCATTGCTTACGCTTCAATTTTCATAATGTCTTTCACGCGTGATGCGATTTCAAGACCAATACGCTCTTGTGCTTCGTTTGTTGACGCACCAATGTGCGGCGTACAAACGATTTTAGGATGGCTTAGAATAGCTTTGTTTGGAGTAGGTTCCCCAACAAACACGTCCAATCCTGCGGCTGCAACTTGACCATTATTTAAAGCTTCTATCAACGCTGCTTCTTCGATCACACCACCGCGAGATGTATTGATGAGAATAATTCCTTTTTTGCATTTAGCCAATTCTGCAGCACCAATCACAGCGCTACCGTTTGGTTGTTTCGGTACGTGTAAGGAAATGAAATCACATGTAGCCAAAGCTTCTTCAAGTGAAACATAAGGAACGTTTACTTGGATATCGCCGTGACCCTCTATGTGAAGTGTCACTGGATGGTCGCTTGGGAATTGATCGATAGCTACCACTTTCATTCCGCAACCAAGTGCATAAGAAGCAAGTGAGCGACCAATTCTTCCGAATCCAACAATGCCTATTTTCTTTCCACGAAGTTCAATTCCTTTCGCGTATTTCTTTTTCAAATTAGCAAACTCAGTATCTCCATTTACTGGCATGTTGGTGCCAGAATCGTAAACACCACGAGCTGCAGCAAACATCAACGACATTACCAATTCGGCAACGCTTTGACTGCTTGACGCTGGTGTATTGAATACTTCAACACCTTTTGAAATGGCATATTCTGCATCAATATTGTCGATACCTACACCACCACGACCGATAAATTTCAAACCAGGACAAGCGTCAATCAAATCTTTACGAGCTGTAGTAGCGCTTCTCACAAGAAGACCTACATAGTTTTCTGAATTGATGGCTGCAGCAAGGTTTTCCTGAGCTACTTTTTCTGTTACTACAGTAAAGCCCAAAGCTTCCAATGCTTGTTTTCCTCCGTTATCGATTCCGTCGTTTGCTAAAATTTTCATGGCTATTATCCGTTTACGCGTTCAAATTCTTTCATTACATCTACAAGCACTTGCACACTTTCAATTGGCAATGCATTGTACATCGAAGCTCTGTATCCACCCACACTTCTATGACCAGCAAGTCCGCTGATTCCTGCTTCTTTCCACATTTTATCGAATGATTCAGCCAAAGCTTCATTGTTCAACATGAAAGTGGCATTCATCCAAGATCTAGCTTCTGGCACTGCGTGGCCTTTGAAAAGACCGTTTCTATCTAGCTCGTTGTAGAATAATTCTTGCTTCGCAAAATTGCGTTTTTCCATACCTTCCAATCCACCGTTTGCTTTGATCCAACGCAGGGTTAGCATACTCACATATACTGCGAAAACAGGAGGAGTGTTTGCCATAGAATCTTTATCAATATGATTTAAAAGATTCATGTATGATGGAAGTTTGCGACCTGTCTTGCCGAGTGATTCTTTATCTACGATGTACAAAACTGTACCTGCAGGTCCCATGTTTTTCTGGGCACCAGCATAAATCATCGAAAAGTCAGTAGCATTAAATTTCTTTGAGAAAATATCCGAACTCATATCGCAAACCAAAGGCACTTCTGTTTTTGGGAAGTTTTGGAATTGCGTTCCGTAAATGGTATTGTTTGAAGTAAAATGCAAATAATCGACATCTGAAGGAACTGTGAATTCTGGAATGTATGAGTGGTTCTTATCCGAAGAGTCACCGATCACATTTACTTCACCAAGAAGCTTTGCTTCTTTGATGGCTCCGTTCGCCCACACACCAGTATTGATGTAAGCAGCTTTACCACCTTCTTTCATCATGTTGATGGCAGAAGTATAAAATCCAAGTGTCGCTCCACCCTGTAGGAAAAGGACTTCGTAGTTTTCTGGTAAACCTAAAATGTCTTTCACAAGCTGACGAGCCTCGTCCATCACTTTCACATAGTTTTTCGATCTGTGACTAATCTCGATAAGAGATAGACCCATGTTGTCGAAGTTGTGAATGGCTTGAGCGGCTTGATCTAATACTTCTTGAGGAAGAATGGATGGTCCAGCGCTGAAATTGTGAACTTTTTGCATGTTGTGCGACGTTTATTATTGCGCCGCGAAGTTAACCACTTTTTAGGGTAAAAAAGGGCTTTTTATCACTGAAATAGCGCTTTAACCTTTGTTTTGTTTCTTTCAAGAAAGAAATCTTCAGCTATCAATGAAGCACGATCAAAATCGTATAAATGATCTACAGCTAATTCAACGATTTTAAGCTTATTGTCTTCCAATTCGAGGTGTGAAATCAAATAGCGTAATTGTTCCACTCGGAAGCAATGCTCCCCTATGGTTTTTTCTAAATAAGCTACTTTTTTGAACTCAAAATTGGACTTGTTCAAATTGTCTTTAAGTATAGCAAAATCGGTGTCTTTTATTGGTGCTTCACATCGTGTAGCGCCTTGATACACGTTTATAGGCAAGGCCACAGAATCTTCCGGTATTGAATCTTGCAATTCAAATTGTGGGAATACAAAAGCCGTTTCTGAAATCATGAAAAATTGGAAAATCCCTTTTATCTTCTTGAGTTCAAAAACTTGATAGCTGGCGGGTTTAATTTCCAACACTTGATCGAAAGTAGCTATGCGACTATCTGCAAATTTGATATTGAAACTCTGCTTCCCTGGTTTATTCCAAAGAAATGAAAGGTCAGAAGAGGGGAGAATGTTTACTTTTTGTCCTTCTATTTTTATAAAAAAAGCAAGCGTGTCGGCGCTTCGAAATTCAATTTTCGATTGCGCCAATGAAACTAATTGAATGAAAATAAAAAAAGCCGACAAGAGTAATTTCATGCCGCAAAGGTATAATCATAAATGACAATGAAAAGTTATTTGCCCAAACGATTTAGTAATGGCAGACTCAAAATTTTCTTAGGTAAAAATTCTGAAGGATGGATATCATTGGCACGCAAGATGCTTGGAAAAGCAAGTATCAATGTAAGAGTAGATACTCCCCAGACCATGCCGCCAATAATGAGTTTAACCAAATGAGGGCTTTCGTTGAAAAAAGAAATCAAATCGAGACTAAAGAGAACGACAAGGTTAAACAATCCAAGAATAACACCCGGAACAAGTGCGCCGAGTTGCTTGAAAATGGATACATCAATTAAACGCTGACTTAGGAAAATGGACATCAAATAGTGAATGGCTGTGGTGGCTACAATGGACCACGCGATCATTTGAATACCATAAGGAATTGCGACGACCACCCCAACAATCATGATGACAAGATAAAATGCCTTTATGATACTTCCACGAAGAACAGCATTCACTGCGCGGAGCAAGCTGTCGGTGAGCCTTGTCAATGTTCGAAATATGATTGCGATGAACAGCACTTGAAGTACACTGGCGGCTTCTTCATAAGAAGGTCCGAGGTAAATGGTAATTATTTCTTTAGAGAAAAAAGAGATGAATACACAAATGGGTATGACTAGTATTCCCAGGAATTGATTGCCAATCAACATGAGTCTTCTCAAGCGTGCTTGCTGATCTTGCATCTTGCTCATTCCGCTGAATAGGACATTGTCAGAAAGCTTTGCCATGATTGTAATGGGAAGCGACATGACATAGGCAGAGCGTTCGTACAAGCCTGCTGTATCTAATGGCGATCTACTGCTTGCAGGCAATTGACTCGCATACTTCGGCAGGAGTAATACATCCACTTTTGTGGCGGCATAATTCAATGCATTGAATAAACTACTTGCACCACCGTATCCTAGTAGATCTTGAGTATAGCTCCATTCCCATTTGAATTTAATTTTTGTGGGTTGCAGCAGCCAAAATGAAATGGTCATTAATGTGTTTTGCGCAAACAATGCCCATACATACGCCCACACATCCCAACCGGCGTAGGCTAGGCTCAATCCGACAATAAGATTACCACCGACAATTGAAATCATTCCAGCAATAAAGAAGTTTTTAAACTTCATTTCTTTCAGCATCATACTTCGAGGTACCACAGCGAGAGCGCTAATGGTAAATGAAGTACAAACTACTTGAATGATCGGTTCTAATTCTGCGATATTGTAGCTCTTCGCAATAAGCGGAGCTGCTACAATAAATCCTAATGTGAAAGTCACACCAAGTGCTAGCGAAGTATAAAAAGCCCCAGTTAGATGTTGCGCATGAAGATCTTTTCGTTGAATGATGGCAGGTCCAATTCCGACCTGTGAGAAGATTTCAGCAAAACCCATAATGGATAAAACCACTCCCATGAGGGCGAATGAATCTTGCGAAACCATACGCGCCAAGATCCCTGTGTAAATCATTTGAATAATGATTTGAGCGAATACTGTTGCGGTATTCCAGGAGAAGCTTGATATGAATTGCTTTTTGTCTGGCACGAATCAATGTTACAAAAAAAGCCCCGAACAAAGTTGTTCGGGGCTTTTTATCGATGATTATCTTGCTACACCTACAGCCCTTTTTTCGCGAATTACAGTAACTCGCACTTGACCAGGGTAGGTCATTTCTGTTTCAATTCTACTTGCTAATGAGATAGCCAAAGCGTCTGCTTGTTCGTCAGAAACTTTTTCAGCTTCTACCATTACACGGAGTTCACGACCAGCTTGGATAGCGAATGATTTAGAAACACCTGGATATTCCAAGGCCATGTTTTCCAAATCGCGTAAACGCTGGATGTAAGCCTCTACTACTTCGCGACGAGCACCAGGGCGCGCACCACTAATAGCATCACAAACCTGAATGATTGGAGACAACAAAGTCTTCATTTCAATCTCGTCGTGGTGAGCTCCGATGGCATTACACACATCTGGTTTTTCACCATATTTCTCAGCGAGTTTCATACCGAGAATTGCGTGTGGCAATTCGCTTTCATCGTCTGGAACTTTTCCAATATCGTGAAGAAGACCTGCACGTTTAGCGGCTTTTGGGTTGAGTCCCAATTCGCTTGCCATTGTAGAACAAAGGTTTGCAACCTCTCTCGAGTGTTGAAGCAAGTTTTGACCGTATGAAGAACGATATTTCATTCTACCTACCATACGAATCAATTCAGAGTGCAGACCGTGGATTCCAAGTTCAATACACGTTCTCTTTCCAACTTCTACAATTTCTTCTTCGATGTTTTTTCTCACTTTCGCTACTACCTCTTCGATACGAGCTGGGTGAATACGACCATCGGTTACCAATTGGTGAAGTGACAAGCGTGCGATTTCGCGACGAACAGGATCAAAGCAAGAAAGAACGATAGCTTCAGGTGTATCGTCAACGATGATCTCCACTCCGGTAGCTGCTTCAAGAGCGCGGATGTTACGACCTTCACGACCGATGATACGTCCTTTCATTTCGTCGTTTTCAATATTGAAAACAGAAACGCTATTTTCTACAGCATGTTCAACGGCAGTGCGTTGAATAGTCTGAATTACAATCTTCTTGGCATCCTGATTCGCTTTCAATTTCGCTTCATCAATGATTCCTTGAATTTGAGAAGCAGCAGCATTTCTAGCTTCTTCTTTCAATTGCTCCATCAATTGCGCCTTAGCTTCATCAGCCGACATTTTAGCGAGTTCTTCAAGAAGATTTACCGCTTTGTTGTGCGCTTTATCGAGGTCGCTTTGCTTCTTATTGTTGAGGTCAGTGAGCTTCTGAAGGTTTTCCTTCTGGTTGTCAATGTCCTTTTCCTTTCTCTTGTATTGTTCGATCTGTTGAGAGAGGTCACGCTCTTTGTTCTTCAAGCGATCTTCAGCTTGTTGAACCTTTTTGTTTCTTTCTTGCACGGATTTTTCGTGCTCGCTTTTCATTTCAAGGAATTTTTCCTTGGCTTGGAGAATCTTTTTCTCCTTCAATGTTTCACCTTCTTTGGTTGCTTCTGCGAGAATGCTATCACGTTTGTTTTTCAGAACGCTATTGAGGAGGAACCAAGCCGCGCCGGCTCCAATAAGCACACCCACTAATGCAGCAACAACCATGTAAATTGCATCCATGATGTTGATGGTTTTAGTAAAAAAATTAATTCATCATCCACTGATGATGAGGTGCAGAGAATGGGTGAAATGGACTTAGATGAAAGAATTTAGCTTGTTTTCCAGGGCTTCCAACTCAGGAGAAATATCGGTTGGAACTTCTACGCGCTCCACTACTTTTTCTACAACTGTCTGAGTGGTGCCGGCTTGATTGGATGCCACTTGGAGGGCAGCCATCGCCAATAAATCCTGTTTATCTTTTACAGCATAATTCTGCTGAAAAACGCTAATGCTTTCTTCTAGTTGTTTCTCAACTTTTCGGATGGTATCCACCTGATCGCTGCTAACGGTCAGCGGATAGGTTCGTCCTGCTATGACTACTTTTATCGAAACCTCGCTCATGGTGGTTATTTATTTAAAAGTGAGAGACACTCGTCTATTTCTTTTACCAAATCGTTGATTCTCTGCTTGGTAGCTGATCGGAATTCTTCCTGAACGGCTGGCTGCAACGATTTAGTAGTTTCTAATTCGCGATTTCTGTCTTTGAGTTCATCTACTTGTGCCAACAATTCACCATTGATCTTATACAATGACGCATTCTCCTCCTTGAGGCGACCTACTTGTGCCTCGAGTTGGTTTTTAATCGAACCTAATTGGTTGATTTTGTTTTCAATACGTTGAATAATCTCTGTGTGATTCATTGGATAGGTGTTTTTCAAAAAAATCTCCGAATCGAGGTCAAATGTACAACACAACTTATTTAGTTCTGCACCGTTTTATTCAATTTTCGTGTTGATATTTCTGACCTCCCGAACGCATTTTGCGCTATTGAAAAGAGCATTTTTGAGTCTTTGATTTTCGAGGTAATAATGGTGTCTATCATGAAGAGAAGTGTGTTGTTTGGGTTTATGTTGCTGCTATTCAGTGTTTTGAATGCGCAAACGGAGTTTCCACAAGATTATTTTAGATCTCCTCTCGATATTCCACTCAATTTGTCTGGAAATTTTGGCGAGCTCCGAACCAACCATTTTCACATGGGGATTGACATCAAAACCCAGCAAGTGGAGGGTTTGAAGGTTTATTCAGTTGCAGACGGATATGTCAGCAGAATCAAAGTTTCTCCAGCAGGCTATGGATACGCTCTTTACATCAACCATCCAAATGGATTAACTTCTGTTTATGGTCACTTGAAAGGCTACAGTCAGAAGATTGATGATTATGTAAAATCTGAACAATATAAATACGAGACGTTCAGCATCGACTTATTCCCAGACTCAACTTTGCTTCCAGTTAAAAAGGGGGAAGTAGTTGCACTTTCAGGAAACACTGGTGGAAGTGGTGGTCCACACTTACATTTTGAAATTAGAGAAACGGCAACTGAAAAAACGGTGAATCCGCTCCTTTTTGGATTTCAGGTAAAAGATAAAATCCCACCTTCAGTTATGGGAGTTTGGCTCGTTCCGATGAATGATAGCACATGGGTAGCAGGAAATAGAACACCCAAGAATTATTCTACCAGTGGTAGTTCTGGAAATGTGGCATTGAAATCTGGATCCATTCCATCAGTATATGGCGACATAGGATTTGCAGTGCATACAAGTGACCTGCTCGACGGAAATTCAAACAGATGTGGCATCTATAGAATCGAACTTTTTGTGGATGGAGTTCAAGTTTACGGTCAGCGAATGGATCGTTTGGACTTCGGAACAAACCGCGCGATGAATGCGCACACCATATATGAGAAATTTAAAAAAGACCGAAGTTCAATTCATGGATCTTATCGCCTTCCTGGAAATCCTTTGGATATTTACGACAACTTGGTAAACGACGGCGTTGTGTCATTTAAGGATGGAAAAAAGCACGACATCGAGTATCGCATTTTGGATATTGAAGGTAATAAGTCGGCCATCAAATTTCAAGTTCAAGCACTAAGCGCGCCTGGTGCGAAGTACACGCCTAGCGATAATTTCATTGCTCATTGGGATTGGGAACAAGACAATGCATTTGAAGATGCCCGATTAAAAATTTTCATGCCAGCATATACGATGTATGAAGATACTTATTTGACAATTTCTGAAAGCAACACCATTTCTGGAGCAAACACGCCAACTTATAAAGTATGTTCTCCATACGAACCGGTGCACAATCCTTTTACAATAGCTATTAATGCAAGTAAAATTCCTGAGAAAGTGCGCACGAAAACCGTCGTGGTAAGGTACGATCCTGATAAGGACAGAACAGTGAGTGAGGGGGGGAAGTATGAAAATGGATGGGTAAAAGCTGAGCCTCACTACTTGGGATATTTCGCTTTGAAAGTTGACACCGTTGCTCCTTCCGTTTCATCTGTAAGTTTTAGCAATGACATGCGCGGCAGGTCAAGCTTCACAATGAAAATTAGCGACTACCTTTCAGGTGTGGATCAAATTATTCCTAAGATTGATGGTAAATGGGCGTTGATGGAATTCGACGCGAAGACGAGTAGGCTGATCTATTATTTTGATAAAAAGTATATTCAACCAGGAAGTCACAAGTTTGAACTTACTGTTATAGACGCGGTAGGAAATACCACGGTTTATAAGAATACTTTTACTTATTAAAGGTTCAAATCGGCCTTTGTCATGCCTAGCCATTCAAGGGCAGAGTTGCAATAGATGTCTTCCACTACTTCTTCAGATAAGCCCATTTCAGTAATGAATTTTCCGATTTCCAAATCACCTAGAGGAAAGGGATAGTCGGTGCCGAGAGAAACTCTTTTAGAACCTTGATGCTTGAGCACATAGTGCAAAAGTTCTGGATCGTGGGTGGCGCTATCTACCCAGAAATGTCCGAAATATTCTCTTGGAGGAACTTGGTTGTCTATTGCTACAAGGTCGGGTCGGCAATTGAAACCGTGTTCTATTCTTCCTATAGTAGGAATAAAAGAGCCACCAGCATGTGCGAAGTTGAATCGGATTTTTGGGAACCGCTCGAACACTCCACTAAATAAAAGTGAGCAGATTGCTCGAGTCGTTTCAGCGGGCATACCCACTAGCCAAGGCAACCAATATTTTCTCATCGCATCTTCACCCATCATTTCCCAAGGGTGCACAAGTACGCACATATCAAGTTCTTCAAGTGCTTTCCAGAGTGGATTGAAGTCGGGCTCACTTAAATTTTTGCCGTTGATATTGCTGCCAATTTGAATTCCCTTCATTCCAATTTCTTTACAGCGGTGTAATTCTTCCACTGCCAAGTCGATGTCTTGCATTGGAAGCGTAGCAAGTCCGATGTAATTTTTGGGATATTTCTGAACGGTGTTCATGATGTCATCGTTCAAAAATTTGGATACTTCTAGTCCGTGGTGTGGCTTCGCCCAGTAAGCAAAAAGGACAGGAATGGTGCAGATGACTTGAATCTGGGTGTCCCATTTTGCATAATCTTCAATTCTCAAATTCGCATCCCAACAATTCGATTCGATTTCACGAAAGAATTTTTCTCCTTGCATCATTCGCGCATACCCTTGTCGGTGGTGGTCGAGATGGATAAAGTTTCCATATCCAAATTTACTTGTCCAATTCGGAAGGTTTTCCGGAATGACGTGGGTATGCATATCGATTTTGAGCACGGCAGGAATTTTAAAATGTGGTGCTAAACTAATTCAACTTCTTTACTTTTTTCAAGTCAATCAAATTAATTGGGTTGATTTCCCAGTTCTGCACGCGGTTGCTTACGAAGTGGGAAACTTGATCGTAGTAGATCGGAATGACTGGAGAGTCATTAGCGATGATGCTGTTCATCTCTTGGTACACCGCCGTTCTAGCCGAGTCATTTACGATTTGTATAGCTTCATTATATAAGGAGTCAAATCGTGTGTTGAAGTAATGGGTGTAGTTGGGGCCAGCAGGACAGAAATTTTTTGAAGTAAATAGGCTAAAGAAATTTTCAGGATCAGGGTAATCGGCCAGCCAGCTTTTTCTAAAAATAGGCAATTGACCTTTTGCCGTGGCATCTCTAAATGTGGAGCCTTGCATCACTTGAACCTCAACATCCAAGTTGAATTTTTGTAAACTGTGTTGAATGTATTCTATGAGATCAGTGTAATCCGAAGTGGTGGCCATGACAATTTTTAGAGGCTGCCCATTTGCTTTTACCCCCGCTTCTTCAAAAAGTGATTTTGCCATTTCAAGATTATATGCATTCACTTCTTGCTGACTGGTGAGTAGAGAGGGAGGGATGAATCCTTGGTTGGCTGGTACAACCGTATTATTACGAAGGTAACGCACCATTTCTTTTTTGTCGATCGCTAGTTCGATGGCTTTTCTCAAGGCAGAAGATTTTGCCGTTTTTTCTTCACTTGCACTATCAATATAAAAACCGATATAGTCCGTTTTTATAAAAGGAGTTTTGAAAAAAGTGATGGACTTTGAAAATGTTGAATCCAATTCTCCATTCGAAGTCAAGATTTCATCTTTAAATGATGGATGGATTCCAGAAATAAAGTCATATTTATTAAGAAGCAGTCCTTGGAACTCAACGGACATTTCTTTTACAAAGTCAATTTTGATTGCATCGAGATAGGGCAGAGGTGTTCCGTTTTCATCTTTTTGAAAATAGAAATTGTTTTTATGAAATACCAAAGCGATGTTTTCGTACCAGAAAGCAAATTGGAAAGGACCAGTTCCTATAGGATGCGCGCGGAAGTCTTGGCCATATTTTTCGATGGCTTCTTTTGGCACCACATTGCAGTATTGCATCGACAACATTCCTAGGAAAGGTTGGAAAGGTTGTGTGAGATGGATGACGAACGTGGAATCATTCGGAGCAGAAAAACCATTTTCATTTTGAAAATCTACTTGAGAAAAAATCCATGCTCCAGGTGAGGCGACCTTTGGGTCAACAATTCTATTGAAACTATAAACAAAGTCTTGAGCGGTTACTTTGCGCGTGCTGTCTGGGCCAAAAACTTCGGAATGGTGAAAGGTAACCTCATTATTAATAATGAAGGAGTATTTTTTTCCATCTTCAGAAATTGTCCATGATTTAGCAATCACCGGCACTAGTTCCATCTCCGCATTGAACTCCACCAGGCCGTCGAAGAGTTGATTGGTAGCCCACATGATTTCGAGGTCGCGCGCAAATGCTGGGTCCAGCGAAGTGATGCCATTGCTTTCATTATAGTAGAAAACATTGGATTGATTGTCACCCTGCTTTGAGCAGGAAATGACAACTGCTATAACTGCTAGATATAAATAAGTATAAATCTTCATTCAAGTTTCAAATTTAGTATAAAGCAGATTGAAGGATTTGGTGCATCTTGCGAAAAAATACAATCATGAGAATGTGGAGACTTTTTGGTGCATCGATGATGGCCTTGGTATTTTGGAGTGCGTCGTGCAAAGATGCCTCGAAAAGTAGTGTTTCGGCGGAACCTACAAAGAACCCAACGGAACTTACGGTGGCCTTTTATAATGTAGAAAACATCTTTGATGTTTTTGATGATCCAGAGAAGAACGACAACGATTTTACACCAACTGGTAAATTACAGTGGAGTGAGGACAGATATAAATTGAAGCTTGATCACATTGCTGAGGCTATTTCCTTAATCGATTCAGAACTTCCAGATGTGATGGGATTGTGTGAGATTGAAAATAAAAAGGTGGTCGAAGATCTTATTTCGACTTCAGTGTTGAAGGAAGCAGGTTATGGTATTGTTCATTATGAAAGTCCAGATGAGCGAGGTATAGATGTTGCCTTTATATATAAGCAAGATGAGGTGCAGATTATTTCTTCGAAGAATATAAAAGTAAAGCTTCCGACACCTAGTGATAAGACGCGCGACATATTATATGTTGAGGCGAAGGCTCATGGGCAAAACATTCACTTTTTTGTGAATCACTGGCCGAGTCGTAGTGGTGGGCAAAGTGAGAGTGAACCGAATCGTTTGGCTGCTGCAGCTGCTTTGAAGAGTGCTATGGACGGTGTACGAAAGTCTGATCCAGATGCAAGGATTATCAGCATGGGTGACTTCAACGATCATCCCGATAACAAATCGATTACTGAAGTAGTCGGAGCGAATGGTAGCGAAGGAGCAACATATATTGACTTGATGGCACCTCTGCATAGTAAAGGAATCGGATCTTACTGGTATAAGGGTGCATGGGGTGCGTTGGATCAATTTATTCTATCCAAGTCAACTGTAGGAGCTGTGAGCGGTTGGATGTACGAAGAGGGAAGTGTTGGATTTCTGGACAATGATAGATTGATGTTTACCGATAGCAAAGGAGTTAAGCGTCCTAATAGAACATATGTAGGAGATGACTACAAAGCGGGATACAGCGATCACCTTGCGGCCAAGATGAAATTGGTTTGGAAATAATAGGAAATAAAAAAGGCCCTTCGAAAGAGGGGCCTTTTTATTAGCGTGTCTTTTTGACTCTTAGTTAGCAGCTGGTGCAGGAGCAGCAGCTTTCTTAGTAGCTTTTTTAGCAGCTTTCTTAGGAGCAGCCTTCTTAGCAACTTTCTTAGCAGCAGCTTTTTTAGGAGCAGCTTTCTTAGCTACTTTCTTAGCAGCAGCTTTTTTAGGAGCAGCTTTTTTAGCTACTTTCTTAGCAGCAGCTTTTTTAGGAGCAGCTTTCTTAACTGCCTTCTTAGCTACTTTTTTAGCAGCAGCTTTCTTTGGAGCAGCTTTTTTAGCTACTTTCTTAGCAGCAGCTTTTTTAGGAGCAGCCTTTTTAGCAGCAGCTTTCTTAGCTGGAGCTTTTTTAGCTACTTTCTTAGCAGCCTTCTTAGCAGCAGCTTTCTTAGCTGGAGCTTTTTTGGCAGCCTTCTTAGCAGCTTTTGGAGCTGCAGCTGATTTTGACTTTGTTTTCATTTTAGTAACGGTTGATTTGTTTCCTAATTAATTTATTTCTGTTTTTTGATTTTGCGTTCTACGCAGATCAAAACTTTTTGTTCTAAAAAAATAATGCGTACAATTTCACTTTTCCGTCACTCTGCATTTTTAAAGTTGGTGAAGGTAGTTTGATGAAGGATAAAATTCGCGCTGTTTTCTTCATCCACTTCTTCGGCCATCTTACTTGATTCAAATCTGCATCAAATGATAAATAGAATTCACGTTCGCGTTGAAAATTATTAACACTATCAACAACGTTTTTAGCACGTGTCATTCCTGTTGCTCCATAACCAAATGCAATGTTTAGAAATTTCGGGAAAGTCGCGTCAGACGCGAGAAAGGAAGAAACATTAATTGATGCCCAATATGTTTGTGCGTTGTAGTCTTTCAATAAGCGTTGTTGAAAATTCCGACCAAGTAGCTCAGGATTTTGATTTGCAAAAGTTGAATTTGTGTAAGAAAACTTGATAGAAATTCTTTGTTCGTTCCAAAATTTTTGTTGAAGAACAAATAAAGTTGTTCCGCTAAAATTTGCAATTTCATCTCCCCAAGAAAATCCCCATTGAGATGAAAACCCATCAAGAATTTCTATTCCGGTTAAATAAATTAATCCAATACTTCCTCCAACAAAAAGCGATTTGTTTTCATCAAATCCTGACCACTTCATAGTGTGATATCCTAAATTTCCAAGTGTGTAACTCGACATTAAATGGCCGCACTTATCCATTTGCAACCATTCACTATTATCATTGAAATAATGAAAAGATGAACGTGGATAATCTTTGTACCAAAGACTGTTTAATCCGATGTAACTTGCGGCCATTAAAGTTGGTCCACTGACAAGAAGAACACTTTTGCGAACGCGTAAACTGTCGCTCTCTGTTCGTTGGCTCAATACCTGCAGACTGTGAGAAAGCATTAGAACTAACACAAAACATCTAAGAGTAAAACCAAACGAAACCTTTTCTCTCTTCTTTCGTTTAAATAGTTTATCTCTTGAAACCCTATACACTAAATGATACAAGGTATACTCTCTGGTAATCGGGAAAGTAGCAAGAATAGATTCTATATCTATATGGCTCTTCTTGGTGCTTTGAGTTCTGTTTTTCTTCCTTTGAAATTCACTTTTCTTTTTGAAGAGAGTAAGGAGATTTATTATGATAGAATCGGAATTTTTCTTTTTTGCGTATTCATAATCTGGGCAGGATTTGCTCGACCTTTTAAGAAGGAGTCGTTTCATAAAATTGTCAGAACACTTTTTTATGTGTATTCCATCGATGCTTCTATTCTTGCTTTTTGGAACGACTATCATACCATTTATTTGGTAACACTTCTTTTTACCATTCAACTCTGTGCGCTTTCATTTCGAACGGTATTTCAGTCGAACGTATACCTTATTATAATTACGGTACTCACACAGACTCTTGCAATTGTAAACAAAGATATAGAACCTAATGTAAAATGGGAAATTACTTCTTTATTGGTGTTTTCATTTGCAATACAATTTATAGTAGCCAGATCAAAACAAAATATTCTTTCTCATTTCAGAATTCATCGTGACGTACTCCAAGCGATATCAAATAAGTCAGAACAAGTATTAATTGTTACAAATACAAATGGGGAGATAATTGATGCCAATGCCTCAAGTTCTGCGCTTTTCGGGTATTCTATTAGCGAAATTGTTGGTAAGGATTTCAGAATGTTTCGAAAGTATGAGCTTACTCCACGTGAAGTGGAAGAAGGTTTGGTCACGATTTTAAATAATGAGTTTTGGAATACTGAAACGATGCTTATTAGAAAGGACGGAACAGAATTTAATGCGCACCTTTCTATCACTTCTGTTAAAAGAGAAGACATCGAGTTGTTTGTTTACCGTGTACGAAATATGACTAATGAGATTAGTCAGAAATCTGAATTGATTAAAGCCAAGGATCAAGCGGAAGCTGCAGCGATGGCTAAAAGCCAATTCGTAGCTACGATGAGTCATGAAATAAGAACACCACTAAATGGTGTGATAGGCATGGCGAGTTTACTTCAAGCAACACCGCTCAATCCGAGACAACAAGAGTATGCTGATACTATTCAAAAAAGCGGTCAAAGTTTGATGGTACTCATCAACGATATTTTGGATTTTTCTAAAATTGAAAGTGGAAAGATGGTGTTGGATGAACAACCATTAGATCTAAGAGAGGCTGTAATGGAAGTGGTCGATTTACTTCGCCCTCACGCCGAATCGAAGGGACTTATTATATCTGTGGACATTGAAAATGAAGTTCCCGAAAAATTGATGGTTGATGCATCAAGAATCAAGCAAGTGTTGCTAAATCTTTTAGGAAACGCCATCAAGTTTACAGAAAGAGGATTTGTTCGTGTAAAGATGAGAGCGAAAGAACTCAACTCGAAAGAACAAAGGATATCGTTTATTATCGAAGATACAGGAATAGGTATCGCTCAGAGTAAAATGCATTTGCTTTTCGAGTCGTTTTCACAAGTGGATGCAACTACATCGAGAAAGTATGGAGGCACAGGATTAGGTCTCACCATTAGTAAGGAAATTATTGAATTAATGGGGGGCAAAATTTATGCAGAGAGCACCGAAGGAGTGGGAACCAAATTTACTTTTTCCATAGTATCACATCTTGCTGCGGACGAAGACGAAAATGAGGCCGAAGAAAAACCGAACTTAATTATTCAAGATTTTCAAGATGTTTCTATTCTTATAGCAGAAGACAACTTTGTGAACCAGCGAGTGCTTCAGTATATGCTAGAAACACTTGGGATAAAATCGGATGTGGCAGCAAGCGGAGTTGAAGTGTTGTCGAAGATGGAGGAGAAAACAATAGACATCATTCTGATGGACGTTCAGATGCCTGAAATGGATGGATTGGAGGCGACTCATGAAATAAGAAAGCGTTGGGGCGAAAAAGTGCACATTATTGCCATGACTGCCAATTCTAGCAAATTGGATAGACAGAAATGCTTGGATGCCGGTATGAACGAGTTTATCTCAAAGCCATTTGTCATTGAGCAAGTTTCTGCTGCTTTAATAAAGTGGAAGCAAGGAAGATAGGGTGATTTCGACATGTTTTTTGTTTATCTTCGCATGCGGTTGAAAATACCGCACACTAAACATGTTTTCTAAACTAAGATTTCGATTAGTAATATTCATTTTACTTATTGCTACAAGCATAGGTATTGCTTCCGCATTATCTTATAACCTGTATTCAGGGACCCGTGATTTTAACGCTGGACTAAGCGTGGCAATGAGGCAGAAGGCTGCAGCATTTGAAATTCTTTCACAACTGGAGTATTTGCAATTTCATCAATCCGAAAATCGTGAAGAGCTCATCAAAAAGCTAAGCGGTCAACTTAGCAATTGGAATATAGTTCAAAGAGGCTTGGTTGAGGGAAACGAAGTTTACCGAATTTCAGACGAGAAGTCATCTGAATTAATCTCAAAAATCGAGGCTACTTCAAAGAACTTTTTATTCGCTTATAGAAATGCCACCAAGGTAGTTAGTGCTGATGATTTTTCTAATGTTGATGAGTTAAGTGCTATATACGTTTCTCTTCAGGGGTACGCCGATGGTATGAACGACGTTGCCGGCCAGTACAATAAGGAAAGTGACCAATTTCAAATGTCGAATCTCATTGCTTTATTAATATTAGCATTGACTACATTAGTAGTGCTTTGGCTAGGAATGCGCATCCTAGTTATTCCAATATTGAAGAAAGGAGAAGAAGCTGAAGACGTAAAAGCTCTTGTAGCGTCGGAATTGGAAAATGTAAAAGCTGCAAAGGCTGAATTTTTAAGCAATATGGGTCATGAACTGATTACTCCAATCAATGGTGTATTGGGAATGGCCGAAATCCTGGGAAGAACGGGCTTAAATGAAGAGCAAAGCAAATATGTTCGTTCTATAAAAAATAGTAGCAATAATTTACTGAATATAGTTACCGACATCATAGACCATACTTCTCTAGAAGCAGGGGAAATAGAAGTGGTAAAAGAAGCTTTTAACATCTATGAATGTATGGAGCAGGTGATTGATTTGGTGAAGCCAGGAATTGGAGAAAAACGAATTGAACTCATTTGTGATCTCGATCCTCATCTTCCAGAAGAAATTGTCCAGGATGAAAGAAGGATCAGACAAACATTAGTAAATCTAGCAGCGCATTCTATCAAGAATACGGAAAGTGGTAATGTCATTTTGAAAGTAGAACAGTTGCATCACGAAGGTGAATTTATTCAGATCAAATTCTCTATTTCAGATTCAGCTCAAGGAATTGACATCCCTGCTCAAAGGAGATTATTTGCTAACAGTGGAACGGAAGTTCTCGAAGGTCAGCCCATTGCCCTAAAAATTTCCAAGCAGTTGGTGGATAAACTCAATGGTCGCATTTGGCTGGAGGAGTCTGGCGAAAAAGGAAATGTCATTTCTTTCACCATTGTTGCCGAGAGCACTGGATCAATTGAAATGACCAAAGTGACCAAGTTGGTCGGTAAAAAAGTGCTTGTAGTTGATACAAATAAAACTGCACTAAAAATTATTGTAAAGCAATTATCAACCTGGGGTATGCAAGCCACGCCATTTAACAGCGTGGAGCTTGTGACTGACATGATTGATAACCTCACAAGATTTGATTTATGTATCATTGATTCTACTACTCAGGAACTTGGAGGAAGGTCACTCGCTGAGAAAATTAGATCTCGGTATGCCGAAAATGACCTGCCGATGATTGTGACTACCACCTCTGCTCAAAACGCTATTGATCAACAAGGTGATTTATACACTGCAATTATCACTAAGCCAATCAAACAATCCAAATTACTAGAGACAATATTAAAAGTCTTGCACTTGAACAATCAGCAAGATTCAGTGGGGGTTTACGAAGGAGCATTTGGGAAAAAGCACTTGAGAATTTTGATCGCTCAAGACAACGACCTTTCTCGAGCTGTTACCGAAAAGCACCTTTCAATTCTAGGGCATAAGTGTACAGCAGTTCGTTCTGGAAAAGATGTAATTGACAATGGAGTTAAAGGTAAATTTGATTTGCTAATAGTAGACTCATCACTTGATGGCATGAAAGGAATAGATGCTGTGAAACACCTTCGTCGAATAACCAATGAAGATGATATGCCACTTGTGTTTGGGTTGAGCGAGGATGATATCAGATCTAAAAAAGAAATGAAGCAAGCTGGAGCGGATGAAGTGCTTCCAAGCAAAGTTGGAGTAGAGGAAATTCAGTCTAAAATAGAAGAGTGGTTTGAAATTTCTTCCTAATTAATCTGACTTGCATTTAACCATCTATGATAGGCAGCAGCATTAGCTAAATGTTGTGAGTCACTTGAAGTAAAATTGTGACTTTTTCCACCTGGTTTGGCGCACATATATATATAGTTGTGCTTTTTATAATTCAAAACAGCATCTAAATAAAAGGGCTCAGTAAAATAGATGGGACCAGGAGGTAAGCCTGCAAATTCATATGTATTGTAGCGTGACGTTTTAGATGCATCTGTCAACCTTACTCTCTCTTTATTCCCAGAATAAGATTCAAATGTTAATGTAGGGTCAGCTTGAAGCTTCATGCCATCGTGTATGCGATTCATATATAAACCGGCAATGGTCTCCGCTTCAGTTCTGTCAACTGTTTCGCCTTTTACAATTGAAGCTAGAATATAGACCTCGGTTGGAGACAATCCAATGTTTTTTGCGCGTTCTTTTTTTTCAGCTGTCCAATATTCTTCAGTGTATGTTCTCAGTTTAGAAAACAATTGTTCTGGACGCACCGTCCAATAAAATTCGTAGGTATTCGGAAAAATCAATGAGCTGATCTGGTATTCGTCAATTCTATTGTCTTTGAGAATATTGGCATCGTAAAACGCCTCAGAAAAGGCGGAAGAATCATGAAAGAGTTCCTTTCCGAGAAGTCCGCTCAATTCATCAATACTGCGAACACCCTCTATCCTTATTCTTTTTGGTGATTGCAGTCCTGACTTGAGTTTATTTATTATCGAGTTGAGCGTTTCGCTCTTGGAAACTTCAAACCTTCCAGGACTCACTTGCTTCATCGATTTCAAGTTTGCAAAAGCGATAAAATCGTCTTCGTTGCTAATAATAGAGTCATGCAACAGTTGTTGAGCTATCGACGGAATGTCGGTTTGATATATTTCAACTATTTTTTTATCTCCATTAAAAAATGCGGTTGAACTTGATATTTGTTTATACCAAAAGAAAATTACTCCTATTACTAAAATCAGCATAATGAGTACTATGCTAAAAATGACCTTCTTCTTTTTCATTATCTTTTAAAGGTATAAACCAAGGTGCTTTT
Organism: Flavobacteriales bacterium; assembly: GCA_041391745.1. Taxonomy (GTDB): domain Bacteria; phylum Bacteroidota; class Bacteroidia; order Flavobacteriales_D; family Sanyastnellaceae; genus JAIXWP01. The sequence goes on from JAWKNK010000007.1 coordinate 104,957, forward strand.
GTTTTTATAAATGGTAGTTCTTTGTACTGTAAAACCACATTTTTCAAATAGACGAATGCTTGCAATATTATCTTTAAAAACGAGAGCATAAACCTCTGATAAGTTAAAATATTGCATCATTTGAGGCAAGTGCTCAGTCAAGCATTCTGATGCATATCCTTTTTTTCTATCAGATTTATCTGCAATTAAAATTCCGAGTCCAACTTTGTTTGATTTTGCGTCGAAATTAAAAAAGTCAAAGGCTCCAATGGGAATTTGGTTTTGAATTTGGCGAACGACGAACCTAATTTGATGATGCTCGATTAAATCGTCACAGGTAGTGATAAATTGTCTGATTTCAGATAGAGTGTAGGGACCTTCACCTTCTGATACGGCCCAATTTTCCGGATTGTTTTCCCAGTCAAACATGAAAGACTCATCACCCAGTGCCACTACATCGAGTTGAAGTCGACTACCTGTAAACACCATTAGTATTGACTTGTACTTAGTAAAACAAGTGTGCACTCTTCAACAGCATCAATACCAGCATCAATTAATTCTTTTTCAAACTCAGGATTTTCAGTTCCTGGGTTGAAAATTACTCTATTTGGATTGGTTTCTAGGATGTAAGACTTCCATTCTTCCTGATGATTCGGGCCTAGATATAGAGTGATGTTATCGATATTATGCAGTATTTCTCTGTGATTAATAATGGGAATTCCGGCGATTTCGCCTTTCTTAATACCAACAGGAAACACCAAGTGGCCTGCTCCTAATAGCCTGTTAGTGGCCAAAAAAGAGTAACGGGTGGGGTTGGTACTTGCACCTAGCACAATCGTTGGTTTTGATTTCTTTTCCATGGATGCCGATTTGATTGCAAGATTTTTATTGAGATGTGCGTACTTTTGACCGCACAAAAATAGGGTATTATGAATAATCGTATATACTTAATGCTGCTTGGACTGATAATTACAATCTCCTCTTGCAGTGTGAATAAGGACTTCATGTTTAAAACGGATTCCGAATATGCCTTTGACGTGGTACCAAGAGATACTACAAATGGGGAGTTCGTATTTGCACCGAATGATATTTTCGTATTTGAATTGTATTCTAATAATGGTAGTGCGATTGTTGAAGCTTTCACCGCACGAGAAAGAGTTTTCATGTCAGGTATTCGCCAAAACTATCAATTCCGTGTATTTCCTGATGGAACAGCGGAGCTTCCAGTAATTGGAGTAGTAGAGTTGGCGGGAAAAACCATTGCCGAAGTCCAAACCATGCTGGAAGGGAAGTACAACGATTATATCATTTCGCCCTTTTGTCAGGTGAGAATTTTGAACCGAAGGGTCCTTGTATTCAATGGAAATGCAGGAAACGGAACTGTGGTCGGATTAGAAAGCAACAACATTAGATTGATTGAAGCAATCGCTTTATCTGGTGGGCTTGGGACAAGAGCGAATGCCAAGAAAATTAAAGTGATTAGAACCGTTCATGGAAAGAATGAAGTTTACAAAATGGATTTATCGACAATAGAAGGGATAAATCAAGCTAATATGATTGTAGAAAATGGTGATATCATTTACGTGGAATCGACTCCAAACCTTGCGAGAGAAGCATTCCAAGATATTCAACCGATAGTGAGTATTCTTTCTTCAATAGCTATTGTAATAGGATTATTGAACAGGTTTTAATTTTGTAAAGTGAAAATAGAAAAAACGGATTTCAAAGATTTATTGATAATACAGCCTCAAGTATTTCGCGATGATAGGGGCTACTTCTTCGAATCATTCAATGAATCCAAGTTTAGAGTTGAAACAGGGTTGAACATAACTTTTGTTCAAGACAACCAAAGTATGTCCGCCAAAGGTGTGTTAAGAGGTCTTCACCTGCAAACTCCACCAAAGAGTCAAGCAAAACTCATCCAGGTTATCAAAGGTTCTATTCTCGATGTTGTAGTGGATATCCGAACTACCCAACCGACCTTTGGGCAACACTACAAGATATTGCTTTCTTCTGAAAATAAAACGCAATTCTATATTCCTGAAGGCTTCGCACACGGATTCGTCGCGTTAGAAGATGAAACCATCATTTCATATAAGTGCAGCAATTACTATAGCACCGAAAATGATCGATCTATTCTCTGGAATGATCCGGATTTAAATATCGATTGGGGGGTGGAAAACCCAATAATTTCACAAAAAGACCAAAATGGTATTCCTTTTAAAAACTTTCCTCCAACCTTCTTCTAGTTCTATACTTTTTTTTTAGAACTTTGATAAATGGAAAGTAAGGGAAGAGTTTATTTGTTGGCTTCGATTTTCGGAGCATTGTCGGCTTTAATTGTAGTTTTCGTGAGTGGTTTTGCTTTTAATACAAAACCGTCAACACAGGAAAATCGCGATTACATTAAGCACATCAATGAGAATTATAGAATTTATTCTCTGCCTCTCCCTGAACAAGCTGATTTTTGCAATGAAAAAATGCCACTCGAGGTTACCGACGTAGCCGAGCGTTTGGACCGCGAGCTTTTAGTAAACTCCTACTGGCACTCCAATACATTGCTTTCTATCAAAAGATCTCGAAGATGGTTTCCTGTGATTGAACCGATTTTGAAAAAAAATGGTGTGCCAGATGATTTCAAATATTTGTCGTTGATTGAAAGTGGATTTACCAATGCAGTTTCTCCTGCTGGTGCGGTTGGTTTTTGGCAGTTTTTACCCGAAACAGCCAAACAATATGGTCTGGAAGTTAATGAGGAAGTGGACGAAAGATATCACGTAGAGAAAAGTACAGAAGCCGCTTGTGCTTATCTAAAAGATGCTTATAACAAATTCGGATCATGGACGAACGTGGCAGCGTCCTACAACATGGGAATGGGGGGTGTCTCGAAACAACAAACAAGACAAGGCGAGTCTAATTATTACGATTTGCTTTTAAACGAAGAAACTTCACGCTATTTATTCAGAATTGTAGCACTCAAAGAAATCGTGAATAATGCGGATAAATATGGATTCGTGGTGCGCCCTTCCGACTTATACGAGCCCTATTCATTCCAACTGGTGAAGATTGATGGTCCAGTTGATGATTTTGGGATTTTTGCGAAAGAACATGGAATGAATTATAAAGAGTTTAAAATTCTGAACCCATGGTTGAGAGAAAGCTTTCTTAAGAATAAAAATAAGAAAGAGTATTTTGTCAAAGTGAAGGAGTAATATCTTCAAAAGCAATACTTGTGACTCTCTTAGTAATTGCGCCATCTATAGTTTCGGTCAATACCATCGATTGAGCCAATTCCGTTTCGAAAATATCTTGCATCGATTTTACAAGACCTACAGGAACTAATGACTTCGTGAATTTTTGCATCCAGTATTCAGCGGTATGAAGTTTTAATTTTTCTTGAATGTGCTGGTGCAACATCGATCTGTTTTTTACACGATCCTGGTTGTGCTTAAATGCTGCTGAGTCGGTCAAATCCTCTAATCCTAAGTCCTGCATCAGTGAATGAAATTGACGGTCACTACCAACAGCGAAAACAATCCATTTTTCATCCGAGGTCAATGCCATTTCCCCATAAGGAGCAATGTTTGGATGGAGCGAGCCTTTCCTTTCGGGAATACTTCCGTTCATTAAATAGTTGCTGGCTTGGTTGATCAAAGAGGCGAGGCCTGCACGCTCAAGTGAACATCTGTAAACTCCACCTTTTCCCGTTTTCATTCTTTGGTATAGAGCAATCAAAACTGCTTCTTTAAGCTGATGTGCAGCAAGCACATCCATCAAAGCAACAGGCATTTTTAGAGGTGTTGTTTCAGGAGTGCCGTTCATATACATAAAGCCTGTTTCAGCTTGCATCACCACGTCGTATGCAATTCTATCAGGTGATGAAGAAAAGCCTGTAATGGCAGCTTGAATCAACTTGGGGTATTTGCGGTACAATGCTTCATTTTCTAATCCGAATTTTTTATCATCCCCACTTTTGAAATTTGTCAGTAGTATGTCAGCAGTGGAAATGTAATTATGAAGCACGCTCAAATCGTCTGGATTTGAGAAATCCAATAAGACGTATTCTTTGCCATAGTTAATACTCGACCAATAGGCACTGATAGTGGAAGATGCAGATTCACTGGAAGTTTTCCAAGTGCGCGTCACATCACCACCCAAGCGCGCATTTTCAATTTTAATAACACGCGCGCCAAGTTCTGCGAAGAACATACCAACAGAAGGTCCAGCTAAAACACTAGACGCGTCGATAACCGTTAAATCTTTGAAAACCTCTTCCATGAGGCAAAGCTAATTATTCCTGAAGTGCTTTTTTAAATGATTCTAAGCATCTATTTCTTGCAAAAGCATGATCAATGATTGGTTTGGGATAATTTGGGGTGGTGACTTCCGGCACCCATTTCTTGATATAGCGCCACTCAGGATCGAATTTTTGTGTCTGACTAGCAGGATTAAAAATTCGGAAATAAGGCGCGGCATCGCAGCCACTACCTGCAGCCCATTGCCATCCCCCAACATTGCTTGCAAGCTCAAAGTCCAATAGCTTTTCTGCGAAATAGCGTTCACCCCACCGCCAATCGATGAGCAAATGCTTGGTCAGAAAACTTGCCACTACCATGCGAACGCGATTATGCATAAAACCCGTTTCATTCAATTCGCGCATTCCCGCATCAACAATTGGATATCCTGTTTTTCCAACTTTCCACAACTCAAATTGTTTCTCATCATTAATCCATTCAATGCGATCATAAGCTGGCTTGAATGCCTTGTCAACTGTGTGCGGAAAATGAAACATTATCATCTGATAGAAATCGCGCCAAATCAATTCGTTCAACCACTTTTCATTTTTCTTCAATCCCACTTCCACCAAATGACGAATGCTCACTGTGCCGAATCTCAAATGCAAACTCAAACGTGATGTGCCCTGTATAGATGGAATGTCGCGGGTTTCATCGTACTTCGCTACTATGGAGGTAGGTATTTCACTCGAAGGAAAATTGACGCCAGTTCTTTCAAACCCCATGGCGTCAAGAGAGATCATTTCTTCACCTTTTACTTTAGCAAAGCGGTCAAAATATTTTTCATTCGGATATGCTTTGTAGTAAAAAGGTTTTAGTTTCAATTTCCATTTTCTGCTGTAAGGAGTATATACGGTATAGGGCTTGCCATCATCCTTGAGCACTTCATCTTTTTCAAAAATGACGTGGTCTTTTGCACCCTTAAATGGAATATTATTTTGATTTAATAATTCAGCGATTTGCCTGTCTCTCTCTTGAGCATACGGCTCATAATCACGGTTGGTCCATACCTCTTCAATGTCATAGTCCTGCACCAATTCTTTGTACACCTCTTTTGGAGTGCTGTAGAATACTTTCAAATCAGAACCCAACTTTTGCAACTCAATTTTAAGAGCTGAAATGGTGTCATAAATGAATTCTACACGAGCATCCTTTTTGGGAAGACTATTCAAAATGTTTTTATCAAATATGAAAATGGGAAGCACATGATCATTGGCCTTTAATGCCCGATAAAGTCCAGCATTGTCATGAAGTCTTAAGTCGCGACGAAGCCAAAAGATGGTCGTTTTTAATTTCATATTCAATTTGCAATTTGAGAGAAGGCTTGATCGATGTTGAAATATTCAAATCGAAATCCTGTACCTACTATTTTTTGTGAAGATAGATTTTGACTTTCCAAAAGCATACTACTCATTTCTCCTAAAACCAGTTTTAAAACAAATGCGGGAACTGCAGGAAGAAAGAAGGGCTTTTTTAGGGCAGTAGCAAGCGACTTGGAAAATGTGTAATTGGTCACAGGTGCCGGCGAACAAGCGTTATAAATTCCATTCAACTGTTGATCGATACAATGAATATACATCTTGGCTAAATCGTCAATATGAATCCAACTCATCATTTGCCTTCCTGTGCCTAATGCACTCCCCAGGCCCCATTTGAAAAGCGGCAACAGCTTCGCCAACGCGCCTCCTTTTTTGCTCAATACAACACTTACTCGAAGTATGCACAGCTTTGATTTACTACCAATTTGCTCGGCACTTTGTTCCCATTTTTGCGAAAGTTCTGATAAAAAACCCGAACCTGCAGTAGCATTTTCTTCTTGCTGCATTTGTGATGAAGGATAGTAACCACTGGCACTTGTACTCACAAGTATTCGAGGAGCCACATCTAAGGACCTCATCGTTTGAACTAATAATTGAGTACTCTCGAGTCTACTTTCAACTATCTTCTTTTTATTATCAGATGTCCATCTATTTGAAACGTTGTAGCCCGCAAGATTTATAGCTGCATCCGCACCTTCTATTGACAACTTATCCAATATTGATTTCGATGGATTCCAATAGACATGCGTCAATCCCTTCATGTTCGAAGTTAGATCTTTTTGCGTAGTAAGATTAATCACTTCATCTCCTCGTTCAAGCAGCAGTTGTGTTATTCTTGTGCCCACGAGTCCGCTTCCTCCTGTGATAATTACTTTCATAATATTTTAACCAATAAGTACTAAAATGGTTCATTCACAAAAATGAGCCATATTTGTACCTATGAAGCCATTCTTTATCACCTTATTAACACTTTTGTTTGGAGGCCAGCTCTTCTCTCAGACTCCTTGCGAGAGTGGTATGATCGACGTTTATCCTTGTCAGAATATTGATTACTGGTCATACATCCCACCTGAAAATTACGGCGGAGGAACTACGAATGAAGTTTGGGGATGGACTGATCCTTTAGACGGAATGGAATATATCTTATTGGGCAAGTCAAATGGTGTTGGATTTTTTAGGCTGGAAGATCCAGCGAATCCACTATTTCTAGGAACGCTTCCTACTCATACCGTAAATTCTTTGTGGCGTACACTGCGCACTTATAATAATTACATGTTTGTGGGAAGTGAAGCAAATGGTCATGGCCTTCAAGTATTCGATCTTACAAAGTTGAGAGATGTTGCGAACCCACCAATGACGTTTGCTGAGGACGCATATTACGCTGGATTTGGTCGCTGTCACACCTTAGCGATTCACGAAGAAACTGGAATGCTTTACGCTTGTGGAACAAACACTTTTAGTGGCGGACTTCATATCGTAAATATCAATGACCCTCTCAATCCGGTGATTGCTGGAGGTTACAGTTTGGATGGATATACACATGAAGCTCAGGTAGTAACATACACAGGTCCTGATAATGATTATGCAAATGATGTTATTGTATTTTGTTATAATGGAAACAATCCCGCCAATCTCACTATTGTGAAAACAACGGACCCGACAGACGCTACAACAGTGAGTATAACAGGATACCCGAATAGCAGCTATTGCCACCAAGGTTGGATCACTCCAGATAGCAGATATCTTTTAATGGATGATGAGTTGGATGAATACAATGCCATTGTTCCATATACAAGAACGCTTATTTGGAATATTGAGGATTTAGATAATCCATTGTACTTAGGCGATCACATGTCCGAAAGCACCGCCATAGATCATAATCAATATGTATTAGGAAATCTCGATTTTCAAAGCAACTACACTGCTGGACTTCGAGTGCTTGATATCTCAGGTATTGAAGAACTGAGCTTGGAGGAAGTGGCCTATTTCGATCATTATCCAAGCGACGACAGTCCGACGTTTAATGGCACATGGATGCATTATCCTTACTTTGAAAGTGGCATTGTGCCTGTCGGAGATATTTATCAAGGTCTATTTATTTTACAGCCCAATTTTCTTCATGCTTCTAATTATGAAATTGATTTGCCATTAAATCAAACTGTAAGTGTACAATTGAACTACGCGCAAGGTTGGTCTGGGCCTATTCAAAATGTAATTACCGGTGATGTTTCTTCTGTGGATGCATCACTTCAATTTACCACCATAGAGAATGTTCCAGCTTCCAACTACTTGAACTTATCTACCAATGAAAATACGCTCGTTGGAGATTATGAGATTACGATTTCTGGGGCAGGAGCACATTTCGAATATGCACGTACTATTGTGATACACGTCATTCCTGAAGTGAGTTACTGTGCAGATTTAAATAATGATGGAGTAGTAGGTGCTGCCGATTTAATTCTATTCAATGAGAATTGGTCATGCTCAGGTTCATGTGTCGGAGATATCAATCAAGACGGAGAAGTTTCAATTGAAGACTTTCTAATTCTTATTGGACAGTATTCAGAAACGTGCAATTAATCTGAGGCTTCCATTTTTAACTGACGGTCGTACATCTTCGCATAAGAGCCGCCTGCTGCAAGAAGCTCGGTATGGTTTCCAGATTCAATTACTCTTCCTTCATCCAACACAATGATGTGATCAGCATTTTTAATGCTCGAAATTCGGTGTGAAATAATCAGGCTCGTCTTTCCTTCCATGATTCGGTCTAACGCTTGAAGGATGTGCTCTTCGGTTTCAGTATCCACTGCAGATAAACAGTCATCAAAAATGAGTATTGAAGGGTTTTTGGCTATAGCTCTCGCTATGGATACACGTTGTTTTTGACCTCCCGATAGGTTGATGCCACGCTCTCCAAGTAGCGTTTCAAACTTATTGGGAAACTCTACAATATTGTCATATACATCTGCATCTTTCGCTGCCTGCTCAGTCTCCACTTCACTCAATTCATTTACCCCAAATGCTATGTTGTTTTTAATGGATTCAGAAAATAGAAATACCTCTTGAGGTACGTAACCTATGTTCTCACGGATACTATGAAGGTTGAGTTTTTTTACATCGACTCCGTCAATCAAAACTTTACCGTTTGAAGGGTCGAAGAGTCGCAATACCAATTGAGCAACTGTTGATTTTCCACTTCCTGTGCGACCTACAATGCCAAGGCGTTTTCCTTTTTCTACCTTAAATGAAACATTTTTCAATGCAGCCACATTGGTGTCCGGATAGGTAAAACTAACATCCTTAAATTCTACTTCTCCATACACCGAATGTTCATTCGGTTCGGTGTTTTTAATCTCGGGCTTGGTATGTAAAAATTCATTGATTCTTTTTTGACTAGCCTCAGCTTTTTGAACCAAGCTCGTTACCCATCCCACTGCTACGAATGGCCATGTCAACTGATTGACGTAGAAAATAAATTGCACAATTACACCGTATGTCAACTTTCCTTCAATCACTTTGTTTGCACCAATATATACGGTTAATATGGTGGAAACTCCTACAAGAATTGCGATTACAGGCATGAGTAACGCATCTGCTTTTACCAACTCCAATTGTTTGGCTTTGTAGTCGTCGCTTTCCTTATCAAATTCGTTTGTAAAATATTTCTCTCTGGAGAAAGCTTTTAAAACACGGATTCCACTGATGGTTTCTTGAACCATGGTGGAAAGTTTAGATTGTTGCTTTTGAACGCGGTCTGTTCTTCTATTGATAATTGTGCTCACATAGAAGATCATGATAAGCATAAAGGGAAGCGGCGATAAGGTGTAGAATGTCAATTCCGAATCGATGCGTATCATCACTGTTACACACATTACCACAAGTATCAACAAGTTGATGGTGTACATCACGGCGGGCCCCAAATACATTCTCACCCGATTCACATCTTCGCTGATGCGATTCATCAAATCTCCAGTGCGGTTTCTTTTGTAAAATGAAGCATCGAGCTTTTGGTATTGCTCATAGATTTCATTTTTCAAATCGTATTCTATGTACCGCGACATTACGATAATAGTTTGTCGCTGGAAGAATAGAAAAATGCCTTTGATTACAAAGAACACGATATACGCAAGCGCAAGAATCAATGCAATTCGAGTAATAGTACTCGCATAGTCGGATGCATGAAGTGTCGTTTTTTTATCTATTCCTCCGGTAATAAAATCGAGAAGCTGAAAGCTTCCAGGAGTGTCCACTTGAACGTCTTTTCCGGTGCTTTTAATTTCTTGCACACCTTTTATACTCTCAGCCAAAAAGTCAATACCGTCGCCTATGATGACCGGAGCGTAAACATTAAAAACATTTGCAAGAAGAATAAATAATATACCCATGAAAAACCTACCGCGGTATTTCCAAAAGTATTTATTTAGGTATCTTAAATTCCTCATTAAAACTTAAAGTTCCACGTCACACTTGGTAATATTGGGAATAAGCTCACTTGGTATGCCTTGATTTGAAGCGTACCATTTTGAACATTTCCATCATTGCCGAAATAAATGAAATATGGATTTTTTCTATTGTATAAATTATAAATCGAGAAGTTCCAATTGCTTTCGAACTTCTTGTTTTTTTGCTTCTCTGGTTTCGGATAAAGTGTACATGAGATGTCTGCACGGTGATATGGAGCCATTCTAAAACTATTTCGAGCACCATAGACATCGACCACTCTGTTTTCAAATATGTACCTTTCAACGGGAAGCGTAATTGCATTGCCTGTACCATAAACGAATACAGCACCAATCTCAACTCGCGGACTAAGCTTAAATGTACTTACAATGCTGATGTCGTGACGGCGATCCCAACGAGATGGATACCAATCTCCATTGTTGATCTGATCTAGTCTTCTTTCGGTTTTCGACCATGTATAACCTATCCAACCTTGCCAAGTTCCGATTCTTTTCTTTACAAAAAGTTCGGCACCATAACTTCTGCCAATACCGAAGACCAACAAATTATCGATATTGTCATTCACTGTCTGTTGAGGTTGCGCTCCTTCTTTGTATTCCGAAACATTTTTCATGTTTTTATAATACACTTCCAAGCTCGACTCGAGCATATCGTCAAGGAAATTTCGGAAATAACCAATGCTCCATTGCTGCCCAAACTGCGGCTTCAGAACATCTGTGCTTGGCAACCAAACATCAGTAGGAAGAGAAGTAGGGCTTAAGCTTGTCAAGTGGATGTATTGGAAGTTGCGCATATAGCCTCCCTTAATACTTGAATGCTTATCTACCGTCCATCTAAAATTGATGCGAGGTTCGAACCCTGCGTAGTTAGCCACTTTTTCACCATTACCATAATGAGTTTCAAGCGGTGGCAGTGTTTGCCCGAATCCAGTCGAACCTTGAGGAGTAAATCGTGTGAATGGACCAACATGAAGGAAATAGGAATAGCGCACACCTGCATTCACCTTTAATTTTTCAGTAACATCAAATTCATCCAATACATACCCCGCCACCTCGTGCGAAAACAATTTGATTTTTGGACCGGTATCAAATTCGGTATCGCCGCTTTTAGCATAAACACTATTGGGCGTAAAAATGTGGTAGGTATAATCCACTCCCCATTTCAAACTGTGTCTGTAATTCGGATAATAATTCCACTGCACTTTTGCTCCCCAGTCGCGTATTCCACTGTTCAGCGCAAATTCAAATTGCTCTTGAGCACCTTCAAATGAAAACTTATAGTCGGTGAAAGTAGCTATCGTATTCATGAACAGTTTATCTGAAATAATACGATTCCATCGCACGGTTCCAGTGGCATTCCCCCAAGGAATGCGAGTGCTGAAACCTGAGTTTTCACTGCTGAACCCAAAAACATCTCTTCCGAAATAACCACTCAAAAAAACTTGATCTTTTTTAGAAATGCGGTAATTCACTTTTGCATTTAGATCGTAGAAGTAATATCCTGAACCACTCAGAGGAGAATCTTTATTGATGAAAGGTTTCATCAATAAATCGATATAGGTTCTGCGCGCGCTAATGATAAATGAACTGGTATCTTTCTTAATTGGTCCTTCCAAAGTCAGACGCGAAGAAATCAATCCGATTCCCCCCTCACCATGAAATTCTTTGTTGTTACCTTCTTTTAAAGAAATATCGAGTACGGATGCAAGTCGGCCACCAAAGTTGGCAGGAACACCACCTTTCGTTAGCTCCAGATTTTTTACCGCATCGGCGTTGAAAACAGAGAAGAATCCAAATAGGTGACTCGCATTATAAACGGTTGCATTGTCAAGCAGTATGAGATTTTGATCCACACCACCGCCACGCACATAAAAACCAGCATTTCCCTCTCCGGAGCTTTGAACTCCAGGAAGAAGGGTAATTGTTTTTAGAATATCAATTTCTCCAAGAAGTACGGGCAGCTTTTTTATTTGATCAACATCCAAGGCAATCTTTCCAACGTCTGTGCTTTCCGTGTTTCTGCTTTTATCCGCTGTGATTTCAACTGCTTCGAATGTTTTGATATTGGTGGATAAAGCAATGTCGATGCGCTGATTTTGATTGAGATCTATCTCTTTCGTTTGACTGACATAACCTAGAAATGAAAACTCTATAGAATATTTACCAGAGGGCAGCGTTAACGAGTAGAATCCATAAATATTGGCCACTGTGCCTTTATTTATTGGAGTAGCCTTTACAACGGCACCAGGTATGGTTTCTCCCGTTTCGGCATCTTTAATTTCTCCACTAATTGTAAAATTGGATTGTGAGGATCCAATGAAGGGCAAGAGTAAAGCGATAAATACTAATAGTCTCGAAAATCTCATTTCTATAATGTTTCGCCGCAAAAGTACGAAGGTCAATTTTACTAGCTTAACAGAAATTAACCGGAGTTCATAAATGATGTGAACGTCTCACCTTATTTTCGCGGATAGGAATTTAACCAACTTACAAACCACTTGACTCCCTTCATGTTTCGGCATGCCATTATTTTTTTGTTATTATTCAGCATTTCGCTTTTTGTCAATGGACAATATGAGCGCAAATCGTTGAATGCAGTGCGTTGTGATATTGCACCCAAAATTGACGGTGAATTGACCGATGCTTGTTGGATGGCTGCTCCTAAAGCTGTGGGATTTATTGCAGACCGACCTGTTCCAGGAGTCCCCATGGAACACCCTTCCGAAGTTCAAATTGTTTATGATGACGAGGCCGTTTATATCGCCTTCATGAATTTTGATCCAGCGCCGGATAGTATTCTTAAGCAGCTGTCTGGTCGCGATAATGATGGCAATAGCGATTATTGTGGAATTACTTTTTCGTGCTATCAAGATGGAGTAAATGGACTTTCCTTCGGAATTACTCCGAATGCAGAACAGTGGGATGCCCGCGAGACAAATGCGAATGGAGAAGATGTGAGTTGGAATGCCGTGTGGTATTGTAAAACAAACATCGCGGCGAATGGCTGGATTGCTGAATTTAAAATTCCTTTTGCTGCAATTCGTTTTCCTGATAAGGATGTGCAACATTGGAACATTAATTTTTGGAGGGAAATTCGACGCATTCGTCAACATGGTTTTTGGAATGGTGTAAACCCAGAGGTCGCCGGCTACCTCACTCAGTTTGGTACACTTGAAGGAATTGAAAATATAAAGCCTCCAAAGCGGATTTTCTTTAGTCCGTACGCATCGTTTTATCAAGATTTTGTACAAGTGGGCGATGGAACAACCCTTCACAAAAATGCTTGGAATGCAGGTATGGATTTGAAAGTTGGATTGAATGATGCATTTACTTTAGATGCGACTTTAATACCAGACTACGGTCAAGTTATCAGCGACCAACGAGTGCTCAATTTGACTCCTTTTGAAATTCAGTTTCAAGACAACCGTCAATTTTTTATTGAAGGAACAGAGCTATTCAACAAAGCAAATATTTTCTATTCAAGAAGAATAGGATATGATACTTATTCCAACCTGAACTTAGGAGCAGGAGAGGAGTTGATTTCCGCACCAGGGCAAAACCAATTGCTGAATGCTTCCAAAATTTCGGGTCGTAATAAGAATGGATTAGGTATCGGTTTTTTCAATGCTATTGGAAAAAAAACCTTTGCCCAAGTGAGAGACTCCCTAGGCCATATAACGGATAAGGAGTACAGTCCATTGACAAATTATAATGTGCTGGTGCTCGACCAAAATTTGAAGAACAACTCATACTTCGCTTTGGTAAACACAAATGTTACCCGCAATGGAGAGGCCTACGATGCTAATGTAATAGGAACTGATTTTGATTTGAGAACGAAGAATAATCGCTGGAGTGTTGCAGGAAAGGGCGCATTTAGTTCTAAATATGGAGGTGAATTTAAAGATGCTGGCAATGACCGACAGGGTTTTAGTTCGGACGTATCCCTGAATAAAATCGATGGCAACTGGCGAATCAGCATGGGAAATATTACCAAATCAGATACCTACGATCCAAATGATTTGGGATACATCTCGGCACCAAATACGAATAGTTCTTACCTATGGGTGCAGTTCAATCAATTCAAACCTTTTTGGAAATTGAACAGAGTGAATACTTCTGGTGCCATCTATTACAACAGGCTATACAATCCGAATGTCTTTACAGATGTATACCTAGAGTCGTACTCTTATATTACTACTCGCAAGTTTACGACCTATAATATTACATACACTGGAAGTCCTATACGCGGTTATGACTACTTCGAACCACGTGTGGCAGGAAAGTACTTTCAAACCTTCAGGTACAACAATTTCAGTGGTTGGATTTCTACAGACTATCGAAAAGTACTTGCCTTAGATGCTGGAGGTGGGTACTCAGACTATGAAAATGATGGACGCTATGTCTTTAATTGGAATGTTTCTCCAAGATGGAGGGCAAGCGACAGATTAATGTTGGTGTACAGTTACCGACAAGAAAATCACTTCAATGATTTAGGGTTTGCGTTGTTCGAAGGAACAGACCCTGTCTTTGGAAGACGAGATGTTAAAGTTCACAGCAACACACTTACAATGAACTATGCATTTACTCCTGTAATGACCATCAACTGTCGTGTTCGTCATTATTGGGGATATAGCAGGTATAGAGAATTTTACAATTTGGCCGATAATGGCGAATTGATAGCTACAGAGTTTCAGGGTTTTGTAAATGAAATTGGAGAATCCACCGAGCATTCGGCTGCCGATAGGTCGTTTACATCATTTACAGTAGATTTATTCTACAAATGGATATTTCAACCAGGGTCTGAAATCAATGTCGTTTGGAAGAATTCTATCATTGACAGTGCTTTGGGCTCACCAATTCCTGTATCTTTAACAGATGAGGTAAACCATACCTTCTCATTGCCACAGAGTAACTCATTCAGCATCAAAGTGATTTACTTCTTGGATTACAGAACGCTGACATCAAAAAAAAATAGGGTATAAGCAACCCTTGTTCATAAAATGGAGTTTTAGTATCAGATGGACGAGATTAAGGACATTATTGAGGGTTGTGTTCGGGGCGAAAAGCGCTTTCAGGACAGGCTGTTCAAGAAATACGCGTCCTTACTTTTCGGTATCTGTCTTCGGTATGCCAAAAATAAAATGGAAGCTGAAGACGTGCTACAGGAGGTTTTTGTGAAAATCTACCAAAACATTCAGTCGTATCATCACGATGGAAGTTTTGAAGGATGGCTGAGAAGAATTGCTGTTAATACCAGTATTACCCAGTACCGCAAAAACTTGAAGCATGCCTACCAAGAAGACATTGATGATGTCTATTTGGGAAACAAGCCTGACCTGATAGTACACGAAGACCATGAGTTCACCAAAGAGGAATTGATGCATTGCATCGAAAAGCTTCCTCAGGGATACAAAACGGTTTTCAACTTATATGTAGTTGAAGGTTTTATGCATAAAGAAATAGCTGACATGTTGGGAATTGATGTCAATACATCTAAATCACAATTGTCAAGAGCAAAAACCTACCTACAGAGGGAATTGACACTTTTAAGTAATATAAAATTGTAAGCAAGATGAGTGAGGAAAAGTTTTTCCAAAACGTGAAATCCAGTCTATACGACTTTGCGCCTGAGGTTCCTCAGAGTGTCTATGGTGGTATGAGAAGAAAGTTGTGGTGGAGCAATTTCATGACATGGAATTGGGCATCATTAAATGTTTGGTATGTGCTTCTGCTTGTTGGAATTGGAACGGGTGTTGCCCTTTCTGGTTCAGAAGAAAGCATTCAAGCAAACAAAGCGATCGAATCACCTGTGAATTCAACTAAAATGGAAATGCCTGTTTTAGAGCTCGCAGCGGAAACTACCACATCAGTAGCAGTAGCAATCAGTTCATCGAAGAATTCTGTGGATAGAAAATTAAGCCCTTCACGTTCAGTAATTGATCCTGCTATCCAACCATCTGTGGCAGTTACAGATCCAGATCCATCAACAAATCCAGAGTGCAATTTGCCAGTAGTTGAAACTCCCGAATCAACTACGACTGAAGCAATCAACGTGGAGAATACTGTTGTGGAAGAACCTAAGGTGTCAGAACCTTTAAAAGGTAAAACTGCTCTAGAGGTGGAAGTGTATATAAACGGAAATTAAATGAATCACCTATATTAGCCCGAAACAAGTTAACGGGATTATGAAACTAGGTGTGAAACCAAAAATAGAGAGCAACGTGGTAGCTACTGCGTTGCTTTTTCTTTTGCTTTCCTTCCAATCTTTCGCGTCCTCAATTTGTCCTTCTGACACTATTATTATCGACGGCGAAATAATAACCATCAAGAAAAGGGAGCGCAAGGTCAATGTTGATTCGCTCGATAGTCAAGGCCTGAAAGATGTGATCCACGAAAAAAATCCCATTAGAGGATATGCAGAATTTTTCGGAGGGATGTCTATTCCGCTTTATACTGAAAAAGAAGAGATGGCAGGCTTCACATCAGTGACCGATTTTATAGGTATAAAACCCAGGTTTGCATTGAACTATGCTTTCGGTGCTAAGTTGGGAGTTGAACTGATGGATGGGATTTCTGTCAATATTGGCGGGAGCTACCAATCATTCACTTTCACCAATTCGACCATTGCATCGAGTAGTATTGCACCAGACGATCAAAGAACCAATTTTGAAAATCGAAATGGCGAATTATGGCAACGCTACGTTGTATTTATCGACCCAGGGTTTGAGGAGCGGTTCTCTCTAGTTCCCGCAGGACAGGATGCCTATAAGGTGGGTTTCGTTAATCTCACCGCAGATTTTAAATACAATTTTTATAAAAAGAATGTGGACTATAATCCTGTCTTTGTATTGGGCTTCAATCAAAAGGCATACATAGGACCCCCTCCTTCATTGAAACACTATTTTGTGAATGCAAATGGGCAATGGGCGGAATCAGAGACAAAATCGACAGACTTTAATAAGTCTTGGACCTTCATTAATATTGGCGTGGGAGCCAATTTTAATATATCCGATCAGGCAAAAGCGGAGATTATTTTTTCCTATAACGGCTTGAATCATAAGTTGTTTGAGTCAGAATTTGCGAGTGGTTCATTTAGCGCAGCATGCATCACTGCTAATTACGTTCGATATTTCAATTATAGAAAATAACCTTCAAAGACAACCTTAGGAGTCCTCTTGACGTCATAGAATTGTTAGTATTACATTATTGATTTTTAAAATCATATTTGTAAATTAGCATTACCAAACCCAAACTCTTGAAAAATAAGGTATTAGTATTATTGGCATTGGTGCTAGCTGGCAATGCTTTTAGTCAACTTCAAAACCCAAGTTTTGAGGCTTATACTTCATTGCCAACCAATACTGGTCAATTTTCTAGAGCTATTGGGTGGACCAATGCAGGTTCAACTTACGCCACTCCCGATTATTATCACTACTTAGCCAACGAGTCAGCAGATATTCCCCAAACACCTATGGGAGTTGTGAATGCACCTGATGGCAATGCTATTATGGGTTTTTGTGCCACTGGTGCGAATGGAACAAACTTTAGAGAGTATTTGTCTACTCAGTTCACTGAGCCTTTAGAGGTAGGGAAGGAGTACACTTTTTCGTTCAAAATTACGAGTGGAGTAAAAACGGATGTTGCCACTTCTGGGCTTGCAGTTTCGAATTTCGGAATTAATTTTTCTGTTGGGCCCCTTGTTCAAAATGAAACAGAGCCTATTCTATTGATTCCTACTATGCGCATCGACACTGCGATGTATTGCTCCAATTGGAAACAATTGCATTTCACTTTTACGCCAACTCAGCCTTTCAACTTTTTAACGCTTGGAGTATTCTACGACGATAGTCACGTTGACATTGAAGAAAGGGCAGGGTCAGGCTCTTTATTCGCATACTACTTCGTCGATGATTTCTATTTGAAACAGGTTCCAGAAGATTATGATCCTACACAGGCCAACCCTGGAAAAGAAGACGGCACAATAGGGCATCCAACCTCCAACACAATTGATTTCACCAAACCATTTTTTGTTCCTAATTCTTTTACACCAAATGGTGATGGTAAAAATGACGTATTCATTCCTGTGGCAGGGACAGTATCTACATGGGAATTCAATATCTACAACACTTGGGGAAATAAACTGTTCTCTACAGACGACCCTGAAATAGGTTGGGATGGAACATACAATGGCTCCTATTCGTGCAATGGTTCCTATGTGTGGGAAGTGAATTATCGAATTTATGATGATGAATCTGGATGGGTTTCTAAAAGCGAAAAAGGAACACTCCAGTTGATTCGTTAACTTCTTTTAGAATGGTGCGGTATCTCCCAATCACGTAACTTCGCACCGATGATTTTCGAAAAATTTCCAATTAAAAATACACTAGGACTATCTTCTATTGTGGAACAATTTCTACAAAACCATGAAGATGTCCACCGCTTGACGCACGGAGCTCCAACTCCTGATCAAATTCTATTGCTTGCTGCACAAAAGCAATTCGACCATTCTAAGCGCGAAGTTCTTGTTCAAGCCTTATCAAGACAATATGAGAAGGACGGAATTGCGGCCAATCAGAAGCTTTTGGACATGCTCGCATTGCCCAACTCTTTTACGATAACCACAGGACATCAACTTTGTCTCGCTACTGGACCACTCTATTTCATTTATAAAATAGCTTCGGCAATCGCTTTAGCTAGAAAATTGAATGATGAAGCCAACGGAAATAATTTTATTCCTGTATACTGGATGGCATCGGAAGATCACGACTTTGAGGAAATAAATCATTTCCATTTATTCAATAAAAAATTGATTTGGAATACAGATCAAAGGGGTGCCGTGGGTGAGATGAGTTTGTCGGGGCTTGATCAAGTTTTAGAAGAATTACATTCCCTATTCAGAGATTCTGAAAAGGCAAAACGCTGGATGGATAAACTTTCGAATGCCTATCGCTCGAACAATTTGGCTGCTGCCACAAGATGTCTCGTTCATGAGATATTTGGACAAGAGGAGTTGCTGATAGTGGATGGAAATGATGTGGAGTTGAAGAAACTATTTTACCCAGTGCTTCTTTCTGAAATTTCCGAGAGAAAATCAGAGGCCATAGTTACTGAAACCTCTCAATATCTAGAATCGAAAGGTCTAAAAGCTCAAGTCACTCCGCGAGAGGTGAACTTATTTTTTTTAGAAAAGGGCAGTCGTGAGCGCATCAAGTTTGATGGACAATTTACTATCGGGAATAAATCCTACTCAGAAATTGAATTGGTAAAGTTGCTCAATGATCATCCTGAAAAGTATAGTCCGAATGTGATTTTACGTCCCGTATATCAAGAGTTTATTTTACCCAATATAGCCTATATCGGGGGACCAGGAGAGCTTGCGTATTGGCATCAACTCAAAGGGGTTTTTGAATTATATCAAACGAATTTCCCGGCGTTAGTCCTTAGAGATAGCGCTCTTATCCTTTCACCAGGAACGATAAAAAAAATGAATAAACTCGGCTTAGTAATCACCGATTTATTTAAGTCTCAAAAGGAGATTATAGATGCTTGGATGGAAGCCGACGGACTTGTTGATCTTACTTGTCAAAAAGCAGATTTGATAAAGTTATTTGATGATGTTACAGCGAAAGCGGCCAGCGTTGACGCAACACTGCACGGGTTTGTTCAGGCCGAGGGCAAACGTCAATTGAATGCACTTGAGAACATTGAGAAAAAAATGACCAAGGCTTTTAAAACGCGAGAAGAGCAAAAAATTAATCAGTTAGAAAAGATTTGGTCGGAAGTATATCCCGATCATCAGCCTCAAGAAAGATTTACGAATCTGAGTCAGTACATTGATGAATTGCCAGAGGATTTTATTGAGAAATTGATCGCGAACTTTAATCCATTACAAGCCGAACTCAAGGTGATTTCGCTAAACTAATTTTGCTCTAAAAAAGACTGCAAAATAATCGCTGCGCTTACCTTGTCTAGATTCCCTTTGTTTTGGCGGTCTTTCTTCTTCATTCCTCCCATTATCAATGCTTGTGAGGCCAACTTGCTTGTGAACATTTCATCGATGCGATGAATAACTATCGAAGGAAATTTCTTGAGCAATTGATCGCAGAATTTTTGTTGCTCAATGGTGATTTCACTTGCATTTCCATCCAAATGGCGTGCTTCACCGACCACTATATCTACAATTTTTTCCTTTACAATCAATTTTTCGAGATAATTGAAAATGTTAGATGTATCAACAGTTTCAAGAGGTGAGGCAATGATTCGCAACTCATCTGTAATGGCCAGACCAGTGCGCTTCATTCCGTAGTCGATGGCAAGAACTTTAGACATAGCTGCTTTGATTGTATTTTTGACAAAAATAAACTTATCTGATGAGTGATTCATTGAAATCTTTGATTGAGGAAGCTTGGAATGACAGAAGTCTGCTTCAATCTGAAAATACAAAGGATGCAATTCGCCAAGTAATTGATTTGCTTGATAAAGGTGAACTCCGTGTGGCAGAGCCTGTAGGGGCGGATTGGCAGGTAAATGAATGGGTGAAAAAAGCAGTAGTGCTTTATTTTCCAATTCAACAAATGGAAATAATTGAAGTAGGTCCATTTGTTTTTCATGATAAAATGAAATTGAAAACGAACTATGCAGAACTTGGAGTTCGCGTAGTTCCTCATGCAATAGCGCGATATGGAGCTTTTTTAAACAAAGGTGTCATCATGATGCCGTCGTATGTGAATATTGGTGCATTCGTAGACAGTGGAACGATGGTAGACACATGGGCAACTGTTGGAAGCTGTGCCCAAATTGGTAAAGATGTACACTTAAGCGGTGGAGTAGGTATTGGTGGAGTGCTGGAGCCTCTTCAGGCCGCACCAGTGGTGATTGAAGATGGATGCTTTATTGGTTCGCGTTCGATAGTAGTAGAAGGTGTTCGTGTGAGAAAGCAAGCTGTATTGGGCGCGAATGTGGTACTTACAAAAAGCACGAAGATCATTGATGTCTCGGGAAGTGAACCTGTTACGTATGTAGGTGAAGTACCAGAGCGATCTGTGGTAATACCCGGTGCTTATACCAAATCATTCCCAGCGGGCGACTATCAAGTGAATTGTGCTTTAATTATTGGAAAAAGAAAAGAAAGCACAGATCTTAAAACTTCTTTAAATGATGCACTTCGCGATTTTGAAGTAGCTGTTTGATGAATAAAATTCTTGTCATACAAACCGCCTTTATTGGTGATGTGATACTTGCAACTGGAGTCGTAGAAACACTACGCAGTGAATTTCCGGATGCGCAGATTGATTTTCTTTTAAGAAAGGGTAATGAATCACTTTTAGCGAATAATGCCTCACTGAATAAGGTTGTCGTTTGGAACAAGAAGGAAGGGAAGTGGAAGTCAATGATTCGCATTGTAAAGCAACTTAGAAAAGAGAAGTATGACGCTGTATTCAATTTACAACGTTTTTTCTCTTCAGGTCTAATGACGTGCTTTTCAGGAGCAAAATCAAAAGTGGATTTGATAAAAATCCAATGTCCTTTTGCTACACGCATAAGGCAGAACACAGAATTACCAGCGATCCTTCTGCTGCTACTTTGCATGAAGTAGAGAGAAATCATGCTGTGATCGCCCCCTTTATTTCCTCATCAAGAAGAAATCCGAAAATATATCCTTCGAAGGAAGATTTCAATTTCATCAAAGGATTTGGTGACACGGATTTCATTACAATTAGTCCCGCTTCGGTTTGGGAAACTAAGAAGACGCCGCTTTCAAAGTGGGCAGAATTGGTCGGCAAATACTCGATAAAAAAGGTCTACCTATTGGGTGGTCCATCCGATATTTCGATTTGTGAGGAATTGAAAAGTCAAGTGGAAAGCACCTCCATAGAGATTCTTGCAGGCAAACTCTCTCTTCTTCAAAGCGCGGCGCTAATGTCGAAAGCGAAAATGAATTTTGTAAACGATAGTGGCCCCTTGCATCTCTGCAGCGCTATGAATGCACCGGTTACTGCCGTTTTCTGCTCAACGATTCCTTCATTTGGATTCACACCATTAAGTGACAACGCAAAGGTGGTTGAAGTATCAGAAAAATTGAATTGCAGACCTTGTGGTTTGCATGGTCATAAGACATGTCCTCAAGGGCACTTCAAATGTGGTAATGATTTGAATGTCGATTTAATGCTATGAAGTGGAGAACTGAAGTTATAGTAAAAAAAATGGATATTGAGTTAGATTACTCAGCGCCTATGATGTTTGCAGGTTCTTGCTTCGCAACCAACATGGAAAGTCGGATGAGCAGATTGCATTTCGATGTCCGACCATTTAGTCATGGCGTCATTTTTCATCCTTCCGCATTGGCCCGTGCTTTTCAAGAAATCGCTGGAAATAAGACTTATTCAGCTCAAAACCTATTCCTGTCTGATAGTATGTTTCGCAGCTTAGCTCATCACGGATCATTTTCAAACAGAGATAGTGCAGTTGCTATTCAAAATATAAATCACGCCATCAGTAACGCGCATCTTGCAATTGGTGCGTTGAAATTATTGGTGGTCACTTTTGGTACCTCATACGGTTACAGACATTTGGAAACAAATTGCATCGTTGCAAATTGCCATAAATTGCCTCAAAGTACTTTTGTTAAAGAGTTAGTAGATGAAAATGCAATGTTGCTGGAATGGAAGCAAACGATAGCTTCATTGAGAATGTTGAATCCAAATTTGAGGTTTGTTTTTACAGTAAGCCCTGTGCGCCATTGGAAAGACGGTGCGGTTGAAAACAGCAGGTCAAAGGCAAGGCTGATTTCTTTGTGTGCTGCTTTAGTCGAATTGGAAGGAGTTGATTATTTTCCTTCCTATGAAATCATGATGGATGATCTCCGAGACTACAGATTCTATGAATCCGATATGCTTCATCCAAATGTACAGGCTATTGATTACATCCAAGAACAATTCGTGGAGGCGGCTTTCTCTAGAGATTCGAAATCGAAAATTCTGAGAATTGAGAAGCTAGTTCAATTATCCGAGCACCGGTCGATTCATGAACTTTCAGAAACTACTGAAAAAAGAAAAGCCGAAGCCCTGGAAGGGATTCGGCTAATTATCGAGGAGTAATTGTTTCTTAATTGCAGTTGCCTAAGCAAACTACAGCGAAATGACCTTCTGTTCTGGTCAACACGATTTTCGTGCTGCTTAAAGGATTTTGCAAATTAGTCATATCTACTGTTCCCAAATCAACTCCATCAGCAGTTGAAATGCGGTATTGAATTGCCTTCAACTTCTTGTCACTATCAAATTGTGGGTTGTATCGAAACACAAGCCCAAGAGCATTCAATTCAGTGAACATCTGAGAAAGTTGTTCACGAGTCGTGTTATGATTAATTTCGATATTCACCTCGTTTTCAGTGATGATGTTTTGAGCTGATGCTGCGCTTGAAACCAAAGCGAAAGCAAGAACCAGAGTGTATACGATTTTTTTCATTTGTACTTTTTTGTGCCTATATGACTACGAAAATAAGGGATAAGTTGCATATTTCCACCATTATATTTGCAGCATGAATACACCGGCACAAAAAAAGAAAATAGAAGAGGTAAAGAAAGATCTTTTCAGTGGGGATGATAGTTTGGTTCAAAAGGCTATCAATTATTGTCGTGAGGAAGGATCAGCCGAGCTTGTTGAGCCTTTAATCACAGTATTTGCAACTACGAAAAACCTTCATGTGAAGCAGGAAGTGGGAGAGATGCTCAGTCAACTGAAAGTCAGCAATGTCGAAGATGCGTTCATGAAAGCGATTAAGAATCCGAAATACCGACATGTACGCAAACAGTTGCTGTTTTTCATTTGGAGTTCAGGCATTCAGCCATCGAATTATCTTGTGCAACTCACTGAAATTGCTATCGATGGTTCTTATGAAGAAGCCGTTGAATGCCTTACAATTATTGAAGGCCTTGAAGATGAAATTCCAGAGTCTGATATCTTGGAAGCCTCTACTATTGCACGTGAGTACATTTCTAGGTATAAGATGGATGAAAAGCGCTTTCTAGTTGCTGATATACTAGTGGCTATTGAAGGTCGTCAAGAAATTGAGGAGTAAGACCTTCTTTTCTTAGCGCAACATGGTTACAGTTCCTGAAGCAGTTTTAGCATCACCATCTACACCTGTGTATTTGATGAAATAGCTATAAACCTGATCAGATACGTAATAATCTTCACCTACTTTGCCTCCAGTCCAAGCCATATTGGGGTCGGTGCTGTACCAAATCTGCTCGCCCCATCTGTTGAAGATAAAAAGCTCAAAGGTCACAATACCACTGGTCTCAAATTTCCAAACATCATTCACACCATCATTGTCTGGCGTAAATGCATTAGGAATATAGATCTGTACTGGCGGGTAGATGGTGTGATATGCTACATCGTAGCACCCAATGCTATTTGTCACCAACAAGTTGCTGGCGTATTGATCGAGCCCATCAAAAGTATGATTGGTAATGGCGTCCGTAGCATAGCTTCCATCTCCAAAGTTGAACAGATACGAGCAATCGGTGCAGCTATCTGCTGCTAATGCGTAGAATGTAACATCCACGTTACTTAGATAATCATAAGTAAAGGCGGCATCTACATATTGAACTTCAACTTCAATTGTTTCTTCTTGCGTTTGTCCACATTGGTCGGCCACTTGAACGGTGTATTCGTGATATCCACCAGGACCTATCAATATTGAGTGAGCAGTGGAGTTTTCGTAATCCCACAAGTAAGTCACAAAACCTGCTCCACCTTCTGTCCAAGCATTCAAGTAAGCAGATGTACCTCTACAAATAATCGTATCAGGTGTAGTGAGTAGTTGTAACGGTGGGTTGAACAAATAGAACATTGCCGAACTCTCAGCTGATGTGCCACAATAGTCCGTAACAGTACACGTCACTTCCGTAGTTTCATCAAATGAGTAGTTGATGGTTTGACCCTGACCAATGTTGCTTCCATTAGCAGTCCAAACATAGTTATAGGTTGGAATACCCGAAGTTACACTTGCTGAGAATTGAACTAGGTCAACACATGTTCCACTTTGATCTTCTGACAAAGTAAATTCTACTGGCTCAGTGTATATGTTCACGAAAGTATTCGCTTGAGCAAAAGACCCACAGTTATCCGAAACCGAAAGAATCAATTCATGAGAAGCTGTGGTTTGATATGTCAAAGGATTGGTGTTGCCCACGTTAGATCCTTCTTCTTGCCACAAATAGGTGAAGGTGCCGCTACCTCCCGATATATTAGCTTCTATTTCAAAAGGAGTGGAACAATTTCCAAAATATTCAGGTTGCAATACAATCTCAATCGGCACTTGAATCACGTTCACAAAAATATCTATACTTTCAAAGCCACCACAATTATCACTTATTTGAAAAATTAAGTTCAAATCTGTATTCGGTGTTACAGAATAGCTTGGATCGCCGGATAGGAAATTGAAATTTTGATCATACCATGAATAAAAGAATGGTGCTTGTCCACCAGTAATTTCTGGGGCAATTGTCAAAAGCTCGCCACATATCGCTTGAATAGTGGTCGGCTGATTTACTTCTAAGGGTTGTACACTTGATTCTGGATAAAAAGTATATGCCGCAGTGGTCCCACAGCCGTCTTCAACACTTACAGTTACTTCAGGGCTAAAGTTCCAAGTCGAAACAAACAAGGTGTTGTCCCATCCAAACATATCCTGTCCATTTCCATCTACCCATAACCAGTTATCATAGTCACCATTACCACCTGTAGCCGTAGCGGTAGCCTGCGAACCGAAACAATCCACCATAAACGGATCTGGAGAAACTGAAAGTTCTAAAGGAGGAAATACACCGACTTCAATAATAATGTCAGCATTTTGTGATGGAATTCCGCATGTATCAGCAACAGCCACTGAATATGTAGTAGTACTGCCAGGTGTCACAGTGATGGATGGCGATGTAGATCCATCTGACCATAGGTAGGTGTACACGGCATATCCGCCATCAACAACTGGAGTTATTTCTATTGAGTTTCCACTACAGATAGATTCTGTAAACCCTTCTACGACCAACGGATCAGGTTGATCGTTGATATAAAATTCAAAGGTGGATTGAAGTGGTTCGTTAGAGCATTCAGCAATGTTTGTTATAATCATTTGAATACTTTCCTGACCTTCAGGGATATTATCAATAAAGGCGGTGATTGGAACAGAAACACTGAATACACCCGGGTCGAAAACGATTTCAGATGGAAGGTTACTATAGTCAACGCCCATTTCTGCAACTCCAAAAAATTCAAGTTGTGCTAAAAATGTTGTTTCAACATCATTCGAAATTGGACGAGTAAAAACAATTTCGGCGTCACCACATGTTTCAAAGATGGTGTTATTATCTGGTCCACCCGCTTCAAATTCGATAGCTACTTGTACCACAAGATTACTTGTAAAAGAATCCTCTTCAAGGAATACTGCACTGCTGTATCCTCCATCACCAACATCGGATATGGCAAGTTTGATGTGGTACGTTTCACCACATACTACTTCACTCAACGCAGTGAGCTTGGTGGTGTAGCCATCAAACACTACTGTGTTAGGGTCTGAATAGGATGGTACATCAGGATCGAATCCTTCGCCATTTGCGTTGAAGTATTCGCAGTATTCACATGGACCGTTATTATTTGGACCATTGTTGAGTGAGCCAATTGCCACGGGAATATTGGTACCGGGAATTACAGCTAGATTAACTGCATTGTTGCTATATGGACCATTGATGCCAGGGCCACTTAAAAAGAATCCAAAAAAGTCATTAAAATTTGTTGGACCATCTACTACGAAATCAGAATATTCCTCGGAAGCCCAGATGTAGCTAAATCGTATAGAATCTCCAAGTGGAACAAAGTCGAATTCAATGATGAGATAATCAAAAAGATTTGGGTTGGAACCTGCTTGCGAAACGATATCCAAAAGGTCTGGATCGTTTCCATTGGTCAATCCGAAGTTCGCAGACTCGTTCGCGTCATTTGGACCTGGTGCACCCGAAACGTCACCGGTAGATAATATTAGTCCACTTCCAATTTCAAGTACGCAATCCTCACAATTGAAATACCCAACTTGAGCATTCACCTGATCAGCTGGAACTCCATTGTATGTGATATTAGAAACGGTAACATTATCACCCAATAATACGGTTTGAATATAATCCGCAATTGTCATGTTATTTTCCACTTGCAATTGAGCATTGCTTGTTAAAGCAACTCCAATCAACCCCACTAAAAGTATTATATTTTTCATCATATGACCGAACTACAAAGTAGACTGCAAATTTAAGCATCTAGTTGCTTGAAAACGGCAAACAAAAAATCCCGCCTGAAGTATGTCTCAGACGGGATTTCAAGAGTAGTGATATTTTTATCGCATTACATTGATGTATCCTGTTTTTTCGAGAACTTCATTTTTAAATCCTCTTACTTTCACAATGTAGTTGTAGACTCCGTTTTGATTGTAATAATCTCCATTTTTGAATTCTCCTAACCAAGGTTCTGTTGGGTCAATAGAGTGGAACACTACATCTCCCCAACGATTAAAGATGGTCAATTCAAAATCTTGAACACTTTGCATTTCAATTCTAAACACATCATTTATTCCATCTCCATTTGGTGAAAACGCATTTGGAATGTAAACAATCGGACTGCTCAAAATAATTTGATAAGTTGAGTCAACACATCCAATCACATTTGTTGCTGTTAGGTGCACTATGTGCTCTCCGATTCCATCAAATGAATATTCAAAACTATTATCTGTTGTATAAGCTTCATCATCAACATACCATTGAAGTGCAGTAGACCCATCTGATGGAGTAGACACTGAAGTGAATAGATAAGTATCTACATCAAGTTCTTGTCTTGAAATTATCGCCTCTACTGGTAATACCCCTACATAGATATCGGCAGTTTCGAACTTGCCGCAGATATCTGTAGCCATCAAAGTGAAAGTTGTAGAGTTATTTATGCCCGCCATAGCCATGGTAGTTGAAGTAGATGAACTCTGCAGCCAATCGTATGTGAAACCACCTTCACCACCAGAAGCTTCGCCGAATAAAGTTACTTCACCACCAACACATATTGTAGTATCAGCGCTAGTGATAAATGAAATCGGAACATTAGGGATGTGGATGAACAATTGATCTGTTGCTGTTTCACCACACTCGTCCACTAGGCTCAATTGTACAGGGATTGTTTCAAAAGACTGCACGTTAATTTGTGGCGCATTATTGAACAGTGTATCCGCCACCATCCATGTGTATTGCATATTTCCACTTCCTCCTGAAATTACAGGAACTATTGCATTAAGGTCAACACATGATGCATCAATGTCTGCTCCCAAATCAAGAGATATTGGTGGGTTGATAACTACAATCGAAATGTTGTCTGAAGCTGAACTACTGCAAGCATCCGTAATTGTGAGCGTTACCGTTGTGCTTGTTGTGAAGTTTTCACTCAATGCTGATGCATTCGAAATTACACTTCCACCTTCTGTCCATGAATATGTAACATTACCTCCAGCAACTAAGTTGGTAGGCTCGGCTTCATATATATCTGAACAAGTGCCAGTCAATTCATCAATCAAATCGAATGAAACTGGCGGTGCATCAATGGTGTAAGGAATGTTAAGAGTTTCACTTTGTCCGCAGCCATCGTTTACAATAGCTGTGATTGTACCTGGAGTAGAGGATGTAAAATCGAAGGTGTTATCAAACTGACTCCAATCGAAAACACCGTTTAATTCCCATGAATAGTTGTAAGGTGCTTGACCACCGCTCACATTGAGCGTTACAGTTGTCAAAGAATTACAAGGTGCCGCCACGGTAGCCGGACCATCTACTATTAAATCAGGGACATTCAGTTCTACGGTTATGCCATCTGTAGCAGTAAAGCCACATCCATCGGTTACTTCAATATTGATTTCACCTTCTCCATTCCATGAGCCATAGAATAGTGTATTGTCCCAACCAAAGAGATCATTTCCATTTTCATCGTACCAGAAGAAATCATATACACCATCGCCTCCTGTAGCATTTGCAGTGAGGTCAACAGATTCATTGCAGTTCAGCAATAAATCGCCAGAGTTAATGGACACTTCTAAAGGGTCAAATACCAATATGTTTACTAGAAATGTTCCATCAGCAGGATCAAGGCCACAAGTGTCAGAAACCGTCAAGAAGTATGTTGTTGTAACGAGAGGCTCTACAATTATAGAGGAGCTAGTTTCACCAGTACTCCAATCGTAAATGAAGTTTCCGTATCCGCCTGTGATTTCAGGAACAAGTTCATCGGTAGCACCCAGGCAAATGCTATTCTCATATGGAGCAACGACAATTGGATCTGGGTGGTCATTTATAAAAAACTCGAAATTTGAAACCAAACCAGAGCCATTGCAGGCACCGATATTCAATATGTTCAAATGCACCAATTCCGCACCTTCCGGCAATCCATCCAAGAAGGCATCAATTTCAAAACTTACGGTTGACACTCCTATAGGGAAGAAAACAGTATCAGGCATTTCTGTGTAATCAACTCCCATTTCTGCATCACCCGTCCACTCGATGATAACCATATCTTCCACATCAAGGCTAGAAATTTCTGCTCTAGTAAATGTCAAAGTCGCCTCACCACAATCTTCCCAAAGTGTTTCCGCATCTGGACCTCCAACATTGATACTCAAGTTTACATCAACTACTGCATTTGAAGAGAATGATCCTTCTTCCAAAAGCACAAAGCTGTCTAGACCGGTGTCACTACCATCGGCAATGGCCAATTTGATGTGATAAGTTTCACCACAAACTACTTCTGCCCAACATTCCAAAACGTCAGTTCTACCGCGAGCATTAATGTCGTCTTGGTTTGGTACAGGTACGAAATATTCAGAGTTCAAAGTAGCATTTACAGAACTAATTGTAATCGGAATTGCAGGGTCTGAATCTGGAATTACAGCAATATTTTGTGCTCCACCTGGAAAACCAGCAGGGGCAGCATATGGTCCAGTAATCCCAGGGCCACTCAACAAGAAGGCAAACACGTCATTGTACTGAGAGTTTTCATATTGAGTGTACTCATAAGATCCGAAAATGTATCTAAAGCGAAGGGTGTCTCCCGTTGGGATAAAATCAAATTCTAAAATAGCCTTGTCATTGATAGACGACACTGAAAAGTTTTGACCAATCAATCCTGGAACCGAATTCGCAATGTTCAAAAGATCTGGATCATTCTGTGCTGCTGGACAATCAAAATCAATGAAACCATATTGTGGGTCTGCCGGAGGAATATCTTGAGCTGGTCCGCTTGAAAGTAGAATCCCACTATTCAAACCGAGATCAATCGAGTTTCCATTTTGGAGATAACCTGCCTGACTCAAACATCCCTGAAATGAAATGTTGGTGGCTTGAATACCAGATCCAAGAAGTACATCTTGAACGTATTGTTGGATGGATAAGGAGTCAACAGTTAACTGAGCGCTCACCGAGCTTCCGAATAGAGTGAATCCAACTAGAAATAGTGCAGCAAAGGATCTCATTTGGTTTTTGGCTAATATAATGACTATAAGACAACAAATTTAGCCTGAAAGGTTGCATTTGATGGTGTTAATTTCAAAATATCAGCCTTAATTTGCATGGAATGCCGAAGTCTAGCTCAAAAGAACTTATTCTAAAGGATCCCATTGGTGCAGCAATCACCGACTACTGGGAAAATGGAAAAGCTCCGGCCATTGATGTTTTTATCAATGGTGAGCGTGATGAAGCTATGGAACCTTCACTATTCTTTCGGAACTATCAGCAAATGAAAGGGTATGAGCGTCTCGCACTGAGTATGTGTAAAGGAAGTGTTTTAGATGTAGGGGCTGCTGCTGGATGTCACTCGCTGATTTTACAAAAAAGAAACTTGGATGTGACCGCTATTGAAAAGTCTGAATTGGCTTGCAATGTGATGACCGCAAGAGGGGTAAAACGAGTATTTAACGAAAATATTTTTTCGTTAAAAGATCCCATACAATACCATTTTGTTGTTAATGAATGGTTTAGGGATTGGTGGTGATGAAAAAGGAACTTTTTGAAGCTTTTAAAGCATCTCAAAAAATTATTGGCACCTAAAGGAATGATTATCGGTGATTCGACAGACAATCACTGCAACACTATGAAAGCCGAAGAAGTTTTCGAAGAAGGCGAAAATTACTACGGGCAAGTAGAGTTCCAACTGAAGTACAAAAGTGTAAAAGCCGAACCATTCAATTGGATTTATCTCGATCGGCTTTGCTTTCTGATTTGGCCGATAAAGCTGGACTTAATTGCAGCATCGTGTACCGTGACGACAATTTTCATTATCTCGCCAAACTCACGAAGGCCTAACGGGAAATCTTTCAAATCTTCCATGAGTTTTTTACGCGCATGGAAAATACGACTCTTTACTGTACCCATTGGAATGTCCATTGCTCCTGCGATTTCATCATAGTGAAACCCATCCAGAAACATTTGGAAGGGCGTCTTGAATTCATGGGTCAATGATGAAATCGACTTTGTAATATCTTTTTCGTTAATTCTATCACTAACAGTGTCTTCAGAAATTTTACCGTAGTTCAAGAAAAACTGATTGGATGTCTGATCGGTAATTGTATTTTGAAGTTTCTTTCTCTTATAGTTATTGATAAAGATATTTCTCATGATGGTGAAGAGCCATCCTTTGAAATTGGTACCTTCTTGGAAATGGTCTTTATATCGGAGCGCCTTCAATAAGGTATCCTGCAGCAAATCTTCCGCATCCTCCACATTTCGGGTGAAGTTAATTGCGAATCCTTTGAGATCCTTAGCGCTGGTAGTCAACAACTGATTGAATTCAATGGTGCTCATTTTCTTTTTGTTTAATGTATTGACACAAAGATTAAACAAGAATTTGGAATACACAATCTTTTTGTTTAATAATTTTGTTAAAATATTAAACAAGATTGTTTACTCCTGTTCTTAAAGGAGTTACGTATAAAATTAAGTCTTGGATTTATTTGAATTCGAAGCAAACATTTCTGAGTTGCTGTAATGCTTGATAACACGAGGTCTGGACTCTGAATTCCTGCTAGGTTATTCCCTGTCAAATGGAATTGGCAATTGAGATTTTCAAAGTGAGTTCTCACCTTTTAGGTAATCCGTTATCAGGACTGTTGAAGGATTTGTTGTGAAAATTGAAACAAAATGAACCTCTCCAAGCCTTTGTTGAACTTGGATCAAATCCTCAAGGGACACTCTGACCTAGGAATATACTTCTGTAACCTCTTAGCTTGAGGAGATAGTGGATCATAACCAGAAAGTTCGTGAATCTCAAGCTCAGGTAAATACAGAACAATCGGTGCGTGATTTTTTCTGTCAGGTTGTTCAATCTTGTCGATTTCGAAAAAATCTTTTGACGAACAAGTGCCGAAATAAAGTGCTCTTGAGCTGGGCAAATCACATTGCCTGCCATAAAATGCCAATCTGCTGTAAAAAAGGAACAATCCAATTCTTTGAACGTTCTTTCCATATCCATTTTCTGAAATGTAATTCTCCACAACTCCATTAAACATCTCCTCATCATAATTGAGCATACTAATTTTCAATACGTGAAGAAAATGTTGTTCAGGTTGTTGATTTGCAGCGTGTTTTGTAATTGTTTCTCGCATCTGATCCTCAGACATGGAGGCGATTTGAGAAATTTTAAAGCCCAAGCTATTGAGTAGACTTACATTTAACAGGAACTTTAAATCACGATCAGAATATTTACGAATATTGGTATCGCTGCGGTCTGGTGAAAGTAAACCGTAGCGCTGTTCCCAAATTCGAATAGTGTGGGCCTTAATGCCCGTAAAATTCTCGAGATCCTTAATTGTAAATTCCTGCATCTTCATGACTCGGCACGCTATAAAACACCTTTACAACAAGTGAATTACACATTTGTTCAAAGCAAATTTCGGTGCAAGTTTAACTTATCGTTTCTTTTCTTCAAAAAACTTAATTTTAAAGGGTTTCAGCGGTTGAAAAAGGCTATATTTGTGCGCCTTAACAAACGGAGCACATGATTAATATAGCCATCATAGGATTTGGGTATTGGGGGCCAAACCTTGTTAGAAATTTTTCCTCTATTCAAGATGTAAACGTTAGAAAGTATTTGACCTCCGAGAGAGAAAGACTCAAAGTGGTGGCTTCTATGTATCCTCAAACAGAGGTCTCAACTCAAATTGACGAATTGTGGAACGATAGCTCTATTGACGCTGTTGTAATTGCTACCCCGGTTTTCTCCCATTTCCCCTTGGCAAAAAAAGCGCTTGAATCGGGTAAACATGTTTTGCTTGAAAAACCGATGACAGACACTGTGGATCATGCCTTAGCATTGATTGAACTTGCTGCAAAACAAAATAAAGTTTTAATGGTTGACCACACATTTTTGTACACCTCTGCGGTGAGAAAAATGAAGGCTTTAATTGATGACGGCACTGTTGGGAAAGTCAAATATTTTGATTCAACACGTATCAATCTCGGGTTGATACAACAAGATGTGAATGTGCTCTGGGATTTGGCACCCCACGATATTTCAATTCTTGATTACTTGGTTCAGGACACTCCAATCAGTGTCAATGCAACAGGGGTTAGTCATATCCATAATGGTGTGGAAAACATAGCTTACCTTACGGTGAACTATACTTCTAATACATTGGCTCACTTTAGTTGCAGTTGGTCTTCTCCTGTGAAGATTAGAACCATGCTTGTAGGTGGTGATGAGAAAATGATTGTTTTCAATGACATGGAACCCACTGAAAAAATTAAAGTGTATGATACTGCTCACAGTGTGAGTTCGGATGAAGATAAACGCAAAATTCTTGTTGATTACCGAGTAGGCGACGTGTATATTCCAAAATTGAATAATGTTGAGGCACTTTCAGGAATGGCGCGGGATTTTGTTAGTGCTATCACTGATGGAACTACTCCTGTGGCTTCATGGCAAAGTGGATTGAATACAGTGAAAATTCTTGAAGCTGCTCAGAAAAGTATCAAGAGCGGTGGTATGGAAATAAAAATACAAGCTTAAAAGTAAAGATGGAAGTTCTCAATATTGACAACGAACGTCAGTCGCTAAACAACGTTCGTGTAGGTAAGGATGTAAAAATTTTTAAGTGGGTAAATGCCTACGGATGCTCAATTGACGATGGAACCAAAGTAGGTTCATTTGTTGAAATTCAAAAAGGCTCGACCATCGGAAAGAACTGTAAAATTTCATCACACTCATTCATTTGTGAAGGAGTTCATATAGGTGACAATGTATTCGTTGGTCACAATGTTACTTTTATCAATGATAAAATTCCACGTGCTACAAATGATGATGGAAGTATGCAAACGGAAGCTGATTGGCATGTAGAATTAACTCATGTTAAAGAAGGTGCTTCTATTGGAAGTTCAGTCACAATATTATGCGGTGTGACAATCGGAGAACACGCGGTAGTGGGAGCGGGATCTGTGGTAACCAAAGATGTGGAGCCATATACAGTGGTGGCTGGAAATCCAGCAAAATTTTTAAAGAAAGTATCGGATAGATAAAATATTTATGGAAAAAATACCATGCCTAGACCTAAAAGGTCAACATCAGCAAATCAAGTCTGAGGTTTTTGAAATGTTTGAAAAGGTGTATGAAAACACCGCCTTTTCCGGAGGACCATTTGTAGCTGATTTCGAAAATCAATTTAGTAGTTATGTCGGGGTGAAGCATACCATTGGAGTTTCGAATGGAACGATTGCGCTTCATCTTGCAATGTTAGCTCTTGGTATTGGTGAAGGAGATGAGGTAATCATTCCTGCTGATACATTCATCGCAACAGCTTGGGGTGTTTCACACGCTGGCGCTACACCGGTGTTTGTCGATTGCACATCGGATACTTGGGAAATAGATATTCAAAAGATTGAAGAAAAAATCACATCTAAAACTAAGGCAGTGATTGGGGTTCACCTGTACGGTCAACCTTTCGATATTGACGGTGTTGCAGCCATTTGCAAAAAGCACAATTTATTTTTAATAGAAGATGCAGCACAAGCTCAAGGAGCTCGCTACAAAGGAAAGACCGTAGGTCAATTCGGTGAGATGGCCTGTTATAGTTTTTATCCTGGAAAAAATTTGGGAGCGTGCGGTGAGGCAGGTGGTATTACTACCAACAATGAGGACTATGCTAAGCATTTGCAATCACTACGCAATCATGGTTGTGTGGTTAGGTATTATCATGATGAGATCGGATACAACTACCGAATGGGAGGATTGGAAGGTGCTTCACTTCAAGTGAAATTGAAATACCTCGAGGGATGGAACAACCGTAGAAGGGAAATTGCTAAAAGATATTTATCAGAAATAAAAAATGATAAAGTAAAAATGCAAGCACAACCTGAATGGGCTGACTCTGTATTTCACCTGTTCGTTGTTACCACTCCGAATCGTGATGAGTTTATGAGTTATCTCAATTCTAAGGAAATTTATCCAGCGCTTCATTATCCTGTGCCTTGTCATTTGCAAAAGGCTTATGCCCATTTGAACTATAAAGAAGGAGATTGTCCGAATGCGGAGTATCTCGCAGCGCATTGCGTCTCATTGCCAATGTACGCAGAGTTGACCGATGAAATGGTTCAAAGAGTAATTGATGCCTTGAACGCTTATTAAATTATTTCGAATGCTTGATCAAATTCTTAATTCTAGGACAAAAAAAAGAGGAAACTTAGTTTCCATTTTAATGCCTGTCTTCAATGAAGAGGAATGCTTACCCTTGGTCATTGAAGATTTTTTTAAGTATTTGTCAGAAAGTCTTCCCGACTACAGATTTGAAATAACATTCATTGACGACTGCTCGAGCGATAATTCTTTCAAAGTCATATCAAGCTATGTTGCCAAAGCGCCGTCTAATGTGAAACTTAATGTGGTGAGACTTGCAAAGAATTCGGGAAGCCATACTGCTATCACTGCTGCATTAAATATTTGTCGCGGAGATTTTTCTATAATAATGGCTTCCGATGGGCAAGATCCCGTTTATCTCGTGAAGGAATTATTAGATAGATGGATTGAAGGTAAAGATTTAGTCTTAGCTATAAGAGAAAGGAATTCCGATCAAAGTTTTCTGTCTAGATCAACTTCAAAGTTGGCTTGGCAACTACTTTCATGGGCAACCAAACTAGAAATCGATCGCGGAGGTTGTGATGTGATGGGGCTCGATCGAAAAGTTGTGAATGCGTTTAATCGCATGGACGAGCGTAACACCACTTTCGTGTTTAGAATTTTATCGCTGGGTTTTGATCGAACTACTTTCTACTATGAAAAAAGAGCTCGATTGGTAGGACAGAGCAAGTGGAATTTTGTAAAGCGAATTGGAATTTTCGTTGATGCGGTTGCTGGATTTTCAAACCGACCAATTCGATTGATAGTCAATTTTGGATTGACAATTTTTGTTGTTCTTGTTCTTAGATGGTTATATGTCATTTACAATGCTTACGTATTAGGACATGAACCATCACAGTTTTCAATTATCTTAAATACCATTTTCACGGTTGCAGCGATTCAAATATTATTAATTGGAATTATTGGAGATTACACTTGGCGGATTTTGGATGAAGCGCGAAAAAGGCCTTCATATGATTTTTCCGATTCCTATGGTGAAGTTTTCAACGATGATGAACCATCATAAATACTCAGAATGAAAAAGAATATTCTTGTTACTGCTGTTGGAGGAAGAAGTGTCGGTTCAGGCATATTACATGCTTTATAGCAGTTAAGAAGTTAGTAATCGATGGAATGTTGTGGCAAGTGATGCAGATAGCTTTTCATGGGGATTGTACAAAACCAATCAAAAGGTGTTGCTTCCTTTTGCCTCATCACCCGATTACATTTCGTCTTTAAATGATGTAATAGCCAAGTTCGGTATTGATGCGGTAATTCCAGGAAGTGAGCCAGAGGTTTTCAAATTAGCACATCACCGAAATGAAATAAATGCTCCTGTGATTATGAATGATCCTGAGTTGATGCCATTGATGCAGGATAAATACAGAGCAACAGAAAAAATAATGGAATTAGGACTGCCAGTCATTCCAACCGTTCCTCTTGAGGATTACAAACAGCTGCTCGAGAAGTTCGATTTCCCATTTATTATTAAGCCTACTAAAGGTACCGGAGGTTCTAGGGGGTTGAAATTAGCCACGAAAGAACAAGATATTTTAGATGCTATTGAAGAGCTACCTGAGAACTCAGGAGTTTGTATTCAACCTTACATTGGTGATGGAGAATCGGAATATACAGTTGGTGTTTTGTCTGATAAAGATGCCAATGTAATTGACAGCATCGTGATGAAGCGTAAGTTGATTGGACTTTCATTACTCGATTCCAAAAAAGTGGGTGACAAACAATTTACAATTTCGACGGGATATTCTCAAGGTTTTTTTATTGAAGAAAAAACGATAAGTGATTTTTGTGAAAAGCTAGCATATCAACTCAAAAGCAGAGGACCACTCAATATTCAATTGCGAGTGCACAAGGGAGAGATTTACATTTTCGAAATACATCCAAGATTTTCCGGAACGAGCACAATGCGAGCAGATGTTGGTTTTAATGAGGCAGATGTACTTCTGCGAAATGTACTTTTCGGAGAAGCATTCAGCAGATTAAATTATAAAAATAATGTTGCCGTAATTCGAGCTTTCGAACACGCAATTGTGCCGATAGACGAGATGCTATGATGCAAAGGACAAAAATACTTCTTACCGGTGCGACTGGATTGGTTGGGACTGACTTGTTGGAAGTATTGTTGGCAAATCAATATGAAGTGAGCGTCCTTGCGAAGGCAAATCATACTTTTCCGAAGGAAGTAAATCATATAGTTTTTGACGCAGCAAAAGACAATCTTAAAGAAGCACTTCAAACGGAAGTTGTTCCAGATGTCATTGTACATAATGCTGGAGTGAAAGTGATAGGCAATTCGGAAGAGGAACTGAGTCTTATAGAAAAGGTAAACATTCAATTTTCGGAAGAATTAATTCAATTTGCTATTAAAAATAAAATTGCCAAATTCTTATTCACTTCTACATTCAGTGCCATTTCAAGACCACTTCCCGAATTAATCACAGAGCAGTCTGCTGTTGCTCCAATTCATGCGTATGGTAATTCTAAAATGATCATTGAAAAGAAACTGGAGGATGCTTTTTTGAATTCAGAAACGGATTACGTTGTTTTTAGATTATCAAGTCCAATCTCTAAAAATTTAAGTCTACTTCCAGATACCATATTGAGAAAGTGGTTAGTCAGAGCGAGCGCCGGTCAGGATTTGGAACTTACAGGATCGGGACTCAGATTTCAAGATTTTATTAGCACTCAGGATTTCGCCAATTTGATTTTGGCAGCTGTTTCATCGAAAGTTCCTTCCGGGACTTATAATGCTGGAAGTGGCAATGGAATTTACTTTTATGAAATCGCCAACCTAATTGCAAATAAGTTTAAGGTTAATGTAATATCTGTTGGAGAGGAAAATCCCGAGCAATGGCGAATTGGAATGGATAAGACGAAGGCAGTATTTCAAGGAAATAACTTTGAGTCTTCTCATGATTTAGTAGTTGAACTTATAAATAATTGGTATCATGCGAATAGCTCTGTTAAGTGATATTCACAGCAATTGCTTTGCCTTAAAAAAAGTTCTTCAATTTTTGGAGGATAAGCAAATTGATCACTTCCTCTTGCTCGGTGATTCGTTTGGTTATTTTCCTTGGGCTCGTGAAACTTGGGAACTTATAAATTCCCTAGCACCAAATATGACTGCTATTCTGGGCAATCATGATGAGTTAATCATTCGTGAGGAATCTCCAAACCCGCTTCCTGACTATTGGATGCCTATTGAAAGTAATAAAAGGGATTTGCCCGAAGAGGCTCTCCGTTGGTTGAAGAGTTTAAATTCTTCCAAGTCAATAGTGCTTGATGGAATTGAGTTTGAATTGGCTCATGGAACGCCTGAAGACAGCCTCAATGGTCGATATTATCCTGATAATGATAAAGTGTATGACTGGTTTCCAAAAGAGAACCAAATACTTGTTTTAGGACATACCCATTATCCATTAATAAAGAAGGTGAATGGCGGGACAATTGTTAACCCTGGATCGGTTGGCCAGCCTCGTGATGGAATATTGGAAAGTTCTTGTTGTATTTTTGATACCAATAGTGGAATATTTACCAATCATAGAATTGCATATGATGTAAACCATTGCATTGAATTGCTACAAGAAATGAACTGGTATCCTCACGCAATTAAAACCCTTCAAAAGAAGAAGGCATAAAATTAAATAGCAAATAAATAAAAGATGAAAGTAGTTGTAACAGGAGGCGCTGGATTTATTGGCTCACATCTCGTGGATAAATTATTGGCGGATGGTCATGAAGTAGTGGCTATCGATAACCTCATAAATGGTAAAGAAGAGAACTTGACTCAAGCCATGACTTACCCGACTTTCACTTTTCATGAAGCGGATATTTTGGAAGGGTCACAAATGATTCAACTTTGTGATGGAGCAGATGTGATTTTTCATTTGGCATGTTTGGGTGTTCGACATAGCATTCATTCTCCTTTTGAGAATCATCTCGTAAACGCCGAAGGTTCCTTGAATATGCTCGAAGCTGCCCAGGTGAACAATGTGAAAAAATTCTTCTACATTTCTACTTCAGAAATTTATGGAGATATCAAGTCTTTTCCTATCAGTGAAGGTGGTGTTCCACTGCCGAAAACAGTATATGGAAGCAGCAAGTTGGCTGGCGAAAATTATGCATACTCCTATTACAAGTGTTATGGTCTAGATGTAACAATAACTCGCATTTTCAATAATTACGGGCCTCGTGCACATTATGAGGGTGATGCTGGAGAAATTATTCCAAGAAGCATTGTACAAATGCTGTACGGAAAAGCACCCATCATTTTTGGAGACGGAAGTGTGACAAGAGATTTCTTTTATGTAAAGGATACAGCGAGGGCATTAACCGAGTTGATGTCAAAGGATAATTTAACCGGAGAAATTATAAATATCGGAACGGGAGTAGAAATTACCATGAAGGAGCTAATGCTTCAGCTCATTGAAGCGATGGGTTTGAATGGTAAAATGGAAATAGATTTTCAAGAAGATCGTCCAGCAGACGTTCCTCGTCTGTGGGTGGACCCAACAAAGTTTAGAGGCATTACGAATTTTTCAAATGAAATGCCTTTTCAAGAAGGCTTAAAGGAAACTATCGAATACTACAAAGAAAGAATGAGTGATGGAGATATGCTCTCAGAAATTCAAGTAAAAAATTGGGAGAAATAATGGAAACCAAATTGATGAAAATTCCTGTAGCTAAACCTTACCTCGGCAAGGAAGAAGCTCAATTGGCTTATGATACAATACTCACCAATTGGGTCACACAGGGGCCACGAGTTGCTGAGTTTGAAGAGAAATTTGCAAATTATGTTGGTTCGAAATACGCAGTAGCCGTGAGCAATTGCACCACTGGCCTACACCTATCTATGATAGTAGCTGGCATTGGCCATGGTGATGAGGTGATCTGCCCATCAATGAGCTATATCGCCACGGCAAACTGTATTAAGTATGTTGGAGCTAAACCTGTTTTTGCTGAGGTAAATTCTAAGACATACAACATCGACGTGGAAGATGCAAGACGCCGCATCACAGCCAAGACTAAGGCAATATTGATTGTTCACCAAATCGGTATGCCAGCTGACATAGATGCTTTTAGAGTGCTATGCGATGAACATAGTCTCATACTCATCGAAGATGCTGCTTGTGCTGCCGGTTCATCTTACAAAGGGAATAAAATTGGAAGCCACTCTGATTTGGTTTGCTTTAGTTTTCATCCTCGTAAGGTGATCACCACTGGTGACGGTGGAATGGTTACCACAAATAATGAAGCTTACTACAACCGATTGAAGTTGTTGCGACAACACGGAATGAGCGTGAATGACAGAGTAAGGCACCTGAGCGATAAAGTGATTATTGAGGATCATTTGGAAGTAGGATTCAATTATCGAATGACAGATATTCAAGCTTCGGTTGGTATCAAACAATTGGAAAGACTGGATTGGCTCGTTGAAGAAAGAAGGAAAATTGCGTTTCAATACCATGATGCTTTCGCAGACCTAAAAGGGGTGCGCCTGCCACTCG
Source organism: Flavobacteriales bacterium (assembly GCA_041391745.1). GTDB lineage: Bacteria > Bacteroidota > Bacteroidia > Flavobacteriales_D > Sanyastnellaceae > JAIXWP01. The sequence goes on from JAWKNK010000007.1 coordinate 146,212, forward strand.
AAGAGGAAGGTTATTTTACAAGCTATCAATCCTATTCGATATATCTTACTCCGGAATGTGAGCACGATAGAAATGATATAATGCAACAACTACTGGATGTGGGGATTGCCACAAGAAGAGGTGTGATGACCTCGCATAGAGAATCGGCATATAAGCAAGAGTGCGAAGGACTTCATTTGCCCATTTCTGAAGACGCAAGCGACAGAAGTATCGTTCTCCCATTGTACGTGCCTATGGCGCAAGAGGAAATAGATTATGTAATCTATCATATAAAAAGAGTGCTTTCATGAAGAAGTTAATTTCACATATCAACCCAGCAAACACATGGAAAGTGCTGGGATTAATTTTTATCGTGAAAACGCTCATCTTCATTTTTTTTAATGCCGAATTCCAAGACAATTGGGATAAGAATATGTTGTCGGGAAATCTCGCTGTGACTACCGGAGATACGAGGAGTTATTACAGAGCTTCCGAGAATTTTGCTGAACAAGGAGTGTACAATAGTAATTGCAGAATGCCAGGTGTAACTCCAATTTATGCTCCATTACATTGGTTGTTCGGGGCTGATATGGCAAAGGATGCAATAGTAATTCTTCAACTTATAATTAGTATAATATCAGTGCTCGTTCTCGGAAAACTTGCATGGAAGTGGACAGGAAGTCGTGTTGTTTTTTTTCTGACAATTGTGCTTTACACCTTGAGTACTTTCGTAAGTATATGGGATCACTTTCTGATGGCGGATAGTTTTTCCACTTCTTTTTTTATTTTTAGTGTGTACTACCTTTGGAAGGGATTAAAAAATTACAATTGGTATTTTGTGCTGCTATCTGGCTTTTTTCTCGCATGGGCAGTATTCTTCCGACAAATCTTACTCGTCGTTTATCCAATAATTGCACTGCTTATTCTCATTGAAAATTACAGAACATGGAAAACCATGATCATCAATGGCATATTGTTTATTCTTCCATTAATTGTTTCTATTGGGCTTTGGGTGAATTATCAAAATCGCCATTTGGAAAGCTCATATTTTCTTGTGCGTCCTGTAAATGAATGCTATGCGACTTATACTCCAGAGTTTCAAGGTTTGAGTTCGTTTTTGATCCATCTTGGCTACGGTGAGCCATTCTGGGAGAAGGGGAGCGTGGTGAAATGGATGATGGTTTATAATGAGAAAGATGCGGTGCCTCCAATTTCTGACAGACATTTCAATTCAGAAATGAATCTAGACAGCTTGAAGGTTTTAAGAGATGAGTACCACTTGTTTCAGCAAGAGGACAATGAAGTCATCAAAGAATCCATTGGTACTTCACTTTTGGATCGAATCGATCGATATGAGACGGCATATAAATCACATAACAAACTAGGATATTATTTGCTCAATCGGTTGAGACTTTTTAGACTATTTGTTGTGCCATTACAAGTTGATAATTTGCCGCTACCGGCCCTTCATAATATGAGTTTCATTGAGAAGGCAACTAAATTGTTTTATCTTGTTTTGTTTACACTAGTGGCTCTAGTTGGGCTCTTGGCTGTGATTCAAGATATGTTTTTTGTAAAATCAAATTACAGATGGTGGTGGCTAGTGCCAATTTCCGTTTTGGTAACTTTGAGTTTAATTCTTGGTTTTGTGGAACAACGTTATTTCGTTCCTATATATCCATTTTTATTGATTGGGCTCTCCATTTTTGTGGCGAGATTTTTTAAGAAATTTGATCATCAGTAATTCAGAAAAAAAATAGTGCTGTATGGAAGTAGTATTATTTGAAGACGAAAATTGGAAGAGATTTTTGCCATTGGTTTTTACTCGACCAATTGGAGAAATGCGTATTGGTATTTATAAAATTTCTGAGAAGTGGGAAAAGTCTTTGAATTGCCCGGTTACTCATCGCACAAGACCATATTTGAGATCTTTGTTTCCAATTACTTCCCAGAAAGATGTGCTTCTAATCAACGCTCGTTTTCTACCAACTTCAGAATTAGTAGAAGCTCTTGAAAACCTTCAGGATGGTGAAGCATTGGTTCATCAAAATCGCCTGGTGGCTATGAAGGCTTCCGTTGAAAGTGACTTGACATTCGAAAAAAGTAAAACATATAGCGGTGATGTTTTTGAATTGAATAATATCACAGATCTATTCACATACAATGAGCGAGCAATAAAGTTGGATGCTCCACTTTGGTCGAAAGAAAATACGCACCAAGATATTCCAGAAGGTGTTACTATTATTGGTGATAGACATCAGGTTTTCATCGAGCATACTGCCACTGTTTTACCTTGTATTATCAATGTGAATGCAGGCCCCGTGATTATTGATGCACACGCGGAAGTAATGGAAGGGGCACTTATTCGTGGCGGACTCTATCTGGGCGAACATTCACAAATTAAAATGGGCTCCAAAATTTATGGAGCAGTGACTATTGGACCTCATTGCAAAGTGGGAGGAGAGGTGACAAATTCACTACTTCAAGGATTCTCCAACAAATCTCATGATGGTTATTTAGGAAATTCGGTACTCGGAGAATGGTGCAATCTAGGAGCAGACACAAACAATTCCAATTTGAAAAACAATTATTCAGATGTTCAAATTTGGAATTATGAAACGCACCAACTCAAATCGACAGGCCTAACTTTTTGTGGTTTATTGATGGGCGATCACTCAAAAAGTGGAATCAATACCATGTTTAATACAGGAACCACAGTAGGGGTGGCATCAAATATTTTTGGCGGAGGTTTTCCTGATAAATACATCCCCAATTTCTCTTGGGGTGGCGCATCAGGGTGGGAAACCCATCAATTGGATAAGGCCATTTCTACTACCAAAAAAGTAATGGCAAGAAGGAGCCTAGAAGTTTCAGAAGAATATGAAAAAATGTTGGAGCATATTTTTAACATGCCCCAACAATTTTAATGTTTATCGCTTCAGAAGCGCAAGTGAAATGACTTCATGCATTTCTGTTACATAATGAAATTTCAATCCTTTTAAGTAGCGTTCATTAATCTCTTCAATGTCTTTTCTGTTGCGCTCAGAAAGAATTATTTCTTTGATACCTGCACGCTTTGCTGCTAGTATTTTTTCTTTGATTCCACCAACAGGTAGTACTTTTCCTCGCAAAGTAATTTCTCCCGTCATCGCCAAATATTTTTTCACGCGACGCCCCGTAAATGCTGATGCAAGAGCAGTCAACAAAGTAATACCAGCGCTTGGCCCATCCTTAGGAACGGCTCCTTGTGGAACGTGGATGTGCACATTTTTCTTTTCAAATTCTTCAGGGTCCATCTGAATCAAGTCGGCATGGGCTTTAAGATATTCCAAAGCAATCATTGCACTTTCTTTCATCACGTCGCCCAAGTTTCCGGTGAGGGTGAGTTTTCCCGAACCTTTGGTCAAACTGGTTTCAATGAAAAGTATATCTCCTCCAGTCGGGGTCCAAGCTAGTCCTGTTACCACGCCAACCACATCATTGTCGATGTAGCGATCCTTTTCATAGCTCGCACCAAGAACTTTTTGCAGATCAGTAATTTTTAGTTTCACACTATACTTCTCAGATAATGCAATTTCTTTCGCACGATTTCGTACGACTTTACCAATTCTTTTTTCCAAACTGCGAACGCCGCTTTCGTTGGTGTACCCTTCAATGATTTTTACTAATGCTTCATCTGTAAATTGCAGTTGACTTGCACGAATGCCATTTTCAGTGAGCTGCTTCGGGATCAAATGGCGCTTCGCAATCTCAACTTTTTCTTCTACCGTATATCCGTTCACTTCAATAATCTCCAATCGATCACGAAGTGCAGGTTGAATGGTATTTAGTGAGTTGGCTGTCGCAATAAACATCACCTTTGAAAGGTCGTAATCCATTTCTACATAATTATCGTAGAAAGCGTGGTTTTGTTCAGGGTCCAACACCTCTAGCATGGCACTGCTTGGGTCGCCATGCACTCCTTGGCCGAGTTTATCGATTTCATCCAAAACAAATAATGGATTCGATGTTTCTGTTTTTTTCAAGCTTTGCAAAATACGACCAGGCATTGCACCAATGTATGTTTTTCGGTGACCTCTAATTTCGGCCTCATCATGCAGTCCGCCCAGTGACATGCGAATGTATTTTCTACCTAATGCCTCTGCAATGGATTTTCCTAGACTTGTCTTACCAACACCTGGAGGTCCGTAAAGACAAATAATAGGCGCCTTCATATCGCCTTTAATTTTCAATACAGCTAAATGCTCGATGATTCTTTCTTTCACCTTCTCCATTCCAAAGTGGTCTCGGTCTAGAATTTCTCGAGCATGCTTTAAATCAAAATTATCATCGGAGTATTCACCCCAAGGCAAGTCAAGTAAGGTGTCGATGTAATTTGCTTGAACACTGAATTCAGCAGCTTGTGGATTCATTCTCTCCAACTTGCCAAGTTCTTTGTAGAAAACCTTAGCAACTTCTTCATTCCACTTTTTAGCTTTAGCTTTTACCTTTTTATCTTCAATCTCCTCTTTAATTGGATTCGCTCCCAGCTCGTCTTGAATTTGCTTCATTTGTTGTTGAAGAAAATACTCGCGCTGTTGCTTAGAAATATCGGTATGAACTTTCTTTTGAATTTCATTTTTCATTTCTAGCATTTGAAGTTCTTTGCCTAGATACTCCAATACCTTGTTGGCACGTTCTTGCAAATCGGCTATTTCAAGCAAGCTCTGCTTTTCTTGAATAGGCGAGCGCATATTGCTAGAAATAAAGTTGGTCAAAAAACTAAGGCCATTGATGTTTTTCAATGCAATTCCTGCTTCTGATGGAATGTCCGGTGACAACTGAATAATGCGCTGTGCATGCTCTTTCAACGATTCGAACAGTGCTTGTTGTTCTTTGCTGGTACTTTGCTTATTCACTTCTGCAAACTCTACCACTTGCGCTTTGAAATACGGTTGGTCTGAAACCATACCTGTGATTTGAAAGCGTTTTTTACCCTGAAGAATCACGGTAGTGCTGCCATCCGGCATGCGTAACATGCGCATTATGGTAGCTTGTGTTCCGATTTTATAAATGTCTTCGAAGGTCGGATCTTCCACGTCAGCGTCAAATTGTGCCGCAACACCAATCGTCTTGTTGCCTTTATTGGCTTCTTGGATCAGCTTTATGCTTTTATCACGTCCCACAGTGATAGGTATCACCACTCCTGGGAAGAGTACAGTATTTCGAAGCGGAAGAATTGGCAGTACTTCGGGAGTATGTTCTTTGTCCATTTGGTCCTCATCCTCAGCAGAAATCAAAGGAATAAACTCCTGATCTTGCCCGTCTTCATTGATTAACCCAAATATTTCGTCGTCTGATATCATATTCAATAATTTGCAGTTGCGCTAATAGTCAATGGCTGTGCCATATTCTTAAAACTGACAATGTGGCGAATCCTTCAATTTTTTAATGAAATAGGAGGCATCTATTCCATTTTTTAACGTCATAGATACGAATCCTTAACCATTATTAGCCAAGTTACTATGCGAGAAGCGCTTCGTTGTGTGATGCTGTTTCTTTGTGGCGCTATAGTTTACCTGAATGCCCACAGCCAGTCGGTAGTCAATGACTCCCAACTGCTTTCTGGCGTATTTACCTTCCCTTATCGCGAATATGGTTCTGGTGTCAGCTTTTTTGATTGCAACAACGACGGCCTCGACGATATCACTTTCCCCCTAAAGAACGATTCTATTATAGTGTTTCTTTCAAATGGCACTGGATTCATTCCCTACAAATTCAATTATATATTCGGAGAAGCCAAAATGCCGCTTTGGGCAGACTTCGATAATGACGGCGATTATGATCTACTCGTTACTGTTTATGAAGGGCAAACTCGTCTGCTTAAAAACAATGGCAATTTTGAGTTTGAAGATGTTACAAACGAAGTAGGATTGTCAATCACGAATGGCTACCTCACCTACGGAGCTTCCTGGGGAGACTACAACAATGATGGTTGGCTCGATTTGTATGTGTGTGTCTATGATTTCGGAAATGCTGTAGGTAATTTTCTTTTTAAAAATAATGGAGGACAAAATTTCTCGAATGTAACCTCGGTAACTGGAGCCACTATCAATAGTGATTATAGTTTTCAATCGACCATTATTGATTTTGATTTTGACGGAGACGTTGATATTCACGTTGCCAACGATCGCTATCCAAGAGACGGGTTTTATGTCAACCAAGGTAATTTTTTTCAAAACCTATATTCATTTTACGGTTTAGATAGAAACGCAGATTCAATGTCCAGTTCTTGGGCAGACTATGACCACGACGGAGATATGGATTTCTATGTGAGCAACACAGCTCTTATGGGAAATGATTTCTGGGAAATGAACGATGAGGGGTATTTCATTGATGTAGCCGAGGACAAAGGAGTAGAAGTGTTTAGATGGTGCTGGGGCGCATTGTGGGTGGACATCAACAATAATTCTTGGGAAGATTTGTACGTGTGCAATCAAGCAAATCCAGATGATGTTCCAACTTTTTTCATCAATAATGTAGGAGAATTAACTCAGAATAATATTATCGAAAACTCAAGTGAGTCGGACGTAGTGTGGTCGTATGCTGCCGCAAAAGGAGACTTCAACAATGATGGCTTCTACGACATCGCAGTGAACACCTACA
>JAWKNK010000008.1:0-130300 GCA_041391745.1 Flavobacteriales bacterium
TACCTGAAACTTCAGATTCAATTTCGTTGAAAAGCTTCATCGCTTCGATGATGCAAACGGTATCACCTTTTTTGATTTGCTGTCCTACTTCCACAAAGGCTGGCTTATCTGGAGAAGATGAGCGGTAGAAAGTACCAATCATAGGACTCTTAATTTCTACAGTGTTTCCTTTGCTTTCAGCAGCAGGAGCAGCCGCTGGAGCAGGTGCTGGTGCTGGTGCCGCCGCTACAGGAGCTGGAGCAGCTACTGCAACTGGTTGTGCAGTTGGCATTGCCACCTGAATCACTTCTTGATTCTTTTTACCTGCAGGCTCGTGTGTTTTGATAGTGATTTTGAAATCTTTTTGCTCGATTTCTACTTCGCTTACACCACTTTTTGAAACGAACTTAATTAAGTCTTGAATTTGAGTAATATTCATTTCCTAAATGATTTAGGGTTTGTTTGCTTTGTTATTTTCTAATGTAAAAATTAAATGCCCCACTTCACGTAGATGGCTCCCCATGTGAATCCACCGCCGAAAGCAGCAAGCACTAAATTATCACCTTTTTTCAATTTATCTTCCCAATCCCACAAACATAATGGAATTGTACCTGCAGTAGTATTGCCGTACTTCTGGATGTTGATCATAACTTTCTCATTACCAACTCCCATGCGTCGTGCGGTGGCATCAATAATACGAAGGTTTGCCTGATGCGGCACCAAGTACGCGATATCTTCTGATTTCAGGTTGTTTCTTTCCATGATTTCCGCCGAAACGTCTGCCATTCCTACTACTGCGGCCTTAAATACAGGCTGTCCGTCTTGGAATACATAGTGTTCTTTAGCATCAACTGTAGCATGTGAAGCAGGCTTCACAGATCCACCAGCCTTTTGATGCAAGTACACGCGACCATGTCCGTCTGACTTCAATACTGAATCCAAGATTCCCACGTTTTCTGTGGTTGGCTCGAGCAATACTGCTCCAGCTCCATCACCGAAAATTACGCATGTGGAACGATCGGTATAGTCGATGATCGAGGACATTTTATCTGCTCCAACAATCACCACTTTTTTGTACTTGCCGGTTTCAATAAACTGACTTCCAGTAGCCAAAGCGAAAATGAAACCAGAGCAAGCCGCTGCGATATCATATCCGAAAGCGTTTTTCGCACCAATTTTATCGCAAATGATATTCGCGGTGGCCGGAAATACGTGGTCTGGGGTTACTGTAGCACAGATAAGAAGGTCGATGTCGTTGGCTTCAATGCCACGTTTCTTTAGGAGTCCATTCACAGCTTCTACAGCCATGTCGCTGGTTCCCAATCCTTCTCCTTTTAATATGTGTCGTGTTTCAACGCCAGTTCTGGTGCGAATCCACTCATCGGTGGTATCTACCATTTTTTCCAAATCCTGGTTGGTCAACACATCAGGTGGTACATATCCATGTACCGCAGTAATGACTGCTTTAAACGAGCTCATTCCTTTTTCCTTTGGGTTAAGAGGGCGCTAATGTAAGTATATAGCTTCTTTAATGTAAAAATGGTGTAAATTTTACACTTTAAAAATCGAATGTCGGGACTATTTATCACTCTCTTTTCCCGCGATATACCTTATTTTTGCACAAAGATTAAATTTTATAATGAGCACAGAAATTTCAACAATGGTCAATATCGAGCCGGTTTTGACCAAATTAGGTTTGAAAAAGACCAATGAAGGTACCAGCACCGGAGCACATTTCTTCGGAAACGGACCTGTAATTGATTCATATTCACCTGTTAATGGTGAACTAATCGCTTCTGTATCTACCACTACCAAGGAAGATTATGAAAAGGTAATCACTACCGCTCAAGAAGCTTATTTACAGTGGAGAACCATTCCTGCACCAAAAAGAGGTGAATACGTTCGTCAGTATGGTGAAAAGCTTCGCGAATACAAGCAAGAGCTTGGAATGTTGGTGAGCTACGAAATGGGTAAGAGCCTTCAAGAAGGTTTGGGTGAAGTACAGGAAATGATTGATATCTGTGACTTTGCAGTAGGATTGAGCCGTCAGTTGTATGGTTTGACCATGCACAGCGAGCGTCCTGGACACCGCATGTATGAGCAATGGCACCCAATCGGAATCGTGGGTATCATCTCGGCATTCAACTTCCCAGTAGCGGTATGGAGCTGGAACAGCGCCATCGCTTGGGTTTGTGGTGATGTGTGTGTTTGGAAAGCATCGGAAAAAGCACCGCTTTGTGCCGTGGCTTGTCAAAATATATGGAATGAAGTGGCTAAAGCCAACAATCTTCCAGAAGGTATCAGTGGTATTGTTACTGGTGATTATCAAGTAGGTCAAATGATGACTACCGACCACCGTGTGCCTCTTGTAAGTGCTACTGGTAGCACGCGCATGGGTAGAATTGTTGGTTCTACAGTAGCTGAACGTTTCGGAAAGAGCCTTTTGGAACTTGGTGGAAACAACGCTATCATCGTTACACCAAATGCTGATTTGAAAATCGCAATCCCTGCGATTGTTTTCGGTGCGGTTGGAACTGCTGGTCAGCGTTGTACTACTACTCGTCGTTTGATCATTCACGATTCTATTTACAATGAGTTGAAAGAGAAATTGGTGAGTGCATATAGCCAAATCAGAATTGGTAATCCATTGGATCAAAACAATCACGTGGGTCCACTTATCGATACTGCAGCTGTTGAGATGTACAAAAACTCAATCAATGCGGCAATTGAGCAAGGTGGGAAGGTGATTGTAGAAGGTGGAGTGCTAGAAGGTGAAGGCTTTGAGTCGGGTTGCTATGTAAAACCATGCATCATCGAAGTGCCTGGTTCTCATTTGCAAATAGTGCAACATGAAACGTTTGCTCCGATTCTTTACATCATGAAATACACCAACCTTGAAGAAGCTGTAGCACAGCAAAATAGCGTGGTGCAAGGACTTTCATCTTCAATCATGACATTGAATATGCGTGAGGCCGAATACTTCCTTTCAGCAGAAGGAAGTGACTGCGGTATCGCGAATGTCAATATCGGTACTTCTGGCGCGGAGATCGGAGGAGCATTTGGTGGTGAGAAAGAAACAGGCGGTGGTCGCGAAAGTGGATCGGATGCTTGGAAGGCTTACATGAGAAGACAAACCAACACCATCAATTACAGCAACAACCTGCCATTGGCGCAAGGAATCAAGTTTGATTTTTAATTGAAAATACAATAGTAGCGCATTTTATAAAAGGCTTCCATAGACAACTATGGGAGCCTTTTACGTCTTTTGTAACTGGAAATATATAATTGTAACCTGTAGTGAGAATTTTATTATTTGTATGTGTACTTGCTGTGTTTACAGCATGTAGCTCTTCTAAAAAAGAAGACGATCAACTCAAAAGCGGCGATTGGAAATTGACTTTCGACGTTTCTAATGAAGGAGAAAAGACATTAGTGAATGTAAGAATGCACGTGGACTCTACGGGTAGAATTACAATTCAGAATGGAAAAGAAATTATCAGTCTTTCAGATCTTCGACACAAATCGGATTCGGTGCATGCACGCATTGCTCCATACCTTTCTTTTTTGCATTGGGCTGAACATGGTAGTGATAGTATCTCAGGATATTGGGTAGATGCTTCTCGTGAGAATTATAGCATTCCATTTTATGCAACTCCTTTCGAATACACCAACACTTCTGATGCGTCGTGGAGTAAAACATTTGATGTCACTTTCAGTCAGGATACTCCTGACGCTTATAAGTCAGTGGGAATTTTTAATCGCGAAGGAAATACACTTACAGGTACATTTTTGACAGAAACAGGCGACTTCCGATTCTTGGAAGGGCGCGTGAACGATAGCAATACGCAAGAGCAATTGACCCTCGGTTGTTTTGATGGAGCACACCTATTCTATTTTACTGCTGCTTTGGAAAACGATAGTATAAAGAATGGAAAATTTTATTCGGGAAAACACTTCAACGATACATGGGTGGCTCACCTCGATGATAACGCGACATTGCGCGATCCAGATAGTTTGACATTTTTAAATCCTGGCTATTCTTCTTTGAAATTTCAAGTACTTCAGTTGACAGGCGACAGTGCGTGGTTTGATGAATACTCGATGCAAGGTAAAGTGACTGTTGTAGAAATTTTTGGATCATGGTGTCCGAATTGCTCGGATGAAACGCGTTTTTTAAAATCGCTTTATAAAAAATACGGAGAAGAAAAACTCAACATCATTCCAGTTGCATTTGAACGTGGGGATGATTTCGAAAAACACAGAACTGCTGTACAGAATTATGCATCTCAATTTGAGTTGCCTTTCCCTGTATACATCGGTGGTTCTGCTAATGGCGGAGTGGGAAAGTGTTTCCTGCTTTGAGTTCAATCATGTCTTACCCTACTTCTATTTTCCTCGATAAAAATGGAAATGTGCGCAAGATTCACACGGGCTTTACGGTCCGGGCAATCGAAGGTATTACGACATGTACACCGAGCGTATAGATATGTTTGTAGAGAAGCTGGATCAATGAATAAAAAAACGGGTTTTAAACCCCGTTGATTTCAGTTTTTAGTTTGTCAAGAGTAAACACTTCGTAGTTTTTCGCTTCAATTTTTTTATTGCTTGTGTTATCTTTTTTGGTGGCCAATTCTGGTTTGGCTTCGCATTTTATTCCAATCATTTTTACAGAGAGATTTTTAGGAACATCGTGAAACACAAATCCATCTGAAGTGCGCGTCCCACAAAGCAATCCATTGTACTTCTTGCAACGCCATATACATTTCGGTTTGTTCTGATTTTCACACTTCACAAATACATCTTGTCGTTGTGATTGCTCTTCAATGTATCGATCACAATTGAGCCATCCCAATTCTGATGCACTATAAATGTATTGTGACAAGTCTGCTTGTTTTGCCGCTACAATTTCGCCTTCTTTATTTTTCTTGAAATTTTTTGCGATGTCCGTCGCTTCACTATTTCTTGAAAAATCCGTACGTCTTGCGAAACGAACAATCACCGCATGATCTTCTTCGTATTGTGGCATATACTCCGTCACATCAAGTGCGGGCATGGTATTCACAAAGTTGAGAATGATTGCATCCCATGCAGGAGTGCTTTGCTTTGACAGGTAGTGTTTTTTGATAAAGCCGGTATTTATCCAGTAATTAAGGTCACTTCCGTTTCGTATCCCAACATACAATATTCTGTTACCATTTCTAGTGGTGGATTGAAGTTGGTGGTCACCTCAATTTCTGAATGATGTGCCGTCTGTAAGTTGTTGAAGCTAAAAAGGTAATCCATTTTAGAAACTTTTGTCTCTTCTAAAATGACTGATATGATTTGAATACTACAATTGTCCACTGAAATTTCGTTTGCCTCTTCCATTCTTCTGAAGCTCTGGCAATGGGTTCAGCTTTTTCATCTAAAAATCCAATTGATATTTCCATCGGGATTACGCTGACCATAGAATAGATGGAAATCGTCTTCATCCGAATTTTTTGGAAATGCAATATCGTATCGAACACTCGGTGCAAGGCTTAAAGTTTCACCGTTTTGTTTGGACCATTAGTTCACCATACCAGCTGTCTCAAAAAGTTCTTTATTGCTTCTTGTAGAAAGCTTATTGCCGATCATATCGGTGAGGTTGTAACATTCATTCAGTTCAATCTTTATATTCCCAGAAACGGGATTGCCATTTTTATCGACGAATGAATTGGCAGTAAAGTTATTTTACTCCTTCCAATCATTGATTTTAATTTCAGAAGCAGCGTTTGCTTCAAAAACAGCGATCCCATTGCTAAGAGAAGAGGGATTGAATAGTGTGGTGGATTTGTTGTCGGAATTGATTATTTCCTGAAAGGCGTTGGCTACGTCAGACGATGCGAATGCCGCCTCGGAGTCAATAGTAGTAGAGGTTTTAGTGTCAATGGGATTAGGACTATCGGTTTTTTTTATCGAGAAAAAATAGACAGTAAGGCCTAGTACCGCTGCACTCGCAGCGATGACGATGTTTGTTTTCATGGAAAAAGATTTGAAGGACGAGTGAGATAACAGAGCCGATTGGGAAATATTGTGTGGTGCGTGCTGCTCTCGATACTTTCGCTTCACTCAACTCGAGCAGCGTCTTTTTGTGGAGTGCTGCTCGATACTTTCGCTTCGCTCAAACTCTCGAGCAGCGTCTTGATATTAGTATTTAGTTCATAGATTTGTCATTAATATTATGAATCAATCATCTCCAATTCTTTCTACGCAGGCTTTCTGTTTCTTTTAAAACAGAAGAAGGGGTGAGGAATGGGTGAGGGGAGTGGAGTTTGATTTGTATCCGGGGAAGACTACGGCGATATGGGGGAGTCGGGAAGTGGGAAGTCGGTGCCGAGTTGAGCATGATTAACTTGCTCAAGAAGTCAACCACGGTTTATGATGATGGTGAATTTGTGTTTCATTGGAATGATGAAGACAAAAGTTTGACCCCTGGAGATAAGCGCTGAATGGTTATCGTGGCAGTGGTATTGCGATGATATTCCAAGAGCCGATGACGGCACTTAATCCTGTAATGAAATGTGGCGCAATTGATGGAGGTCATTACGTTACACACTTCTTTGAAAGGTGATGAAGCAAAGGCTCGAGCGATTGAACTTTTAATGAAGTGAAATTACCTCGACCCGAACAAATGTTCGGTCAATATCCACATGAGCTTTTGGTGGTCAGCGCCAGCGTGTAATGATTGCCATGGCGCTTGCAGGAAATCCTAAAATCTTGATTGCCGATGAGCCTACTACTGCGCTTGATGTAACGGTGCAGAAGTCCATTCTCGACTTGTTGCGTTCATTGATCAGTAAGTACAATATGTCGATGGTATTTATCTCGCACGATTTGGGCGTGGTGAAATCGTTGGCCGATTATCTGGTGGTAATGAAAAGTGGTGATATTGTGGAGAAAGGAGAAGCCAAGAAAGTTCTCGAGAATCCACAGCACGAGTACACCCGTGGACTGCTCAATTGTAAACCTATTCCTGGTGTAAAATTGAGTCGACTGCGCACACTTACCTCGAAAGATGAACCGCGAATTATTTCCAATACGTTTGAATACCACACGCCCTTAATTTCGGTGAATCATTTGCAGAAAACTTATGTTTCTTCAAAAGGACTTTTAAAAAAGGAAGTTCGTGAAGTGCGCGCTGTGAATGATGTTTCATTCGAGATTATGCAGGGGGAAACATTGGGATTGGTGGGAGAGAGTGGATGTGGAAAATCCACTTTGAGCAGAATGTTTCTGGGTTTGATTCCGGCAACGGGAGGCGAAGTGATTTATGAAGGCAAGAATATTTTGAGTTCTAATTCTGCTGAATGGAAAACACTTAGAAAGGATTTACAAATCATTTTTCAAGACCCCTATTCGGCATTGAATCCAAAGCATACTGTTGGTGATATTTTGATGGAACCTCTATCTGTTTTATCACTAAAAAATTCTAATGAAGAACGCAAACAACGGGTGTTGGAATTGCTTGACCAAGTGGGTTTGCCTAAAGAGTCTTTGAACAGATATCCTCATGAATTTAGTGGCGGACAGCGCCAACGAATTGTGATAGCACGCGCATTGAGTGTTGAACCAAAATTCATCATCTGTGATGAAAGTGTGGCGGCTTTGGACGTGTCTGTTCAAGCACAAGTATTGAATCTATTGAATGATTTAAAAAGAGACTTGGGCTTGACCTATTTATTTATCTCTCACGACTTGAGCGTGGTCTATCAAATGTCCGATCGCATAATGGTGATGAACAAAGGTCAAATCGAAGAGCTCAACGCCGCTTGGGAAATTTTCTACAATCCACAGTCGGATTATACGAAGCAGCTATTGGCGAGCACTATTTAACGACTATGTACTAAATACTAATGACTATCGTGATTGCTGCTCTTGGTACTTTCGCTTCGCTCAACTCGAGCAGCGTCTTTTCGACATTTGTAAATAGTATTTAGTAATTACTTGCATGACTCGCTTTGCTAGCGCGACGCTCGAGGGCCCTTGTTTTGGCGTTTTAGAGGTGATTGATGTGTGTTGCAAAACGCAGTTTTGCAACACACATCAATCACTATTTTGTTGAATAGCCAAAATACTGAGCGTACATTTCTTAAATGCGAAGCATGAAAAGAAATGGAGTGAAGTGCTGCTCTCGGTACTTTCGCTTCGCTCAACTCGAGCAGCGTCTTTTCGTCATTAGTCATTAGTATTTGGTATTTAATTGTATGACCTCTCGCTTTGCTAACGCGACGCTCGAGGGCCCTGCGTTTCGCGTTTTGGAGAGTGAGTGATGTGTGTTGCAAAACGGAGTTTTGCAACACACATCACTCACTATTTTGTTGAATAGCCAGGGCCACTGAGTGTACATTTCTTGAATGTGAAGCATGAAGAGAAATGGAAGCGAAGTGCTGCTCTCGGTACTTTCGCTTCGCTCAACTCGAGCAGCGTCTTTTGGGGATTGCTGCTCTCGGTACTTTCGCTTCGCTCAACTCGAGCAGCGTCTTTTCGTCACTAGTAGTTAGTATTTAGTAATTCGATAGCATTGTGAACAGATTTGTCCAGCTGATTTTGCCGCTGTTTTTGCCGAGGCGCACGATGATGGTGTTGGTTTTTGGATCGACGTAAACATATTGTCCGAGGATGCCTTCTGCCGTGAAGTCGCCATTTGGAGAAGGCAGCCACCATTGGTATTGGTAGTAACTAGCACTGCCTTCGGAAGTATCCACTTTCGTTGATTCTTTTACCCATGATTCCGACACGATTTGCTTTCCGTTCCAATTTCCATTGTTTAGAAATAGGCGACCGATCTTAGCAAAGTCGCGTGCGCGCGCATTGACACAACAAAAAGTTTTTTCAATACCATCCTTTTTACGATCGATGCTCCATGATCCATCATATTCCATTTCTAATGGAGTCCACAATTTTTCTTGAAAATAATCGGTGATGGTTCTTGTTTTTAAAGCGCGCTCCAGGATGAGGCCAAGAAGTTGCGTATTTCCAACTAACGTATTCAAATTTTTTCGCCTGGATTTCCTTTCAATTTCAATTTAAAAATTTGCTTATCGAGATTTCTGCCATAGTAGTAGGAAGTTGTTCTCGTCAAAGGATTGATGTAGCTTTCATTGAAGTCGATGGCAGATGTCATTTGCAACACGTGCTTGATGGTTACTTTTTCAAACCATTTTTTACAAGTTCTGGATGTATTTAGTAATTGGTTCTCTCCACGGGATAGGATGAGTCCATCGTCGATAGCACAGCCAATAAGAATGGAGGTGATGGATTTTGCCATGGAGAACGAAGGAACAATACTCTCTTCATCGTAACCAGAAAAGTAATTTTCATATTGAATCGTATCGTTTTTAATGATGATAAAAGCGACCGTGTTATTGTCTTTCAGCATCCAATCAAACGTTACAGAATCTTCTTTCAAGCCGTATTTGATAGCGCGTGGATAGCGACCATTTTCGGTGGTGGCGAATTGAAACTTTGTCTCTCCAACAGAAAGTTCACGCGAGGGAAATTTTTTATAATCTCGAATGTCGGCGAAGTTGTACACAAAACTCCTTCCCACCGTGCATGAGGACAAAGAATAGGATGATGAGTAGTAGTGTAGGACCATATGAGTCTATTCATTTCGGAAATATAGGCATATACTTTATATTAATGCTTTGTAATAAAGCAAAATTATGACGAGATAAATTGCAACAATTAGAAGGGAAGATAGCTGAGGCAAAACTCGGCGGCGGGGAGAAGAGAATTGAATCTCAACATAAAAAAGGGGAAACTTACAGCCCGGGAGCGTATTCATTTTTTACTAGATGAAGGCTCGTTTGAAGAGCTAGGAATGCTCGTTACACACCGCTCTACCAATTTTGGATTGGACAAGGAAAAGTACCTTGGTGATGGCGTAGTGACAGGATACGGAACGGTGAATGGCCGCTTGGTATATGTCTTTTCTCAAGACTTTACCGTAATGGGCGGATCACTTGCCGAAGCACATGCTGAGAAGATTTGCCGCATCATGGATCTTGCAATGAAAAATGGCGCCCCTGTTATCGGGCTCAACGACAGTGGTGGAGCTCGTATCCAGGAAGGTGTCGTTTCGCTTGGAGGTTACGCAGATATATTCTATCGCAATGTGCAAGCGAGCGGAGTTGTTCCTCAGATTTCTGCTATCGCGGTCCATGCGCTGCGGTGCAGTTTATAGCCCGGCATTGACAGATTTCATCATGATGGTTGAAAATACCAAGCATGTTTGTGACAGGTCCAAACGTGGTGGAAAACCGTGACACACGAGGAAGGCCGGTGAAGAATCTGGTGGTGCAAGCACCCATAGCACGAAAGTGGTGTTACTCATTTTTACAGCTGAAAATGATATTGCATGCATTCAGAAAATTCGCTCATTGCTTTCATACATGCCACAGAACCGTGAGGAGTTGGCACTCGCTGTTCCTTACGAAGCTGGCAATGAAGAGCGCGAAGGATTGAATTCAATTATTCCAGACAATCCGAATGAGCCCTATGACATGATACACGATGCAATCATGAATGTGATTGACGAAAATTCGTGGATGGAAGTTCATAAGGATTATGCTGAAAATATTATTGTAGGTTTTGCTCGACTTGCGGGTCGCAGCATTGGTATCGTAGCCAATCAACCTGCATATCTGGCTGGTGTATTGGACATCAAATCATCGAATAAAGCTGCGCGCTTCGTTCGTTTTTGCGATGCATTCAATATTCCACTTTAGTATTTGAAGATGTACTGTGATTCTTGCCGAACAGATCAAGAATGGAATGGTATTATTTCTAATGGAGCGAATTTTCTTATGCGTTAGTGAAGCTACAGTTCTCGTGTTACAGTGACGAAAGGTACATGTGGTGGCGCTTGGTGATGTGATGAACTGAAGCACATTGGTGCGGAGATGAACTATGTGGCCTACAGCGGAAATTGCGGTAATGGGCGCTAAAGGGTGCTGAAATCATTTTCAAAAAAGAAATTGCAGAAGCAGAAAATGCAGAAGTGAAATGGAAAGAAAAGGGAATCAGAATACGCTGAGAAATTTGCGAATCCATACAGCGCTGCAGAAAGGGGATATGTAGATGAAGTTATCGTACCTTCACAAACGAGAGAAAAGCTGATCAAAGCTTTCAAAATGTTAGAAAATAAAGCAGAGAAAGCACCAAAAAAGAAGCATGCTAACATGCCTCTTTAATAGCTGATACCATATGTTAAGATCAATGACCGGTTTCGGTAAAGCCGAAGCAACAATAGGAACGAAAAAATTCACAGTAGAAATTCGTTCTTTAAATAGTAAACAACTCGACTTGAACCTTCGTCTTCCAAGCGCTTATCGCGAGAAAGAATTGGAGCTGCGTTCTTGGTTGAGCGAGAATGTGTTGCGCGGTAAAGCAGATACCTTGATCTACTATGAAAGCCTAGAAGCTGAAAAGCGAATGGCCATAAACACGCAATTGCTAGAGGCTTATTACACCGATTTAAAATCGTTTGGTGATAAAGTGGGAATGACCAATGCGGATTATTTAAACGCGTTGATGCGTATTCCGGATATCATGAAACCAGAGGCGCAAGAGTTGGACGAGGATGAATGGAAAGGTGTTTTTAACCTGGTAAAAGAGGCTTATAAAAAATTCGATAACTATCGCACTACGGAAGGTGCCAAGTTGGAGCAAGATTTCAGAAATCGCGTTCAATTGATTTTAGAATTGAGAGACCAATTGGAAGCGCCTATTGCTGCCCGTTCTGTAAAAATTAGAGAAAAGATCAAGAACAATTTAGAGGAATTGATTCCTGTAGATAAGATTGACCCGAATCGATTTGAACAAGAGATTATCTATTACTTGGAGCGTTTGGACGTGTCGGAAGAGCATCAACGTCTAACTACCAATTGCGAGCACTTCGTGGATGAATTGAAAGGTGACGGACAGGGTAAAAAACTCGGTTTTGTTTCTCAAGAAATCGGACGTGAAATCAATACCATTGGGTCGAAAGCCAACGATGCTGAAATGCAGAAAATCGTGGTGAAGATGAAAGACGAGCTCGAGAAAATTAAGGAGCAAATCAACAACGTTCTGTAATTCAATATTTTAATATTTGGATTTTCTTTTGTTAATTCGCCTATGGAAATTAAGGAAGGAAAAGCCATCATTTTTTCTGCTCCCAGCGGTGCTGGTAAGACTACCATTGTGCGCCATTTAGTGGGCCAAGAGGACTTAGCACTTTCCTTTTCCATATCTGCCACCAGCCGTCCGAAACGTGGTCACGAAGTAGACGGAAAAGACTATTATTTTTTAGATGCCAATACCTTTCTTCAACGCGCTCGAAATGGAGAATTTGTGGAATGGGAAGAGGTATATAAAGATCAGTATTACGGCACATTGAAATCTGAAATTGAGCGAATCTGGAAAGAAGGTCGCAACGTGATTTTTGATGTGGATGTGGTAGGTGGACTCAATTTGAAAAAGATTTTCGGCGATAAAGCATTGGCTGTTTTTGTTCAACCTCCGAGCATTGAAGTGTTGAATTTTAGATTGCGCAATCGCTCCACAGAAACTCCAGAGAAAATTGCTATGCGCATTGAAAAGGCGCAGCATGAAATGAGCTTCGCACCGAAATTTGATTTCATATTAATCAATGACAAACTTCCAGAAGCACTAAAAATGGCGGAGGAAAAGGTCAAAGCATTTGTTGCATCTTGAAAAAAGTAGGACTTTATTTCGGTTCTTTCAATCCAGTTCATCTAGGTCATGTCGCCATTGCAAATTACTTTGCAGAAGCAGCTTTGTTTGATGAAATTTGGATGGTGGTAAGTCCACATAATCCACTAAAGAATGCGGCAGATTTGGCACCGTTTGAGCACCGCTTGGAAATGGTCAAGTTGGCATTGGAAGGAACTTCTGGAATAAAGGTATGTGATGTAGAACAGCATTTGCCTACTCCTTCTTTCACCTCACAAACCATGCGCCACTTGAAGGATGAATTTCCGAAATTTTCATTCGCTATCATTATCGGTGAAGACAGTTTGGTTCATTTTTCAAAATGGAAAGATGATGACTTCTTGATGAGTCATTTTGACTTTTATATTTTTCCTAGAAATATTTCAGAAGAAAACCGAATGATCGTTCGGTCGAAGTATCCCAACGTGCATTGGATGAATGCACCGCTTTATGATATTTCATCAACGGCTATTCGGATGGCCATTTCAAGGAATGAAAGTTTAGAAGGGTTGGTAGCGGAATCTGTCGCCTCCTACATCGTGGAGCACAATTTATATCAATAGAAGAATTTTGTATATTGCTTCATATTTCGAAGCAATGAAGTATTACGCTTGCATACACTCGCCCATTGGGTGGCTTCATTTGGAAGCTTCTGATTTGGGATTGGAGCGCATTTCGATGCGGGATCAGGGTGTGGAGCAATCGGATGATCATTTTATCATTCACGAGGCTATTTCTCAGCTCACGGAGTTTTTTGATGGAACTCGAAAGTCGTTTAATGTTCCGCTTCATATGATAGGCACCCATTTTCAATTGAATGTTTGGGAGGAATTGCAGAAGATTCCTTTTGCCGTTACGAATAGCTATGAAGACATAGCCCGACGATTGGGTGATGTGAAGGTAATTCGCGCGGCGGCAACAGCCAACGGGCGAAATCCCATTCCTATCATTATTCCTTGCCATCGTGTGATTGGTAAAGATGGAAGTCTTACAGGTTATTCAGGCGGTTTGCACCGGAAGAAATGGTTGTTGGAGTTCGAGCACGCCACGGTTCAAATGAGAATTTGCTAGTCGTCGAATTCAGTGTTTAAGGTGAAATTATCTTAAATGCTTCGTGACCAAGATTAAACTTCCTACATTGTTTGGAGTTTATTAAATAGAAAACAAAATATCTGATTATGGAAAACAACTCTTCATCGGGAGGAAAGTGCCCATTCACTGGGGCAACTACACACCACGCTGCGGGTAGCGGCGGAACTTCAAATCAGGATTGGTGGCCAAATCAACTAAAATTAAATACACTACGTCAACATTCGGATAAGTCAAATCCAATGGATGGCGATTTCAATTATGCGAATGAATTTGCTTCATTGAAACTAGTAGATGTGAAGAAGGATATTGTGGATGTCATGCGTACCTCGCAAGATTGGTGGCCGGCCGACTTTGGTCACTACGGACCCTTTTTCATTCGAATGGCGTGGCACAGTGCAGGTACTTATAGAACTGGAGACGGAAGAGGTGGTGCCGGCGCAGGACAGCAGCGTTTTGCTCCACTTAACAGTTGGCCTGATAACGCTAACTTGGATAAAGCGCGTCGTTTGCTATGGCCAGTGAAACAGAAATACGGCAGCAAACTTTCGTGGGCAGATTTGATGGTGCTAGCAGGAAATGTAGCATTGGAGGATATGGGTTTTAAAACTTTTGGATTTGCGGGTGGAAGAGAAGATGTGTGGGAACCTCAACAAGATGTGTATTGGGGAAATGAGAAGAAATGGCTGGACGATAAAAGGTACTCTGGGAATCGCGACTTGGAAAATCCGTTGGCAGCTGTGCAAATGGGGTTGATATATGTGAATCCAGAGGGGCCAAATGGAAATCCAGATCCAATCGCTGCGGCAAGAGACATCAGAGAAACATTTGCTCGCATGGCCATGAATGACGAAGAAACAGTGGCGCTTATTGCTGGAGGTCACTCCTTCGGAAAGGCGCACGGTGCTGGTGATGCAGGTCTTGTCGGCCCCGAACCTGAGGCTGCTGATATTGAATTGCAAGGCTTGGGTTGGATCAGTAAGCATGGTTCTGGTAAAGGCGCGGATACAATCACTGGCGGACCTGAAGTGACGTGGACAGAAACTCCAACGAAGTGGAGCAATAATTTCTTTGAGAATTTATTTCAATACGAATGGGAGTTGACTAAGAGTCCTGCTGGTGCGCATCAATGGGTGGCTAAGAATGCTTCGGAGGTCATTCCCGACGCACACATCGCCGGAAAGAAAAATCTTCCTACGATGTTGACTACAGACTTATCGTTGCGATTTGATCCAGCTTATGAGAAAATTTCGAGAAGATTCTACGAGAACCCAGATCAATTTGCGGATGCTTTTGCCAGAGCGTGGTTTAAATTGACGCACCGTGATATGGGGCCAAAGTCACGCTATGTTGGTTCAGAAGTTCCAGCAGAAGATTTGATTTGGCAAGACCCGATTCCAACTGCAGATTATAAATCTATTGACAGCGCTGATGTAAAGGCATTGCGCGAAAAAATCGCTTCGGCTGGCTTGACCGTTTCTGAAATGGTATCCACCGCATGGGCATCTGCTTCAACATTTAGAGGAAGCGATAAACGCGGTGGCGCGAACGGTGCTCGAATTCGACTGGCGCCACAACGCTATTGGCAGGTGAATAATCCAACACAATTGTCTAAAGTGTTGACGGTACTTGAAGGAATACAAAATGAGTTTAATGCTTCTGCTTCCAATGGGAAAAAAGTATCATTAGCCGATTTGATTGTGCTTGCCGGAGCTGTTGGTGTAGAACACGCCGCAAAAGCAGCTGGCTATAAGGTAGAAGTGCCTTTTACCCCAGGAAGAACGGATGCAAGCGCAGAGCAAACGGATGTGGAGTCGTCTGGGGTGCTGGAACCGGCGGCTGATGGATTCAGAAATTACTTGAAAACAAAATTCACCGTTTCAACAGAGGAATTGCTCGTGGATAAAGCTCAATTGCTCAATCTTACGGCTCCTGAAATGACCGTATTGGTGGGCGGAATGCGCGCTATTGGTGCCAATTGGGATAATTCCGAACATGGCATTTTCACCAATAGAAAGGGGCAACTCACCAATGATTTCTTTGTGAATTTATTGGATATGTCTACAGTGTGGAAAGCAGTGGATGATCATAAAGAAGTTTTTGAAGGTAGCGATAGAAAGTCGGGTGAGAAGAAATGGACGGCTACAAGAGCGGACTTGATCTTTGGATCCAATTCTGAACTTCGAGCGTTGGCGGAGGTGTATGCTTCTAACGATGGAGAGCAGAAATTTGTAGAAGACTTTGTAACTGCATGGAAAAAGGTTATGATGAACGATAGGTTCGATGTTTAAGTGATATATAATGTTGAGTTAGATCGCCGCGAGTCATCGCGGCGATTTTTTTTGGAGGGTATTCATCTTTATCGTAATATTGCAATATACCGATAAGAAATGGGGACAACGAAATCCGAGAAATTTTCTAAATCTCAGAATGAGATTTCTGCAATAGCAAAGGCAATAGGACATCCTGCGCGCGTTGCTATTATTGAGTATTTGATGAAAGTAGATGCGTGTATTTGCGGAGATATTGTGGATGAATTGCCATTGGCGCAAGCCACCGTTTCGCAGCATTTAAAGGAATTGAAAAATGCCGGTATTATAAAAGGAAATATAGAGGGAAATGCCATTTGCTATTGTTTAGATGAAAAGGCTATCGGGAAGTTGAATTCATTTTTTCAAAAAATAACATTAAAACTTGACAAGCGCTCGGGCTCTTGTTGCTAAATATTAAAGTCATGAATATCGTAGAATTTAAAAATCACCTTTCTAATCTTGAATCGTTGAATTTTGTGCTACCGAATGGTCATTCGGTTCCTGCTCATTTTCATATCACCGAAGCGGGGTTGACCACCAAGCACTTTATCGATTGCGGCGGCACGGTGCGCATGGAAAAGCACGTGAATTTTCAAATTTGGGTAGCTGGAGATACCGATCACCGCTTGAGTCCGAAGAAACTCAATACCATTATTGATATCGCGGAACCATTGTTTGGCGGTACAAATATGGAAATTGAAGTAGAATATCAAACCGATACTTTGGGAAGATATGCTTTACAATTTGTGGATGGAAGTTTTCAATTGATTGCTAAGCAATCTGATTGTTTGGCGAAGGATAAATGTGGTATTCCTCAAGAAAAGCAAAAATTGCAATTGGCAGATTTGACAACCTCATCATCTGAGTCTTGCTGCACGCCGGGCTCTGGATGTTGCTAAATTGATTTGAGCATGTTTGAGAAGATTGTTCGATTTATTCAGGGTTTAGATGTTACGTCCATTTCCAATGAAAGGATCATGGAGCTCGATCAATTAGCAGCTGCTATTATGAATTTGGAGAAGAGCACTAAAGAGGTGAAATTGAATTTCATCTGCACACACAATTCTCGACGAAGTCATCTGAGTCAGGTGTGGGCTCAAACACTGGCGCATTATTATAAATTAGAGCGGGTAACTTGTTTTTCCGGTGGAACCGAAGCAACGGCGGTATTTCCAGCGGTCTTGGAAACATTGACAGACGTTGGATTTGTTGTCGAAAAGCAGAATGATTCGGCAAACCCCGAGTATCATATTCTGTATAGTGATATTGAAACTCCGATTGTAGCATTTTCAAAATGCATTGACGATGTACACAATCCTGTGAAGGATTTTATTGCTGTAATGACGTGCACCCAAGCCGACGAGGCTTGTCCTGCAGTGCGTGGCGCTTCATACAGAATTGCTCTTCCGTTTGAAGATCCAAAAGCGTTTGATGCAGCTCCAAATAAAATGGAGAAATACGCTGAAAGAAGCACTCAAATAGCCACCGAATTGAAATATGTATTTTCAACTTTAAGCAAAAAAGCATGACGAAAAAGAGGCTTGGTTTTCTAGACCGCTACCTAACCGTATGGATTTTTGCGGCAATGATTATTGGTGTTTTACTTGGACATTTCTTCAAGTCGATTCCCGATACGATACAATCCATGAGCAGCGGTTCTACCAATGTTCCTTTGGCTGTAGGTTTAATTTTAATGATGTATCCGCCATTGGCTAAGGTCAAGTACAGCCTACTACCTAAAGTGTTTAAGAATGTTCGGATTCTATCGGTATCCCTCTTGTTGAATTGGGTGATTGGTCCGCTGTTGATGTTTTTTCTTGCGATACTTTTTCTGCAAGATTACCCGCATTATTTAGTGGGACTGATATTGATAGGCTTGGCGCGATGCATTGCGATGGTTCTCGTTTGGAACGACCTTGCCGAAGGTAGCAGCGAATATGGAGCGGGTTTAGTGGCCTTAAACAGCCTTTTTCAAGTTTTTGGATACAGCTTCTATGCGTGGTTATTCATTACAGTTTTACCACCTTATTTTGGAATGGAAGGAGCCATTGTGGATGTCACCATTAGTACAATTGCAGAGAGTGTATTGATTTATTTGGGAGTCCCATTTTTGATGGGATTGTTGAGCAGAATTTTTCTTGTAAAAATGAAAGGAGAAGAATGGTATACCCAGAAATTCTTGCCCTTAATTTCACCCATTACGCTTGTCGCATTATTGTTTACCATCGTCATCATGTTCTCTTTGAAAGGAGATGCCATTGTTCAATTGCCAATGGATGTATTGGTGATTGCGGTGCCGCTACTTATCTATTTTGCAGTCATGTTTTTGCTTGGCTTTTTTATCACAAAAGCCATGGGTGCTACTTATGATAAGACAGCGTCTGTGGCATTCACTGCGGCGGGCAATAATTTCGAGTTGGCCATTGCAGTTGCCATTGCGGTGTTTGGACTCAACTCAGGCGAAGCTTTTGCAGGAGTTATTGGTCCACTAGTGGAAGTCCCCGCATTAATCTTGCTGGTGCGTGTTTCTTTCTGGCTAAAAGAAAAATACTTTAGAAATTAAACTTCGCTCCGAATCGGAATGCGACGGCTGAGAAAGTAGCTTTAGGATCCAATGCTTCATCCGGGAATGAAGACGACATTACGAAGTGTTTCACAACAGCTACTTCGAGCATCATCGATTTTTTATTGTTCAGAATAAAAGCAAACCCATGTCCGAGACTAAGGGCCATAGTGCTCATGTTGAGCTCTAATACTTCTCTTGTTGGATATTCGTAACCGCCGGGTATAAATGTCGTATCCGAGGTTGCGTATTGCAAGTCGCTTTTGAATTGAGTGTATTTTAATTCTATTGGAATATACAATCCAACATTGCCCTTGTTTGCATCGTATTGGTGCATGTAGCGTCCACCACCTGCGAAATAGGAGCCACCAGCTGAAAGTTCAATATCACCTGTGACACCAAAGTAGTGTTTTCGGCTAAAATATTTTCCGAAGCTGACATCAAAACAAGATGGTAGTTCCGCGGATCCATTACTTCCTTGTATGTAATAATCATCGGATGTAAAATCTTCATTTATCGTGAGGAAGTTTGCACTCAGTCCTATCCCAAACTCAAATTCATTTTCTTTTCTCGGATGAATTTCGGTGGGGGTTTTCTTTTTTTTTCTTTCAAAAACCTGATTTTCCTTGAAGTAGGAATACTCTTCTCTTGAAAATGAATAGGTGCGTCCTTGAAGATCTTTGAATACAATTCCACCAGTTGGCTCGTCAAATGATAGGATTTCTCCTTTGATTATGCCACCTTTTTTCAAATAGATGACATCGTAAACGTCATAATCGGTGGTGTCTGTTTGAGCTGAAGCAATAAAAGAGATTGCTGAAAACAAGCAGATGATAACTCCTTTCAAAAATGATTTCATATGGTCAAAGTGGTAATAGGGCGAAGATAGTAACTTTCGAGGCAACCTGAGTGTGACTGACGAGGTCTAAAATTAAGAACCTTAATTTACTTGAAATGAAAATTGCCTTCTTATCTGGAGCTTTCTGCTTTTTTACATTAAACATTTGGGCTCAATGGACTGAACTTGGAGTTGGATTTTCCGGCAATCCAGCAGATAATATTGGTCAATTTAGATCTGTATCGATGAATGATGAAGGTACTTTAATGGCTTATGGGGCGGCTTTTGGCGATGGAGCTACTACGAATTCAGGTTATGTGAAGGTCTATAAATGGAATGAATCGGATTGGAGCCAATATGGACAAACCATCTATGGAAATGAAACGCTGGAGGGGACTGGAGCTTCAACTAGCTTGAATAGTTCTGGTGTTACATTGGCGATTGGAAGTACACTGGCCATCAATGACAATGGTTGGCAATCAGGTGCTGTTCGTGTCTTCGACTTTATCGATGGGCAATGGGTACAAAGAGGAGCTACTCTTTACGGTGATGGTTCTGAAGATGAGAATTTTCAGAATGATTTATTTGGAATTTCAGTGAGTTTAAGTGAGGATGGTAATTTTTTGGCTGTCGGAGCCAGTTTTAATTCTAGTGTCCCAGAAAACTTGGAAAATCAAGGATTAGTTAAAGTTTTTCAATGGAACGGTTTAGAATGGTCTGTAATGGGGGAACCAATTCTTGGAACACAGTCAAATGAAAATTTTGGGAATCAAGTTGCATTGAACGCTTCAGGTAGCACTCTTGTAACTGGCGGAAAAAATTATAATGCTATAAATGGACTGGAAGATACTGGAGTAGTTGAAGTATATTTTTGGAATGGTTCTTCATGGCAATTGATGGGAAATCCAATTATCGGACAACTTGAAAACGACAGAATTGGGGCTTCCGTGGATATTGATGCAGACGGGACTACTGTGGCATTCGGAGGGTTTCAGGGAGCAGTCGGAGTGTTTGACTGGAATGGAAATTTCTGGATGCAACGTGGATTTTTGTTTCAAGGAAGTGAAGACATAATGCATTCAGTGGTTAAGCTTAGTGATGATGGCAATGTTGTCGTGATAGGTGAACCGTGGTTTTCCACTTTTACGGGTCAGGTGAGATTTCATTATTGGAATGGTAATAACTGGATTCAGTTTGGTGCCCCAATTCTCCCTTCTGAAGATGTTGAAATTTTTGGGACATCATTAGCCGTCAGTTCAAATTGCACAGAGATAGCTATTGGTACCCCCAATGTGGATATTGAAGGAAATCAAGCAGGACAAATTAGAGTATTTAAAAACGAAGCGATTAATAGTGTTGATCAATTTGAAAATTCGAACTTAACTATTTACCCCAATCCCGCCTGGGATAGGTTGAATTTGAACACTTCAAATAATGAATTGTGGCAAGTGTATGATGGTATTGGGAATATGTTATTGCGAGGCACAGGAAATACAATTTCTGGATTATCTCAACTTCCAAATGGAATATATTTTCTAGACTGTAATGGAAAAATTGAGAAGTTTATCATTCAGAAATTGGATTAGAATTTTAAAATTATTTATACTCTTTATCCAACAGGGCGGCTTCATAGAGGAGGGATTTAATTACCTCGATGTCTATTTCTGTTGGCGATTGGATGTCTTTCCAAAATACTTGTTTTCGCGTGCCATGATCTAGAAAAGATGTTTCATCGGTGAGCAGATACCCTTTTGCGAATCCAAAGCGAACGCCTTCATAGGTTTTCTTTTTTCCCCATAAAACTGAAGCAGGCCACAAAAAACAAATGTTGCGATGAACTTTGTAATGTGGAACATTAAATGCCAAATGCTCCTTTGCATTGGGCAAACACTCGAAGATGATGTTTCGAAGAAGATGAACGATTTCGAGCTCGTCCTGAGGAACGAACTCGAAAAAGTCATCTATATTTTTAAACTTTACGTTTTGCACTTTTTTACTTCTTTCCAATTCTCCATCTGATGCCAACATAACCCATAGAACCGAATACAGGGCCATAGATTAAGCTTGCATCAAAGTACGAAGAGTTTGGATTGTCGGCAGAAATAATAGGATGTTGTTGACGATAATTCCCCAAATTTTCTCCTCCCACATATAGCTCGAAATTTTTATTGAAATGACGAGAAACCTGAGCATTGAAAATCCAAAATGCATTGCTCATGCCAGCAAGTTGTAATCCTTCAGGATTTGAAGCGGTATTGGGCAAACGTTGCTGACCCAGCCATTTTGCAGTAAAATCAAACATCCATTTAGCACCGTTATCTTTCTCTTTGGTGCTGTATTCCAAATTGGCGAACGCTCGGTGTTGCGCAATTAATGGACGCATCAGCATTTCCGTCTTATACTGGGTTTTCGCTTCCAACCAACGGTATGCGGCGCGAACATTGAATCGCTTCAGTGGACTGATTTGCGTTTCTACTTGAACGCTGTTGCTGTAGCTTTCACCATTCAATTGATAAAAATTAATTTGAGTTGGTGTTTCCCAATCCACTACAATTTGTTTTTGAAATTGAGTGCGATATGCATCTATCGCTAACGTAGCGTCTCGGTGAAAAAGTTTGAATTTTTGATTGTAAACCAATCCAATATTCACCGACTCTTCCATTTTCATTCCATATGGAGCACCATTTTGAGAAGGCTCAATATGAATGGCGCGATTGCTCGCAAAAAGTCCAACATTGTCCATCAATAAATTTGGCGAGCGATATCCTTTTCCGATAGAAGCCTTGATACTCGCATTATCGCTCAGGCTGTATCGCGCATGCAAGCGAGGTGTGGCAAAGAACCCATAGATATTATGATAGTCACCGCGAAGTCCTACGATAATTGCCATTTTCTTTTTGATGTCGAAAGTATGCTCACTGAATAAACCGAATGTTTGTTCGGTTCTGTCAAAATTCATACTGTCCAATCTTTCTTGATAGTCATCGTAAACAAAACTCACACCACTGGTCTGCTTGATGCTTTCATTGTATTCTGAAGCAAAAAGCAAATTCACTCGGCCGTTGTTTTGTTGTCCATCGTAAATGCGATTGCCATAATTTCCCGTTTGATGATGGTAACTTCCACTCACCTGAGAACCTAGACTCATGCCGTCTTTGTTCTCAAAAACATATCCTGTTTTGGCGGTAAGCTCTGCACGTTCTGTATTGGTATTTACTCCCCACAACTTTTTTCTAATTTCATCGTGTGGATCATAATCGTACTGCCCACTGGTGTTTTGAAGGTTGTGATACGTGGCAGCATATTCTCCACGCAAACCTTTTTTACCTGTGTATTGCCATTCGTTTCGAACCACAAAATTTTGGAAAAGCGGATTGTCGAGAAATCCATCGTTGTTCATATCGAATCGCAACGTGGATTGTGCGCCGTGTAGAAACAGATTGGAACTCCAATGATCTCCAAAGTCTTTTTTGAAAACACCATTTAGTTCCATTCGTCCTGCACTTCCCAAATAGGCATTGATGAATGCCTTTTCTTCCATCGTGTTGTTTTTATGCGCCACATTGATTTGTCCTGTTATGCTCTCATGGCCGTTGACAACAGAACCAACACCTTTTGAAATGGCAATTTCACGAATCCACGGACCGGGCAGATAACTCAACCCATAGATGGAAGCCAAGCCACGAACAGTAGGAATGTTGTCAAACATGATTTGCGTGTACCTTCCATCCAGTCCGAGCATTTTGATCTGGCGAGTTCCCGTAACTGCATCTGTAAATGATGCGTCGATGGAAGCATTGGTTTCAAAGCTCTCCGATAGACTGCAGCACGCAGCTTTGCAAAGCTCTTTTTCATTCATCGTTTGATTGAGCATGGCATCGCGCAGGTGCATGCGGGTGGCTTCAATTTCGGCGATGATATTAACGGCTGCCATTTCAGTGGCAGGCTTCAATGTGATGTTGAGCTCATGGGTTTCTTCTGGAACTATTAAAGTGTCTGTGCTGTAACCAACAAACATGACCAACAGGGTATCGGTGGTTTCATTGTGTCCAATGTGGAAGTGACCTTTTTTATTTGAAAGCGTTCCATCAGTTGTTCCTTTCCAAATGATAATTGCACTTTCCAAACCCTCTTGTTTTCCCTTTTCATTCAGGATCCAGACATTTCCATGAATCATTTCATCGTGATCATGTCCTTCATGTTCATCATGTTCGTCGTGCTCATCGTGATCAGCATGTTCATGACCGTCGTGATCGTGATCCTCTTCAGGATTGACTTGAGCGGTGCCAACTAATGCCATTAGTAGCACGCCCCAAAGCAATAAGATTCTTTTCATGACTAGTGTTTTTCAAGTTCGCGATAGCGACAACAGTCATGAACCTTAGAATATTGCTCATCTGTGGCCTTAAATTTATCTGTATCATACCCTTTTTCGTTGATGATACGATGGATCTGTTCTTCCGTAATTTTATTAGGACGGTAAGTAACAGTGGCAATATTGGTGTCGAGGTTGTAATCGGCAGCGATGATTCCTTTCGCGTCTAAGGCTGATTCTATTGTTTTTTCACAGTTGCCGCAAATTCCTTCTACATGAAAGGAAATGGTAACTGGTTTTTTGCTTTTTTGTGCAAATGCAGTAGTAGAAGCAAGTACTACTATTAAAATGAAAATGTATTTTTTCATGACTATAATTATTAATGTTTAACTACGATGATTTCGTGGAAACATTAATAATTACGCGTAGAAAATATAAGATGAAAAGAGCTTGTATAGCGCCCTTATTAAGGGTGGACCTGAATCGGAGTAGAGTGTGATTTGTTTTACCTCAGAAACCAACGTTTCTAATTCAAATGAGAATAGAGGTAGAGCAATTGCAGACATGGGAGGCAACTCGAAGTGTTGCACCACATTTTGTTCCACATCCAATTTGAGGCTGATATTGTCGTCATCACAACAAGAATGGTGAATGACGTCTTTTTCACATGCGTGATCGATGGAGCAGCAACTTTCGGCAGTTTCCAATATTCCTACATGCTTCAAATCGCCCTTGCAATAGTGCAAATGGATATTTACTCCGCTCATAAGTACGGCGTAAATGACTGCTAATGATATGGCAAGGACTTTATTCAATAATACAAAGATAGGGAAAATCTGTTGGATTGTGGTTTTTGGTTTATGGTTCGTGGTTCCGAGACTGCTTGGGACGAAGGAGGTTCCTGAGCGGAGCGCTAGCGAAGTCGAAGGGTGGTTCGTGGTTCATGAATCAGATCGCTCAATCACCATGAGCTATGAACCATGATCCTTGAACTTATCTACCTTTGAATTGAAGAAAATATAAACGGATTTTAATATGAGTAATTTGGAAGGACATGTTCAGGTGATTGGGATAGTGATTACCTGGGCTTATTTCGCGGTGATTTTCGGATTAGCAGCCTCATCCTACTAAAAGTGGCGTGAATACAACTAAAAGTGGTCAAAAAACAACTAAGAGTAGCGTTGGTTTTCAGGTGAATAGGGCGGTGCGAACCTACTATTGCAGCATCAATTTTAAATCAAAACAAGATGCTTAATTCAAAATTTATCGGCAATAAAATTGTCGAAGCTAGAAAGAAAAAACAATTTTCTCAAGCCGATTTGGCTACCAAGATTGCGATAAGTCCGCAAGCTGTTGGAAAGTGGGAAAGGGGCGAATCACTTCCTGATATTACCACCTTAAATCGACTAGCCGAGTTGCTGGAAGTGGATCTCAATTATTTTTCTGAATCTTTTTCGGATCAAAATCCAGTCGTCGAATCAACAGATGAACCAAAGGTGATTTCTGAGCCAACATCCCCAACAAGAAGAAAAGGATTTGAAGGGAATTGGGACATGTCTCAAGGCAACTGGAAGGATGTAGATTTTTCAGGATTGAAAAATTTGAAAGAAAAATTCTCTTCTTCCAATATTTACAACTGTGGCTTTCGCGAAGCAGATCTGTCTGATTTACTCATCGCAAAGAATAATGTCGAGAAATGTGATTTTTCAAATTCAGACTGGAGAAACAGCAAGGTTCAGTTTTCGAACTTGGAAGACAATGCATTTCAACAGGCGTCGCTGGTGGATTCTACTTTTTCGAAATGCAATATGAGTAATTGCAACTTTCAAGGCGCAGATTTTTCGGGAGCGGAGTTTTTCGAAGTGAATCTAGAAAAAAGCACTTTCGAAAATGCTATTTGGAATTTTACATCATTTAAAAATTCCAATATATCAGGCGCTGTCTTTTCAGGAAAAATAGAAGATTGTCATTTTGAAAAATGTTCTTTTTATAATGTAAAATTTGAAAACGCCGTATTGATCAATACCTTTTTCAAATACAATCAACGGATGAAAAAAGTAGCGTTTGTCAACTGCAAAGCCGATAGTCTAACCTACGCTTTTCTCAAGAGCAATCAAGCGAATATGGAAGGGGTGGAGGTGATAGGGTGATTCGAGATTCTCGCTTCGCTTATTCGGAATTCGAAATTCATGCAATGCTGATTTTCGATTCTCGAGGTTATTCGGGATGAAAGTCAAAACCGAGTGACCTCTCGCTACGCTAACGCTGCGCTAACGCTACGCTCGAGGGCCCGTCCTTCGTCCCGAGCTTGACTCGGGATCAGGAACATTGTAATACGAACCGTGAACTAAGCCCCTAGTATCCACGTGTGTCTAGATATTTGATGACCATTCGTGATTTTTATAATGTAAGAACCTTTGGAATAGTGAGCTGTTGGGATGGTCACTTGTACGTCTCCTTGCTGAAAAGTATGTGTAGAAATTAGCCTTCCTGTGATATCGTAAATTTCTACGAAAGTGGATGCTGTGTTGTCCAACCCTGCAATTTTTAATTCCACATTTCCAGGGTTAGGATAAATACGCACAAAACTCGGTTCATACTGTTTTGAATTGACAACATTGGTTACTCCTTCAGGATTCAGTTCGCCTTGATTGTTAAGTTTGACTACCCAAATTGATAGAGTTGAATAGTTCGGGTAGTCTGAAAACTCTTGGGTTATACCGACCGCGATAATGCCATTATCAGTTGTTGATTTTGCACTGTTTAAGAATGAACTTTCAAAGTCCGAATATCTAATTTTTCGCGACCAGATTGAATTTGCTTCGAAATCCGTTTTAGCTAAATATCCAAAAGCGACCCCAACGGAATCCGCGAACCCAATTGCGAGCAAATTGGATGAATCTATTTGGGTAATGCCTCGGAATTGACTTTGTTCATTAGGCTGCTCATCTTGTTCAAACCAATCATTTATTGAAGTGCTTTCAGCTTCCCAAATTCTGGCGTTTAATTGACCATTGATGCCTTCATTACCTGCTAGTAATATGTTGTTATCAGGTTTTACTAACATACCTAAAATTATTTGATTTTCAGAAAAAGGAATAGTAGTTAATTGTATTTCTTGATTATTGCTATCAAATAGTATTTGGAGTAATTGTGGTTCCATGAAATCATTGTAAGTTCGACCTGCCACAACAACTTGTTGATCAGAGTTTAATGCTGCGCCATACGGTACAGAATTTTGACTTAATGTGGCGTATGTCCTTGAGACTTCGTTTAGGTTATTATCTAGCTTGAAAAACACAATCTTGGATGGAAAGTTGATTCCAATTGAATATTCAAATCCAACAACAATAAATTCGTTTTCAATAGAAAAAATTGATTCGAGTTCTAAATTGTTTAAAGGAGCATGAGGCTGCAGACTTGTGGTATTGGTCAACTCAGCATTATAATTCCAGACAGTAATTAAACCTTCATTATTTCCCGATTCAGAATTGTACTTTGATCCTACAGAAATGAATTCTGATAATTGATGAACAATGGAATGAGATTGGTTTGAAATTCGACCTGAAATTTCAATCGGAGAATTATAGAAAACAATTTCTTCAAGATTATTTAGAACAAAACAAAATGGCCGCGAAACTTCATTTATTTGATTGCCAAAAATGTAGTATTTATTTCCTACTTCAAAAACCTCAACGGCATTGTAGTTCGTCCCTTGCTGGAAGCTGTAGGCATTATTAAAGGTCTGAGCAGTTGAATACAAATGACCTATAATTAAAAATGATATTAGGATTAAAATACTTTTCATTTTTCTACATTAAGTTCAGAGCTAAAATAGCAAATAACAATCAATCAAAACCCGATTCGCGAACCACGAACCGTCCTTCGACTTCGCTGGCGCTCCGCTCAGGAACCTCCTTCGTCCCGAGCTTGCCTCGGGATCAGGAACCTTGAACCGCGATCCGCGAATATTCCCTATATTTAGGGAAACAATTAGAACCATGAGAACTTTTATCACTACAATTATTGCGATTGCGTCGCTTTCGCTTTTATCATTCAAGGGAGACAACAATATTTCTGCGGTTGGAGTGTATGGCGTTTGTGAAAGCGATCCGTCGTCCATTACCCTTACGTTGAATGACGATAATACTTTTGAATATCAAGATTTGTCGATTGCAAATGCGCCAATCCACGAATCTGGAACTTGGAAGCAGCATGGTCGTGTGGTGGAATTGCAAGCCAATGATGCTAATTCTAATTTTCATCACAAATGGAAAATAGATGGCAACTCTGCAAAGTCAAGAAAAGGAATGTGTTTTTACACTTTGAGAAGGTTGAATTGAGAACGCTTCGCTAATTCGAAATTCCGCTTCGCTTATTCGGAATTCGAAATTAATGCAACGCTGATTCCCGATTCTCGAGGTTAATTCGGGATGAAATTCCAAACCGAGTGACCTCTCAAAGGCGCTAACGCTACGTCGAGGGCCCTAATGCAGCGCAATATAAATAGCACAGAACAGCAAAAAAACAAAGTTTTGCTGTTCTGTGCCATTCTATTTGTGAGCCTTGAAATGTAAACCACGAACTATCTCTTCGACACATGGATACACATTGCAATGTGTATCTACGATGTTAATTTTCCGATTCTCGAGGTTATTCGGGATGAAAGTCCAACAGTGACCTCTCGCTACGCTAACCTACGCTCGAGGGCCCTTTCCTCGATACAGGCTCAGGAACCTCCTTCGTCCCGAGCTTGCCCTCAGGATCAGGAACCTTGAACCACGAACCCTGAACCATGATCCATCCTTCGACTTCGCTAGCGCTCCGCTCAGGAATGAACCCCGTCCCGATCCACAATCAAACTCTGAACCACAACCCCCATCTCCGCACCGTCAAACCCCCAACTCTTGTCGAATGGTGGAGATGCGCTCGCGGATGCGGGATACTTGGGCACGGTAGTTTTCGCGACCTTCAAACGATTCTTTGATGGAAAAGTAAAATTTGATTTTTGGTTCGGTACCACTCGGACGAGCACTCACCTTCGAACCATCGGCCAATATGAATTGAAGCACGTTGCTGGACGGTAAGTCCATCTTCGTTTCTTCTCCAGTCTTTAAATTCTTTTTGGTTGATGTAGAAATATCGCGCAACTCAATGACTTCGCTGCCGCCCAATACTTGCGGTGGACTCGTACGCAAATCACTCATCATCTGCTTGATTTGTGCTACACCGTCCATTCCTTTTATGGTGATGGAAACAAGTTCTTCGTGATACAATCCATATGTCTCATATATCTTCATCAGCTCGTTGTAAAGCGATGAATTTTCAGCACTGGCTTTCGCTGCCATTTCTGCAATGACTACACTCGACAACACTGCATCTTTATCGCGAACAAATTCTCCCACTAAATAGCCATAGCTTTCTTCACCTCCGCCAATGAAATATTCCTTCCCTTCGCGCTCGCGCATCACTCCTGCGATGTACTTAAATCCTGTAAGGGTATCATACCACGGAATGTTGTTGGCTCGTGCAATGTCCTCAATCAAATCTGTGGTCACAATGGTCTTCGCTACATATTCATTTCCCTTCATCAAACCGCGTTGCTTGCGCTGCGTGATTTGATAGTTGACCAACAAACTTCCCGTTTGATTTCCGTTCAACAGTAATAGTTCACCGCGATCATCACGCACCGCAATGCCCACCCTGTCGGCATCGGGATCGGTTCCAAATACCAAGTCTGCTTGCTCTTTTACAGCAAGGTCAATGGCCATCTGCAACGCTTCTTTTTCTTCTGGATTGGGTGAATGTACCGTTGGGAAATTGCCATCGGTCACTTCTTGTTCTTTCACCGTAAGCACATTAGGGAATCCCAATGCATTCAATGCACGCGGAACCATAGTGATTCCTGAGCCATGAATAGAAGTGTAAACTACTTTCAAATTGGAAGCTTGCTTTATTTCTTCTTTTGAAAGAATAATATCATTGAGCTTTTCTAAATAACTATTTTCTACTTCTTCTGAAATAATATGAATCAACGATGCATGACTCTCCCAAAGTACATCTTTCATCGTCGTTACTGCGCGCACTTCTTGAATGATTCCTTTGTCGTGTGGTGGCAATACTTGTGCACCATCTTCCCAATACACTTTGTATCCGTTGTACTCTTTTGGGTTGTGTGAAGCAGTGATTACGATGCCCGCTTGACAACCTAATTCACGTACTGCAAAAGATAGCAGTGGAGTAGGACGGAGTTCAGAAAACATGTGCACTTTTATACCATTCGCTGATAGTACATCGGCAGTTGTTTTGGCAAAAAATGGAGAATTGTTTCTGCTATCGTGCGCAATCGCCACTGAAGCAACATGACCCGGGAATTGCTTTTTGATATAATTCGCCAAGCCTTGTGTGGCCATGGCAATGGTGTATTTATTGATGCGATTGGTGCCAGGACCCATAATGCCGCGCAGTCCGCCGGTGCCGAAATCTAAATCGGTGTAGAAAGAATCCATGAATGTTTTAGGATCTTTTTCCAGCAACTCTTTTACTTGTTGAGCGGTTTGGGCATCCACATCGGAACTCATCCAAGGTGTGGCTTTGTCTAATATTTCTTGAGGAATCGCATTCATTGTGCTAAGTCGTTTATGCAATTTTTTAGCGCTTCTTTCCAATGAGGAACGGCAAAAAATTGTGTTTCAAATTTTGTTGTGTCTAATTTAGAATAAGCTGGACGTTCTGCTACTTGTGGGAATTCAGAAGAACTGCAAGGTTCCACTTTCGTGTTTCTTTCAGCGAGCAACATTATTTCTGAAGCGAAGTCGAACCAACTTGCTTCGCCTTGTTGTGTGTAATGAAAAATGCCTGAAGGAATATTCTCTGTATTCAACCGAATGATCATTCGGTTGATGTCTCTTGCCAATGTTCTCGCGTAAGTAGGTGTCGCTATTTGATCATTCACCACTTTTAATTGATCTCGCGTTTCAGAAAGCTTGAGCATGGTTTTGAAAAAATTGTGTCCAAAAGTGCTGTACAACCATGAGGTGCGTAGCACAAAATAATTACCTCCAATTTTCTCAATCGCTAATTCGCCTTTGCGCTTGGCCAGTCCATATTGATTCAATGGATGGGTATCGTCTGATTCGGAGTAAGGTGTTGTTTTTTTACCATCAAAAACATAATCTGTAGAAATGTGAAAGAGCGTTGCTCCAACTTCTTTGCACACCGCTGCTAGATAACCTGCGCCGCGATGATTGATTAAGTCGTTGAGGTCTTTTTCTTCTTCAGCCTTCTCCACATTGGTGTAGGCACCGGCATTGATTACATAGTCGGGTTGAAGCGATCCAATCACTTCATGCATTTGGTCTTTATCGGAAAGACTGCATTCATTTTTACCATAAAAATGAAATTGAAGCTCAGGATATTCGCTGGCAATGTGCTGAAACTCTTGGCCCAATTGACCGTTGGCTCCGAGCACCGCGATCTTATATGTGTTGTTGTTGTTGGTCATAAAAGCGGGAGCCAATTTAACAGATATTACTCAAATGGGCTATTTCATTCAAATGGAATATCTTTGTGTGGCATAAAGATTGGGTAGGGAAGATGAAAATTTAGCGTCATGAAACACATTTACATTATTCTCATTGCACTTTTCCTTGGTTTACAAGGCTTTGCTCAGCAGAACAGACGCTCTCCTTCTTTGGCTGCTGGACTTCAAATTTCTGAACCAAAAGGTCAATTTGCTCAAAATTTCTCAGGAACACCAGTAGGATTTGCCGGAACCTTTACCGGACCAATAAATAGATCATTTTTTGAAATGGGGGTGGGCTTTGCTTGGAACAGCATGGGCGCTCAAGATGAAGATGTGGATGTGGTGGTAGGACAAGATGTGAATGGAAATGACATTTATGACGAAGGCACCATGCGCATTCGTAGCAACAATTACCGTTATCAAGCGGTGGCACGTTTTAAGCCTTTCAAAGGCCCTTTTCAGATTTATGGCGACTTGTTCGGTGGCGTTGAACGCTTCACTACTTCTACCGACATCGAAATCAATAGCAGTGGATATACTGAAGTAATTGACGACCGCACGGTGCATTATGATTTTGGAATCACTTGGGGTTGGGCAGCGGGCGTTCGTGTACGCGTGGCTCGTAGCTTATTTGTGGAAGGAAGATTCGAAAAATTGGAAGGCGGCACCGCGACTTATGTGGATCAAGATTCCATCGAGATTAATTACGAGAACAACACTTTGAATTATACTACCAGCGAATCCCGCACGGATAAGTTTACATATCAAATCGGTATTGCGTTGGAGTTTTAAGGGATTTTATTTCGAACGGATGGCATCTACAGGGTTCAGTCTGGATGCGCGCCATGCAGGGATGAACCCTGAGATGACTCCCACTACCACCGATATCGAAATTCCCATAAGAATTCTTGAAAATGGTAGAATGAAATTGAAATCTACTGCCGCTGTCAGCAACTGCGCCAGCAAGAAAACCAAGAGTAGTCCTATCAATCCACCTATCAGACACAGCGCTATCGACTCGAACAAAAACTGGAAGAGTATAAAGTAATTTTTCGCGCCCAGCGATTTTTGAATACCAATGATATTGGTGCGCTCTCTCACCGATACAAACATGATGTTCGCAATAGAAAATGCTCCTACCAAAATCGCGAAGATTCCAATAACCACACCCGCGAGATTGAACACTCCCACAATGCCATCCACTATATTGGAAATCATTTTGGATTCGATGATAGAAAAATCATTGCTCGCACCTGGCTTTACTCCGCGCACCGCGCGGAAAGTAGCAATGACCTCATCTTTCAATTGCTCGTTGCTTATACCTTCACGTGCCTTGATAATGATGCTGGCATCTTGCTGGTCCATATTGATGAGTCGACTACCGAAGTTGTAAGGCAAAAACACTGCTTGGTCGGTTCCATTGCCAAAAAGCGAGGCTCCTTCTTTTTGTAGAACCCCTATCACCACGGTTTTTAATCCGCCAATTTTAATCTCTTTGCCCAGCGCATTGTCCATTCCAAAAAGCCCTTCTGCCACGGTCGCGCCGATGATGGCCATGTTCTTGCCACTCTCACATTCTTGAAAAGAAAAATAACGGCCTTGCTCTATTTTGAGTGAAATGGTCTGATTGTATTCGTACGTCACCGCCGTCACAAAAACGGGATCCACATAGTTGTTTTTGAACTCCGCAATTTTCTGCGTTTGCGATTGCATGGCCATTGCAGAGTAGCTGTCCAGGCGCTTGGCAAGTTTTTCCATATCGCGCTCCGAAGGCTGCCTTCTGCTCATGTATTTCCACCAAGCATACTCCTTGTCGCCCTCCTCGGGACCCATCGGCCATTTCTGAATAAAAAGAATGTCGCTGCCAATCATGTCGAGGCTGGACTTCATATCGGCCTCCATCGAATCTACTACGCTCAAAACGAAAATGATCGAAAAAATCCCAATGGTGACGCCCAAAAGCGAAAGAATGGTGCGCAGTTTATTGTTCACCAGCGCCTGCCAGGCAAAGACAAAACTTTCTTTTATGAGTTTCAGAAACATTGCTACGAAACTACAAGAATCCACGCTTATTTAGGGGATGTTATGTGATGAGCGGTATTTTAGACGCCTAAATACAATTTTTAGCCGTTTTTTCCTTTACTCCGACGCCTTCCCGCTTTGCCAAAAAGACGTTTGCCACATATCATTTTGCCTTGGAAACTGATCGCTCTGCTTTCGGTGTTTTGGAGTGTTGCTGCTCAAGCGCAGGTAACCAGTTTTGTGGTAAAAAAAATGGCCGTAAGCGATACCCTGATACTCGACTCTTTGAGCATCATGAAATCCACATTCGAGCTCTACGACTTAAAGGGAAATCGGATTACCGATTATCGACTGGATGAAAGACAAGCCATGCTTTTCTTGAGTGACTCCTTAAACACAGATTCTATCGAAGTGCGCTATCGCTTTTTCCCTTTTCGATTGCCTAGCACCATTGCTCACAAAGACACCTCGCTGTTGCTTCCTGAAGGTGGCGGCAGGCTTACGGTATATCGCCCCGACGATCTCAATAATTTTCAAAAATGGGACGACAATAGCATTCAAAAATCTGGAAGTATTTCGCGAGGAATAGCGTTTGGTAATACCCAAAACTTATCGGTCAACTCTTCGCTCAATTTGCAAATGAGCGGAAGAATATCCGACCGATTTCAATTGATGGCTTCTGTTTCGGATGACAACATTCCCATTCAACCGAATGGAAATACGCAGCAGTTGCAAGACTTTGATCAAGTGTTCATTCAAATTTTTGATGAACAAACGAAGATCATCGCTGGTGATTTCATCTTGAAACGACCAGAGGGTTATTTCATGAATTACTACAAACGCACGCAAGGTGCTTATGTGAACAGTGAAATAGATGGCGCAAAAAAAATGCTCACTGTGGAAGCTTCAGCGTCGGTGTCCAAAGGACGTTTTGCTCGCAATGTGATTCAGGGTGTAGAAGGAAACCAAGGCCCGTATCGACTTACGGGTGCCGACAATGAATTGTTTATCATCATCATTGCTGGAACGGAAGCGGTGTACATCGATGGTCGTCGATTGGAGCGCGGGCAAGACAAAGATTATATCATCGATTACAATGCCGCAGAAGTCATTTTTACACCGCGCCAATTCATTACCAAGGACAGAAGAATCGTCGTTGAATTTCAATATTCGGATAGAAGATTTGCGCGACCACTTTTGACTTCAGCGCTTACCTATGGCGATGATAAATCAAAGAGTTATTTCAATTTTTATTCTGAATCGGATGCGAAAAATCAACCGCTGCAACAAGACTTGACCAACGAACAACGCGCATTACTTTCTGCATCTGGCGATAACCCAATAGGAGCGTTTACTTCGGGAATTGACAGCGTTGGATTTTCTTCGTCTTTGGTGATGTATCAATTGATCGATTCATTGGGATTCGATAGCGTGTTGGTTTATTCTACCGTTCCGGAATTGGCGGTGTACCAAGCACAATTTTCTTTTGTAGGAAGTGGCAATGGCGATTATGTAGAAGATGGGTTTACAGCCAGCGGACGAAAGTTCCGATGGGTAGCTCCAGTGCTGGTAGATGGAGTATTGGTGCGTCAGGGAAATTATGTTCCGCTCACCATTTTGTCGCCTCCCAAAAAGCGACAAATGCTCGTTGTGGGTCATCAGAAAAAATGGAGTGAGAAAAATAAATTTCAAATAGAATGTGCTGCGAGTATGAATGATCTCAATACTTTTTCTTCTGTTGATTCAAGAGATGATCAAGGGTTTGCAGTGCGCACCAATTGGGAATTGCACACACGATTAAACAAGAATGATTCGCTTAAAAAAGGAACATGGTTTACCACAGGTCAATTCGAATTCAACCATCGCGATTTTGTGGGAATAGAACGTTTTCGAGAAGTGGAATTTGAGCGCAACTGGAACATATTGGGCATTGCACCCAAAGGTCCGTTTGTGCTTGGTGGAGCAGATGGTGGTTGGGAAAAATCAGGTTTGGGGAAATGGTGGGTTGGAAATGAATATTTGCAAATCGGAAATGATATTAGTGGAAATAAAATCAATGCTGGAACAAATTTTAGAAAAGAGAATTGGCGCGTAGTCACCAAAGGTTCTTGGTTGAATACGGAAGGCATGCGCAACACCAGTTTCCTGCGCCACATTTCAGACATCTCTTATGCTTTTAAAAAATGGCGTGTTTCATTCAAAGACGACCACGAATTGAACCGTTATACCAGTTCTCCTTCTTCTGATAGTTTGATTATCGGATCTTATCAATTCTATGATTGGCAAGTGGCAATAGGTACGGCTGACACATTGAAAAAAACATTCTCTGTGTATTACCGCGACCGCAAAGATTGGCGACCGCGTGATGGATTACTTTTTGGTTCTGCACGCGCAGAAGAATATGGAGCCGCTTGGGGTTTCAAAGGCAAGCGAGAAAACAGATGGACCATGAAAGTGAGCAACCGAAAATTGCGCGTCATTGATTCGGAACTTTTTACGCAAGCTCCAGAAAATACATTGGTAGGAAGAACGGAATATTACTACAAAGCACCGAGTGGATGGATTCAGAGTTCTACTTACTACGAGTTGGGAAGTGGACTCGAACAACGCAAAGAATTTATTTATTTGGAAGTGCCTGCGGGGCAAGGAACGTATGTGTGGATTGACTACAACGGCGATGGCGTGCGCGATTTGAATGAATTTGAAATTGCACAGTTTGCATACGAAGCTAATTTTATTCGCAGTTATGTGCAAAGTACCGATTACGTGCGCACCTACACCAATCAGTTTAGTCAGTCGTTTCAAATTCAAACTGGAAAGAATTGGAAAAATGAAAAAGGTTGGCAGCGGTTTATAGATAAATGGAGCAATCAAACTTCATATCGTGTGGAGCGCAAAACAACAAAGGAAAATAATGAAGCACGCTTCAATCCATTCATCAACAATTTGGCCGACTCCGTGATATTGAGTTTGGGAGGAAGTGTTCGCAATACCTTATTTTTTAATAAAGCCAATCCGAAGTTTAGTGCGGATTACACCTATCAAAATTTGCAAAACAAAAGTTTGTTGAGCAATGGATTCGAGTCGCGCGATGAGTTGTTTCATCAGGTCGCATTTCGTTGGAGTTTTATTGAAAATTTTGCGTTAACCTCCGAGCAGCGCATTTCGACCAAAGAAGTATTGTCCGACTTTTTGAATGGAAGAAATTACATTTTAGAGATCACCACCGTAAAGCCCACAGTGGTATGGCAGCCGCAGAGTACCTCGCGATTTAATTTGACAGGACAGTGGACAGAAAAGCGAAACACCGTCGGTACAGAGAACGCTGAGATATTGAGCTACGGTGCCGATGTTACTTTGAACAGTATGGAAAAGGGAAGTTTGCAAGCGGGAATGAAATTTTACAATATTCGTTACAACGGAGTGTCCAACACCTCATTAGCATTCGATATGTTGGAGGGGTTGAATGCGGGTTTCAATGCTACGTGGAATATTATAGTTCAGCGCACCATTGCCAAGAATTTACAATTGAGTTTGACTTACGACGGCCGTAAGCCCAAAGACCTCCCCGCCATCCACGCCGGCGGCATGCAGCTGCGAGCGTTTTTCTAGCCATTGGCAATCCTCGAATCCCTGTCCTCGCCTCTCGCTACGCTAGCGCTACGCTCGAGGGCCCTGATGACGTATTATAAAAGGGCAAAGAGCAGCTAAACGAAGTTTTGCTGCTCTTTTCTCCTTGAATCCTTCCCGAAGCAAGTTCGGGACAGGTGTCTTCTTGAATCCTAGAATCCTCGTCTTCTTGTCCCCTTGTTTTTTTTGTCCCTAGTCATTAGTATTTAGTATTTAATTTTCCCTTATCTTGGCGCCACTTGAATTATTATAAATAAACTTTAACCGACGCACTACCTACAACCTTACCACACTATTTCATCACATTTTATTTTAACGACAGCTTTTGATTGATGCGTTTGTATGTGTTTATCTCTCTTAGACCAAAAGGTCTGGTTACATGACTTGATTGGGGTGTATAAGTGAACTTGAGGTCAGGGCATGGGTGACGGGCGTGTGGTTATGGATTAGTTAGGCACAATGCTGAAAAAAAAAATGGGACTAATAAAAACACATAATAAAAAAGTGGTGTTAGCTAATGCCGATTATAAGCATAAATACTGGCCTATTTTAAGTAATCTTGTGTTCGAAAAATTTGGAACTACTCAAATAAATGAACCCAATGCAGTTCAAGAAACATTAAAAGAGTGTTTCTCTACTCTATGCAAAATTTTTGAAGAAAAACTTTCAGAAGAAAAAAGAGCTTCCTTCTATATTTTCTGTCATAATCTACACGAAGATTCAATTGATTTATGGCGATTACAAACACAGAATATCCCTTTAGATATTAATGAAGAAGAATTTGCTTCGTCAAGAAGAGTTTTAAAAATAATATTAGAGCAATCAACTAAATTAGATTTGGTAGGAGCACCTAATTTCTTTTATGAAATGAGGGAGAATTTAGAAGCCTATGTAAATCTACTTGAAGAACTATTATATA
The DNA here is from genome assembly GCA_041391745.1 of Flavobacteriales bacterium. Classification (GTDB taxonomy): domain Bacteria; phylum Bacteroidota; class Bacteroidia; order Flavobacteriales_D; family Sanyastnellaceae; genus JAIXWP01. The sequence goes on from JAWKNK010000008.1 coordinate 37,931, forward strand.
TTGGTTCTTGGTGTCTTGTAATTAGTGAAAATACGGCTAGAAGTCAACTTTTTGAAACTTCAACAGGAATTCAAGTAATTGATGATGAATTAAATATTCTAACACATCAACCTTATCCTGAATTGTTCAAGTATATTTTTTATGATATGCCAAAACACAGTTCTAAAGTTGCCCTATCTGATTCAATGATTGAGTTCAAAACTATTGTTGAGGATAATTATGGTGTTAAGTATGACGATTTAGCATCATTTATAAATCAACAACTAAAATCACCAATTTACAGATTTGGACTTACAAAAATTGAACCTTTGAAAAGTGAAATTTTAAAAGAATTAAAATGTGACAAAGATTTCATTAATGATTTTTATGCAGGCTTAACTGTAAACAAAGATAATTGTCTTTCAGTTGAGAAGTGTTTTTTTAATAACCAATCCGAATTTCGATTTACATATAGACCAATCCTAGAATTGAATGTGGATGGTCAGATTTACAATTTAATTGGATATAATAAATGGCTTGAAAGTATGTCTCTTCTATCAACGAATGCTTTTCCTTTTGGACTTTATCCAACAGAATGGAAAAGACATAAAAAGATTAAAGAATTTGTTCAAAAAACGGATAACACTCACGATAAAATTTTGGAAGACCCAATAACAAATATCTTGAATGAAAAATCTTTTTTCAACGATTCGAATGTTGAATCATTTGAACAACCAAACGGACAAAATGTAAATATTAAAAATAGTGTTGGAGATATTGACATTATGTTTATTGACGTTGATTTTGAGATTATCTACGTTTGTGAATGTAAACACAATCGTTCTAGACACGATATGAATAATTGGAGAAGAGATTATTCAAATTTTAAAGAAAAATACGAAAGTCAATTAGAACGAAAAGTTGATTGGGTAACCCAAAACAAGAATATTGTAGAGACACATTTCGAGCAAATATATCCTGAAGACTTCAAAGTAAAACTTGCTGATTACGAAGTCAGAGGTATATTTATTATCAATGCACCAACAGTGTATATGTATAATGGTAAGTATAGAGCAATGACAATCACAGATATCATTGACCTGTTAGAACGACAATACAATGATGTGAAGTTTGAATTTACAAATGAAAGTAATGGAGAAGTAACATTAGTTGAATATCCATACTTTGATAATGTTAAAGCAAAATTAGGGTAAAGCACAGTGCCTAACAACGTATATAAAAAATAGCGGTTTAATCGTTAAATCGAAACAAAATGAATAAATTAAAGGTCAGTTATAATCCGAAAAGTTAGTGCACCAAAGTCCGCTACTTTTCATATACAAGACCGTTAGCGGCAATAATAGAACGACACTTACCAAAAGACAAAGTGACAAACAGACAAACAAGAAATGAATACATTTGTAAAAAATAATTTTAGATGTCTCAATAGTTTAAATGGAAAAACATGGCGGCATTTAAACAAGGAGCAAAGACTTTTAACCATCATATGTAGGTTCGATTCCTGCTTGAGACACTAATGCTCCTTGTTATAGACTGACTCTATATGGGTCAGTCTTTTTTTATTATTGAACCATGAGTAACTTAAAGAATATACAAAGAAAGATAAGCGAAGGAGTTTCAGGCTGGCTTCTGTTTGAGTTTAATTGTTTTAGGGGTTATCTCTTTAACGAAAAGTATTTATCATATCCAGTTGGACAGATATTAAATAGCATTACTGAATACAAGACACTAACTGAGATCAATCACCCTTGTAGCAATGGTGGAAAAGGACGACCTCTACAGGTTGACTTTGTGCTGACTGACGACAAAGCAAATTGGAAGTATGCGTTTGAATCCAAATGGATTGGTGATTCAATGATTTCTTTAGGTTCACTTATTTGGGACTTAATTAGACTTCAGAATCTCGACAAACATCATTCGGAAAATAGATGCTATTTTATTCTTGCTGGCTTTGACAAGAAAATAAACATACTTCTTGAAGACTTTGATATTTGTTACGATAAAACTTCAAAAAAGAAAAATGAAATAGCAAAGACAAATTCAACATTTCTCGTTTTCGACCTTTTCAAACTCGACAATTCGACAAAAAAATATATCAACGAGAAAATTAAGAAATACCCAAACTTTAAACTTTATTCAAAAATAAGTTGTAGACCTGCACACAGATTTCCCAAAAATGACATCATTAATATGTCTTTTACCACCTATATATTTGAGGTTTTAAAACCGGACGGAACACATATAATAAATGAACTTTAAAGGAAGAAAAGCCGCTAACACACGTTTGGCATTATGGGGGCTGAAGTGCAAAGTTGAAGTCTCGTGCTTCAATCAAGCTTTGTGCTATGTTGACAGTTCAGTTTTTCAAAATCCCCCACTGCGCCAAGCGTGGGAACGTTAGGGCACATGCTAGAAAGACAGCACTTGTAATGAAGAATATAATATTCATAGGAGGTATTCATGGAGTTGGCAAGGGAACACTTTGCAGAAAAGTTTGCAATGACCTTAATCTACGACATTTAAGTGCAAGTGAAGTATTGAAGTGGGAAGAAATCAGCGACAAGGAAAACAAATTGGTAAAAGATTTTACACTTACTCAAAATCGGTTAATTACCAACCTTCAACAGATTGTTAGTGAAAATGAAAGATATGTTCTTGATGGTCACTATTGTTTATTGAATAAGGACAATGTTCCTGAAAAAATTGACTTTGATACATTCAGAACATTAAATCCCATTGCATTCATTATTGTTATAGATGACGTTCAAGAAATTAAAAAACGACTAGAGAACCGTGACAGAATAGAATATGATTTTGATTTGCTTTTAAAATTCCAGGAACTAGAACTTGAGTACTCGAAAGAATTGGCAGAACAACTTGGCAAACCACATTTGACCCTTAAATATGAGGAAACCAATAACTTCAAAACATTTTTATACGATGAGAATTTTACTCGACACTAACATAATTATACATCGTGAAGCCAGTAGGATTTACAATCAAGATATTGGTTTGCTTTTCAATTGGATAGATAAACTTCATTATGAAAAGTGTGTACACCCTTTAACCATTCAAGAAATTGGGTCTTATCAGGATGAGGAAGTTGTAAATACCATGCGTGTTAAAATTGGCAACTATAACCAACTTAAGACAGATTCACCCGAAACAGAGAAGATATCCATTCTTAGAGAGGCTGATAAGTCCCGAAATGACTTTATTGACACAAGCCTTCTAAAGGAGGTTTTAAATAGTAGAGTCGACTTTTTAATCACCGAGGATAAGGGCATTCATAGGAAGGCAAAATTCTTAGGCATTGCCGACAAAATTTATAAGATTGACGCTTTCATTGATAAATGCACTTCTGAAAATCCTGATTTAAAAGATTATAAAGTCCTTTCCGTCAAGAAAGATTACTTTGGAAATATCAATTTAAAAGATGAATTTTTTCAATCGTTTTTGGAAGATTATGGCGAATTTGAGACTTGGTTTAATAAGAAAGCCGACAATATTTCTTATGTGTGTATTACTGATGGTAATGTAAAAGCTTTCTTGTATCTGAAGATTGAAAACGCAGGAAGCGAGAGTTATGCAGATATTAAGCCGGCATTCGACCAAAAAAAGAGATTAAAAATTGGCACTTTCAAAGTAACTTCCACCGGGTATAAATTAGGTGAACGGTTTTTGAAAATCATTTTTGACAATGCGATTGCTAATATGGTTGATGAAATCTACGTTACTATATTTGATAAAAGAGATGAACAAAGAAGATTGATTGCCCTATTGGAAGAATGGGGATTTAAATATTGGGGCGAAAAAGAAACAAAGAATGGTTCTGAAAAAGTCTTTGTGAGAGATTTTGCAAAGAAAGTCCTCGATAGCCCAAGAGAGTGTTTTCCTTTCATAAAAAGAGATTCTCGAGTTTTCTTAAACCCAATAAGACCTGAATATCACACTGAATTATTTCCAGATTCGTATTTGAATAACGAATCACCATTAAATTATATAGAAAATGAACCTCATAGAAATGCGTTAAAAAAGGTCTTTATATCAAGGTCATATTTCAAAGATCTAAAAAGTGGAGATATTGTTTTATTCTATAGAACAGGGGGTTATCATGAGAGTGTTATCTCTACGATTGGAGTTGTAGAGAGTGTAGTTACAGATATTAAAAGTGAAGAAGAATTTATTCGTCTATGTAGGAAACGCAGTATTTTTAATGATGAATCATTAAAAGAATGGTGGAATTATAACCCATACAACTATCCTCCCAACAAAATTTATAGACCTTTTGTGGTTAACTTTTTATATATAGACTCTTTTCCTAAGCCAAAAGTAAACATGAAAAGATTAATAGAAATGGGCATAATTAAATCAATTAAAGACGCACCAAGAGGTTTCGTGCAAATTGGAAATGATAAATTTGAAGAATTTTTAAAAGAAGCTAGAGCAAATGAAAATTATATTGTCGATTAAACCAGAGTTTGCAAACAAGATTTTTGAAGGAGATAAAAAATTCGAATTCAGAAGAAGCATCTTTAAAAATAAAAATGTTTCAAAAGTTATTGTTTACGCATCTTCTCCGATAAGTAAGGTTATTGGGGAGTTTGAAATTGGGGAAATTCTCTTCAAAGACCTAAATACACTTTGGGACGAAACAAAAGAGTATTCAGGAATTACAGAAGACTATTTTTACGACTATTTTGTCGGCAAGGAAAATGGATTTGCCCTAGAAGTTAAAAGAGTCAAGAGATATAAAAAGGAACTTTGTATAAAGGAATCCTTCGGCAAAGTACCGCCACAATCTTTTGCATACTATGAAGAAAGCACGATGCCCTAACATCGCTTATACGCAAGCAGGGGATTCGTACTTCGTAGGACAGGGAAGAGTTAAAATTGAAATTCAGTTCTTCTTAGGGAGTTCAGTGGCTAAAATTCCTGCCCATGTTCAGCGAGAACCGTTGGCAAGCTATAGGAAAACTCACAAAGACGAAATGACATAAGGAATAAGAGTTGTAGTGGTCGAGAAAAACTTGTCATCTATATGAATACAATACTCAACGAATGTAGAACGCTTTACTTGGATCGACTTTTTTATAGTGAAAGTCTTGAGCTTTATGTGTCTGAAGGTTTTATCTCGGATGAGAAACATTCTATCCAGGTGGGAGGAACGACCATTGAGAATGTCCAACCAATGGGCCGTAGAGAATTTAGCAGACAGTATAAAGTTGAATTCCAATTTCATGATTTGATAAACTTTCAAGTTATTAATGAGTCTTACACAGGGTTGGTAAAATCTGAAATAGTAGATACCAAGGGCTTTCTTCAAATCATCTTAAACTCGGAATATTTAAAGTACGTTGAGATAAGTCATGGCTGGTACAAAATAGCTAATGGTGGCAAAGAGGGAAAGCACTACCGACTTTGGACAGAAGATGAGGTAATAGATATCATCTCCATTAATGACCCGACAGTGGAACAAATAAAGTGAGCTAGAACGCAAGATGCCGGAAAGGACTTCATCAATAAATCAAGAGTTTAATACTCCGCTAGGAGTGGTTCGGTGTGGATTTGATTGTGATGGTCAAGTCCAATTGATGGAGAGAAGGAAGTACGAAAATGGAATTTCGAAAGTTTATAAAACAGAGGCACACCAAATTGAAATCGTTTCATTTAAAATAAATTTTGCTTCTTACAATGGTGCTGCATTGACTGACAGCTCAGGTTGGATTTTTAAAATAGAAAAAAATTCCGACCTTGAAGAAAGCATAGAGGTCTATTGCTTGCTTGATAAAGTAAATGACGAAGTCGAATTTGATTATGCAGGTGGAGAGCATCTGGATGCCATAAAAGGTGAGAATGACGAATGGACATTACACATTGGTACTGAAGACGGAGATGCGTTGCATTCAAGAGCTCAGAATGATGATTGGTTTCCAAGGAGAATTCAAAACATGGTGGACAATTACAAGTCAATTACACAAGTGAAGCAAAATGGGTTTGTTACAAAAATTCCCCACCTGAAGCAAGGAGAGAAAATTCATGTGCAATATCTGACAGCCTACGATAAAAGAGATGATCAAAGAGTCAATACTTGGCTCGCGGTAGAACAGTCTAAAAAGATGCTAGAGAAATGGATTGGGATGGACTAATGCTTTTCTTTTGAGACTTTTATTGCATTCGTTTTTTTGGATATACACGCGAAGAGAGTTTGAGAATTTGAAAGTATGAGAGTATGCGAGTAAAATGATCCGAATGTTTATATTCGTAATCGCTGACTAGATTAAAATTATCATTCATCCATTGATACATAAATTTCTTACATTTTTATTCATCACATTCTTATTCGTGGCTTGTAGTGCAACGGTTAAGGAGAAGGAGGCTTCGCAAAGGGATATTGAGAAAGGTGAAGCAGTCAAGGCGGGGGAGTTGGAGCTTGGGGAGCCTATCGATTTTTTTCAATTGAAGAAGCTACCTTTTATTTCAACAACTTCGGGAGTGCTTTCGCAAACGGAATCAAAAGATTTTTGCACTCCGACGGATCATCAGTTTTTTGGTCAATATTTTTTGTTGGATAGAGCCGATGAACAATCAGAAATTTTAGGGAAATTGATAGTCTCTGTTCCTAAGAGAGTTAAAATATGGACTTACGAAAACGATTATGAGTCTTTTGTACAATTAGAATTAGAAAGTAACAAAGTGAGTTTATGGAATAAAATTCGCGTCGGAATATCCGATACTGAGCTGATGAATTTTATTGAACCATATTTTTCCTATAAGGCGGGAGCATATGTATACTCGTGGCTTGGCGGTTATGCGCTTGCAGCTGAGATGGAGGGAACAGCTGTAAAAAAGTTGATAGTGACTAAAATTTGTAATTAATGTTGCTGAAACCTTTTAATATCACTAAAATCGTAAGTATCAGGTACCTATTTTAGTACTTTAAAAAGTGAACAATGGACTGGAGGTTTTTTCACGGTCTGACGTTACCCAACATTATAAAAACATTCAGAAAATTGAAAGACACCAATATTAGATTTCTTTTTTTAATTCACTTATGGGCTATAACCAGCTTATTATCCTCTTGTTCTAACGTAGAATCTGAGGAAGTTAATTATTCATTAGAAGCTGCTTTTGTATCGAAACAAAATATTGATGAATTTAATAAAACAAAATTTGAGTCATTTGATGATTTGAATCTTGGTTTTTTTAAAGGGAATGTTTGGATAAAATTAACTATTCATAATGAAGAAAATGAGAATAGGTCCTTTATGCTATTGTCGAATAATCGTTTCATTAGAAACTATAAATTTTACAAACTTGATACAGTGAGCCATTCTTTAAAATTGGTTCATCAAATACCCGATACATTAACAGCAGATTACAGAACATATAACAATCCCAACCCCAATTTTAAATTGGATTTATCTCCCAATGAGAGAGCAGTTTTTCTCATTACATTTGCAAGTGATGGAAGGACAATAGATGCAAACGCACAAGTCGTTTCACTCCATCGTTATTTTAGCTTAGTAAATGAGAATACTATTTGGAGTATTGTATTTTACTCTGTCATTGTTTTCTTATTACTTATCAATCTGTATCTCTGGAACATCTATAAACACGAAATATATCTTTACTATCTCTTTTATTTGTTTTCTACAATATTTGTGTATTTGGGAATAGAAGGTTTTTTGTTTCTTTTAAAGTTGCCCCAATTAATAATCGATCACTTCATTTTTGTGTTTGTTAAATTATGGGTCATATCATTGATTATTTATACCTCAAAGTTTCTGGAAATTGAACAGGTAGCACCTCAATATTATAGATTTATCAAAATGGTGTTGATTGCAGTTATGGGATGTATATTCCTGTATCAATTTGTATTTTTTAACTCTTCCATCCAACATTTACATTATTTTGAAAACGTACTTATAATACTTTGGTTGTTATTAATCATAGGCATTCTAATATTTTCTGCAAAAGACCATTTGTTGGCTTTGAAATATTACTTAATTCCCTTTGTCTTGTTCATTGGTTTCACCGTATTCGGTATAATCAATGTACATTTTAAAATTTTTGCTGGCAATTCTATTACCTATGTAAAAATAGGAACTATTATGGAGTTTATTGGGTTTACGTATTTTATGACTGCATTGATCAAAAAAAGACTAAGCCAGAGCCAAGCATTAGAACAAACTCTAAAGGAAAGAGAAAAAGTCATAGCTACCAATACGGGTTTGATAAGTGCATTAAAAATGATTGAAAACTCTGTTTCAAATGAATCAGACTGGGCAGATTTTGAAGTGAAATTCAAATTGTTAAACCCAAATTTTACATCAAATTTATTTGACAAGCATCCAGATTTGACAAAATCAGAAATTAGATTACTTGTATTAATTAGGATAGGATATTCCCAAAAAGAAATAGCAGAAATATTGAATATTGCTCCTGATAGTGTAAAAAAAGCAAGAAGCAGAGTTAGAAAAAAATTAAGTTTAGGAGAAGATGACGCATTAAACTCCTATATAGAAAAATTCTAAGTAGCCAACATTGTATTGTATGTAATTGAAATTCAGTATTCTAAATACTTGTACCCCGTTTTGTACCCTCATGTTTTTTTCATAAGCTTTTAGAGTTATATACTTTTACCTAGCTTGATCATTAAAAAAATATTATGAAAAAAACAATACTCATTACGTTAACAACAGCCATTTTAGGCACAAGCTCTTTTGCTCAAAATGTAAACATCCCAGACGCTAATTTTAAAGCTTATTTGGTTGGGGAATCAACTATTAATACAAATAGTGATACAGAAATACAAGTAAGCGAAGCTCAAGCTATAAATTATTTAAATCTAAGTAGCAAAAACATAGCAGACTTAACAGGAATTGAAGCATTTATTAACCTTTCTACTTTAGATGCTAGTGTTAATCAATTAACGTCTATTGATGTAAGCCAAAACACAGGATTAATTGGCTTAAATTTAGCCAATAATCAATTAACATCTATTGATATAAGTCAAAATTTATTATTAAAAGGTTTTAATTGTGGAGGTAATAATATTAGTGTTTTGGATGTTAGTTTAAATACAGCATTAGAGAGCATAATTTGTCATTCAAACAATATAAGTACCTTGGATTTAAGCCAAAATACAGCTTTAATACAACTTAATTGTTCTCAAAACAATATTAGCTCATAGATTTGAGTCATACTAGTATTAATCAAAATACAACATTTGAGATTTCATATGTTAATTGTTCTCAAAACAATCTTACAGTTTGAAAATGAATAATATAAGTACTACTGCTTTACAAGGTCAATATTTCTTGGCTACATCAAATCCTAACCTAACTTGTATTGAAGTAGATAATGTAGCAAATGCTACTGCTAATTGGATAAACATCGACCCGACAGCAAGTTTTAGTTTAGATTGCAACTACCCTTTAAGTATAAATGATTATGAATTAGCTAAAAACATTTCTATTTACCCAAATCCAGCAACATCTGTAATTAATATAAGCTCTAATGAAATTATTGAATCTATTGAATTTATTGATGTATTTGGTAAGGTTAGCAAATCAAGTATAAATGTTAACAGCACTATTGATGTCTCAAATTTATCTATAGGTGTTTACTTTCTTCATCTTTACACAAAAAAGGGTTCAGTGATAAAAAAGTTTATTAAAGACTAATCTTTCGTTTTTAAAATAAATAACGTTTGTAACCTCCCCTTTTTTAGGACAGGTTATAAATATACTAATGTAAAATGATATTGCGGTGCCATCAGGAAATGGAAGTGAGCTATGCGGAGAAGAAAAACACGGCATGAACAGCAAAGAACTACCTATTATAGATGATAAAACCAAAATCGGATTATAAAGATTAACTTAAACAAATATTCTCAATTCCATTTTGAATTTTTCTTTTAGAACCATAGTTTCGCATTATTTAATAACAACCCCTCAAATTCAGCTGCATGAGAAACTTGCTACCCCTTTCGAATAGATTTCTGAAGACATCAACGAAATTTTTTGTAGCCTTCGCGTTATTAATTCTATCAGGTCTTTCAAATAGTCTCTTTGCCCAAAACTGGGATGAAGTAGTGAAAGCAGTTTCTACGGATAGATCCGCCGATGATTGGTTCGGTTATTCTGTTTCGATTTCAGGTGATTATGCGATTGTGGGCGCTAATCAGGAAGATTATAATGCTACAGGCAGTCAGTTTCTAAGCAAAGCAGGTGCTGCATATATCCTTAGAAATAATTCAGGTACCTGGACGGTTGTACAAAAAATCGTAGCATCAGATCGAGCAGCAGATGACGAGTTTGGATATTCAGTGGCGATCTCAGGAGATTATGCAATTGTCGGTGCTCCTAAAAAAAATATTGTTGTCGGATTTGATTTAGAGACAACAGCTGGGGCTGCATATATCTTTAAGAATACAGCAGGCATCTGGAGTCAAGTGCAAAAAATTGTGGCCTCAGACAGAGAGTCTGGTGATAGGTTTGGCAGCACAGTCGCCATTTCGGGAGATTATACTATCGTTGGAGCGCCCTTTGAAGACTCTGATGATGCAGGAGGTAATCCCGTATCAAATAAGGGCTCTGCTTATATTTTCAAAAAAGGAGCAAGCAATTGGATAGAGGAGCAAAAGATTTTTACTGGGGGATTTCTAAATGATTATTTCGGTTGGTCAGTTGGCATTTCTGGAGACTATGTGATTTGTGGAGTACCCAAAGAGGACCTTTATACTACAAGTGGTGATTTATTAAGTGAAGCTGGGGCTGCCATTGTCTTCCAAAGGAATTCCGCAGGAAACTGGACGCAAATGCAAATAATAATTGCTGCCGACAGAGGGGCTGGTGATGAATTTGGCTCTTCAGTCGCTATTTCGGGAGATTATGCAATTGTTGGTGCATTGTATGAAGACAATAATGTAACTGGAGGCGCGAACCTTAGTAATGCTGGCTCGGCATATATCTTTCAAAGAAATGCTTTAACTTGGACGCAAATGGATAAAATCGTAGCTTCTGACAGAGCAGCAGGTGATCTGTTTGGCGTTTCAGTATCTATTTCTGGAGACTATGTTATTGTAGGTGCCTATAACGAAGACGAAGACCCATCAGGAGGAAATACTCTGGATGAATCGGGCTCAGCCTATATTTTTAGAAACATCTCCGGGAACTGGGCGCAGGCAAACAAGATCGTGGCATCAGACAGAGGGAGTTTTGATAGGTTTGGTTATTCAGTTGCCATTTCAGGAGATTATGCGATTGCAGGTGCCTATAGTGAAGATGAAGATCAAGTAGGAGGCAATACCGTTAATAATGCTGGCGCTTCCTATATATTTAAAAATTGTCTTGCCAGAAGCATGGACACTCAAACTTCTTGCGGAGCATTTACCTGGATTGACGGAAACACGTATACCGCAAACAACAATACGGCAACATACAACTTTGTAGGAGGAGCTGCCAGTGGATGTGATTCTTTAGTTACTTTGAATCTAACGATTAACAATCCCTCTACAGGAACCGATACCAGAACAGCGTGTAATTCTTTCATCTGGATCGATGGAAACACTTATACTGCTAGCAATAACACAGCTTCATACAACATTATTGGCGGTGCTGCGAATGGTTGTGATTCTTTAGTAACCTTGAATTTGACAATCACAGGAGTTACGAATCTAAGCACAACAATTTCGGGTGAAACAATCACCGCAAATAATACATCGGCAACCTTATCGTTGGCTAGACTGCAATAATAATTATGCAGTCATTACTGGCCAACTAGTGCCTCATTTACACCATCTGTAAATGGAAACTATGCTGTTGAATTAACGCAGAATGGTTGTGTGGATACTACAGCCTGTGTGGCTATTTCAACTTTAGAATTATCGAAAACAGTTTTGGGGACAACCTGATTGTTTACCCTAATCCTACAAATGGCAATTTCACCATAGATATGGGCACAAATTTGGAAACGCAGAAATCCAGATTATAGATATGCTCGGTAAGGTAATTGAATTTAAATCTTTTATTAATACACAAAAACTAGATCTTTTTATTCAAGAACCTGAAGGTATCTACATTCTTACTGTTCAAGCAGATAACAAAAAGGCGATTATTCGAATATTGAAGAATTAAGGTATTTATTGACAAAGAATATTCAACGACTTAAACGAGCAGCACATAACAGATAAGGCTTCGTCGTCGCCTGAAAGGCACGCGATGAAGCCTGTGCGCCGTCCTGAGCTTGTCGAAGGATGAATCCTTCACGAATCAAGCTCGGGACAAGTGAATCTAGCTTCCTGATCCCGAGTCGAGTGCGGGATAAAGGAAAAACCGATCATTCATTCGGTAATTAGGAATTCAGGATCTGTTTTTTTCGGAAATAGTAGGCGCGAATATTCGATTCACTCCAACATATGTTCATTCTATATCATCGAAGTCAAAAGAAACCGCCTATTTTTATGCTTTAAATGGTGATCAAAAGACAGGGGTTTCATATTCTTCCCGCCTTTGAGGGAGACGAAGGTAGGCGGTCCTTGTGGGACGATCCTACAACACTAAAAGATGAAGGAATATTTTAAACTTCAATACAGAATGACAAACAGACGGTTTAAGGACAATGGCTTCGAACCTCTACTGGCGTATATCATTTTGACACTTGGTTTTTTCGGACTTTCAATTTATTTGTTTTACAAGACTGAATTTGCTGTTTATGTCTATTTACTTTTTGCCTTGACACTTATCGGAAAACTTTCCGAGAACCGAAGAACTGAATTTTTAAAAATTTGCTTTGGAGATGCTCAAGTTAAAGGAATTAGAATTACGGAAAACCTGATTTGTTCAACACCTTTCTTTGCTTTTCTACTTTACAAACAATTTTTTCTTTTTGCAGGTTTGCTTTTGGTATTGACAACAATTTTAGCCCTTGTAAATTTTCGGGCATCATTGAACTTAACAATTTGGACACCATTTTCAAAAAGGCCTTTTGAATTTACCATAGGTTTTAGAAACACATTTTATCTTTTTTTTGTAGCATATGTCTTGACTTTTTTTTCTGTTTCGGTAAACAACTTTAATCTAGGAATATTTGCAATGTTGCTTGTGTTTGCAACAACATTAAGCTTTTATTCAAAACCAGAAAACGAATACTATGTTTGGATATACCATCTAAATCCCAAACAATTTCTATTGAGCAAAATAAAAACGGCAGTACTTTTTTCTTCTTCACTTGCTCTGCCGATTGCATTAGTACTTTCATTTTATTTTTATCAAAACATCGGTTTCGTTTGGCTTTTTTTCATCGTTGGGTGGGCTTTTCTAATAGCAATAATTGTCTCCAAATATTCCGCATATCCTCACGAAATGAACATTCCGCAAGGAATTCTTTTAGCTGTTAGCTTATGGTTTCCGCCTATCCTTATTATTTTGATACCTCATCTTTTTCGAAAAGCTGAAAACAAACTTAGTAGCTTATTGAAATGATAGCAATCCGAAACTTATCAAAGAAATATGGGACAAATGAAGTCTTGAAAAATATCAACATAGAATTTGATAAGGGAAAAGTGTATGGCATTGTTGGCGAAAATGGTGCAGGAAAAACTACATTGTTTCGATGTATCGCAGACTTAGAAAATTATGAAGGCGAGATAATTTCAAACCTTAATCCAATTAAAAATCATCTTGGATTGTTGCTTACTGAACCTTTCTTTTTTCAAAAAATTACAGGTAAGGAATATATCCAACTGATCTGCAATGCAAGGAAAATGGAATTAACCGACATTGAAAATAAAAATATTTTTGATTTGCCATTAAATCAATATGCTTCAACATATTCAACAGGAATGAAAAAAAAGTTGGCATTAACAGCTATACTACTGCAGGGCAACGATTTTTTTATTCTCGACGAACCATTTAACGGAGTGGATATACAAAGCAACATTATCATTACAGCAATTATCCATCAACTAAAAGCACTAGAGAAGACAGTTATTATTTCATCACATATTTTCTCAACTTTGAGTGACACTTGTGATGAAATACATTTATTGGACAAAGGAAGTTTTATTAGATCTGTTCAAAAAACAGATTTCCAAGCCTTGGAAACAGAAATGAAACAGACGACAATAGGAAATAGAATAGACAAATTAGGACTGAAATAGCGACGAACCGCTAACAAAGGTGGTCCATGATAAGGACTTCAGATTGAATTCATTTGAAAATAGTACTTTAAGAAAAGTTAAAAAAAAAATATCATATGATCTCAAAAGTTATAACTCTTTCCTTGTCCTTCTGCTTGTTAACAGGAGTACAAGCTCAACTTCAATTTCAACGCGTAGGAGCCACTGCGCCTGACCTGCCGAATACCCATAATTTCATTGGTGTGTCATGGGGGATGTGCCTTGCAGCCGACTTCAATGGCGACGGTGCAAATGATGTTTTGCTGAGTGGAGAAGCAGATTCATTTTTCACGCAAGACGCAAAACTGCATCTGAACGATGGTGCAGGAAATTTTACTGTGCAGGAAACGAACTTTCTTACTATTCAACGCATGCACATGACCAGCGGCGATGTAGATGGCGACGGAGACATTGATATTTACATGTCGGGATGGTCGTCGGGCGAATGGGTGCATGAGCTATACCTCAATGATGGTAACGCTAATTTCACTAGCGCAGACATCTCCAACATTGTCGCAACCGACTTTGGTTTTTCTAAACTTATTGACCTCGATGGAGATGGTGATCTCGACCTCTTCGTGACCGGCCGAAACAGCGAATTGTTGCCTACCACCACAATATATCTCAACGACGGCACAGGAGGGTTCACCCCGTTTGACAGTGCCCTTGAACCCATGCAGCAGTCAACAGCAGCTTTTGGTGATCTGGATGATGATGGCGACTTTGATATTATCATCGCCGGGTACAATACAGCCCTCCAACGGGTGTGCTTGACCTACATATTAACAGAGTCTGGCTATGAGGTACTGCCCAATTTTGCTTTGCCTGAGTTTGCAAATGGCACGCTCGATTTGGGCGATATAGACCAAGACGGTGACCTTGATCTATTGTTTACTGGCCAAGTCCAAGGCGCCAACTATTCTTCAGGTGTGTTCACAAACAACGGGTCAGGAAGCTTCACCGCGCTGGCTACAGACATCGTTGGTGCATACCTCGGGAGTGGCTACTTTGCTGACATCGACAACGATACCGACCTTGATATTGTTATCAACGGAAACACCGGCGTAGGCGTTTTTGAAACAGAAGTTTATGTCAATGAAAACGGTTCTTTCACGAATTCAGGAAACGATATTGTAGGTAGCGATTACTCGAAGTTGCTCATCGCTGACCTCAACAACGACGACTTCGTTGATATCCTTGTAACCGGCAGGCGCAACGGTATTTCTTCAACACGCATCGCTCAGCTCTACCTCAACAATGGCAACGGTGGGTTCAGTCTAGTAAACAATTCACCCTTTGCGGCTTTTGGTGAATTCGCCAAACATGGCGACCTCGATGGCGATGGTGACCTCGATGTGGTCATTTGTGGAATCGATATGTATGAACTGGTAAGCTACACTCGAATTTACTTGAACGACGGATTGGGTAATTATTCTCATGACACAGCGAATACACTCACAGGTATGCGCGGAGAGATCGACATAATCGACTTCGATGCCGATGGCGACCTCGACATCGCCATCTGCGGAAACTCGGTTACGAGTTTTGCTGAACCCCAGCTCAACGTGGTCATTTACCGCAACGACGGAACCGGAGTCTTCGATTTGTGGGCTACGCTACCAGGGGTCAATCGAAGTATAGCATGGGCCGATGTGGATGGCGATGCCGACTTGGATTTTATTATTACCGGAGGCAACAATAGCGGCACAGCGACAACAACCCTTTACCTGCAAAATGCCAACAACACCTTCACGGCTTCAGCACCTATGTTTGAGCAGTTGCGGTTCAGCGATGTCCATTTCTTTGATTGCGACAACGACGGCGACATGGATGTGATGCTGGCCGGAGACAGCAGCCTATGCTTTACACAACTGTACATCAACGATGGTGCGGGAAATTTTACTGCCAGTGTGAGTTCAAACTTCACTGCCTTGTCAAGTACGCCGCAAATTGGATCTACAGATGTGAACAATGACGGCTTCTTGGATCTCATTATCCTTGGTGAGCAATGCAGCTTGGGTTTCAACTGCGATGTGTACCTCAACGACGGCACAGGACAGTTTTCATTGTCGCAAACCCTTCCTGGAGATTCGGGTACCAAGTTGGAATTGATTGACATGAATAACGATGGACTTGACGACATTCTATTCAGTTCCCAAAATTTCGGAACCAGCGGTTTTTCTTTGATCTACTACCCCAACGATGGCACGGGCAACTTTGAAATAGGTTCAACCAACTTGCTGGATGGAGTAATGGGTTTTTTCACCCTATTCGATGCCGATGCCGACGGGGACAACGACATTGTCATTCCCGGATACTACAGAAAGGTGTCCGCAGGTTATTTCAAGAATGTGACAGGTGAAATTATTTGCACACCATCCGCTTCGACCGATGTGATTTCGTCATGCGTTGCCTATACGTGGATCGATGGAGTTACTTATATGGAGTCGAATAACACCGCTACATATACCACATTGAATGAGCTGGGCTGTGATTCTGTGATCACATTAAATTTAACCATAGCAGATTTGTTGGCGCCTGTTCCTGATCTTTCACAACTTGTTGAAGTGATGAGTGAATGCCCAATTGACGATTTGGATATCCCAACAGCCACAGACGATTGCGCAGGAACTCTCACAGGAACGAGCGACGCAACTTTCCCGATTACCAATTCAACCACCATCACCTGGACTTTTGACGATGGCAACGGCAACACTTCAATCCAAACGCAAGAGGTCATCATTACCCCCATTGACAATGGAATTTCGCAGCTCGCCGCTAATAACCTAAGCGCCGATGCCTCAGGTTATACCTACCAGTGGCTCGACTGCAACAATGGCAACCAGAATATTGAAGGTGCTACCGAACAAAGCTTTACACCCTCGAGCAGTGGAAGTTACGCGGTGGAAGTAAGTAATGGAACTTGTGCAGTGACTTCATCGTGCATTCAAGTTATAATAACAAGCATCACTGAACAAAGCAATCGCACTTTATCGGTGTTTCCGAATCCGACCACAGATGCGATCACCATTGAGTCTTCCGAAGGTTTTGACCGCATACAAGTTATCAATTCATTAGGTCAAATTATCTTGGAGATACCAGGAAATACATCGACCAACGTCCGCATCAACTTGCCGGAAGAATCTGGAATTTATTTGATTCAAATGGAAATAGCAGGAAGCTTGCAATACCGTCGGGTTGTTAAATTATAACACCTATTTTGAATCATTGAAATTGGAGCGGGATTTGTCAACCTCAAGTTGATGAATCCCGCTTTGCTTTTAATGTAGTTGTGCGTCACTAACGATCACCATATGCAAATTTCCAGGAAGCGTGTTAGCTACCCCAATCCAATTAAAACTGGAAATAAATAAACTCTTGTTCTTTGCCTTTCTAATAGGCACCCCATTGAAACCTTCCCGAAGCAAGTTCGGGACAAGTGAATACTGGTTCCTGATCCCGAGTCGAGCGCGGGACGAAGGATGAATCTATTTTACTTTCTACAAAACTTTCGTATTTTCTATTACTTTTAGCTGGCTCAAAATGAAATCAAGGATCATGTTTTTTTTACGTCCTGAAGCGAATTATGGTCGCTTGAAGTTATGGCTTATTTTAATAATTGTAAGTTTAATCGCATTTGGTTGTGCGAATAATCAAACCACGGAAGTGGACATGCTTCCCGATAAAAAAAATCAAGAAAAAGTAGACAATATCTTTCATCAAGTTGAAGACTTTCCGACCATTAAGGACACGGCGGTTTTCATTGCCGATTTAAAACAATTTTTTGGATTAGATGTGGATGAAAGCAATGCTCAAAAAGAACTCGAAGAAATAACGACCTATGAAAAGGTGAAATTATTTGGTTCGGATAAGGAATACTTTCTGTTAGAGTATGACTACAAGGTGGGATGTGGAGCTGCTTACCCGTATAAGTATCAAATCATTCTGGACACCAAAGGACACTTGGTGAAAGTCTTGAACGGATTACGATATGAATTTATCGAGATTTTCAAAGGAGAAAATCCTTTTTTATTGGTGGTTTCTTCTACATCGAAAGGAAATGGGGGGCACGACTTGTTTAAATTAACAAATGATACTTTGGAGAATGTTTTTGATAACAATCAAGGCTATTCGGTCCTCACATACGATGCCCATGAAGACAACGCGGTCAACGAACCGTGCGAATTGAATTTAAAAATATATGATTTTAATGGCGATGGTTATAACGATATTTCATTTTATGGAAATATTCTTCTCCTTCAAGGACAAACAGCTGAGGGTGACTTTTATGACGCTGAAATCAAAAATGGAAAAACTATTCCTTTTTCAAGCGATAATCCTTTTATGAAAATCCCTGTTGAATTTGTATTTCTCTTCGACAAACAAACCGGTCACTTTAAAACCACCGAAAACTACACAAAAAAATACGGGTTAGAGGATTGAGCAATAGATGTGTATTATCTTAATAAATTAGTTTAAATAAAAAATAAATGAAAGGATACTTTCGCATAGTTGCATTACTGATTTTTTTCTTTGTGAGTTGTGGTGAAAATGCCAATCAATCTGATTCCCTGAGAAGGAGGATCGAACAAATAGTGTCTAACCAGAGAGCAATTGTCGGCGTTTCCATTATTGGAAAGAATGGGAATGATACGATTTCTATCAATGGTGACCGACATTTTCCGATGCAAAGTGTTTTCAAGTTTCATATCGCTCTGGCTGTATTATCGGAAGTGGATAAAGGAAATCTGTCCTTGGATCAAGAAATAGAAGTAACTAAAGGCGAACTTTTACCAGAAGACTTTTGGAATCCTCTAAGAGATGAACATCCAGAAGGCGGGCGTTTCACAATTAGGGAGTTAATTCAATATGCGGTTTCTCACAGCGATAATTTAGCATGTGATATTTTAATTCGATTGATTGGCACACCGAAAACTGTGGAAGGATATATAAAAAGGAGCGGCATCAAGGATATTGAGATCACTTTCAACGAATGGGATATGCAATCGAAGTGGGAGAATATGTTTCAAAATTGGACTACACCAAAGGCAGCAAGTGCAACACTTCAATTGTTTTATGAAAATAAAGAAGGATTACTTTCGGAAAGCAATCATGATTTTTTTTGGAAAACCAATTTGGAGACAACTACTGGTAAGGGGCGCATAAGAGGGGATTTGCCAAATGGAATAGAAGTAGCTCATAAAACGGGATATTCGGGTAGGAATAAGGAAACAGGAATTACTGCTGCAGTCAATGATGTGGGGATTGTTTTTTTGCCCAATGGGGATTGTTTTATCATTAGTGTTTTTATTACGGAATCACATGAAGACATTGATGTGAATGAAAAATTAATTGCAGAAATTGCAAAGGCGACTTTCGATTTTTATTCAGAATCATCAATTGAATGAATTGCTCGAGAACAAATGATAGCCCTGAGGACATTGAAGTTTGGAAGTTTGAGAGTTTGCGAATCCTTCCCGAATCAAGTTCGGGATGAAGGGCCTTGCACCGACCACCTCTCGCTACGCTGGCGCTACGCTCGAGGGACAACTCTTGATACGGAATACAAAAACGAAACTACCTTCGCACAGCAATACCTCTCGCTACGCTAGCGCTACGCTCGAGGGCCCTGATTGCGCGCTTATATGTGGGCAAAGAGCAGCAAAACTTTGTTTTGCTGCTCTTTGCCCATGTAGCGTCCCATTGAAACCTTCACGAATCAAGCTCGGGACAAGTGAATGCTCACATCCTGGTTCCTGAGCTTGTCGAAGGATGAATTCTTGAATCCTGGTTCCTGAGCTTGTCGAAGGATGAATTCTCGAATAATAAAACGCAACTGTTTATTTTTTCAAAATCACGGCACACCATTTCTTTGAGCGTCAATCTTTCTTCAGTTCTGATAAGAAGGTTTTCCTTAAATTGCGAACTGAACGAACTATAACCAATCTTCTTTTTATCATGAGATTTATTCTTTCCACTATTTTTTTATGTTTCGCTTCATTCTCTTTTGGTCAATGGGAGCAAATAGCTCAAACCGTTTATGGGGATCAAGAAGAAGGATTTTTTGGGGATCAAGTTACTGTCAGTGATGATGGCAGCACCGTTGCTGTAGCCGCGGGAGGTTATAGTGGTAATGGTTTAACGACTAATGGGCTGGTTAAAGTTTATCGCCTTATCGATAATCAATGGACGCAGATCGGGCAAGATATTTTTGGAGATGCAAATTCCCAATACCTCGGAAACTCTTTAAGTCTAAATGAGGATGGAACTATTCTCGCCATCGGTGCAGATAGCGGTGCAGGAAAAGTGTTTGTTTATGCTTTTAATAATGAGAGTTGGTCTTTAATGGGATCACCGCTGATTGGAAATCAACCAGGCGGTAATTTCGGCTATTGTGTGAGCATTTCAAACGACGGTGAAACCTTGGCGGTGGCTCGCGAAGGTACCAACGGAATTTATGGAGCTCACATCTTTGAATTTGATGGGACTAGTTGGGTTGAAGTCGCTGTAGGTGGAAGCCCTGGAACCGTGCGTTCAGTAAGTATTGATGCTGCAGGCGAACATGTTATTTATGGTGGGTCATCGTATTATCATTTTTTTGATAAAGTGAACGGGGCTTGGGTAGGAGGATCTGTACCTTACACTATCGCTCCTTCTGGAATTGGAAATGGTGGAGCCTTTCTCGCTATGAGTGGCGACGGAAATGTATATGCAATAGGCGCTGAGTCAAATGACGATATTGCCAATAATACTGGTCTTGTAAAAATCTATAACCGTGCCGACCCGAATGCTTTAGAAGTATATAATGTTTATGGAATATCTTCTTCTACTTACATGGGTAGATCAGTAAGTTTGAATCATGATGGTACCAAGTTTACAGCACTCGGAAATACTACATGGATTTATGAAAAAGTGGATGGAACATATATCAACACGGCCAATATTTTGAGTTTAAGCCTCAATGTATTTATGAATTCGGAAGGGAATGTATTGGCTACGGGTTACAACGATTATCAAAATGTGACAAATGGAGAATTCGGTTGGCTGAAAGTTTTTGGAGACTTGCCCAATACCGCTCCTGTTTTGGATTGTCCTACAAGCATTCAAGTAGCCGCAGCCGATGATATGTGTGGAGCAATGGTGGTGTTGCCCGAAATTCTCGCAAGTGATTTGGAAGATGGATCTATTGTAGCCATTCAAACTGATGGCATTCCAAGTGGAGAATTTTTCGCTATCGGCACGCATACGGTGACATTTACTGCAACAGATATGGGAGGTCTTAGCACGACCTGCAGTTTCGATGTGATGGTAAGCGACGAAACTGGGCCTCAAGCCATATGTGCTTCACCTACCATTTATCTCGACGAGACAGGCTTCGCATCGCTTACTGAAATGGATGTGGATGGTGGAAGTATCGATAATTGTGGTATTGTTTCTATTTCTCTTGGAGCCACTTCGTTTAGTTGCGTGGACCTCGGTGAGCAGTCTGTCGAAGTGACCTTTGCCGATCAGCAAGGAAATACCAGTATGTGCGTGGCTACCGTGACCATTGCTGATTTGGTATTGCCAGAGATCCAATGCACTGATCAAACGCTCGAGTTAAATGATGATGGTTTGGCAAGCATACAAACTGGAATGCTCGTATCCGAATTTTCAGATAATTGTGCTGCATCGCTTCCAACGGAAGAATATTCATTTACCTGTGGTGATATTGGCACACAAACTATCGTGAGCACGGTGACCGACAATTCGGGCAACACGGCATCATGCACGAGCATGATTACTGTGGTAGATTTGATCGCTCCTGAAGTGAATTGTCCATCCAACCAAATGATAGAAATAGAGAGTGGTACTTATGTGCTTCCTGATTATTCAGTCAGTGCGGTAGCATTTGCGGACGACAATTGTGGAAGCGCAGAACTCAATTGGATACAAACTCCTGCAGCTGAAACGGAGTTGGGAGTGGGAGTTCACGAGATTACGCTTACAGTAAATGATGCTTCTGGCAACGAGACGACATGCAGCTTTCAGTTGGAGGTGGTTCTAATCAATAGCATCGAGAATCTTAAAAAAGAAGCGAGCAATATTTATCCTAATCCAGCGAGCAATATTGTTCGCATTGCATCTCCATTGAGTTCCACTTTTCAAGTAACGGTTTTAAATGCTTTTGGACAAGTAGTTAAAAGTGAAAGAATGAATAATGCTACTCCGCTTCAAATTGATGATCTCAGTTCGGGTCAATACATGCTTAAGATCGACCATGGTGATCGTTTTGAATTCACAAAGTTGATAGTGATTGATTAAATACCTTGCATCTATTATGATCAAATTGATCCCACTGTTGTTGGCCACCTCACTGATTCTTTTCGCTTCTTGCAAAGGTCAGCGATCTCATGTGCATGAATCTTCTGCAAGCGCGTTGAATGGAGATACGGTAACAGCATTGGGCAATAGTATCATGGTGGTGTTCCAAGATAAGCATGATGTGTATTGGTTTGGGAGTTGGGAAACGGGGTTGTACCGCTATGATGGCAGCACCTTGATCAATTACACCACAGAGCACGGTTTGCTTAACAACAGAATTGACGAAATCAAAGAAGATAATTTTGGCAACATTTATTTCGGGAGCGCAAACGCAACTTCATCGATATCAAAATTTGATGGAAATAAATTTACAACGTTAGCGGCCGTTCCAAGTGATGATTGGAGACTTGATTTCTCTGATTTGTGGTTTGAATATTCTTATGGGAATACAGGAAAAGTTTACCGCTATGATGGTACAACATTACACGAGTTACAATTCCCTAAACCACCGGATTTATCCAACCCATTCGATATCTATAGCATTTATAAGGATAGAAAAGGGTATATGTGGTTTGGTACTAATCCTGTTGGCGTTTGCCGATACGATGGAAAATCGTTTGAATGGATTACAGAAGAAGATGTGACGGAATTTCGTAATGAAGGAGCAAACGGCGTGCGATCCATCACCGAAGACAAAAACGGCGACTTTTGGTTCAATACCGAATTCCGATATAGCGTTTACGACAGTGCCACAATTAAAAGTGGAAAATTGTATAGTTCCCCCCAAATTTAAGAACAGTGCCTTAATTGTAAAACAGTTATTAAATTTACCATTATGGCAAAAAGATCTAGACGCACATTTAGTGCAGAATTTAAAACAAAGGTTGTCTTAGAGGCAATCAAAGAACGCGAGACTATTCAGGCATTAGCCCAGCGTTTTGAAGTTCATCCCAATCAAATCGTCACTTGGAAAAAGGAATTTTTGGAAAATGCCTCGAATGCATTTAATGGTGGGAATGCCTCAAATGACGATGCAACTCGTGATAAAGAGAAGGAAAAATTACTGGCCAAAATCGGCCAACTTACTGTTGAGGTTGACTTTCTAAAAAAAACATTAAGTTAAATCTTTCGCGAGAAAAGCGCCGTCAGAAGATTTTGAAAGAACATGAAGCTCTGTCGATACGCAAGCAATGTGAGCTGCTGAGTATTCATCCGTCTTCTCTTTACTTCAAACCAAGACAAGCATCGCAGCTGAACTTACATCTTATGCAGATGATTGATAAAAAATATTTTGAAAAGCCATTTTGGGGTGTGCCTAGAATGACAGATTGGCTGCGTGAAAATATGATTCCTGTGAACGAGAAAAGAGTGGCTCGTATTTACAAGCTTCTCGATCTTAAAGCTATTGCTCCTGGTCCTCATACATCGCGTGCAAATAAAAAACATCACAAGTATCCATATCTTTTGAGAAACTTGAAGATCGATCATCCAAATCAAGTTTGGGCCACTGATATCACTTGCATACCTATGAAAACAGGCTTTCTGTATTTGTCCGCAATTATTGATGTTTATAGTAGATACATCGTTGGATGGAGTCTGTCTAATACCATGTCAAGCGATTGGACTACAGAGGTAATGAAAGATGCTATTGAGCGATTTGGAGCGCCTAAAATCGTCAATACTGACCAAGGCAGTCAATATACCTCGAATGAACATACAAGCCTTCTATTGAGCCATAAAATCGAAATTTCAATGGATGGAAAAGGACGAGCGACTGACAATATTTTCATCGAACGGTTCTGGAGGACTCTCAAATACGAACATTTGAAGTTCAGAGACTATAAAACAGGAATTGAACTGCATAAACACATCCAAGAATTTATGCTGGAGTATAACAACGAAAGAAAGCACACAACAATAGGCAAAAGACCAGCGGAAATTTATTTTGCATCAAATGCGGCTTAGAATAAAAAACAATTAATTTTGACAAGTCACTGTTCTAAGAATGGGGGTAACTTAAATTGTACACGCGACACAAAAGCATTGGTGGTCTGGATGGAAAGGTGGACAGCAACTTGGATGAATATTTATCTACTGTAAAAGACAACGATGATAATTTATGGTTTGTGACCTATCGCGATGGTGTATGGAAATACGATGGCACGAACATTACGCATTACGTGGTGAAGGATAATGCAGAAGAAATTACCTTATTCAGTATATACAAAGACAATAAAGGTGATCTTTGGTTGGGAACACATGAGCATGGCGCTTACAAGTTCAACGGCTCCGAATTTGTGAAATTTACGATGAAGTAGGGGACGGACTTTTTTTGAATTATTTAACCTGCCAACAACGACTCGGCAGGGATCCCGAATTCTCTGTTTAGTTTTTTCATCATAGCCACGGTGAGTTTTCGTTGCCGATTGAGTACTTCTGTTACTCTTGCTCTTGTTCCAAAAAATGGCGTCAAATCTGCACGCTTCATTCCCATTTGTTCCATTCTGAATTGAATAGCTTCAATAGGATCTGGAGCATCAATTTTATACTTTTCTTTCTCGAATAAATCAACAAGCGTCACCAACAATTCTATTTCTTCGAATCCTTTTTGACCGGGTTGAATATCAAAGTGTTTTTCAATGACTGAAAGCGCTATTTGATAGTCTTCTTCTGTTTTGATAAGTTTGATTTTCATTTTTTTTCTTTCCTTTTTTTGATTTCTAAATCGTAGATGCATCTATTTTATCATATTCAGCATGTGTACCAACAAATCTGATGAAAACCCATTGTGTGAGGTAATTGATTTGCACGATTAGTCGGTACTTATTGCCACATATATTGAATACAATTCTATTATCACCTATTACACTGGCAGATGCAAATTGTTTTTTTACATCATTGGGATTGCGCCATTCAGCAATTAACGCTTCATGATACCAGGCCTTGAGAGGTTGTTCAGAGTCCTTCCTTCCCCTTTTTTCCCAATGCGCTTTCAATGTTTTTTTAGCAATTATGTTTTTCATTTATGCGAAGGTACAATAAATAATCCACTCGTTCCCAATTTGGGAACAAAAAAATATGTTTGAAAACAAAAACCCCCGCCAAACCAAAGGCGGGGGTTTCAAAACCAAACAAAAACCAAATATTACTCTTACGAGAATGTCTTATTTATCATTAAAGATCCAAAGTCCTTGACCTTGTGCTGGAAAATCGAAATTTGTGTTCATGGCATTAAGTTTTAAGAGGTGAGTATTCAGTGGTTATTCTTAAACCATGACCCAAAAATCTACTATTCCTATTACATATATAAGTGTGATTTCAGCATCGGGGCGGTATTTTGGATGAAAGGCAGGGATTTTTGGAGAAACGGATCCTTCGACTTCGCTAGCGCTACGCTCAGGAACCGGGGGATGGGGAGTTGGAGGCTTTTAGTTTGAGAGTATAGGAGTAGGCGAGTATGCGAATGTTGGTATGAGGGTTTCTGTGCCTCTCGCTACGGCATACAAAAGGGAACTACTATCACACAGCGAAACCTCTCGCTACGCTGGCGCTACGCTCGAGGGCCCTGGTTTTGCCCCTCCCTGAATAGCGTAATACAGGTCCCCTGAGCGTTAGTTTCTTGAATGCGAAGCATGATAAGAAACTATAGCGAAGGGTGGTGCTGTGCGGAAGAGACAGAGAAGTCGAAGGACCGCCCCCAACTCCCAACTCCCATCCCCGGTTCCTGAGCTTGTCGAAGGACGAATCCTTGTCCCCTTGAATCCTAGTCCTCTTGAATCCTAGTCCTCTTGAATCCTTTTTTCCTTTTTTCCTTTTTTTTTCGCTCGGAAACCCTTGAAAAATATGAGATTTAAAAAAGAAATGTTGAAAAGTATTTGCTATGTGAAGAAAACGTAGTATTTTCGCAGCCCGTTTTTCAAAAAGGAAATACGCTAGAAATCAATAGCAATGGATACGTTGAGCTATAAAACAATTTCAGGTAACAAGGAAACTGCAAATAAGCAGTGGTTGCTTGTTGACGCTGAAGGACAGACATTAGGACGCTTGTGCAGCGAGGTAGCATACCTTTTGCGTGGTAAGCACAAGACAAATTTTACCCCACACGCTGACTGCGGTGATAACGTTGTAATTATCAACGCTGAGAAAATTCAGTTGACTGGTAAGAAGTGGGATGAGAAAGTATATATCCGCTACACTGGTTACCCAGGTGGTCAGCGTTTCGCTACTCCAAAGGAGACTATGGCGAAGCACCCCACTGCGATGATCGAAATGGGTGTACGTGGTATGCTTCCAAAGAACCGCCTCGGACGCGCAGTTTACCGCAACCTTTATGTGTATGCTGGTACTGAGCACAACCAAGCGGCTCAACAACCGAAAGAATATAAATTAAAAGGATAATTGAAGTCAAATGGCTGAAGTTAAGAATACCTCTGGTCGCAGAAAGACAGCTATCGCACGCGTGTACCTTTCTGAAGGAACAGGAAACTTTACTATTAACGGTAAAGATTATACAAACTACTTCCCAACATTGGTGCTTCAGTACCGTGTGAATCAACCATTCGCACTTACTGGCAACGAAGGAAAGTACGATTTCAAAGCGAACTTGGATGGCGGTGGTATCACTGGCCAGGCTGAAGCCCTTCGCTTAGCAATCAGTAAGGCGTTGATCGAGATCAACCCAGAATGGAAGACACTTCTTAAGGCTGAAGGTCTTACTACTCGTGACCCACGTATGGTTGAGCGTAAGAAATTCGGTCAGAAGAAAGCTCGTAAGCGCTTCCAGTTCTCTAAGCGTTAATCGCTGGAGGGATTGTTTAGCATCCAAATCGCCTCGACTCGTTCGCCTTTCCAAAAGGCGGACGACTACTTGGTGGTTGCCCATTAGTGAAAGTAAACAAGACAAACAAATAAAATGGCAAAAGTTACATTTGACGAATTGCTTGATGCTGGTGTACATTTTGGTCACCTTAGCCGCAAGTGGAATCCAAACATGGCTCCTTACATCTTCGCTGAGAAGAAAGGAATCCATATCATCGACTTGAACAAAACAGTCGTAAAGCTCGAAGAATCAGCAAATGCTCTTAAGCAAATTGCTAAGTCTGGAAAGAAAATCCTCTTCGTAGCTACTAAGAAACAAGCAAAAGACATCGTTTCAGAAAAGGTGAAAGCGATCGGTATGCCTTACGTTACCGAGCGTTGGCCAGGTGGTATGCTTACCAACTTCGTTACTATCCGTAAAGCTGTTCGCAAAATGTCGAGCATCGAGAAAATGGGTACTGACGGAACTGCTGCTACTCTTAGCAAGCGTGAGCGCCTTCAGTTGGATCGTACATATCAGAAAATGCAAAAGAACATCGGTTCTATTGCTGATATGAACCGCGTTCCTGCTGCTGTATTCGTTGTAGATATCATGAAAGAGCACATCGCTGTAGCTGAAGCTAAGCGTTTGGGTATTCCAGTATTCGCTATGGTGGATACAAACAGCGACCCACGTAAAGTTGATTTCGCTATCCCAGCTAACGACGATGCTACTAAGTCGATCACTAAAATTCTTGACGTTGTTATCGAAGCTATCGCTGAAGGTCTTTCTGAACGTAAGGCTGATAAAGCAGAAGAAGGCGATACTAAGTCTGAAGGACGTGGACGCAAAAAAGCTTCTACTGAAGCTTAATATTAGCTTCACATAGTGAACGCTCTTTACATTCAATTTTGTTAAAAATTCAAAGGATAATATCATGAATATTACTGCTGCAGACGTAAATAAACTACGCACACAAACAGGTGCGGGAATGATGGACTGCAAAAAGGCTCTTGTTGAAGCCAATGGAGATTTCGAAGCTGCTATCGACATCCTTCGTAAGAAAGGACAAAAAGTTGCTGCTAGCCGTAGCGACCGCGATGCTGCTGAAGGTCTTGTAATTACTAAGAAGTCTGACGATGGCAAAACTGCTATCCTTGTAGTATTGAACTGCGAGACTGACTTCGTAGCGAAAAACGCTGATTTCGATGCTTTCGCTAACACCATCGCTGACGTAGCTCTTGCTAATAAGCCTGCATCACTTGATGAGCTTAAAGGAATGAACTACCCAGGTACTTCTTTGACTATCGCTGATAAAATCACTGAAGAAGTTGGTAAAATCGGAGAGAAAATCGATCTTTCGAAATACGAAATCACTTCTGCTGAATTCGTAGCAGTTTACAACCACCCAGGTAACAAACTTGCTGCTTATGTAGCTTTCAACAAGTCAACTACTGACGAAGTTGGTCGCGACGTTGCAATGCAAGCTGCTGCTATGGCTCCTGTAGCTCTAGACGAATCTAGCGTTTCTGAAGAAATGAAGCAAAGAGAAATCGAAGTAGGTAAAGAACAAGCTATCAACGAAGGCAAGCCTGCTGATATGGCTGAGAAAATCGCTATGGGTCGCTTGAACAAATTCTACAAAGAATCTACTTTGGTGAATCAAGAATTCATTAAAGATGGTAAGCTTTCTGTAGGTCAATATCTTAAGACTGTAGATAAGGATCTTGCTGCTGTTGACTTCAAGCGTCACTCTTTGAACTAATCGTTCATCGATAAGCAAAACTACAATATTGAAATCCCGGACATTGTCCGGGATTTTTTTTGCTCCATGCTTTGCCTCCACTTTAGCGAAACGCAGGTTCCCTGAGCGTTAGTTTCTTTGAATGCGAAGCATGAGAAGAAATCAAAGCGAAGGGTGTTGCTGTGCGAAAGAGACAGTGAAGTAGAAGGATGTCTCCAATGGCACAACCTCTCGCTACGCTAGCGCTACGCTCGAGGGCCCTGATTGCGTGCTTATATAGGGGCAAAGCGCAGCAAAACGCAGTTTTGCTGCGCTTTGCTTTTTTCCGAAAATTATATCCTATCCTTGCCTCTGGACAGCTTTTTGAATTCCATCTTATCGCCCTTTATCAATGCCTCCTTCTTGGCTCTAGAATATTTTTTTATAGCTAGTTCTCTGTAATATGCGTCATCAATCCTAGAGTATTCTTCATAATAGATCAATTGTACAGGTCTTCGCTTTCTTGTGTAGTTAGCACCCATTCCTGTATTATGTTCCTCAACACGTTTGAAAATATCTTTTGAAGATCCAACATAGAATGAATTGTCGGAACACTTCAAAATATAAGCTCCCATAATCTTCATCACTTTCAGTTTAGAACACAAAAATAATTGCCGATAGATCTTTTCTGATCACAAATCTCATTCGGTTTAACCCGAATATTCTTGAATATTCTCTTGTTTATAAAACCACACTCGCACACCCCAGCAACTCTCGCTACGAAATACGAAGGGAAACTAGTATCACACAGCACAACCTCTCGCTACGGAATACAAAAGGAAAACCACTATCACACAGCAAAACCTCTCGCTACGCTAGCGCTACGCTCGAGGGCCCTGGTTTCGCGCCTAAATATGGGCAAAGCCCAGCAAAACGCAGTTTTGCGGGGCTTCGCCTTCCTCAATAGCGTCCTTCGACAAGCTCAGGAACCTCCCTGTCCTCTTGAATCCTTGAATCCTTGTCTTCTTGAATTCTTGTCCCCCCCCCCCCGAACACTTTCCCCCCAAAATTGTTATTTTGAGTGAATCTAAATGCCGAAATGAGTATGAGTGTATTCATTTGGCACTTATTTTCGCCTCGCAAATCAAAATTTATCGAACCGTGGGATTATTCAAATCTTCTATTGCTAAGAAATTGTGGATGTCTCTGACAGGGATATTCCTCATCAGTTTCCTCGTTGTTCACTGCGCTGTTAATGCTACAATATTCTTCAACGACGGTGGAAAGACATTCAACCTCTGGGCCCATTTCATGGGAACAAACATCCTTATTCGAACCGCTGAAATTGGTCTTTTTGTAGGACTGATTCTCCACATTGTGGATGGTTTGATGCTTTACTTCCAAAACCGCGCTGCACGCCCGGTGAAGTACGCTTACGAAAAAGCTTCGGCAAGCAGCAAATGGTATTCAAGAAGCATGGCGCTTCTAGGTACTTTGATTTTATTATTCCTCATCCTTCACTTGTACCATTTCTGGTTGCGCACGCGCTTCACTGGCCTTACCATTGAAAATCCTGAAATGGTGATCGGAACGCGCATGTACGAAAACCTTTATGGAGAAATGAATTACATTTTCTCTTACCTATGGGTGGTAATCGTGTACGTGTTGGGATGTATCTCTTTGTTCTGGCACTTACTTCACGGCTTCAAAAGTGCATTCCAAACATTGGGATGGAACCACGGCAAATACAAAGGAATCATTGCAATTACTGGAGATGCTTTCTCAGTAATTATTCCAGCGATTTTCGCGGCAATGCCAATCGCGATGTATCTCAAGCTCGTTCATTAATAGAATTTTCAACCGGATAAAAAATAAGTCATGGCGTTGAACTCAAGAATTCCAGAAGGACCACTCGATCAGAAGTGGACAAAGTATAAAAACACGGTTCGCTTGGTAAACCCAGCGAACAAAAGAAATATTGATGTCATCGTAGTAGGAACTGGTCTTGCCGGTGCCTCTGCTGCTGCATCACTTGCAGAGATGGGTTACAAAGTAAAAGCGCTTTGTTTCCAAGATAGTCCACGTAGAGCTCACTCTATTGCTGCTCAAGGTGGTATCAATGCTGCAAAAAACTATATGAACGATGGTGACAGTGTTTACCGTTTGTTCTATGATACCATCAAAGGTGGTGACTACCGCTCACGCGAAGCCAACGTTCACCGTTTGGCTGAGGTGAGTGCCAACATCATCGATCAATGTGTGGCTCAAGGTGTTCCTTTCGCCCGCGATTACGGTGGATTGCTCGACAACCGTTCATTCGGTGGTACGCAGGTTTCTCGTACATTTTATGCTAAAGGACAAACCGGTCAACAATTGTTGCTCGGTGCATACTCTGCATTGTCGCGCCAAGTAGGTAAGGGCAATGTAAAAATGCTCAATCGCCACGAGATGCTTGATCTTGTTTTGATCGACGGAAAGGCTCGTGGTATTATCGCGAGAAACTTGATCACTGGTGAGTTGGAGCGTCACTCTGCACACGCAGTAGTACTTTGTACTGGTGGATATGGAAACGTATTTTTCCTTTCTACAAATGCAATGGGCTCCAACGTAACAGCAGCTTGGAGAGCACACAAAAAAGGAGCTTGGATGGCAAATCCTTGCTTCACTCAAATTCACCCAACATGTATTCCTGTTTCGGGTGACCACCAATCGAAGTTGACTTTGATGTCGGAATCATTGCGTAACGACGGTCGTATTTGGGTTCCAAAACACAAAGAAGATGTGGAAGCTATCCGTGCGAAAAAATTACGTCCGGTAGATATTCCAGAAGATAGAAGAGATTATTATTTGGAAAGAAGATATCCAGCTTTCGGAAACTTGGTACCTCGCGATATCGCGTCGCGTGCTGCGAAAGAAAGATGTGATGCTGGTTTCGGAGTGAATGCTACAGGTGAAGCAGTTTACCTAGACTTTAGCTCTGCTATTGTTCGTTATGGAAAAGCAGAAGCGAATGTGAAAGGCTTGCACCACGCTACCGATGCCGAGATCATCGCATTGGGTAAGCAAGTGGTAGAATCGAAATATGGAAACTTGTTTCAGATGTACGAGCAAATCGTTGCTGAAAACCCATACGAAACTCCAATGATGATTTATCCTGCGGTTCACTATACAATGGGTGGACTTTGGGTAGATTATGAATTGATGACGAGCATCCCAGGTTGCTATGCATGTGGTGAAGCGAACTTCTCTGACCATGGTGCAAACCGTTTGGGAGCTTCAGCTTTGATGCAAGGTTTGGCAGATGGATACTTCGTATTGCCATATACTATTGGTAATTACTTGGCAGACGAAATCAGAACCGGAGCTATTTCTACAGATGCTCCAGAATTTGCGGCTGCAGAAAATAAAGTACGTGCCGAATTGGAGCACTTCTTTAGCAACAAAGGCACGAAGCCGGTTGATTATTTCCACAAGAAACTTGGAAAAATCATGTGGGACAAATGCGGTATGGCGCGTAATGCTCAAGGACTTCAAGAAGCTATCGTTGAAATTCGTCAGTTGCGTGAAGAGTTCTACAAAGACGTTCGCGTTACAGGAAAGATGAATGGAATGAATCCTGAATTGGAGAAAGCATGTCGTGTATCCGATTTCCTAGAATTGGGAGAGTTGATGTGCATGGATGCTTTAAATCGTAATGAAAGTTGCGGTGGTCACTTCAGAGAAGAATTCCAAACGGAAGAAGGAGAAGCACTTCGCGACGACGAAAACTACATGTATGTAGCGGGTTGGGAATTTACTGGCAACCCAAGTGAACCAAAGTTGAACAAAGAAGATCTGGTGTACGAGAACATCAAGGTATCAGCTAGATCTTACAAATAAAAAACACAAGGCAATGAATCTCACATTGAAAATTTGGCGTCAGGAAAGCACAAATGCTCCTGGTAAAATTGTAGACTACAAAGTGACAGACATTTCTGAGGATATGTCGTTTCTTGAGATGCTTGATGTGTTGAACTATCAGCTCGTTGAGAAAGGAGAGGACGCGGTAACTTTCGACCACGATTGTCGTGAAGGTATCTGTGGAATGTGCAGCATGTTTATCAACGGTGAAGCTCACGGACCAAATCGCGGTGTAACGACTTGTCAGTTGCACATGCGTTCATTTAAAGACGGCGACACTATCTATATCGAGCCATGGAGAAGCACTGCATTCCCAGTTGTAAAAGACTTGATGGTAGATCGCGCAGCGTTTGATAGAATTCAACAAGCAGGTGGTTTCGTGTCTGTAAACACAAGTGGTAACACTTTGGATGCAAATGCGATTCCAGTTCCTAAAGACGATGCAGACAAAGCATTTGATGCTGCAACATGTATCGGTTGTGGAGCTTGCGTAGCATCTTGTCCTAATGGATCAGCGATGCTTTTCGTATCTGCGAAGGTTTCTCAATTTGCACTCCTTCCACAAGGTCAGGTGGAAAGACAAGACCGTGTGTTGAACATGGTGAAGCAGATGGACGAAGAAGGATTCGGAAATTGTTCGAACATCGGCGCATGCGAAGTGCAATGTCCAAAAGGTATTTCTATTGAAAATATCGCTCGTATGAATCGTGAATATGTTTTGGCGAATATCAAGCCTGAGAACTAATCACGAATTTGAAAGTACATTTTTCAAAAAGTATAACACAAAAAAAATCCCCCGAAAATTTCGGGGGATTTTTTTTTCGTCATTAGTAATTAGTATCTAACTTATCTCCATCCTCCGCCGAGCGCTTTGTAGATATTGACCTTACCAAGAATCAACATTTTTTTTGCCTCAACTAATTCCAATTTTGCATCTAATGCATCGCGCTGTGTGAAAAGAACTTCAGTGTAATCTGCACGCGCTGAGTTAAACAAACTTGTTGCAATCGTAACCGACTCTTTCAATTTTTCAACTTCTTGAAATTTTGTATTGAAACTGTTACTGTAATTGTCAATCATTGCCATTTGATTAACTACATCGATGTAAGCTTGCAAAAGGGTTTGCTCATACTTTACCACTGCTTGCATTTGGCGCGCATTGGCGTTTCCAAAATTGGCCATCAAGGCATTTCTATTGATAAGTGGAGCCAACAGGTCTCCAGCTACATTATACATCAATGATTGTGGTTGAATCAAAAATGCAGGGTTAAATGCATTGTAGCCGATACCAGCAGATATTCCAAGTGATGGATAGAAACTTGCTTTCGCTGATTTCACATCCAACTTTGCAGCACCCAAATCATATTCCGCGCTGCGGATATCAGGACGATTGGCAAGCAACTGCGCAGGCACTCCTGTACTTGCCATCTGAATGTTGATGTCCATGAAAGTATCCGAAGAACGTTGAATAGGAGTGGGGTAGCGACCCGTCAAGAAATTGATATAATTTTCTTGCATCGTGATACTCTGCTTAATAGCATATTGCATATTAATTGTGTTGAGCATTTGCGCTTCAAAACGCGTTACAGCCAACTGAGAAACCTTTGTCGATTCCTTTTGCAGTTTTACCATTTCCAATGCATTCGATTGGATATCGATGTTTTGTTGCACAATGCTCAATGCGTTGTCTAATGCAAGCAATTCGTAGTAGGAAGAGGCAATTTCAGATACCAATTGGGTGACCATGAAATTTTTTCCTTCAATACTTGAAAGATAACGTTGCTCTGCTGCAGCCTTTGAGTTGCGCAACTTTTTCCAAATATCTACTTCCCAACTTGCTACTGCACCGATATTGAAATCACCAAGCGGATCAGGAAAACGTTGGTCTTCCTTCACATTCAGTTGTTGCTCTACCGCACCGTTTCGGGTGTACTCTCCAGGCTTTTCCAAGGCACTACCAGCAGCGAGATTGATTTGTGGCAAGTATTCCCCTTTTTTCGCGCGAATCTCATTTTTACGAATTGCGATTTCTTGCATCACAATATTCAATTCCTGATTGTTGACCAAAGCCGTATCAATCAACGCAATCAAATAAGGGTCATCAAAATAGTTGTGCCAATTGATTTCACCCGTGTTCGTGGTGTCGGTTGAATTATCAGTATATGCCGATGGAACATTGTTTTTCACATCGCGCACAGTGCCATTCTGCAACTTACATCCAGCTACAAAAACAGAAGCAGAAAGGCTAATTAAAATAAATACGAAATACTTTCTATTAGTGCTCATCATGTTCTGTATTGGGTTTGTGTGGAATGATTTTATTGTCCACAAAATCTTCTGAAAGTGGATTCTGTTCTTCATCTCGAATGAGTTTTCTACCCTCGGCCATTTTACCAAAAATGTAATAAAGCCCAGGCACAATGATGACCCCGAAGATGGTTCCCATGAGCATTCCTCCAAGAGCAGACGCTCCAATGGTTTTGTTTCCTACAGCTCCAGCACCAGTAGCTCTTACCAGCGGAATCAATCCAGCGATAAAGGCAAATGATGTCATCAAGATGGGACGGAAACGCACCTTCGCACCTTCGATGGCCGCATCCAATACACTTGCACCTTGCTCGTGTTTTTGAACGGCAAACTCAACAATAAGTACCGCATTTTTACCCAGAAGTCCTATCAACATGATCAATCCAATTTGGGCATATACGTCGTTGGAAAGTCCCATAATCTTCAGAAGCAAGAACGATCCGAATACACCAATTGGAAGTGAGAACAGAATTGCAAGCGGAATGATAAAGCTTTCATATTGTGAAGCCAATACGAGGTAAACGAACATCAATACAATTAAGAAAATGTACAACGCTTCATTTCCACGACTTGCTTCGTCGAATGATAAACCTTCCCATGCAATGTCGTATCCATTAGGTAAAGTTTCTGCTGCAACTTCTCTAATCGCATCGATCGCATCACCGGTAGTGTAGCCTTTGGCAGGAACACCTCGAATAGCAGAGGAAGTGTAAAGGTTGAAACGTGTAATCTCATTCGGTCCTTGTGTTTTTCTCAATGTCACGAAAGACGAATACGGCACCATTTCACCTGCTTCATTTTTTACAAAAAGCTTTAAGATATCACTTGGCAATCGGCGGTATTCTGGTGCTGATTGCGTGTACACTTTAAAGAAGGTATTGAATCGTGTAAAACCTTGTTCGTAGGTACTACCAATCAATACGTTCAAATTCTCCATCGCATCTGAAATAGACACGCCTTTTTGCATGGCTTTTTCATTGTCGATTTGAATTTCATATTGAGGATAGTTGGCTGCGTAGAAAGTGAAGAGTCCCGACAACTCTTTGCGCTTTCTCAAAGCATCCATAAACTCCTGGTTGATTTTATCAAAATCGTGGTAGTCAACGGTGTTGTTTTTATCCAACAAACGCAATGAGAAACCATCAGAAGAACCATACCCAGGAACTGCTGGCGGTTCGAAGTATTCGATTACCGCACCAAGTGAACGCGTTTCTTCTTCAAGCAATTCAATGATTTGCTTTACAGAATGCTCGCGGTGTTCCCAGTCTTTCAAGTTGATCAAACAAGTACCAGCGTTAGAACCACGACCTTCAGTCAAGATTTCATAACCCGCAAGTGATGTTACCGATTGAATGTCTGGAATCTCTTCTGCAATTTCCTGTAGTTGCTCAGAAACTTCTTTTGTTCTTTCCAAAGTACTACCGGGAGGTGTTTGCACGATAGCGTAGATCTGACCTTGGTCTTCGTTTGGAATGAAGCCTGCTGGCAATGTTTCGCTAACTGCGAAAATTCCAAATCCGAATGCTCCAAGTACTAGGAAGGTCAACACTCTGCGATTTACAATCTTTGTAAGCAAGCGTGTGTAGCGACCAGTAAGTTTATCAAATCGTTTGTTGAACCAATCGATGAATCTGTTCACTGGCGTTTTCTTGCGTGGTTGACCATGATTATTTTTCAAGATCATAGCACACAATACTGGAGTCAGCGTAAGTGCGATGACACCCGAAAGTACAATGGCACTGGCCATGGTGATGGAGAACTGACGATAGAATACTCCGACTGGTCCCGTCATGAAGGCAATTGGAACAAACACCGCGGTCATGATCAGCGTGATGGCGATAACGGCACCGCTGATTTCACCTAGTACTTTTTTCACAGCGTGGAATGGAGAAAGATGTTCTTCTTCCATCTTAGCGTGCACTGCTTCTACTACTACAATCGCATCATCCACCACAATACCAATCGCGAGTACGAGTGCGAAAAGTGTAATCAAGTTGATGGTCAAATCGAAGAGCTGCATAAACATGAAAGCACCAATAAGCGAAACAGGAACGGCGATAATTGGAATCAACGTTGATCGCCAATCACCCAAGAATATGAATACCACAATCGCTACCAGAATGAACGCTTCCACCAATGTGTGAATTACCTTGTCGATTGAAGCGTTTACGAATTTCGATACGTCGTAGTTGATTTCATAGTCCATTCCTGGAGGGAAATCTTTTTTCAATTCTTCTAATTTTTCCTTTGTCGCCTTAATTACGGCACTCGCATTTGTTCCGAAGTTTTGCTTCAATACAATGGATGCGGAAGGATAACCGTCTTTGTTCGAATAGATATCGAAGAACTCACTACCCAATTCCACATTCGCGATATCCTTCAGTTTTAAAAGCTCTCCATTGGGGTTGGCTTTTACAATAATGTTTTCGTATTCCTCAGGTTTGTTGAATCGACCTTTATACGACAAGGTAAATTCTAGCGACTGAGCAACTTTACCTGAGGCTTGACCTAATCTACCAGGACGACCAATAATACTTTGTTCTTCCATGGCTTTCAATACATCTTCAGCAGATACATTGTAAGCTTGCATGCGGTCGGGCTTCAACCAAACTCTCATCGCAAAGGTGCGGCTACCAAGGATTTGGGCACGACCCATACCACTGATACGCTGCAAGTTTGGAATAACGTTTACGTTGGCGTAGTTGTACAAAAACTTCTCATCCGCATCCTTGTCTTTACTGTACAAGTTCACGTACATCAACATACTCGGTTGAATCGGCGTGATGATGATACCTTCTCTTTGCACGAGGAATGGAAGGTTGTTCATGATCGCATCCACCCTCGTCTTTACGTTTACAACGGCAGCGTTTGGATCTGTTCCCGGTTCGAAAATGATTTGCACTGTAGCCTCACCCGCACTCGTTGCATCGGAGGTGATGTATTGCATTCCTTGCACACCGTTGATGGCGCGCTCTAGTGGAATCAATGTGGATTCGACCAATACCTGAGCACTTGCTCCAGGATAGGCAATGAAAATATTTACCCGTGGTGGGGCGATACTTGGAAATTGAGAAATAGGACGGGTATTTACCGCCAGCAATCCCAAAAAGATTATTGCCAAAGAAATGGAAATAGCAAGTACCGGACGTTTAATGAATTTACTAAACATAATACAATGTTTTTAAGTTCCTAATTATTCCGCGTGAATTGCTCGCAATTCCTTGATGATAGCTTCCTGATCTAC
Source organism: Flavobacteriales bacterium (assembly GCA_041391745.1). Lineage (GTDB taxonomy): Bacteria > Bacteroidota > Bacteroidia > Flavobacteriales_D > Sanyastnellaceae > JAIXWP01. The sequence goes on from JAWKNK010000008.1 coordinate 76,392, forward strand.
AAAATTGATTTCAATTTCTTGACCATTTCTCACTTTACGTAGTCCGTCAACAAGCAATGTGTCTTGAGCAGATAACCCTTTGGTTACTTCATAGATGTGCTCCATTTCATTGCCCACTTCAATGTGATGAGATTCTAATTTCCCATCTTTTACTACGTAAACATATTTTTTATCCAATACTTCAAAAACGGCTTTCTGAGGTATTAGCAGAGAATTCTTAAGAGGAATAGGCATGTAAATTTTACCTGTCTGTCCGTGTCTAAGAAGAGAGTTCGGATTAGAGAATGTGGCACGAAACGCAATGTTACCTGTCTCATTATTGAAGTCGGCTTCAATCGTTTCTACATCACCTTCAAGGTCGTAGAATTCATTATTTGCCATTTTCAATTTGACGCGAGGCATATCACCTACCGACTTCATTTTTTGCATGTAATCAAGGTAAATCGCTTCTGGTACGTTGAAGTACACCCACAATTTGCTATTGTCTGAAAGGGTGGTGAGCAGTTCACCTTCTTCCACCAAGCTACCTAAACGAATGTCGCCGAATCGACCAACAATTCCATCGAATGGTGCCTTGATTTCAGTGAATTGAAGTTTGGCTTCAGCAAGCGCTAGCTCTGCTTTCGCCTTGTTGAACTTGGCTTGAGCCAGTGCCAACTCGTTGGGAGAAACCACGTTTTTGTCGGCAAGGGCCTTTGTGTTTTTCAACTCAATTTCTGCAAAGTCCGCTTCAGCCTTCGCTGTGAGCATTTCAGCATTGTAAATGGAAGTGGTCAATTGAAAGAGTACTTGACCTTTTTTCACGCGTTGACCTTCGTCAACAAAGATGTTTTGAAGATAACCTTCGTCAAATGCACGCAATTCAATGTGCTGAATACCGCGAACTTGACCAACATATTCTTTATATACTAATGTGTCCTTAGTTTGAGGAAGAGTTACTGTGAATTTTACTTCTTCTTCTTTTTCTGAGTGTTCATTCTTGCAGCTTGACAAAATTATTACTGCAAAAGGAAGAGCAATGATGTGCTTTTCATTTGTTTAATACTTGATCTATTGAATTTATGAATTGCCGTTATAGGGCAGGGTGTAGGGCACTACCATTCACTGATGGAATAACCCAAAAATTCAATTAGATCACGTCCAGTTTCCAGGACTTATAAAAAAAGAAAGGACGCTTGCTGCTTTTGAAACACTGCAGCTCAGAGATCGACTCCCAGATATTTTTTTCTTTCGTTTTAAAATCTTCGGTAGCTGTGTAAGACGAACAGTCGTCATCTTCCTGCGTTTCCTCATTTTCAAATTGTGAATTCTCTTTTTGCTCGCTCTGTCTTAATTCGTCGGCGAAAAGAATAAGATTTGAAAATGAATCCGAAACATTACCGTCAATTTCTATAGAAATCTCATTCACCGCAGACACCTGAGGTGAAACACCCATCGATGGCCCGATAAAAAGAGAGTATAGAAATAGAGCAATTAATTGCATAGTAGAAAAAAATCTGGCTTTGTAATCCAGAATAAGGTCAGAATTACGATGCTAAAGTAGATAGAGTGGGGAATAGGGGACATTACTTTAATAAAAAATTAACAGTCTACCCAACGAATGCGAAATGGGTGGGATAGCGAATATTCGCTATTGAAACATTGATTTTCAATAGCCAAATTTGTGACTAAACATTTTTGCTATGAACAGACTTTACACTCTCTTGCTCATTTTATCATGCTTTTCAGCTACTGCTCAACGTTTCGAATGGGTGTCTTTTACTCCACTCACTTCAGGAAATTCGGGGAGTGGAGCGCTGCATGTTGCGACGGATCCGGACAATAATATTTATACCGTTTCAGTATTTAATGACCCAATAATTGTGGGAGAGGATACTTTATATCATGGCGGAAACTTTAACCGACCTGATATCGTGGTTACCAAATGGAATGAGGCTGGTGAGGTAATGGCCTACCGTCATTTTTACAACTTTTCGACCAATGGAAACCCTGATCCGCAGGATATGGAATTTGACTTGGAAAATAACCATTTGCTCGTTTCCATTTCCTCTCTCTATCCAGGAACACCTGTTACCTTGGTAGGAAATGATGAACAAGAAGACATGCCCTTAGAAATTTTTACAGGATCAGTAATGCGTTTTGATACGGATTTGAATTTTGTTTCAAAACAAGACATTCCGGGTGGCGCAACGTATAGCGCTCCAATAGCGGTGAAGGATGGTTTTATTTACGCCTCTCAAGGATATGTGAGCACTATTTCTAAAATTGATGCAGACAATAATGTGATTTGGTCATTACCCTCTACTGCAAGCATGGCATCGTTTAACGGTGCGGACATAGTGGTAACCGATGATGATTTTCTATATGTGTTAGGATACTATATGGATGGGTTCAATACGAATCAATCGGTAACTTTAGGAGGGGTCACTGTAACGCCACCTTCTGGAGGTGCTAGTTATATGATTGTCTTTAAATTGGATTTAGATGGAGTTGTGGTTGAAGGCAGAAGCGTGGCTATCGCTACCAGTTATCTCAACCCTATTCGTATTACTTCAGATTCGGACAACAATCTATACATTGCTTCGGGGTATGCTATTCCAGACCAAGTGATTGGTGATTTTACGTTGGGTCCACTAACGGGAAGTACGGATGGTTTTGTGGTAAAGTTGACCGACTTCGAGCCTCAATGGGTGACCGAATTACACCATACTGGCACTAATCTGGAAATGCGCGATATCGTTGTAAATGAAAATGGAAAGGTCAGCGTAATTGGACTTTATGGAGGCACTGCCAATATTGGCGGTACACAGTTGCCAAGTTCATCATTCGGTACTGGATTTTTAGTACAAATGAATGATGAGACTGGAGAAATAGGATACGCTACCAATTTCGGTTCGTTGAGGCGGGTACCGGTCGCCCATATTCTATGGCGATGATTGGTGATAAGTATTATTCGGCAGGCCAGTCGTTTGGATCAAGTTTGAACAACAATCCAAACGCTGCGGCATACGGCTGTTTTCACAACACAAGAGCACAAGCTTACCTCACTTACTTTCACGACGTACCTGCCATTGATCCTACTGTGAGCTTGTCGTTCGAAGCTCCGCTTTTAACTGCAACAGCAAATGCTCCTGAAGCAACGTTCCAATGGTATTTGGATGGCGTATTGCTAGAAGATGAAACAGAAAGTTCGATTAATCCAGATGCGGATGGTGTATATGAAGTGGAAGTGACATTGTTTGGCTGTACTGCAAACGATCAATATCAATACTGTTTTGTAGCAGGCACCGATGAAGTAGATGCGTGCAACAGCTATACCTGGATTGATGGCAACACCTACATGGAAGATGTGGACAATGTAACCTATTCATTGGTTTCATCTACAGGTTGTGATTCATTGGTGACATTGAACTTACATATACATCAAGTTGATTTAGGCGTGAGTGTTTCAGGCAATGATATTTCATCCAACTACGCTGGTGCTTCGAGCTATCAGTGGTATGAATGTGGTGAGAAGTTCGCGTTTATTGATGGCGCAGACGAACAGACTTACACAGTAGAAGGTTCAGGAGAATATGCAGTACAAATCACCACAGATTTTTGCGAATTGATGTCCGATTGCGGTGAAGTCATTTTTATCGGATTGGAAGAAAACGAAGGATGGAATATTTCACTTTATCCAAACCCTGCTTCTGACTTCATCGTAGTTGATAAGCTTCAAGGTAAAAATGAAATTCGTATTCTTGATACCAGCGGTCGCCTCATTCAGGGCATGATAGCTACCAACTCCACGCAATATATTTCTCTTGAAGATTTATCAGCAGGAATCTACTTCATTCAAATCGATTCAGGCACCACACTGCACACACTGAAGTTTGTGGTGGAGAAATTTTAGTTCATGGATCGTGGATCGTGGTTCATGGATCGTGGATCATGGATTGTCGAAGGATGATTCATGATTCATTATTCATAATTCGTGGTTCATAGTTCGTGGTTCATAGATAGTTGAAGGATGATTCATAATTCATGATTCATATTTCAGAACTACTCCTACACTCTCTTGTTCACTTGAATCCTTGAATCCTCGTCTCCTTCATGAATCGCGGTCGAAGGCCGCGGGAAGTTCCAATTCTCCAATAATTCCAAATAATATTTTTTGATTAAAGTGGGGAGGCTTGAGCAAAAATTCCTGTCATCCATTCCAAAAGTAGATATGTGGTGAACTGCTAGCAATTGTGGAACCTTGTAGACATGGAACTACTACAAAAAAGGAAGAAATAATTCTTTGTGAATTTACTTATAAATTACATCACAGTTATCTCTTTAAAAACAAGTAATTTTTGATTTAAAATATTTGAAACGCCAATACTGAATCTAGAGAACTTATGATTTTCGGTCAGTAATTCGCGTGTCTCACAGAAGATTAATATTTCGTGTTAGATATTTTTTAGTTTTACTAAGCCGAAAATTAAAACTAACTTCCTCCTGCCGCTAGGAGGATGCTATCTACGCTATGAAATATTTCATTTTAATTATAATAGAATTCTTTCTTTTTGCAATACCCTCAAGATGTATTTGTCAAGTCGAGATTCCTGATTCTCTGCGCGGTAGACCTTGTGATATCGCGAGATTTTGTTTAAGTCAATGTGAACTGAAGTCTCAAACTAATTTTGATCTGAGTACTCGATATTTTTTGGACTACGGTAATTACTTGTTCTTATGTGGCGAAAAAGAAAAGAGTATTGAGGTGCTTCAAAGTATCTTAAAGAGGTCTGATCTTAAATATAAAGATGAATTCATTGCAAGTGCATGTAAGTCCTTGTCAAGGATTTCGGAAATAGAAGGTAAATATCTAGATTGCGTGTACTACGCCGATACAGCCATTACAATTTCAAGGAATATAGGAAACAAGAAAATTGAAGCTGATGCAACTCTGAATAGAGGAAACGGTTTGATAAACCTGAATAGAAATGAAGAGGCCATTGCTTGTTATTATAGAGCGGACGGTATCTACAAGGAGTTAGAGGATAGTTCTGGAATGTCTATGGCCCTTGGTAATATTGGTAACTATTATTGTAGAATAAATCAATTTGAAAAAGCATTGCAAATTTTCGATTCAGAATTTGAGATAATTCCTTCGAGGGTGCAACTAAATGCTCTTATAACAAATATAGGAAACCGCGCATATGTTAGAATTTCCCTTGGCCAATCAGGTGATGAGGTTGAGCAACTTCTGAAAGATTGTCGGAGTATGGCTAGAAATGGAAATTACACTTCTTTATTGAGTTGGGCGCTTAGCCTGTCTGGTTACTATTATGTTAATCTAAAAGAGGATTTTCAAAAAGCTAAAGAGTATTATGACGAAGGCTTAAAACTTGCCAAGACCTCAGGAAATGCAATTGAACAATTTAGAATTATTTCCAGTTTGGCTAGTGTCCATCTGAATCTAAAAAACTATGACAGTTGTAATTATTATTTACCATTAGCTTACAATAAGATAGTCGAATTAAATGATTCAACCGAACTTTTAAAGTTGCTTAAATTAATGGCAACTTCATATGCAGAAATGAATGATTTCGAAAGGGCTTTTACTTATTATGCCAAATGGGATTCTTTGAATGCGATTTTTTTGAGTAGGGAGCGAATCGAGCTACTTTCAAAAATGGAAACGGAATTCGCGAATCAAAAGCTAAGAGCTGAAACACTGGAGAAAGATTTAGAAATTTCCAACAAGAAAGGAGTAATCTATCTAATGTTCATAATTACAATTATATTATCGGCATTATTTATTTTTTATCGAAAGCGAACAAGACGAAAACATAAAGAGCAAATATTACTTATTGAAGAATCGATAAAAAGAATTAAGAAGGATAGAAACGAGGAGGTGATTTTTAGTATTGATAGACTGAAAAAGTGTTTTGGAGTCGCTCACAATTTGAATATTCAAGATTTCGAGTTATTGCTTTTGTTAATTAACTCAAGAGGTCAACTGACAAATCATGTCATGTCAGAAGAGCTTAAATGGTCCCATGATACATTGCGTTATCACAAAAGAAAAATTGTGCAGGCGATTGGTAAACCGGGTGCAACAAACGAGGAAATTATATCTGAGATCATAGGGAGATTAGAAAAATATGACACGCAAAAAGCTGATTATTAGCGGGTGGTAAATATTTTACCATCTAAATATTTAGATTTGTTTAGGCGATTATGAATCTCTTCTGCTAGATTCGTCTTCAATGAAAAACTTCGGATAAGATGCTAAACCGGTCACTTTTAATTGTTATCCTTCTTTTGGTATTTGAGCAGTCATTTTGTCAGGCTGAAAAGATGAATAATAATGACGTAGTCACTTTAACCCAATTGGGACTAGAGGATGATATCATAATTAAAAAAATAGAATCAAGTCTCCCAGATTTCGAGTTAACGGAATCGTCAATTATAAATATGCTTCAATCAGGAGTATCGTATAAAGTATTAAGATCAATAATTTATAGACAAGATGGATTTATTCTGGCTAAGTCATTGGAGCCGGAAGACACCAAATTGGCTAATAATTCGAATTCCCAAGACAACAATATTGTAAAAACTGTTGAGAAAAGACCCAAACAAAAGCATGGACATTCCATTAGGTTAGGATTGGGTAATGATTACGGCGCATTGGGAATGGGTTTGTCAATCAACATAGTTGGAAATAAAATTAGACCTTTAACTTTTGATTTGAATTTAGGAATTAGAAATTATAAAAATATTAAAGTTGCCGATCAGAAGAATTGGAAGAATTTACACAATTGGTATTCTTTCTATCATTTCAATCCTGATTATAAAAAATCCAAGTTACAAGGGACAAAAAATGAGATGTCATATTGGGTTGGGTCTTTTGGTTTAACTAAACATATTGGAGAGATTTTTACAGTCGGCGCTAATTTTGGAGTAAGGGATTGGGTCGTTAGAATTCCTCATGAATTTATTGGATATAGCAATGGATTTGCACTATACCAGCCCAATTATGAAGACGCTAAATTCAAACCAATTTTAGGATTTTCATTAAATATTGGGCTCTATGCTCCCATAAACAGAACATTTGCTTTATTTATGAATGGGGGCTATTCGAAGATGACTCTAGTTAATTCGGGAAACAAACAGGATGTATACTACGGAGGTTCGGAAGGCTTGCTATTGGGATATCATTGGGAAAGTTTGGTTCAAGAGAACTTTTTCTTTCAAGGAGGATTTGCAATTAAATTATAGTAAAAATGAAGTCTTTTATACTACTCGCTTTATTGGGCAGCCTTTCTGTAACTATTTCTGCACAAGAGGATCTCACTACAATAATCACTAAGGACGGTATGGAGTATTTTGTGTGTGTCAAGGAAATCGATGAAAAGAATATTAAGTTTAGTAATGATTGCGCGAATAGTGACGTCACTCAGTTAATTCAGCTTATTCGAGTCTTTATGATTATAGACCCTCATGGGGTTAGAAGTTATTATAGAAACGGTAAATTAGTTTCAATAAATGACAGACCGCTAAATATTGTGCATGAATTAAAAAGTGAGAATGCGGATTTAACAGTAGCACTGGAAAAATGTAACGAACAAAAAAGAGACGAAAATGATACAATGGAGCTTGTGACTTCAAGAGGTCAACAATCCCCTCCATCTTCCAGAACTTCAGAAACCAATTTGACTTTTATTGACAATAGTAAACTGGTTGATTTAGTAAAAATCGGAAAATCTGATTCTGAAATTATCGAACTAATTCATCAAACTGAACATAAGTTTGATACTTCAATTGAGTCAATTAAATCTATGATGACTCAGGGTGTAAGCTCTGATTTAATTCGCTTTATAATGTCTAATTAAAAATTAAACAAAATGCTAAATAAATTCGTTTGCTTTTCTATTCTGCTCTCCATCAATTTAGGAGTTCAATTATCGTCGTTTGGACAAGAGATATTAAAAAATGAAGATGTGGTATTTATGTTGGGAATAGGACTTTCTGAAGAAGTCGTTATGACAAAAATCGATGGTACATTCAATGATTTTGACATTTCGATTGTTGGACTAAAAGGATTGAATGATGCTAAAGTTCCGCAGAATGTCATAACAGCCGTTGTTAAAGCAGCAAATAACCCGAACTTGAAATATCAAGATCCAAATGATCCGTTAAGTTATCATTCAGGCGGATTTTACTACATAAAAAATAAGTTACTCGAGCGGTTGGAATTTAGTGCTTATAGTCAAGGTAAAACTTCTGGCAAATACTTGGAAAGTGTTAGTCGGGGACTGGTTGGGCCTAAGATGTCAATTATGATATCAGACTCTACATCTAGGCAATCTTTCATAGGTAGTCCAGAATTTTATTTTTATGCAGAAGTCGGTGCTGAAAGTTCATTTCAAGGGTATGAGGCTCAAAGTCCTAACTCGTTTATTTGTGTAAAATTAGAATCGGATAAGAATGCAAGATCGGTGCAAATTGGAAGCTCTAATATTGATGGGGCAAAATCTGGTATTGGTGGTGAGTCAACTGTTTCATTTGAGTTCGAGAGATTGAAAGATGGTATATATAGAGTGTATTTCAAAGAGCCTCTAGAAAAAGGGGAATATGCATTCATGAATATAGGAAATTTGAGTGTTTACATCAATAATAAAGGTGCTGGTACATCCAATCAAAATCGAGCCTTTGATTTTAGTGTTAATTAAATATTTTAAATTATGAAATTATTAAAAACTAAATATTTGAAATCTCTCGGCTTACTTCTCATTGTTCTCTCATTTAGCATTCAAAGTGCTGGGGTGACATTCATTTTTGTGGATGCGGAGACTGGTTGTCGATTGAATAATGTTACTGGAGCAATCATTGATGTTAATGGCTCTAATAGATTTGAACTTTCGGGTCAGTTCAATATTCTTGGAGAGTACGACCTTTTTGTGCTTTCAGAAGGTTACAAGGAATTCAATTTTCATTTTATTATTTCTGAAAATCTCGATTCTGATTACGCGTATGTACTGAATCTCGATAGATCAGACGAATATAGCCAAAGGGAAAATTCAATTCTTAGTGAACAATTGAGTGAAGATTACTTACTCTATCAAGTTTCAGTCGTAGATGGTTTGACAAGAGAGCCACAACAGGGTGTGAAATTAATGGATGATGCTGGTTTGAGCCTTGGGATTACCGATGCGCGAGGGTTATCTGTAATAAAGATTTCCAAAGAAAATGAAAGAATTAATATACACTTTGAAAAAGAAGGATATAGAGAGTTAGTGTCTACAGAACTGGTTGTACCTAACATATATCAAAAGAAGGTCATTGCCCTTGAAAAAGGTTTTGGCACAGTATACACCTTTGAATTGGATTACTATCGGAATCATTCAAACGGCTTTCAGCTTTTGAATAAATCAGGTACTCGTAGTTCAAGTAATGGAAATTACTCTGTTTGTAATTTGTCATCTATTTCTGTAGGGTTTCAATCGAGCTCCTTAAGTCCTTGCCCGGATCCTACCATTCAATCATGTAATTATATTTGTGGAAGTGCTGAAGTATACACATTAGATACATATACCAAAAAAGTTCTTCCGATGGAGTGGCTGTTGGGGTGGCAATCAATTCCCAATGGACTACAAGCTTTCAAGGCTGGTGCAGTAGCAATTAGAACTTTTGGGTCTTGGTACGTGCTCCATCCTCTAAATAATTTCTATGATATATGCAGTTCGACTTGCTGTCAAGTAATTGGTACAAGTACATATTCTATTACGGATCTAGCAGTGGATGAAACTTCGGGATTTTTTCTTTGGGATTCAGAAAATAATGAAGAAGCTAGAAGTGAATTTACTTCAGAAGGAAATAATTTGAATCCAATTGATAGTGATAATTGTGATTGCATAACCAATACTTGTGGTTGTGGAAATGGGTATATAGGAAGGTCAAATACGGGAAGTCCTTGTTACTATGATGCGGTAGGTCTGAATCATGAAGGATACGGGCATGGAAGAGGTATGAGTCAATTTGGATCTGCGCGATGGGCGAGTGGATTAGATTTAAGTGCTTGGTGTGAAGGGGGAGGACAGTACACGGGAAATGCTCACGGATATGGTATTAAAAATTGGGAAGAGATTTTGGAGCATTATTATGGTAATTATTATTCAATAATCCAATGTTCATCCTTTTCAGGAAATTGTGAGGTCGCGATTAATCAGTTCTTAATAGATCCTGTCATTGGTAATTGCGAAGAGCCCGTGTTTTTGAATGTGGCAATTCAGAATATTAGTGGCTTTACATTAACAAATCTCGATGTAAGTTATTCAATTTATAACCTCAATTCTGGACTGGAGTATTTTTTATGTGATTCTCAAGGTACAAATTCAACACTTCAAAACAATGGATTCATGGGGTTTAATTGTGAAGCTGATTTTAGTGAATTTCCTTGTGGTGAATATTCTCTTTGTTTTATTTTAAGTAGTTATGAATGTGGCATAATGACAGCTCAGTGCTCGGATTTCACTATACCTTGTAATTGTAATCAACCTGATGTAGAAATTACGAGTATTTTTTTTCCATATCAACCTGTTGTTGGAGAAGCCAATAATATTTGTGTTCAAATTACTAATATAGGAAGCGTAACTCCCAATAGCGACACTGATATAGTGGAGCTCTATATTAATGATGTTAACTTGGGAAGTTTTGATGGACCTGTATTGGTGCCAAATGATGGAACTTCAATTTGTATTGACTATGTGTTTACTCAATCTGGACTAAATGAAATTTGTGTTGGGATAGAAGAACATGATGAAGAAATCAATTTGGAAAATAATTATGAGTGTATGACTTTTATAGTAGAGGAGGAACAAATAGAGCAAGATGTTTTCTTTTCTGGTATTCCTCAGGAATTATCTGGTTCATCAAACTCAACTTTTTCCTTTGCTTTTGATGTCTGCTATGATGGTGACCAGTCGAATACTATACTTCAGGATGTGGAAGTCAGTTATTTCTTGTCAACCGATTGTGTTTTAAGTGCAGAGGATGTGTTAATTGGAGCAGGTGTAGCTGATGTTGGAAATAACCAAAGTTGTGTTCAACTTATAGACTTGCTTAATTTACCTACTGTGGCGTCAGGGGAATATTATTTAATAGTGAACTTAGATTCCAATAATTCTATTCAAGAAACTAATGAATTAAATAATTCAGGTTGTATATCGCTCGTTGTTGGTAGTAAAGTGGGGAGTATTGATATTGGTGTTGAAAACGGAAGCGTTTCACCGAATAACCCGGAAATTGGAGACAATATTCTACTTGGTTTTGATGTTTTATTTCTCGGCGGGAATACTAATCTCCTTTCTGTAACTTCGGGATATTATCTTTCCACAGATTGTACTTTCGACCCCAATATAGATTTATTATTAACAACAGAAACTAGCGAAATAGGAAGCTCAAATTTATCGCAACATGAATCGTCATTTATGCAAATTCCGACAAACATATCTGAGGGCAACTATTATATATTGTTCGTAGTAGACAATGAATTTTTAATATCAGAGTCAAATGAAAATAATAATGTGATTTGTCTGCCAATTTTTGTAGGCTCTGACTGTGTGGGACCGGCAATTCCAGTGTTTTCAAATGGGAACTTAATTACATGCCCGAATGGTACAGTAAGTATTAATTTGGTAGATAACAACTCAAGTTATTTCTGGGGTTTACCCGATGGTTGGCAATGTATAGAAGGGTGTAATAGCAACTCTGCGATAATTTTACCGAATGCTAGTGGAACGCTTGCTATTAGCGGAGTTAACGAATGTTCAGAAGTGAGTTCTCCTTTGTATTTGAATATTGATATTTACGAAATTTTTGCAAATGCAGGTGAAGATATCACTGTATGCGGTCAACAAACATTTCAATTAGTCGGACAGGGTGGAGTTGAGTATAGTTGGAGTCCAGGGGCATATTTAGATAACCCTAGTTCTAACTTTACTGAAGGAGAAATTTCACAAACAACGACTTTCCTTTTGAATGTAATTGATGAAAATGGCTGTACAAGTATGGATGAAGTGACAGTTTATGTAGAATCTCCAGAAGTCTCAACCTCGCCAATGGGATTGATAGAAATTTGTCAAGGTGAGGAAATTGAAATTTCAGCTTCGGAAGGGCAAGAGTACTTATGGTCAACAGGAGAAGAAACGCAGTCGATAATGGTAGGCATGGAAGGAACTTATTATTGTACAATTTTAAATCCATTTGACTGCATTGGCGAATTTAATACCCCTATGGTAGTAGTAGAATATACTGAGCCGCAAATTATAGATTTGGTTATCAACGGAAATTTATTAATCGCCCCAGTTATAGGTATTGGCTATAATTGGTATTGGAATGAGCTTCCAATCGCGGCATTTCAGGACAGTCAAACATGCGATGTTACATTATTTGGAGAAGGGAGTTATTATGTGATTGTGGAACAAGAGAATGGGTGCTTAATTGAGTCTCAAGTTTTGAACTATTTGAGTGTTGATGACTTAAACATAGAAAATTGGAAGGTCTATCCTAATCCTGCAGCCGAGAGTTTTCTGATTTCTGGAATCAAGACATATGATCAAATTTACATTTTCAATTCAATCGGTGAGTTGATTCAATTTAGGACTAACTCTCGTGATACTTTGCAAATTAATGTGTCAGAATGGTCTGTTGGACTTTATGAAATTGTCGTTAGTAACGATAAGACTTTAAGCTCGAAGAAATTGTTGATAGCAAGATAAATACGACAAAACATAGTGATTTTTATCTGCTTTTTTCATTACCTTAGAATAGAAATATTCTAGGGTAATGAAAAATTATATCTTTACTATCGTTGTCTCTTTGGTACTTTTTGCATGCGCAAAGAAGTACAAAAATTTTAATTCAACCATAGAATTTACGAGTAATGTTGAAACGTACCAAAATATTGGTGCTTGGAAAAGTGACCTTGAAGGTGTTGAAATAATTGGCTTAGGAGAAAATACGCATGGTCTTGGAGAAATATTCAAAGCAAAGACGGAACTAGTAAAGTACTTGCATGAAGAACTCGGTTTTGATTTGATTCTCTTCGAATCTGGATTTGGTGATGCAGCTATTGCTTGGGAAAAAATCAATGAAGTTACCACCGAAGAATATGTCCGTGATTTTACTTCCAATTTCTACTACCAATCTGAAGAGATCAAAGAATTGGTTGAATATGTAAAATCACGAAATGGAAAATTGACGATTCAAGGCATCGACTGTCAACCTCAGCAAAATTATCTTAATAAGAGTTTAGAGGCGATGATGTGGCCCCTCGATTCAGTGCTTGCTAAAAGTGTGAGCGCTGAAATGACTAACTTCAATAAAATGTATCAATTGGAATGGGATAAAGACACCATTGCTTTTTATAACCAGAAAGAAAAGTTCATTCAATTTCTTAGAAATTATCAAGTAATACTTCAGGAAAAAAAAGCTGAGGTTACAAATGCGGAATGTGGCTCATTCAATGCAATAGAAGGTCTTCTTAGAACATATAAAAACTTGCAGTTTGGAGAACTGATGGAATGGCCTACTTCTTATAATTTCAGAGATCGTGCGATGTTTGAAAATGTGATGTGGTATAAAAACAAATTTCCAAATTCAAAAATCATCATTTGGGCGCAAAATAGTCACATTGAAAACCGCGCTAAATTGAATGACAACGTGGATTGGTTGGGGCATTTGTTGCACGATAGATTCGGCACTAAATATTATTCCATAGGTAGCGAAGTGTACAGCGGGAAAAATATGGAGTACAACAGTACTTTTGATTTTGAACACAGTGATTCTTCTTTCTTAGCTTTTCATTTGAATGAATTGAGAAAGCCAAAACTACTTATTCATCTAAGAGAATACTCTAGTGAAAACTTTTTAAATAAGGAATTAAATGGTATGGAGAGCAATGGTAACATTGGAACGTTCATACCAAACGAAAGATTTGATGCAATCCTTTTTATCAAATCAAGTCAACCACCAAATCTCCTTAACTAACCCAACCCCCCAACCCCCAACCCCAAAACTTTCCATCCCTAAAATCGTCATTCTATCCCACTTATTTTAAAGTGTAAAATTCCAAATCGTCATTTGCAGTCATAAAATTTAATTTTAGACAATGACAAAATTTTACTCACTTAAAACACTGGCGCTCGCTCTTATACTTGCGATCACGCCTTTCTTCTCGAAAGCACAAATCGACTTGCTACAAACTACAGACAATTCGATTGCTCCTTCATTAATAGTTGGTTGTAATGCTCCAGGACTTGGAACTAGGGACAATGACTTTGGTCGCCTATACAATTTGACTGATCTTGGTTATAGCAGTTTTGAAGTGACCAAAGTAACTTTTGGAATTCAGGATTTCATACCAGAAACGAGCTCTGACGTCGAGGCAGTGGTTAAAGTGTACTCGAGCAATGGAGGCACGAATGCTGCAGACTTAGTGTTGACTGGTGAAATCCCTGTAATGCTCAATCCTCAAATGGTTGGGGAATTGGTTGAGGTGAACTTCACAAACCCAGTAATGGTAACATCTTCACATATGATGATTGTGGTTTCTATTCCAGACTTAGCTCAATTTGGTATCCAATTTTTCCTCGGAGGCAACTCTAATGGTCAAACAACTCCCGGATTTTTAAGAAGCTCATTTGAAGATTGCGGCGTTCAAGAATTTACGAGCTATGCTGACCTTGCTCCTAATGCTCACCTCGTACTTTTCCCAACAGGAAACCCTACACTTATCTGCCCTCCCGGTGATGTGCATTTGGCATCTCAGGCAGAAGTAAATCAGTTTGCAATTGACTATCCAACATGCACACATATAGATGGAGCGTTGTATATTCAAGTGAATGACGGAACGACTGATGTCACTAATTTGGCTCCTTTGAATAATCTTATTTCGATTGCCGGTAGTTTGAGTCTGAACAATAATCAAAATCTCGTAGAATTTAATGGACTTGAGAATCTGTCATCAGTAGGAGGTAATCTTGCATTCCACAATAATGGAATGCCCTCTCTCAGCGGTCTTAATCCATTGCAAGAAATTGGAGGAAGTATTTGGATTTCTTCTAATTCTCAATTACAGAATTTAGATGCTCTCTCCTCTATTTTACAAATCAACGGCCCGATTTATATTTCTCAAAATGCCCTTTTGAATAACATTTCAGGAATAGAAAACATAGAGGCCGCATCTATCAATACAGAGGTAGGTGTAACTATTACAAACAATCCTGCACTTGCGGTGTGCAATCTCCCAAACATTTGCGAATACATCGCAAACGACCCAAATACACACTATAGAGAAATCAACGGAAACCTTTCGGAGTGTTTGGATGAAGAAGCAGTAATAGATGCTTGTAACGGTCCAACAGAAGGCTGCACCGACGCACCATACGGACTATATCCTTCAGAAACTTTTACTCCTTCTTGCACCAATTCACCTGAAGTCATCACAGACCAAGCATGGACTGGTGAGTACTCACTTGTAAATCTTCAATTCAATGTAGAATACACTTTCTCAAGCACTGTAGCTACTGATTACATCACCATCACGAGCGAAGATGGCTCTGTGATATGGTCATACGGGGTTGGAAGTATTCAAGGCGTTTCTGCTGGCGATCAAACGGTTCGTTTCTATCTTCACAACAACGACCAGTGTGAAAGCGAACAAGTGCAAAGATCGCGCATCATTCAGTGTGGTTTTGTTGGCGTTGAAGAAGCAGTAGACTTTACTTTTACTTGCTATCCAAACCCTGCGAAGGATCAACTCAATCTTTCATACAACAAGAAATTAGATCGTGTGGAAGTATTGAACATATTAGGACAAGTACTCATGACGCAATCTGTAAATGCTGAAAATGCACAAATGGATATTAGCAGTCTTCCTTCTGGAAATTATGTAGTGAAAGCTACTTCTGAAGGAACAGTATTGACCACGAAAATTGTAAAGCAGTAATCAAAAACTCTTCATGTATTGAACAAGGGGCTGTCTGAAAGGGCAGCCTCTTGTACTTTATCAAAGATTAGTTTTTGTAATTTTATACCTGATTACCTCCTGATGAAGCGCATTTCTCTTCTCATATTCATGTGTCTAAGCATTCTATGCAATGCTCAAGAGGATGCTTTGAGAAGCGACATCTCAAAAATTGATAGTTTAATTTCTGTTTTCAAATTGGATGAAGCTTCCGCTCAAACGGATAGCCTAATCAATGTTCTCGGTTCTTTTTCTAAAAGGAGAGCTTTCAAAAAAGAATTTCTGGAACTGCAGTATAGAAAGGCACTTATCCTAGATGAAAGGCAAGTGCCGCCTTCTGAAGCATTAAAAATTCTGCTTGAAATAGCAGATGAGGTGAAGGAAGCTGAGTTCAATAGCCTATTGGTTCGCGTATATCTCTTGATCTCTCTTTGCCACGAAAAATCTGATGATTTTAAGTTGACAAAGAAATACTTGGATCTTGCCTTGCAAACCATCAAACACAATAAGCTGGATGAAATGTATAGTACATATTATCTCAGAAGAAGTTCCTACGATCGGTACGTAAATAAATCGGATTCATCCTTTCATCATGCGCGACAAGCAGAGCTGTATGCAAAGAAATATGATAATAAGAAAGTTCTTCTCGATGCATATTTGTTAATAGATATCTACTACAGTAAAAAGGGCGATTTTAAAAATGCGTTGCACTATAGTTTTCTTAGATTGGAAAACACGCCTTACGATTCTTTAAATATTGGGAGATTAGTTCAACTCAATAACATTGCAAAGAGATATTTTCAAATGGGAAATCTAGATGAAGCTCTGGCATACAGCGACTCTGCATATCTGGGATACAAGGTTCTTCCCACTTCGTATAAACTTTTTTTACCCAGTGTCAGATATCAAATTTTTGAAAAAATGGGCAATTTGGACTCAGCCTATTTTTATTTAAAAAAGTATTATTTCGACGACAATCAATTGCGATTGGAAGAAGATGAAATTAAAGTGAAACAAATTGAAGAGCTCTATCAAAATGTTAAGAATAGCGCCACAATAAAGAATCAAAAGGAACAGGTAATGTGGACAAGTGTATTGCTTGCCGTTATTGCCATTTCTGCTATATTATTGACGCTCCAGAATCGAAAAATTAAGAATAGAAATAAAACCATCAATAACCAATTGGAGGAGCTTTCCAAAGCATTGGATCAAAAACAAATGTTGCTATCCGAACTACAACATCGAGTAAAAAACAATTTGCAACACGTAATCAGTATTCTTGAAATTCAAAAGGAAAGTGTGGACTTCAATTCAATTGAGGAACTCATTAGAGGAAATCAAAACAGAATTCACTCGATGGCTTTGCTCCACAAAAAACTGAATGTATCCGATAATGTAAATGATATTGACTTGAAAAAGTATGTCACGGAATTGGCGGATTTAGTAAAACATTCCTACGACAATCATCAAAGAAAAATTAGTCTTCAAATTTCATGTCCGGTGGAGCATATTGAAATCGACAAAGCGCTTCCAGTTGGTTTAATTATAACAGAACTCGTGAGCAATAGCATGAAACACGCTTTTAATACACAGAGCATCGGAATCATTAATGTCAATATTTCTACCGATGAGAAGGGGAGGTTTTCTTTCAATTATGCGGATAATGGAAGCGGATACGACTTCAACAAATCGAATTCAAAAGGATTAGGTCAAGAGATCATCAAAGGACTAATCAATCAATTGGATGGCGAAGTAGTGACGAATAGTACGAACGGATTTGAAATTACCATCTATTTTAATTAGCACTCATGGAGCAACGAAGAATTTTGTTGGTGGAAGATGATTTTCAAACCGACGTGTAACAAAGAAGGTGCTTACTGAAAATAATTTTCATGTGTTTGAAGCGAAGAATGCCAAAGAAGCACTTGAGGTACTTAAAAGTGAAATTATTGATTTGGTAGTACTCGATATTAATCTGGGAAAGAATGAAGACTCGGGCATTGAGATAGGACATCAAATCAATGATAAATTTGAAGTGCCGTTCATTTATCTCACTGCTTTCGAAACTGGCACAATCATTCAAGATGCTGTGGCAACTGCGCCATATTCTTACTTAACCAAGCCTTTCAAGGATGTGGATTTGATTACTTCCATCGAGTTGGCCATTAAACAATCTGGAAAAAAATCGGTTCCTAAAATTTTGGTGAAAGATGGCGAGTATAACGTGGAGCTTCCAATCGATGAAATCAATTATGTAGAATCGGACGGCAATTATCAAATGTTTTATACCAATGATAAAGTCTATAAATCTAGGTTTACAGTAAAACAAGTTTCGGAATTGTTGCCAGAAAGTATGTTCACTCAGGTACACCGAGCATATATTGTCAATAAGAGAAAAATTGAAAAGTACAACTTGAAAAGTGTTGTAGTGAACAATACCGAAATTCCTCTTTCCAAAAGCTTTTCCGACAATTTAAACAACTAATTGTCTGCTTCATCAGTGCCTTCTTTTACTTTCTCCATCGCTGATTTGTAAAACTCACTTTCTTTCAAGGAAGGAAGCACGTTCAACGAAAAATTATAGATGTGCGGATAGAGAATAGAAGCTTCTTTTTGCTTTTCAGGTAAAATATTAGCCTTGCTATCAAAGGAATGGAAAAGGACAAAGAATAAACTCAATCCAAGAACGGTTTTAGCCGTAGCAAACAATACTCCGGCTAATTTATTGATGGTTTCTAAACCTCCAGCTTTTAAAGTGGCAGTCAGTAATTTTCCAAGAAAATAGATTCCAATTATTACAGCAATGAGCAGACCTACAAACGATGCCGCTGGTAAATATCCCGCCTTGATATCCTGCTCTTCACGAAGGTATATCGTAAGTGCGTCGCTGAAATGAATGGCAACATAAATCCCTACAAATAAAGAAAGAAAGGAAAATAACTCCATTACAAAACCATTTTTCCAACCTCTGTAAATGGCGAAAATGAGAATCAATGAGATGATAATGTCGATATACATTCAGAAAATATTTCTGGCTAAAAATAAATAAAAGTCTATCGCTTCACCCAGAAATGTTGATTGTCTTTGATGAAGTGATATCCATCGCGACTATACCCGACACAATCATCGTATAAAAAATTGATAACCACTTCCAACTCCTCATTCATAAATCCAACCTGACCTTTATACTTCACTTCCACCAGTCGGTTGACGTCCCAATTGTATCTAATGTAATCATAGATGAAATCGGTTTTAAACTTTCCTTTTTGGTTTACAAATGCCCATTTGTCTCCCTTTTTAACTCCAGTAACCTCACCTTCAAACACATTGATTTGATCGTATTCCGCGGGTAGAATCACCTTTTCTTGAAGATTCATGATCCCCCATTTTCCATTTTGCTTAAACAAAAGAAGAGCATTGAAGGGCGATATGGCTAGCTCTTCGTAAGAGATTGAAATCACAAGATTTCCAGCTGTATCGGCAATGCCGCGTAGTCCGTCTTTTGTGATCAAGTAATAGTCGTGATAATATCCATATACAGCATCATATATTTCTGGTATAATCACCTTTTGATCGAAGGTCATCACACCCGTCTTTTTTCCACCAGTAGAAAAAATAAATTGCCCTTCCACTTGCGGAGAGTCCAGCATTTGGTACACACACGGAATAACCAATTTAAAAGTAGAATCACAATACCCTTTTTTATTTCCTTGAACCAACATCATGTTGCGGTTCATGTATCCCCATATTTCATCATATTCAAAAGGAAGCAAAATATTCCCGTCCAAATCAATGATGCCTTTTAATTTATTGACTTCAGCGATGACCGCTTTTTGATAGTAGCGTTGATCGCTATCATACAATTCAATGGGCTGAATTTTTGTGTAAATAAATGGCAATTGAATATTCAAAGTTGAATCGAGCATTCCATAGCGTTGATCCCTTTGCGAAATCGGATGTCCTTTGATGTAATTCGCGAAGTACCGATTATTCATAGATTGTTTAAAGCTCAAGATTTCACTATCCGTGCTTTCTGTGAGCGAATCGCTTTTAAATGTGAAGTGTTTTGGACCTTTCGTAAACATGGGTTTTCGCCAATCGTTGCGATAGTAATCGTCATATTCAAGCGGTAGTACAACTTCATTTTTATAAGAAAGAATTCCCCATTTTTTATCTTGATGAACCACGACATAGGATGGGTCAACGAGCGCTTCTACGTAGTCGTATTCAAATGGTAAAACGGGCTCAAAATTTAAGTTAAGCACACCAAACTTATTTTTGT
This sequence comes from Flavobacteriales bacterium, assembly GCA_041391745.1. Taxonomy (GTDB): domain Bacteria; phylum Bacteroidota; class Bacteroidia; order Flavobacteriales_D; family Sanyastnellaceae; genus JAIXWP01. The sequence goes on from JAWKNK010000008.1 coordinate 96,674, forward strand.
AGGAGCATATATAAAATTGACCGTTTTGGTTTGGCTGATAAAAGTTAAAGGGATGAATATCTTTTGTTGTGCCCGTATTTCTATTGAATATTTTAGTGCAGTATTTGTCTTTGAAGAAAAGATAATATTCAGATAACGGCTTTTCAAAAGTGGTCGGAGGTGCTTCGAATGAGGTGTATTCAAATGGAAGCGTGATCTTGTTTTGAAAATCGATCATACCCACCAATGAATTGAAGGAAGCAATAAGTTGACCTCCCGCTCCATGCAAATTATCATAGATCATCGGCACCACTACATTTCCCAATGAATCGATGATACCTGTTTTGCCAAATGTTTGATAATTGAAACTAAAGGATTGTTCTGTGGGTGCATCTAGGGAGAAAATTCTATAATAGCCATTTCCCACTGCCGTGCCTGGCGCTTGCCATGGAGTTTCTATTTGCCAAATCAAATTGCGTTCTTGATGCGACGAGACACTTCTCGTATTGGCCTTCGATATAATATCGAGCAATTCAGCATCGGAGAGCGAGGTGTTGAATTTCTTTACCACCTGAAAGTGAGCATCAACAAAAACCAAGGCGTTTTGCTGCATCAGGGGCATCATTGCCGACCAAGGAATACTGCGCGGTTGCGACATTTCCATATATCCAATCTGATTATTGTGAAAACCGACATAATCAATTTCTATCATCTGCGATCCATTGTAAAAAGGATAGACATAAGCTGTCAATTGACTTGGGCGTTCTCCAAACGGAAATTGGGCATGAGCGACCAGATTGAGGAGCAATAGCAGAACGAGAAATTTGGTTTTCATAGAATGAATATAACAAAAAGTATTCCTTAGATGAATCAAAACCCCACTTTCAAGTGAATTTCTAAGCTGTTTATAAACTCTGAATGTAGAATGAATGAAGGCGATATTATCTTTAGACCGCAATTGACACTATGAATTCGGCCCAACGCATCTTTTTGATTTTCTTATTTTGTTATGCGTATGGATTCATTCACGCTCAAGACCCTTATACCCTTCAGTACGATACAGAAAACGGTTGGCCATCCAATATTTGCTATTCGATATTTCAGGACCAAAAGGGCTTTATCTGGTACACCTCAAATTCCGGACTTACACGTTTTGATGGAGTAGACCACAAGGTTTACAAGTCCAAAGCGCAGGTTTCTCGACCTGGCTCGTACATCAAACAAGATGTCAAGGGTCGAATATGGTATCAGACCTTCGATGGTTATCTCTATTACTGCGCCGATGACACTTTAAAAAATATCGATCAAGGTAAACCCATTGATTACTCGGTTACGGTTTGTCAAATAAGTATTTGTTTGTGGTGCAGCAGCGCGGTGTGGATGTGTTTGATATTGAAACGTTAAAACTGGTACTCACTATTCCAATTGATATTCGGCTCATTCAGTACAGCACTGTGCTGCACGATGAATTTGTGCTGGTGGAATTGAAGATTGCTGGCCATCGACAACCAATTAAAGCTGACCGAACGGACGCGCACAAAGGCCTCCAAGTCTGTTCCACTTTTAGTAGAAATTGAAGATGGATCTTACTTAATTAAATGAGGTGCACAGCAAGATTCAATTTATTCTTTGATAAAAATTTGAATTCGCGGACACAAGCCATCGGAAATTATCCCACCATTCAAGGTAGTACTTTTTTAAACGATGAAATTTGGGTACATACTTCAAACGGAAGTTATACCTATGCTTACAATCAATACTCCATTTCAGGGACTCCTGAATCTATTTTCAAAGATTTCAGTATTTCTTCTTACTGGCCGACTGCCAGGGAAACCTATGGTTTGGAACCATCGATAATGGGTGCTGTTCGCACCTGATTATGGGAAAACAAACTTTATTTTCACGGCAAATCGGCGAAGCCTATTGAGATTTTAGATGAAAATTTATACTTCATTAGAAGCTGGAAGACTTCAAATTTTTGATGAGCAGCTGGAACCTCAGAGAGAATTGGAAATAGAGGTAAACCTTATTACATTTTTGTTGATGATGCCTCAGAACAAATATCGGTTTCTGCACAAGGATTTTCCGTTTATGATGAAAATCTTTGAAGGAAAGTTGTACATCTTGAGTTGGCTGTGAAGTCCGTAGTAAAATTGGACGATAAATATTTTGGTTTCGCAGCAAGTGGATACAGTGGCGTACTGAAAAATCCTAAAGCCAATGAAGGGGAAGTTTCGTTTTGGGACGACATGTTTGAAGTTTCAGAAAGACAAATACCCCCCTCTTTGCACCGCTCATTGGTGACTGCCGAGGAAAGAGTGTCGATTTTAACACAAAAACAAACGAGTTGCTCGTTGCAACCAACATCGGATTGTTTGTGCTTACCCCCGACACACTCATCGAAATTCTGGATAACCATCAATCTATAATTTGCTCAAAAGCAATTTTTGCCGAAAATGAATTTCTATACTTAGATGTTATTGGAAAGGTAAAGGCGATTTCAAACAATAATGTTTCGGACTGGAAAAAGGCGCAATCGTTGGGTTTGAGCGAGGTAAAATGGATGAAGAAAAGAGACCATTTTATTTTCTTCTTTGGAGATGGAAAGTTATTAGTGTATGATATCCTTTCGGATAAAATTCTTGAGCATTCTTTGTGTTCGTCTTGGAGGTAGTGTCAACGATTGTGCAATGAAGGGCGACACACTGATGCTCGGAACGCTAATGGATTGGTGATTTTTCCTCTCAAAATACTAGCAGGACAGGCCAAACCGCTTTTTCACATCAATGAAGTAAAATCGATGGTGTTTGGGGAATTCGATAATGATTTTGAAGAGAGTATAACAAAAAGGGAACCGAATAAGCGTTCGGTCAGTTTGGATTTCAGACTGAAATGGAGCTACTTTATATTATAGACTGAATCATACCGAGTGGATTCCTGTAAACGCCGTACAAAGAAGCCTAGAGTTTTCGGCATTAAAACCAGGAGAATAATTACTTCAGTTTAAACTAGACGATGAGTTGTCGGATGAGTTTATCGCGTTCAACATCATTGTTCCTTTTTGGAAAACATCTTGGTTTTATGGAATTATCGGAGCGTTACTTTTTATCGTGTTGATGCTCTATTTCAGATGGCAAGTATCCCTAATGCGTGCACAAGTCAACCTTTTAAACGATAAGGTGGAACTTGAAAAAAGCTTGAGTCAATCTGTTCTTACTTCGATTAAGTCGCAGATGAATCCTCACTTTTTTTACAATGCTCTCAACACAATACAAGCGTATATTTTCACGAACGATAAGCAGAAAGCAACGATGTATTTATCGAAGTTTTCAAAACTCACGCGATTGATTTTAGAAATGTCGGAGAAGGAATCTATTCGCCTAAAAGAGGAAATTGAAGCTTTGACACTTTATCTTGAATTGGAATCCAGTAGATTTCAAGAAGGCTTCACCTACCGATTTGAAGTGGATGCAACTTTAGATACCAATTTGGTTCACGTTCCTTCTATGCTCATTCAACCTTATGTAGAGAATGCTATCAAACATGGTCTGCATCACTTGAATGGAGACAAAGAGTTAGAAATTCGAATTTATTCAAAAGAGAATTTGCTGGAAGTCACTATAGATGACAACGGTATTGGAAGGAAGCGATCAGATGAGCTGAATAGAATCAACAAAGAGAAGCACGCATCATTCTCTACACAGGCCAATCAAAAGAGATTGGATGTTCTCAATCGAAACACAACAAACAAAATAAGTGTAACCTACATCGATAAGGTCGATGATTTTGGAAATGCACTCGGAACGAAAGTGATTTTATACATCCCAAAAAGCTAATTGAAATGAATATTAAGGCAGTATTAGTGGACGATGAGAAGATGGCAAGAGCCCTTTTAAAAGGATATTTAGAAGAATTTTGTCCACAAGTGGAAGTGATGGAGGAGTGTGCAGACCTTCCCAATGGTGTGAAAGCAATTCGTAAACATCAACCTGATATTGTTTTTTTAGATATTGAAATGCCGGGACACAATGGATTGGAATTGTTAGAATTTTTTGATCCAAAGGATGTCAATTTCTCCATCATATTTACAACTGCTTACAATCAATATGCACTTCAAGCATTCAAATTGAGTGCGGTTGATTATCTACTAAAGCCCATCGAGCCTAATGAACTGGTAGAATCAATCAATCGATTTATGCTAAATCAATCGAAGAAGGATTACCAATTGCTCAAGGAGAATTTGGTACCTCAATCGCTCAAGAAGATTGGTGTTCCTCAAGGAAATACCATCAAGTATATTCCAATTGATGAAATTTTATTTTTCAAAGCGGAAGGAGCTTATACTCAAATCCAATTGCAAGATCAGTCGAAGTTACTTGCCAGTAAGGGATTAAAATACTACGATGAACTGCTCAGCGACGCTCCCCATTTTTACCGTACCCACAAGTCGTATTTGATCAACATTCATCACGTCACCGAACATGTCAAGTCTGAAGGTGGATATTTGAAAATTGGAGATTATGAAGTCGGAATCACTTCAGACAAAGTAGAAGGTTTCCAGCGATTGATGAATGGGTGAGGTAGTGCTTATTTGATAGGTTTTTTAATTATATTGTTAGATACAATAAAAATTTGGGTTCTTCGTTTGCCGAATCGGACAAAATTGGAAATTATGAAATCTAAACTTTTACTATCTACACTCTTCATTGGAGTGTCCTCACTCGTTTTTTCTCAACAAGTTACATCGTCAATTTCAAACGAAGCTTTGAGTACCTATAATTATGTTTGGGGATTTTTGAAATACCACACAGAATATCCTAAAACTATAAATTGGGATAGGGTGCTTCTGAAGGATTATGCTTCAGTTAAGGAGTATTCAACGGAACAGCAAATTCAGCAGAAAATTGATTCGCTTTTTGCGATTTGTGGGGTGAATGATAAGGTGGGGAGTGTTGAGAATTATGATCTTGAGATGTCATGGTTGAATTCATCACAATTGAGTGAAGATCAAAAACTGAAAGTCATTGCTATTGCTAATACGAAATTAAAATTCAAGCAAAAATATGTTGGACAAACAAGAGGTGGTCGATTGACAATAAAAGAACAAGGCGATACTTCGAAATTTACAGACAATGAATCGATGAGGTACCTAGGGTTGTGTAGATATTGGAATGTTATAAATTATTGGTCTCCTTATCGAGATTTGATTCGAGACGATTGGAATCAAAGCTTCAAGACTTTACTTCCAGAATTTCAATCTGCTTCAGACGAGGAGAAATACTATTTCGCACTTTTAAAATTATCAAGCGCCACAGATGATGGTCACGCCATGGTAATGATGATTAACAACGCTCATTATAATAGCGTGAAATACTTACCTTTTTTGATTTCTTGGGTGGATGGGCACACGTACGTCAGATACGCTACTGATAGTTTTTTAAATCAAAACAACATTCTTTTAAAGGATGAAATATTGGAGATTGATGGCGTGACTTCGGAGGCGAGATGGGATTTTGTAGCAGATCATTTTCGTGGGTCTAATGATGAATACAAGCATTTGGGTGCGTATTTATTTGCCTTCACCAATGCTGAGCAATTTGAATTGAAAATTAGGAGAAATGGCGAGATCCTTACGCGTATTATAAATAGTGTCTCAAACGTTGAAAATAAACAGCTTTATGAGAGCTATGCAAAGCTCAACACAAAAAAATGGGAGGCGGTCGAGATGCAAGGAAAGAAATTCTTGTATGTGGATATGGGAGAATTAAATCAAAAAGATATTAATAGAGAATTTAGGAAGGCTTTGAAGAATGCAGACAATATTGTTTTTGATATCAGGAATTATCCGCATGGCACAATGTACAAGCTGAATAGATTATTATTTAATAAACGTACGCCTTTTGCCCAGTTTACCATAATGAATCTTGATGATCCAGGTAGTTTTAAAAATTCAAAACCTGTGCGAACAACAAAGAGGAGAGATTTTGAAGGAAAGATATTTGTTCTTTGTAATGGCGCATCAATTAGTCATGCCGAGTTTAATATTATGTCACTTCAAGCGCATCCAAATACTACTGTTATTGGTAGCAGGACAGCCGGGGCAGATGGGGATGTAGCTTTCGTTCGAATGCCTTATGATAACATTATGATGTTTTCATCAATAGGAGTCTTTTATCCTGATGGAAGGCCAACGCAACAGGTAGGAGTGAAAATTGATTTTGAAATTCCAGATAGCATAACTCATTTACCGTTAAGTGAAGATCCGCACATTCAAAAAGCTTTGGAATTGATGCAATGAAAATTCCTCACCGCATCAAATGTTCCTCGGGATCCCAAAAGTGTTTTTCGAAATTTTGAACGATGTCATTCTTCACTTTGACACCTTCTTTTTCTAATAGCTTTTGCATTTTTTCGGGAGGACTAAAATGAATTTTTCCAGTGAGCATGCCTGTGCGGTTCACCACACGATGTGCTGGCACAGCAGGCGTTTGATCATGCGCTACATTCATCGCCCAACCCACCATGCGAGCGCTCATGCCCGTTCCCAAAAATTTGGCTATCGCCCCATAAGTGGTCACACGACCCTTCGGTACTAATCGCACTACATCATGCACATCTCCAAAAAAATTTCGCTTTTCCATTTCTCCTTCAAAGATAGACAATAGGGAGATGGGAGTTGGGAGTTGGGGGATGGGAGATTGGGGTTTGGGGATTGGGGATTGGAGTTGGGGGTTTCATTTGCAAACGTGAGCGGTGCCCGAGTGGCTTGCCGTAGGCGAGTTGTATCGAGGGCCGCGAAACCGGAACCATCGCCCAAACAATATCAACATGGGTATTAAAATATATTCTGGTTCGGACATCCTGCGGTTGGCATCTTGAATTTCAATGTGGGGGTTACCGGATAAAACATCTTCTTGCTTTTTTAAAAGCGTCTGTTTTTGTGATTCATCTTCCAAAGAAATAAATGAAGTATATGGCGACATCACATGATGTTTAAAACTCAACTTTACGGATGCTAACCAATGTTCTTCTTTTTTAAAAGGATATTTAACATCTAGTCTGCTCGCGCACATATTGCTCGCAGCCGCAATCCACGGATTCGAAAGGCTTTCAAAGGAGTTTTCTAGTCCATCAGAATCAAGAACTACCAGCTCGGGCTCGCCGTTATCTTGAAGATATCGAAACCCGCCATTCTGCATTTTTAACTTCCTTGCATTTACAGACGAAAACGTCGAATCGACCAACTCCTGATGAAATGGAAAATCTTCTCGTAATGGCGATTTCAATAATTCAAAAGTTTCATTGATGGAATAGATTGCATTGAATTCGGGAATAGCCCATTTCCATGAATTCAATTGATCGTCCCAAATGGCGGTACGATCCACATCACTTATTTGGATGATCATTGGAAACGTATTTTTATTCTCTTTAGAATAGTCATATAGGATTTGAGAAGCAGCACGCCCCAAAAAGTATCCGCCTTTAATTTTGGGAATAATAAAGTCTTCTTTCAAGGCTTCTGCGAGTGTCACCTTTTGCGTTGAAGCAGCAGTGAAGTAAACAGAGGAATTCCTCACATATTCAGGATGCAGATTCGCAAAGTCTTTAATGCGCTCGATATAGAATGGCACGCTCAAAGGATAGCGCGCATCAACGATGAATTGTGCTTCTGCTGTTCTTTTGACTAAAGGTAGAGTCTGTTTTTCTAAAGATGAAATGTATTCAAATTGATCATTTTTGATAGACCCAGGCAGGGCGTGGTCTTCTTCCCCAAGCTGTGCTGTGAAATTGTCAATTTGGAAAGTAAAGGGTTCTTTGTGAATGATGATGAGCCCAGAGTATCTCATTTCATACCGAGCAAAAGGGAATATGGAGAATTTAATTTTATTGTCATTTTCGTAAAATAGTATTCCAGGATCTCTGCGTCGATGCACAATGCTCTTGTAGGTCCATATAGCAGACTTTTTTTCTGCAAGTATTCCATGCTCGTCTTCGTCATTAATTCTGAGATAGTAATCGGAAATGAAAGCACCATCGGGTAAATAAAATTCCGAGTCATAACTCACATTCCCCGACTGATGTGGATTGCTTAAGATGATATCTATTTCTGATTCCCAGTAACCATTTTTAATGTTGAAAGTAGAGTGGGTGTTGATCGAATCGATTTGTGCTATGGAAGAGGTTTGATTTTCACGCGCCCACATTTGATTTTTTTGATCTAAGAAAATTTCCTTAAACCGATTGATTTGATCGGTTGAAATGGTGAGGTTGTCAGTAACTAAAAAATTAAAGTAGGAATCTATAATCGGAGTGTTTTTAATATATCCAAGACCAAAGCGGTGATTTCTATTTTCATTGAAAATATCCCAAATATCATCAGATGGCATATCATACTCCTTTTCGTAGTCGATAGCATGCACATAATTAATGGCATTTGAAATTTCATTTTTCGATTTCAGAAAGTGAAATGTTATACCTGAAGGTATGACAGCGATGGAGATAAGAAGGACAATGAGTAGTTGAAAGTTGCTGTATTTTTCTGTAAGCGTGCTATAGCTTTTTTTCAAAATGGAAACATGTAGAGCAAAGAGGAGCGATGGAACCAGTAAGAGCAGGCCAAGGCCAAATACGATGATACCAATAAGCATGAATGGAAGTAGGGTCAGGAAAACAACAAAGAAATAAAGGGTAAAGGTAAATGTGATGCTTTGAAAGATGAACAGGAATAAGAGATGCTTATGTTGCTTTGGTGTTGGAATCATCAACGCAATGGCATTCAATACAGTAAAGATGTAGAACCAAATATTGTCGTAGTTCCCTGCAAAATGATAAGTAATGAAGTCTTCATTTCCATTCGCAATTAGACCGATGAGTGGCAATATTAAAGCAAGGAAGAGTTTGGTAATGATGCCGTCGGATTTGCTGAACAGGTTTTTCTTTTTAATAAGAATATAAAGCGTTCGAAAAATGAAAAAGGCAAATGCAATGGTGAAGAAAATCAGAAAGGTTACAATAGTGTTTTCACTAAGTGAGCCGCGATTTGATTCATTCAAAAGTGGCAGAAGAGTATGCACAAAGAGGAATGCTCCGAAGGGAACGAGAAATAAACCTGCGATGCTTTTCCAAATATTCGATTCTTCAGGATTTGGTGTGAACTTTAGAATCACGAGCATTAATCCTGTGAAGAAAACGGGAACAATTGTCCCGAATGCGGAAAGCATTAATTCGTCTGTGCTTTCAATGAAATTGCTAGCACTCATGTGAATGTTGGAAGCAGTGGTTTCAATAAGCAACATTTCTATTATACCAATAGTGATCAGAATGAAACCAAAGTTGACCGGTACTGATTTATTTTTTCGGATTAATGAAATGAAGTATATGGTTAAAGCAATGGCTATTGTTCCTTCAATAATTATATGTTGTAACCAATAATATCGATCATTCTCAAAAGCTTGATTAGAAAGAGAATTCATGGCCACAATAAAAATGAGGCATTGAATAAATGTGGGTAGCGCTGTTGCAAATAAATTGAAACTAGACTTTTTGAATATTTCCATGGTGAAATTTTTTAATGAAGTAATCGGCAACTAAAAAGGCAATGGACAGCAGTAATAGATTGTTCACTTGTCCAATGATGTGGTGCAAATCATGCTGATCAATAGCAGAATCATTTAAAGTGAAATTGGCCAGTATGACGGAAACGATGATGCGTATGGTGTTAATTAGAATAGCCACAATCGTAGAAATAGCGATTGTCGGTATGAGAAGGAGTAGTTTCCATTTTACCGTGGAAAAACGAATGAGGATTAAAAAGGAAAATGAAAGAAAGGTGATGGCAATTAAGTTTAACCCTGAGCAAGATTTTTCGATGAAAATATTCAAGCTTGGAAAGACGTATCCAACTTCAGCGGAGTATTCAAATGGTGCGGAGAAAAAAAGACTGACACACCAGGCAGGCATTGCTATCACCCATTGCACATCGGAAGTAGAAGCATGCTGATTGTATAATTTTATGAGGAAAACAATGAGCAAGGCTACGCCCAAGGGCAAGATATTGTCCTTTAATTTCATGGTTATTTATATGATTATTTTTCTACTAATTAAAAATGCCAACGGCCAATTCGGCCCAGGTCAGGAGAAAGAGAAATACTGTGACCATCGACAAGATCAGACGTTGTTTTTTTGTCTTGAATGTTCTTAAAATAATTTCGATAGCGGCACCTGTGGTTGCGAGTAGTCCACCCATTGCCATAAAGTCAAACAACGTCCACTTGACTTCTGTGGTGAATTGCATCGCTATGAATGGAATGAGCAGCAGTGTTACGATTACACCGAGGATAATAAGGATACGATTGTTTAACATGATGATGGATTTTATTTGAGTAATTGTTCTATGGCTTGAATGTGTTTTTTAAATGCTTCTCTTCCAGCTTTGGTGGCGCTGTATTTTGTATTCGGTTTCCTGTCCAAAAATTCCTTTTTGAACTCGATGTAAGAAGCGGCCTCCAAGGCTTTGAGGTGACTCGCTAGATTTCCATCTGTAACGCCGAGCAGGTTTTTCAACGCATTAAAATCCAGATAATCGTTGACCATTAACGCTGACATAATGCCTAAGCGAATACGATTTTCAAATGCTTTATCTAGATTATTTAATAGATCTTTCACTGCTTGTATTTGATGCGTATATAAATTCCATATGCGATGTGAAGTATCCCAAACCCGAGTCCCCATAGGTAATGCGACACTTCAAGCCATTGCATGGCACAAAGTCCAATGATAATTTCGAGGATACCTAAGCTTCGAATTTCATGGAGGGTATAGCGACTGGCATTGACCAAAGCCAACCCATAAAAAATTAATGTGGTAGGCATCACAAATTCCAAGTTTCCTTTGCTGAGCAACATCAAACTGAATATACCTCCCGTGATAAGAGGGATAAGCAGGTTGATGGTAAGTCTACGACTTTGAGCATCCCAAATGGGTTGATTCTCTATTTTTGCTTTTTGAGTAGTAAAGAAAATTGCTGCACCAGCCGCCACTACAATGGTACATGCAGCGATACACACCAGCATAAACTGAGGTTCAGAAAGTCCTTCGCCGCTGTAATAGAGGAGTCGTGCATTCTCTCTCGAAAGTACTTGGTCTACGGCATACAAACCAGCTAGAGCAGTAACTCCCGCAGCCACGCCCGACCATCCGCTGAGTGAGATAAATCGCGAAGATTTACTCATCATTTCTTTGATCTCTTTGAGATCTTCAAGGTATTTATTTTCCATTTCTAAAAGTACTTTGAATTACAAAGTAACGAAACGGATAACGAAAAAGCAAGTATTTTATTGTGGGACGCAATATTTTGGGTAGCCCTTCGTCCCGAGCTTGACTCGGGATCAGGAACAGGTTCATCGTGAATCAACCATTGTAGATACACATTGCAATGTGTATCTACGATACAGCAGGCACCATTCGCGAAGCGAGAGGTGATAGTGTGCGAAAGTGGTTTTAATTACGTGTATTCATTTTTCATGTTCCTATCGCACATCACCACCCTTCGCTATCGTTTCTCTTAATGCTTCGCATTCAAGAAACTAACGCTCAGGGGACCGAGGCTACTCAAATTTAATAGGCAGAGAGCAGCAAAACTTCGTTTTGCTGCTCTCTGCCTATTTATAAGTATGCAATCAGGTCCCTCGAGCGTAGTGCTAGCAAAGCGTCCTTCGACGAGCTCAGGAACCGTCCTTCGTCCCGAGCTTGACTCGGGATCAGGAACCGGTTCATCGTGACTCAACCATTGTAGATACACATTTCAATGTGTATCTACGATACAGCAGGCACAATTCGCGCAGCGAGAGGCGTTGCTGTGCGAAAGTGGTTTCGCCAATGCATTTCCATCCCCTCCAACTCCTCCATCCCCTCCAACTCCTCCAACCCCTCCAAAATCTCCAAATTCTCCAAATTCTCCAACTCCTCCAAAACTTCCAAAAAATCCAAATTCTCCAAAATTTCCAACTCTTCCATTCTCTCCAAAAAATCCAATCATTCCATGTTCTATCTTTGCGGCATGAACCAGTATGATGTAGTAGTTATCGGCTCCGGACCTGGTGGGTACGTTGGAGCTATCAGAGCAGCCCAGTTGGGATTGAAAACAGCAATTATCGAACGTTACAATAGCCTTGGAGGAACCTGTTTGAATGTGGGGTGTATCCCATCAAAGGCCCTGCTAGATAGCTCGGAGCACTACTATCAAGCGATTCACCAATTTCAAGAACATGGAATTGAGTTGAAATCGGCACCGAAAATCAACCTCGAACAGATGATTAACCGCAAACAAGGCGTAGTGGATCAAACCACGAAGGGGATTGAGTTTTTGATGAAGAAAAATAAAATCGACGTCTATACTGGACACGGTTCTTTCGTTGATGCTAACACTGTTTCGATCGCGAAAGAAGACGGTTCTTCAGAATCTATTTCAGGAAAAAATATCATCATTGCTACTGGTAGCAAACCATCATCATTGCCTTTTATCAATATTGATAAGAAGCGCGTGATTACGAGCACGGAAGCTTTAGAACTGAAGGAAATTCCTAAACACATGATCATCATTGGTGGCGGTGTGATCGGACTTGAATTGGGTTCTGTGTACGGACGCCTCGGTGCGCAAATCAGTGTGGTGGAATTCATGGATAGCATTATTCCTACTATGGATCGCACAATGGGTAAGGAATTACAAAAGTCATTGAAGAAGATTGGATTCAATTTCTATTTGTCGCATAAAGTGAAGGAAGTGACCGCAAAAGGAAAAGCGGTAACCGTAAAGGCTGACAATGCGAAAGGTGAGGAATTGGTGTTGGAGGGAGACTATGTACTTGTTGCCGTAGGTCGTCGCCCTTATACCGACAACCTTGGTTTGGATAAGGCAGGTGTGAAGATGGACGATAGAGGTAGAGTAGAAGTAAACGGTCATCTACAAACCAACGTTCCGCACATCTATGCTATAGGTGATGTGGTGAAGGGAGCAATGCTCGCACACAAAGCAGAAGAAGAAGGAACATTTGTAGCTGAGACCATCGCAGGTCAGAAGCCGCATATTAATTATAACTTGATTCCAGGTGTGGTTTACACTTGGCCGGAAGTTGCAGCGGTGGGTTATACAGAAGAGCAACTCAAAGAAAAGGGTGTTGCTTATAAAGTAGGTTCATTCCCTTTCAAAGCAAGCGGAAGAGCTCGTGCAAGTATGGACACTGACGGATTGATCAAAGTATTGGCAGATAAAGAAACCGACGAAATTCTTGGGGTTCACATGATTGGACCTCGCTGTGCGGATATGATTGCCGAGGCGGTGGTGGCTATGGAGTTTAGAGCTTCAGCTGAAGACATCGCGCGCATTTCGCACGCTCACCCAACATTTACCGAAAGTTTCCGCGAAGCAGCCCTAGACGCCACCGACAAACGCGCTATACACATCTAGGATTGTGGATCATGGTTCGTGGTTCACGGATTGGGAGTTGGGAGTTGGGAGTTGGGAGTTGGGGGATTGGAGTTGGGGGATTGGTGATGGGAGTAGGGCTTCAGGGTGAAGGAGCTTCTCGTCCCGAACTGGATTCGGGATCGAGAGAAGTAGTTTGTATTTTTTCAAGTATGTTTTGTTGGTAAATCAGGAAATTTGTGTATTTTTGCCGACCCAAATTTGACCGAGAGAGGTGAAGAAGTTAAAGGAATACCAAATTCCCTTTTTGGGACTAAAGATTGGGTTACACCAATACGAATTCACCCTTACGGACGAGTTCTTTGAAGCATTTGAATACTCAGAGATCATTCACGCCAATATCAACGTGGATGTAGAACTGGAAAAGCAAAGTACCATGATGGTAGTGCATTTCCGACTGAGTGGAACGGTAGAACTCAACTGCGACCGCTGTGGAGACGCTTACCAACAAGAAATCTCTTCAAAAGAGAGATTGATTGTGAAATATGGCGACGAAACAAGCAGCACAGATGAGGATATCCTCATCCTTGGGACGAAAGAAAGTCACTTGGATTTGAGCCAATATCTCTACGAATATGCCCACCTGGCACTCCCAGCAAAGCATGTTCACCCTACCGAAGAAGAATGTAACCAAGACGTTTTGGCTGCATATAAAAAGTACACCGTGGAAAGCGACGATCGCGATTCATGGGCAGCACTTAAAAATTTACACTTCGATGAGAACGAACCTCTCGAAGATGACGAAGAAGAATAATTAGATTTAATATATACTGTAATGGCACATCCCAAACACAGAATCTCGCAAACGCGCCAAGCGAAACGCAGAACACACTACAAGCTTGATCCAGTGAATGTATCAACTTGTCCAACTACAGGGCAGCCTCACCTTTTCCACCGCGCTCACTGGCACGAAGGAAAACTTTACTACAAGGGTAAAGTGGTGATGGAAAAAGAAGAAAACAACGCTTAAGAGTTATTTCATTTAACTCTAAAGTTTGAAAATACGGCCGGTCCTTCGATGGGATCGGCTAACTTGTTGGTACCCCTTACTATGTAAGGGGTTTTTTTATGGCGCGAAGATTGTAATCATCGGGCGAAACAAATTTTTCAGCATATTTAGCACATGAAACCTGTTTTGACCATATTACTTGCCCTGTTTAGTTTTGGAGCCTTTGCCCAAACTGATATTACTCCAAAAGTATCTCAAGCTATACAAAAAGGTGACGCCGCAAGTGTCGCAGCTTTCTTTATGAGCCAAGTCGAAATTGAAATCGATGGAAACGAATCCATGATGAGTTCGGCTCAAGCGCAAGCCACACTAACCCAATTTTTTGCAGCTCATCCAGCAAAATCATTCTCCATTAAACACCAAGGCACCTCCAAACTGGACGACCAATACCGCATCGGAGACCTCACCACCGCCAACGGAAACTTCCGTGTTACTTTTTTCATGAAAAAGAACGGCGACTCGATGCAAATCAAACAACTCAAAATCGAGAAGACATAGTTTAATTACTAAATACTATTTACTAATTACTAATGGGACCATGTTCCCTCGGCACTAGTCAAAGGGCGGCAAAACGAAGTTTTGCCGCCCTTTGACCTTTTAGGCAACACCCCGGTCCCTCGAGCGTAGCGTTAGCGCAGCGAGAGGCATTGGTGTGTGAAAGTGTTATTGCACTCAGCCACTTCCCTTCGCTATCGAATCCTCGAATCCTTGTCTTCTTGAATCCTCGAATCCTCGAATCCTCGAATCCTCGAATCTTCGAATCCTCGAATCCTTGAATCCTCGAATCCTTGTCTTCTCGAATCCCGGTTCCTGATCCCGAGTCAAGCTCGGGACGAAGGATGTCTCCTTGTTCCCTTGCCTCCTTCAATACTTATAAGTACCTTGCGCGTTCAACGCATTATTATGAATTTTGATCTCGATGAATTTCTAAAATACGCTATCGCTGAAGATGTCGGTGACGGCGACCACACCAGTTTAAGCACTATTCCTTCCGACGCAAAGGGAAGAGCAAGATTACTTGTGAAGGATCAGGGAATCATTGCGGGAATCGATATTGCAAAACGTGTATTTGAATTGATTGACAGCGAAATCAAATTCGAGCAAGTACTCAATGATGGCGATCAGGTGAAATTCGGCGACGTCGCTTTTTATGTTGAAGGAAGATCTCAGAGCATCGTAACTGCTGAGCGTCTCGCATTGAATATCATGCAACGCATGAGCGGCATTGCTACCCAAACGCACAAAATGGTGCAACTGATGGAAGGCACAAAATGCAAATTGCTCGACACGCGAAAGACTACTCCAGGATTTAGATATTTTGAAAAGCTTGCGGTAAAGTTGGGCGGTGGTGTCAATCACCGAATCGGACTATACGACATGATCTTGGTGAAAGACAATCACATCGATTATGCCGGTGGAGTTCACGAGGCGTTGCACTTGATCAAGAATTATTTGAAAGAAAAAAATAAGGATCTCAAAATCGAAGTAGAAGCGCGTTCATTGGAAGATGTAAAATTGATTTTGAAAGAGAAAATCGCTTTCAGAATTTTGCTTGATAATTTTACTCCTGAACAAATTAAAGAAGCTGTTGACTTTATCAATGGTGAAGTAGAAACCGAGGCTTCTGGTGGAATCAACGAAACGAATTTGAGAGCCTATGCCGAAGCAGGAGTGGACTACATTTCTATGGGCGCACTTACGCATCAAATCAAAAGTTTAGATTTAAGTTTGAAAGCAGTATAATGTTATGGCCGGAAAACTAGTAGAGAGAATAAAACGCATGAAAGGAGTGAAGAAAATCATTCGCTTCTTGGATGCTATTTACCCTCCAGGTTTTCAAGGATTGTCGCTGTGGTATGTGTCTTCTTTTTTTGCCGAAGGCATTACACGAGGATCCCTTGCCACTAGGGCTGCAGCGATTTCATTTCGATTGTTCCTCGCTTTTTTTCCAGGAATAATTCTCTTGCTTTCCCTCATTCCACATATTCCAATAGATAGTTTTCAAGACAACTTATTCGGAAGTATTCGCGGGTTCTTTCCAGGTGATACCTTTTCACTGTTTGAAACGACGCTCGATGACTTGATCAATAAAAAGCACAACGCGCTGTTGTCGATCGGTTTTATTCTGACCATCTATTACGCATCAAGTAGTATCAATGCGGTGCTTCTCGGATTCAATGAAAGCTATCACATGGAGGAACGCGGCAATCCTATCATCATGCGTATTGCTAGTATCATACTGATTTTCGTGCTTGGCGTAATCATGACAGTAGCGGTTTCTCTCATTATATTCAGTGGCGCTGCTTTTGAGTATTTGCATGAAACAGGAATTATTGGAAGCATTGATTACATACCTATTTTGAATTTTGCAAAATGGGTGATATCCCTGTTTCTTATTTATGCAGTGATTTCTACATTGTACAATGTGGGAAATGGAAGTAGAAAAATCAAATGGAGATTTTTCAATGTAGGCAGCACCTTCGCTACCACATTTTTCATCATTGCTTCTGTGGTGTTTGCTTATTTCGTAAACAATTTTGCGCAATTCAACAAGCTATACGGTTCACTGGGAACCTTGATGATACTGCTGATTTGGCTCAACTTCAATAGCATGATTGTGTTGCTTGGTTTCGACCTAAATACAAGCATAGCCAAAGCAAAACGTCAGATGAGATTGAATCAAATAGAAGAGGAAATTCCTGAACTTCCAATTTCAGAGGAAGTGAAAAACACGATGAAAAATCAGGAGTCGAACAACCCGTTTAATAGTTGACAAAACTTTTTAGTCAACGCTTCGCGTGAATAATCCGGTGCTTTTTCTGTAATAATCATCTTACCATTTTTCCAGTCATTGTAATGCGTTACAATGAGCTCACCCATTTTATCTGAATGGTTGCGATCTATTATTTGCCCGCTATGGGTTTGATGAATCAACACAGCTGCGTCGCCATCTTCCGGACCGATGCCGAGAATTGGAGTGCCGCTTGCCATGTATTCGTACATTTTGCCGGGCATGTTTCCTGCGGCGATATCGGTGTGTGCGAGAATGAGCAGCAACAACGTACAAGAAGTATATAGTCCTACCACTTCGCTATGGGGCACGGCAGGATAGAATGAGGTAATTTGTTTTAAGTCTTTATCCTCGTTCACAAATTCGCTAAAAGCATTGTTGACCGGACCGATAAACTCAACGCTGATTTTATCGATGTCCATTTTATTTTCCGAAATGATTTTTTTCAGCGCATTCATTGCCGGGCGCGGATCTCTCAAATCGTCGATAGAACCAAGGTGACGGATGATGAATTTTTCCGTGTGCTTTTTAGAAGCATTTGCAAAATCGCGTGCGTCGTATCCATTATTGACGAGCTCGCATCGCTTAGCTCCCAGATGAATCAGGCGATCCACGTGATACGGACTGATGCTTACAGTAAGATCGGCTTGCTCCAACACTGCACGTTCTAGGCGCTTGTGGTACTCGCGCGCACGTGTTTTCGTTTTCAACATATCAAGCAAGTCCCATTCACTCCAAGGGTCGCGAAAATCTGCCACCCATTTTATTTCAGGAAATGCTTGCTTGATTTTTTGTGCAATCAAGTGCATGCTGTGTGGTGGACCAGTAGATATAACCGCATCAATTTTATTTTCTTTCAAATATTTTTTCAAAAATTGAAATGAAGGGCGCACCCACGTGACACGCGGATCGGGAATAAAATAGTTGCCTCGCACATAGGTTGAAGCGCGCTGAAACAGCGATGAGTTGCGGTCAGAAAGTAAATCTTTTTGTTTTGGAGCTGGCTTGCCCACCAGTTTAAAAGCTTTTTGAAATACTTCAATCGGCTCGAATATTTTGGTCTTTAATACAGTAATGTCTTGCGGTACATCTTTGAGAAGTGAATTATCTTTTACATCGAATGCTGGATTCTCTGGGGTATAGATAATGGGTTCCCATCCGTTGCTTTTGAGATAAGCCGACATTTTGAGCCAGCGCTGCACGCCGCCTCCACCGCTCGGTGGCCAGTAATAGGTTATGATCAGGACTTTCTTCATTAGCGATTGCAATATTCGCAATGTTTGCTGCTCGATGCATGTTCAAACACAGATAATGCTAACATTTTTTTTGCGGTAGCCACCAACTGCTGCTCAAACAAGACCAAGTCGTCGGTAGAAGCATAAGTGCGATCATCTACTGTGAGGTGTTGCCAACCACTACTATGATTCTTTAAGCTGAACAACGCCGATTGAATGTGTTCGGGCGCAATACCTTCTTTCGATTTCATATAGCTGTAGAAGAGGAGCTGAATAGCCTTGCTATTGCTACCGTCGAATATATTTTCAAATGCTTTATCCGATTTGATTTTTACATCAGAGTCGCTTACGGCACCTGTTTTATAATCGATAATGCGGATTGTGCCTGATTCATCATCGATGCGGTCGGCTTTACCCTTAATGTTCAACGGGAATGGAATTTCTCCATTTGGAATTTCAGCTTTTAAAAAAGATTCTATGGAAGCGATTTTGCACCATCTGCCTTCTTTTTCTCTTTCTTCCAATTGACTGATTTCAAAATCAACTGCCTTCTCCAGCATTTTTAAAGCGAGAGAATATTGAAGATAATTTTCACCATAATCCAAATCTCCGATTCCATAGTGACGATGGAACGCCTTTTCTAGCAAGGGACCCAGCGATTCTCTAAATTGCAATAGTTCTGCTTTTGTAGGGAAGCTATCAACATATTCCACAAAGAAATTTTCGAGTACATCGTGCACAGCGCTCCCAAATGTGGCGGCACTGATATATTCTTCCACTTCTTCTTCTTCACCCAATCCAAGGATATATCGATAATAAAAATCGAGAGGACAAGTGAGAAATTTGTTCAAAGCAGAAGGTGAGATTCCCGATTCCCAGAGCTCTTGTACACGTTTCTTCGCATAGTCGTCGTTGGGAATGCGCATCACATTTTCTCCCACATCATTTATACTTAAAGATGATTTGATATGAATCAGTTCATGCTTGTCTGAGTATTGCGGCAATTCAATTTCCAACTGTGTGATATACCTGCTTTGTTCTGTTCCCTTAAAATCAGAGGTAATAGAAGAGTAGAGGAAGTCCACCTTAGATGCGCGCTGAAGCAATCGGTAAAGCGTGTAGGCATACGTTGATTCTTTATCCGCGATAATGGGCATTTCATAGAGATAGCGCACATCATAAGGGATCAATGAGTTGTCGGAGAGATTGCCGGGCAATTGATCTTCATTCGCACCAATGATGATGACATGTTCAAAATCGATCGCTCGTGTTTCCACCATATTCAAAATCTGCAATCCTTCCAATGGCTCACCTGTGAATGTGATGCTCTCGTTGCCGAGCAGTTGATTGATCATGGTACTCAAACTTTTCATGTCATCTGCATCCGAATCACCTGTTGATGTTTCGGAAAAGATGGCAATCACTTCAGAGAGCAATTCTTGCGCGCGGAGGATACATTCTAGCTCGAAGTCATTCCCTATTTCAAGTTGATACAATTCATCCAGCAGGCGCAATGCGGATTTTAGCCAATGACCTGGTTTTTTATTTGTTCCTTCAAATATATATTCCAGTTTTTGGAATAGCGGATGGTCCATTTGAAATTGGTGAATATCGGAAGGGCGGAGGTATATTTTTTTCTGCGAAGCAAGCAAACTGCGAATGCTTTGTGTTTCCTCCTTCAAGTACACGGAGAGCGATTCTTGCTCCAAAAATTGCAAGAAGATTTTATAGTAAATACCTCGTTTAGCCTTCTCATTATTCATGCTGTGCAAGTGCAAAAAGCTTTTGAGCAGACGAAGAATAGCAGTTTGTTTGAGTGGATATCCCATAGCGATATTCACTTTACAATCGAGTTGAGGTAAATTTTTAATGAGAGGAATCAGCAGTGCGCTATCTGCAATAATTACTGCAGTTTGTTCCGCTTTTGAAATATCTATTTTTCCGATCAGTTCGCCTGCAAGAAGCGCTTGACTGTACGGCGTTGTTGTTTCATAACTCGTAATCACTTTTGGAGTTTCCATCCAGCCATTGTGATTGACGTGGTCTTGGGTGCGTGTGTGATGACGAAGAAAACTACCAGCTTCATGTTTATCATTTAAAAGATAATAGTCGTCAACATCCCATCGCACATTGGCCTTGTCAGCTTCGCGCAGTTTACCGATAATCCGTTGTTCTGCCTTCGACAAGTTGGACAATCCTACAAACCACAGATGCTTTACATTTTCTGGAAGTAATGAAGCTGGAGTTGCTTTCGCGAGTTCATTGCACAGTAGCGCATAGGAATATTTTCCTTTGTTCAGTTGTAATTCGCGAAACTCTTGGTAGAGTGGTCCCAGTTGATTCCAAAAATCGAGATATTGTTTTTGCGAATCGCTGAGTTCTTGTTGATGAAAAGACCAATTTTCAATTTCTTTTATATCGCGTAAGTCTTTGAAAAGCGTGTTTGGAGAAACGAGACTTTGTTCGATATCCGAAAAATCTTGAAGCGCTGTTGTACCCCATTTTGAGAATACATCGAAAGATTCTGCCTCATCACCTTTGATGTTTTTGTAGGTAGAATAAAGTTCAAGCAGCAAATCTAATTTTGTGGATGTAGCTTTATCTGATAGTTTGGATACAAAATCGGGGAGAGTGAAAATCTGCGGGGCGAATATTGGTTTGCCCAAAGCTTCGGCGAGGTATTTTCTCAAAAACAATCCCGCTCTTTTTCCCGGCACCACAATCCATAGATCCGCCAAGTCATCATTATGCTTAGCAATCAGGTCTGCAGCCACTTGTTTCAGAAACGGAGTTGTCATGTGGCGAAGATAGGAAAGGGAGAAGTTTTAAGGATTAATTGTTTCTCTGTTAAACTTTCACAGTCTCACACTTCCACAGTCTCACACTTCCACAGTCTCACAGTCTCACACTAATTTAAGTTAGGAAGTGAGGTCGTGTGGGAGTTAGGTGGTTAGATAGTTGCTTCACTGCTTAACTGTTTCACTGTTTAACTGTTTCACTGTTTCACTGCTTAACTGTTTAACTACTACTGCGAGACTATGTAACTGTGCGACTGTGAAAGTGAATCCATGAATTATGAACCACGATCTACGAACCATGAACTATGAATTAAGATTTTTTCCTAATTCCCATCCAATATAGTTGCAGTAAGCTCCGAATTTATTGCTAAATTTGTGCAAGAAAGAAAATAACGAAACATTTTCGGATGAAACTACTTTTGGACATACCAGACGGGGAGTTGAACTTTGCAATGAAGGTTCTTAAGAGTCTTTCTTTTGTGAGAAAAGTAAAACCTATGACTCCTGGTTCATTTGAACTCTTGGAACATTTACAAGAGGCTACTGAAGAAGTTAAAAAGCATCGTTCTGGTAAATTAAAACTCAAATCAGCCCGAGAATTATTGGATGAGTTATAATATCATTCCCACGCACCGATTCGAAAAGGAATTGAAGCGTTTAGTTAAAAAATTTCCATCGTTAAAAGGGGAATTTGCCAGCCTTATCGACGATTTAGCTACACGTCCTTCACTTGACGTTTCTCTGGGAAACAATTGTTTCAAAGTCCGATTGGCGATTTCAAGCAAGGGGAAGGGCAAAGCGGCGGAGCTCGGGTTATTACATGTGTTTATGTGGAGTCTTCTTCAGTCTATCTGCTAACCATTTATGACAAAAGCGAAAAAAGTGATTTGAAATCATCGGAACTAATAGAAATAATTTCATCTCTTGATTTATGATCTTATTACAGATCTTTAGAAGAAAAAATTAAGGAATATCTCATGCCTTATAAGTTCATAATTGAGCTCAGAGCGATCGACATATGACAGATACATTTTCAGTACAGTTTAAGCAAAAAAAAATACAGTCAAGGAGAATTAAGTTGTGTACGGTCCAGATTGGTCAGACCTGTCGACTGTAATGCATAGGTGTCAAAAATTTAGAATTAACTCCCACAGTCTCACACTTCCACAGTCTCACAGTCCCACACTAATTTCAGTTAGGTAGTGAGTTCGTGTGGAAGTTAGGTCGTTAGATGGTTTAACACTGCTTCACTGTTTAACTCTTTAACTGCTTAACTGTTTAACTTTTACTGCGAGGCTGTGCAATCGTCCTTCGACTTCGCTGATGCTACGATCCAAGATTAATGAACCATGAACCACGAACCATGAATTTTCTCTATCTTCGAGTAAATGTTTAAACTATAAAATTCCGAATCACACAATCAGCAATAAAGGAGCGAAGCTTATCATGGAAAACAAATTACTTCATTCTAAAAATAAAAGAAAGCCTTAGTGGTTATCGAACGAGTTATTTCAAATATTAAAATGAAAAGGCAATTCAAAAATGTCGTAGTGAATGGTAAAATACTATTCATTTTTCTATTATTTCAATGGAGTGTAGTACAAGTTTTTTCGCAAAATTCACTAACAGAGAAGGATAGTGTGTTTTGTCTGAACTTTAAGTTAGATTCGACTAAAATTAAAGGCACTTATTGGATAAGTGATACCAGATCTAATTTGGTAATAGATAGTGCAAGGTTTGATAATACACATAATTTGAGAGCTTCTGAATTGCAAAAATTTTTTGTGTTATCTGGAAAGTGTTGGAATGCAAGAGATAAGGAATTATTCACTACATCGATATTCACCTTAGGGAAATTTATTGTGAGAACAGAAGATGGGCATATTTCATATGGATGTGACACTATAATAGGAAATGAGAATGATCCAAATAGTTATCACAAAATTCTAATAGGTAGTCTTCAGAATTTTAAAAATGGCGTATTAACTGCCGCCATGTTCTTTTCGAGTGAAGGAGGACAAATTGGGCTTCAATCCTTTTATTATGACTCTGGAGCTCCAAAATATTTTTTCAATTTATCGGTGAATCCTCAATGGGGATTCCCAATTGTTCATGGACCAAGCATTACATTTTATGAAAATGGTAGGATCAAGAAATTAGTGATGTTTAATTTCGGGAACCGCATTTACGAAAAGCGATACAATAGGCTGGGCATTAGAACTTACTATAAAAAATTTGGAGAAACATAACTTCGGTTTAAGTATCAACTTCTATAGCTTTTTTTATGATGTCTAGCTCGACTTAACTTTTCTACTACTTAACTTCCACAGTTTCACAGTTGCACAGTAGGAATTAAACATTTAAGCAGTGATGAAAACGATCTAACGACCTAACTTCTATACTACCTCACGATCTAACTGAAATTATTCTACTAATGTGCAACTGCGAGACTGTGAAAGTGAATTATGAATCATGAATTAAGAATCTATGAATCCGTCCTTCGACTTCGCTGGGGCGACTAGTTCTCAATTATTAAATTATCCAAGATGGATTTGTCGATTATTTGTATGAATTTTTATATTCAACTAAATACGGGAGATTAGAAACATATGGCAGCATACTTTATTTTAAATAGGAAACATTTTTTACTGATATTATTTTCTTTATTTTATATAGGCTGTGGAAAAAATCAACAAAAAGTTGAGGATTCTTATCAACTAGAAAAAGGGATGAATATCGATGAAGTTATAAAGATTATGGGAGAACCAGATTATCGGGAATCGCGCAAAGCTAACGATACTTTGTATAGTCAATGGAAAGAAGTCTTTTATTACAATGTTTACACAGTACCTTTATTTAGCGATGATATTATAGTTTGGTTTGATCAGACCAAAACAGTTGGACAAGTCAGCAGACCGAAGGATTGAGAAGTATATCTACCTGAGGCGAAAACTCCACCTAACCCCTTGAATTCAAAATTTTAATTTCAGTTAGATCGCGAGTTCTTGTGGAAGTTAGGTCGTTAGATAGTTTTCTTCACTGCTTCACTCTTTAACTGCTTAAATGTTTAACTACTACAGTGCAACTGTGAAAGTAAATCCATGAACCACGAACCATGAATCAAGAACCAGGAATTTTCTCTATATTAGATTCATGTGGTTAATTTGAATTTAAGTTAGTAAGAATATGTCAGTGTCGGAAAGGAAAGACTAGTTATTGAGGCTCTTAAAATAGCAATAGCAGGTACGAAAGAAACAAAAAGGTCAACATATGGAGATGGTTGGAAACTTATTAGAACTAAAGGAACAACGAGTGCCGAGATTAAATAGATATTTAAAATGTTTGGCATTAATTGTCATGTTATTTTCATTCAGTAGTATCCATGCTTCTGATTTGGAAAAAGTACGCATTTACCTGATTCAGCCGCACGTTAAATACAAATTAGCCAGAACTATTCATAACATTAAAGAGAATTATATCTGTTACACAGAGGAGTTTGGAAATGATGCGGCTTCTTTGTTTGGTGACTTCGAGGATTGCATTGATAAGTTAAAAGATCAAAGCAAAATCGCGCGAACTTCAAGCCTCTGCTATGCATGTGCTGAGCTTTGTTTCAAAGATAAAATTGTTACAGTGTATTTTTCGAGAGAAGGCGACTACTTCTTTGAAGGTGAATGGCACAAAAGGAATAATGGTTTGTTTTACAGTTTGTTTTCAAAGTTTTCAAGCGAGTATGTATTGCCCGAAGTTCTAGAAGCCGCCGAAAAATGCAGATATAATAATTTGTGGAATACCGATGACTATTTGGTTTGTGATTAGAGCAGTCTTGAAATATACGATATTGCAAGTGCGACTGTAGATACTACTGAAACCATATTAAATAATCAAAAAAAAAATGAAATCGAATGGAAAGTAGTTTCAATAGTGAAGGAGCATTTTCAAGGTTTCGAGCATTGTAACAAAGTTAGTGTTCACGCTGCTTGGAGTATAACAAATGCATTTTCAGTACAGTTTAAGTAAAAAAAACAGTCAAGGAAAATTAAATTCTGCACCGTCCAAATTGGTCAGACCTCTCGACTGTAATGCATAGGTGTCAAAAATTTAGAATTAACTCCCACAGTCTCACACTTCCACAGTCTCACAGTCCCACACTAATTTCAGTTAGGTAGTGAGTTCGTGTGGAAGCTAGGTCGTTAGATAGTTTAACACTGATTCACCGCTTAACTCTTTAACTGCTGCACTGTTTAACTCCTACTGCGAGACTATGCAACCGTCCTTCGACTTCGCTGACGCCAAGAACCAAGAACCACGAACAATGAACAAGGAATTTTCTCTATATTCGAGTTGCTAATTGAAAATCGAGAATCGAAAATTGTGAATCGAATATTGTACCTCACCGAAAAACATATTTACGGCAGCTCGCGACTGGGAATGGATGCGCGGTCGGTGGATATGTTTGCTGCGGCTTCGGCTACAGACAATGGATACTTTGAAGAAAAGCGCGGCGAAAAACGCTACGAACTTTCGAACCAATTGGGCAATGTGCTCGTGGTTCTTTCCGACCAAAAACTCGCCACGATTACTGGCGCTAATACACTCGACTACTACACCGCCGAGGTATTATCGTACAACGACTACTATCCTTTCGGCGCCCCCATGCACGAGCGCTCGGGCACTAATGGAGGTGGGGAGTATCGGTATGGGTTTAATGGGAAGGAGAATGATAATGAGGCGGAGACCCAAGATTATGGTTTTAGAATTTATAACACGAGGTTAGGAAAATTTCTGAGTGTTGATCCTCTGTCTAAAGAATATCCTTGGAATAGTGCATATGCATTTGCTGAAAATGATGTTATTCAGTGCATTGACTTAGATGGTGCAGAAAGAATACAGGTTACCCAATGGATGTGGAATGTTGACGGAACAAGGACAAAGTTGGCCGTCGTAACGGAACGTGAAGATGAGTGGGAGAAAGGGACAATATATGAAGATGAATATTACTTTAGGAAATCTAGTGGAGAATTTAAATATTATTCCATAAAAAATGATGCGGTTAGAGGTTCTGCTATTATGTCAATGAGGGCAGATAATCCAGCTTATTTCAGGGCACTGGGAATGTACCATCAATATCAACAGGATAAAACTAATCGAATGGTTGGAGATGGTCTAATTATTATTGGTGGTATAGTCACAACTGTTATATCTGGTGGAACCGGTACAGGGCCTTATATGGCAGCATTCGGAGTGACAACAGGCATATTCGCCGTTGGTGCTGGGAGTGCAAAAATGACTTTGGATGGAATGGGCAAATTTAAAGAGGCAGATGAAATACCAACTTCTCCTTTGGGTGGTTTTGGAAAAGTGATAGACCATATTAAGGGAGGAGGTAAAATGACATACCAGAACATTGGTGATTTGGCAAGTACTTTTATTAATTTGTTTGGTGGTGGACTTAAGGAGTGGAAAAGTTGGGATGCTATGAAATCAACCGATAGACTTATTGGAGCGCAAGATTTCATGCGTGGATTGTATAATGCTTTTGGAAATGGGGATATGGATGAAGAGACAATCAAGCAAAACGCATTGGATTTTATTGAAATTTTGAATGAATATTCTAGAATCAAACAAGCCAATGAATAAAGAGATACTGATACTTTATAGACCAATCAACTTTTATCATTCAACATTAGTAGTTTGTATTAAGGTGCTTTTGGTATTTATTTCAGGAGGTGTTTTATTTTATACTTTATCTAATCAGTTAACTCGTGAATATGTTATTAAGAATTGGCAATACTTTGTAATGGTATTATTTTCAATGGTTGTTTTAGCAGTTTTTCAAAATTGGTATAACAGTAAAATTTATGTTTATGAAGTAATTATTTATAATCAGGATTTAACAATTAAATGGCAAGAATTGGGGAAGTTTAAAGAGGTAGTTATACCTGTAAATCAGGTAACCGCGAAGCTTATACCAGCTGGAAAGGATACCCCATATCTAGAGATCAAGATAGCCATGAAAGATGACACAATAATTCTAAATCAAACTTATTATCCTGGGTGGAATAAAGTTACTATGAAGAAATTTATAGATGATTTAAAAGGCAAAAAAACGTATTAAAAATTCAACAAATACTCTACTCTACATTCAAAATAGAGAATTGACACATACTGGAAAACTTGAAAAATCAAGTCTTTGGCTGGTCAAATTACTGTGGATACTATTGGAGTAACCTCCCCATATTTAGGAAAGTTTGTAAATGAATTGTGACCTCCCCCTTTTTAGGACGGGTTGTAAATGAAGAAATGTAATATTGAAAATAGCGAGAATATTTTATTGTGTTGCCGTTGTAACACTTCACCAAAATTCAGTTTGTTCGTAAAATAGTTTTTGTATGATTTAACTTCCACAGTCTCACACTAAAATTCAGTGTCGAGGTGTGATAGTGAGAGAGTTTTCTTCACTGCTTAATTGCTTAACTCTTTAACTGCTTAAATGTTTAACTATTACTGCGAGACTGTGCAACTGTCCTTCGACTTCGCTGGCGGCGCACCACGAACCAAGAATTTTCTCTATCTTCGAGTTGCTAATTGAGAATCGTGAATCGAAAACTGTAATCTACACCTAAAATGTCCAATACGAATTCCCAGGACTATTACCCTCCTTCGACAAGCTCAGGACGGCGTTTCGGCGCCCCCATGCACGAACGCTCTGGTACTAATGGTGGTGAGAAATATCGTTATGGGTTTAATGGAATGGAAAGCATAGACGAAATGGTAAGCGCTGAAAACGGCTACGATTTCGGTGCGCGCATGTATGATGGAAGATTGGGGAGATGGTGGAGTGTGGATAGGATGTGCGGTGAATTTGCTTCAAATACTGTTTACTGTTTTGCTGTGAATTCTCCAATTGGTTTTATCGATCCAGACGGAGAGAAAATTATTGGAGCCACGGAAGAGGATATAATAACAGTTCAATTGGCTATTATAACTGTTTTTTCAGAGTTTTCTACTTTGTCAAGTCTATTTCAAATTGCTGAGGATGGACTAAGTCTCCAAAAAATTGATCCAGAATCATTTTTTAACGAAATAAAGAAGTTAGGTCCGGAGAATGCTGATGCGAGAAATGTAGCGAATGCTCTTTATCATGCTATCGGATCGGACACTGAATATACGGTGTCATTTGTTGAGGATGCCGAAGATATTTCAGGATTAACTGGGGATAAAAAATATAAAACAGGTAAAGATCTTGATTCTGCCTTCGGGGGCGGTGCCTTTGCTATTGCAGGCAAAAAAGTAAACATACTTCTAAATGAACAATCGCAAGAAAGAAAGAATAGGGATTTTTTCAATCCTAGTTCAGAAGGAGGATTTAATAGTTTAAATGCAGGATTGCAAAATTTAAATACGGACTTATCTATTGTTGCAGCTATCATTGGCTCAATGTATTCAGCGAATGATCCATATATTCAAAGTTCAAGTAATGAGACAGAAGAAAAATCAGTTGAAATCACAAAGTTGACATTTGATCTTACAATGATTAAAATTGAAAACACAATAGCTAGGTGCATGGGATTGTGGCAAAATTCTGGAATGAATAGGTTTGGCGGGACTGCATCAGATAGATTTTCTCAACTTGAAGGAGAGGATTTAAGGGTAAAAGAATTTGAGTATGGCTGGAGTAGCAACCCTAGAGATTTGAATCTAAAAGTAAATGATCGTGATTACTATGCAAATCCATCTGACATACCACAGAAGTAGTTTATTAGTTTTACTTGCACTCAATACTTTACTATTCAACAGTGCGGAAAGTAAAGGTCAGGGCGTACGTTTACCTATTTCTTTCTATTGGTTGTTACCCATAGAAACGCACTGGTTAATTGAAGCTGAAGGTCAAGTTAATTTTGAATATAGAGGTTACTACAAAATTGAATTGGTCAACTCGAATAACATTGTTCGAAGCACTTTAGTCAACTGTCAGCAGAATAGCATAGAAATATTCAGTATTCAAAGTCAGGACACTTTAAGCATTGTAATTAATCGAGGTCAGAATGAAGTATTCAAGATAGTGCACAACTATATGGGTTTTAAAAGTGAAATGAGTTTTGATAAAAGGGAAAGTCCACACCGAATACTCTGCGATACCATGGTGTGTTTTGTTTTTGATAATTCATCTTGGCAAAATGTTCGTGAGTTAGAAAAGGCTTGGATATTTGGAAGTGCTACTTTAGAGAGGTATTTTTATTCGGAAACCATTTTTGATAAGGAGTTGGGCTTCGGCAGATTTAAGCGAAATATCTTTGAAAATGACTCATTGTCATTTTCCATATTTGAAAGAAAGCTTTTTGGACTGAAATTGAAATCCACAAATGGTTATAGTTTAAAAAAATCATTTAGAAAATTAATAGTTGAGCATAATCGGGTGATTCTCAATATGAAATTACCACCTAAAAAAGTGAGTAATTGTAAATTGACTTTCAAGATCAAAGAAAGGGATGATAAACTTTATTTCTACAATACCTCTATAACCAAAGTGAATTGAAAGAGGGATTATATGGGATGTGATTTGAACCGAAGTCGGGATATTCGACTACAGATAACTATGGGTGTTTTATCTATATTGCATGCGATGCAGATGATGGAAGTTACGAGAATTGCAACTATAATCTCCCCCTTATAATGACGGTTTTCAAATCAATAAATTGAATATTGAGAATACTGACAAGGTTGTAGTGTGTTACCTCGTCTGCACTTAACGAAAATTCAGTGAAATCGCTGGATAGTTTTTTATAATTCAACTTCCACAGTCTCACAGTACCGCACTGCCGCAGTCTCACACTAAAATTAGTTGGAAAGTGAGAGCGTGAGGAAGTGAGATCGTTAGATAGTTTTCTCCACTGCTTAATTGCTTAACTGTTTAACTCCTACTGCGAGACTGTGCAACCTTCCTTCGACTTCGCTGATGCTACGATCCAAGATTAATGAGCCATGAACCACGAACCAGGAATTTTCTCTATCTTCGAGTTGCTAATTGAAATTCGAGAATTGAAAATTTTGAATTGAATATTGTACCTCACCGAAAAACGCTACGAACTTTCCAACCATTTGGGCAATGTGCTCGTTGTTCTTTCCGACCAAAAACTCGTCCCAATTAAATTGGGGGTGATGCATTGTCAAATATTTAAATGGGAAAAATCCAGTGATATATAAAGGAAAGAAGTTAGGAAATGAAGTCAAAATAATGGGATTATGAAAAATGTAATTTTCGTGCTTTTTGCAAGTGTTTTCTTAAGTTGTAATGCATCAATTAAAAAGAAAGAACTCATTCTAACAGATTATGATGTTGTAGTGTATCCGATAGGACCGCCTATAACCTTTAAATCCATTACAGAAATATCTGATAGTTTGTATTACGAGATTATAGGTCAATGGCATAATCGAACATTTATGGATTCAATTCTGAGGCCAGAGGTTGAAACTGATCGATTGTGTATGTTTAATGAAGATACATATAATATAAGAAAAGATGTAATTAGTCGAATAAGTGATTGCGAAATATTAAAGTTAATTTGGGCGTCAAAAAACAATTGTTATGATATACCATTGGATACCATTAGGTATTGGTATATTCCTGAAGCTGGACTAACCACTCGCGAATTGTTAGAGCTGCGAATGGCAGAATTGAAATGTAACACCCAATGATATATGATATTAAATAAAAATAAACGTGCATAAGTGGAACCTTGAAGATTTTTTATGTGCTACTGGTGTGCGTGTCTAGATCCACAAATTCAAAGGCTAACATTTTCTATGTTCAACTGCTCACCTACATTACAGTTTAATTCATTTCAGTTAGATCGTGAGTTAGGTGGTTAGATAGTTTTCTTCACTGCTTAACTTATACTGCGAAACTGTGAAAAAGCTTTTGAATCCCTTATCCCAAGGCGTAAATTAAAAATTGAAACTAAAAAGTTGAAGTTAGATAAATAATAGTTTTTATCATGAAAAGGAGTTATCTGCAATTTTTAGAGATATTGAGTGTAATTGTCTGTTTGATGATTTCAATATTTTGGCTCATGATTTTTATTGGCACTATGTGGGGGAGTTTAAAATTAATTGAGAGTGTGTTATTCTGGATAATGCCAATTGAAGTATTTCTGATTATAGTTGAAATAAAAGGAAAGACGCGGAAATCAAATGTTTTAAGAATATTTTTTACAATCTTTACTATGCTTTTGATCAATTATTTGCCTTCACCATTTGCTTATGTCCTGATTTTTTATTTTGTTCTTATGATCAGCAAATTTGCTATTACATCAACTGATAAGGTCTAAACTGTTTAATTCATTTCAGTTTGATCGTGAGTTCGTGTGGAAGTTAGGTCGTTAGATGGTGTTCTTCACTGTTTAATTGCTTAACTCTTTAACTTCTTAACTGTTTAACTCCAACTGCGAGACTATGCAACTATGCAACTGTGCAACTATGAAAGTGAATTATGAATCGTGAATCCACGATCCACGAACCATGAATTAAAATATTTTCCTAATTTCCATCCATAGAACAAGAAACAAAAAACGAAAAATGCAGAATAACTCAATAACTATATATCAAACGAAGATCTTTTATTTGTGGATTATTGCAATGATTGTTGCCTGTGTGCTAATTCCCGTTTTAAAGGGCTATGTCCCGTCAGTTCTAGAGGTAATGATAGATATAGTTTTGATATATCTAACCGGAGTATTTACTATGCGGCAGCTCGTATTCAAGAAAGATACAATTGAAATCAGGAATGTTTTATTTCCGTTTAACCGCGGAGTGGTAAAGATCGTAAATTATAAAAATTTATATTCAGTAGAAATAAGAAATATTCGGGGTATGTATCAATTACCTTATTTGATACTTAATTATTCAGCGAGGAATGAGAAATCAAATAACTTCATTTTGCGCTCAGGAATTTATAACGAGAAAGATAATTTAGATCCTCTAATTGAACATGTTAAAAAATTGGGATTAACTTTAAAAACGAAAACTGAATAATTAGATTTAGATATTTAGTGTTTGAGGAAAGGGAATTAGCAATTAAACCAGTGTTTTGCTTGTATTTCATAAACGAGGATATCGATGAAAAATAGAGGAATATATTTTTATTTAGAAAGACTATCAGAATTTTGGGCTGGAGTGGTGATATTTTTATCCTTTTTGAGCTTGGGTGCAATTTTCGGAGGAATTTTGTATTCATTTATTCAAGGTCAAATCGGGTTGGCTATTCTAGTATTATGTATTGTGATTTTCTTGTTTATAGGCGTTCGAGTTGTTAGGAAACATTATAGAGGCAAAGGCACGGTTCACTTATTATCGCGATCTATGGCCAGTCCAGAGATGGATAATGAAACAAATGAAAACGACTAGCCTTGTGTTTTAAAGTAAACCGATCAAACTTTTTTTAATCCAATTGGCATTCAAGAAAATTGTTACTCTTGCACTGTATTGGAAAACTAAGAATGTATGACAACTGTGTTTCATGTGTTAAACTGGGTTCAATTAATCTGTAATTTGACAATTATTTCTGCCTTTTCATGGTCCGCAAATGCCAGTTCTGGGGGATTTAAGCTAGCATATTTTGTTCACTTTCTTATTTTAGTTTTAGTAGCTTATTCTGATGTTCACATCAAGTTATATTTTGGTGTGTTAAACCGAATTCAACTTATGAGATTGTTGTTGATTATTTGGTTAGCGATGAGTTTTACGACTTTTTTTACAGTACCCAATTGGAATTGTATAAGTGATGATCTTGTGGGAAGATTTTATCTTTTTATGGTTGTCTACACTTTTGCTAGGATTGCTGGAGGGTTGGGGACATGCTTTGAAAGGCGATAGCACTTCATTTGATGTCGATTTGGGGAATGGGCACACCTTATTTCTAAAATTAATAGCAGGCGTGAATAGGGGAAAAGTTAAATTATTCATGGCTGGACATAATGGAGGGTTTGAGGAAATTAATATCGATAAGAAGAAAAGTAAGCTTCTGTTGCGCGCATGAACATACATTAAACTGTAAATTGTCAATCCATGATTCTTGAACGGAGATTGTTAGTTTTAATAGCTACATGCACACTATTCTATCAAAGTATGGAATGCAAAGGTCAGGGGGATAATAACTGCTTGACTCTTTAACTGCTTAAATGCTTAACTGCTTAACTTTTTAATTCATTTCAGTTTGATCGTGAGTTCGTGTGGAAGTTAGGTCGTTAGATAGTTTTCTTCACTGCTTAATTGCTTAACTCTTTCACTGCTTAACTGTTTAACTTCTACTGTGCAAGTGTCCTTCGACTTCG
>JAWKNK010000009.1:0-128370 GCA_041391745.1 Flavobacteriales bacterium
GAATCGCTTCGCAAGATGGGATACACAGTGAAAGCCGTAGACAAAGGCACCAGAGATGCGAAAAGAAGAGGCAAGCTAGATAAGCTGGTCTATAAAAGAAACTATAGCACCTTTACGACAGAAGACAACATCATGTCGTTTCAAACTCCAGCAACCGTGTACCCTCTAGGTTCGAACGGCGAATACATGGCATGGTTGGCTATGGATATTCCGAATGGTGCAACGTTCAGTACTTACCGATTTAAAACATACGCTGGTGCACATGGGTACAACTCGGACTATATCATGGCATCGATAGACAGTATTTTGTACGAATCCATTCCAGGAAATATTGTCTCCAATAAAGTAGGAACTACCGCGGGTTATCCTTCGCTCGACATTTTAAATAAAACAAGCCGCGGTGAAGGCCAACGCAGAAAAATCATCATTACTCCTGAAGAAATTTTCATTCTAAAATTAACTGCTTCGGGAGACAAAGTCCTGAAAGGTTTTGGAAATGAATTTTTTGATACGTTCAAATTAAACTACACTCAAAAAAATCCAACAGGCCATTGGACCTCTCCTGATCAAGTGCTGAGTATGGATATTCCAGGTGACCTTACTTACTATATCAATCTCAGCAAGTTCAATCAACAGAATTACGAAGAAATAACTTCAATCGATAACGACAAAGACTACTATACTGTTTATCGAATCACGCAACCAGAACCTGGCTACATCGATGAACAGGAGTACATCAACAGCGACATGGCATATTTCTTTGGAGAGAACAATGAATATGATCTGATAGAAGAAGGTGCTTCAAAAGTGTCTGGCTTCCCATCTTGGAAAGCAACGTTTAAAAACAAAAAAGGAGAAATATTCCACGGGCAATTTCTTGCGGTCAACCTCGACAATTTTGCTTTTGTGATCCGCTCCAATAACGAACAGAAAATTGCTAAATTCTTTAACAATATCAAAATTGGTAAACCACTCTACAATAAATTCTGGACGTACCAAGACACCGTGAAACTGCACTATGCCGTAGAAATCCCATATGACTTGAATGACATTCAAAATGAAATGTACTACAACTTCGACTGGTCCAATAAAGATGAAGTAAACGAAGATGAAGGCATGCGCCGAACCTATTATTTAGATCCTCCACAGTCACACGAATCCATTCAACTCAAGTTTAGAAGGTACAATAAATACTACATGGAGGAAGACACCACAGAATTCATCAATACAACAATTAATGCTATAGCTGAAAGTAAGCTTCTCATTAAAAAAGAAAACTCGAGAGAAATTACACCCAATGGATTTAAGGTGCACTGCACCTATACGGACTCCAGTTCAACTCGTGCAATTGATATTCTTTACGAATTGTACAACTCCACTTTGTACGCTTTAAAATCAAGCTATGACACAACACTGGGAAGAAGTGAATTCTTGACCACAACCTTCGCCACATTCACTCCTTCCGATAAGTACTTCGATCATTCCATCTTTGAAGATATGGGATTGGAATACATCGACAATTTATACAGCACGGATAGCACAACTCAGAAAAATGCCTTGTTACTTATTGAAGATATTTCACTCAGTGAAAAATGTTCAGACCGCATCCGTCAAACGCTTAAGAGCCTTCCAGAATTCGAAGAAAAGAAAGATCAAGAATCAGTAAAGAATAGTCTGTTTGCTGAATTATACAGAGATACTTCTGCTGTAAATATTGACTTCCTTGCACAAGAATATTATGTAAATGCTGACAGTGCGAACATCCAATTGAAAATCCTACAAAATCTAGGTTGGATGGATACCAAAGAAGCTACACTCAAATTCAAAAAATTACTTCTAGATGAACCGCCCATCGGAGGAAAATTAAGATCATATTCACCACTTGGAACTCTAAGAGACTCATTAGAGCTGGCAAAATTGGTATTTCCAGAGGCGTTCTCACTTGTCTCCTTGAACGAATACGAGGCCAGTACTTACAGCTTATTGGCGCTGCTAGTTGATAGCAATGTGGTAAGCCCTAAATCGTATGAGAATAATTTGAACCTCATTTTATTAAAAGCTAAAAACGAATTGAAGCGCGTGAATGGAACGGACGAAACTGCTTACAATTTTGACACGAAAACGTTGATGAACTATTGCAGCATCTTGCTTCCATACAACCAAAAGCCCGAAGTAAAAGAGTTCTTTAACAAAATCTACAAATCAAAAAAGAATAAGTTACTGCTGGATTATATCTCCTTCAATCACGATCACAAGTTGCAAACACCAGATTCTATCATTACAAAAATTGGAAACGATAAAGATTCGAGACTTCAACTTTATCGCAATTTGATGGAAAACGATATGCTTGCTCAACTCCATGCTGATTGGAACAATCCCGATTCTCTTATTACTTTCTATTGTAAAAATGCTTATGAAAACAAATACAATCGTGAAAAGAAATTGGAAGATGTAAAGGTGATCAAATCATATGTGGATACGCTCAAAGGAAAGCCTTTTCAAGTCTATTACGTAAAATTCAAACGCAAAAACGAAATGGACTGGCGTGGTACTGTAATCGCTTTTGAAAAAAATGAAAGCTATTGGGCGGAGTCCATTTGGAAACCGCAAGACACCGTGGTAATTGAAGCAAATGAAGATGAGTTCAAAGAAATAGACCGCGTTTACAGAGCGCTGGTGCGCGAACACCGCGAACCATCAAACGGGACATACAACAACTGGAATTCGTTCAATTATAGTTATGACTAATCGAATTTCTGATGCAAATTGCAGGCGGAAATGAGTTTGAAGAAATTATCACTGTATCAATTTAAAAATTACGAGGCGCTTGAACTGGAGTTCAATGCGCCCGTTGTTTGTTTTTTGGGCAATAATGGCCAAGGCAAAACCAACTTGCTTGATGCTATCTATTACCTTTCTTTTTGCAAATCCTACTTCAACCCTATCGATAGCCAAAACATTAAATCTGGCGAAGATCAAGGGAGTATTGCTGGCGAATTTGACCGAAGCAATAACCTTGAAGCAGTGCATTGCGCACTTAGAAAAAATCAACGAAAAATTTTCAAACGCAATCACAAAGAATACGATAAGCTTTCCGAACATATCGGTTTGCTACCAGCCGTAATCGTTACTCCATACGACATAGAACTTATTCTAGAAGGAAGTGAAGTGAGGCGTAAATTTATTGACGCCACCATTTCTCAATACTCAAAAATGTATTTGGATAACTTGATGTCCTACAATCAAGCACTTTCTCAAAGAAACAATTTGCTCAAGAGTTTTTCAAAAAGTGGAAATTACATTCCCGAACTTCTTGAACCATGGGACTTTCAACTTATAAAATATGGTCAGGAAATATTCGAAGCACGACGTACATTTTTTGAAAAATTCATTCCAATTTTCAATGAAATGTATCAGAAAATTTCTGGTGGCGCAGAAACAGTTGCTTTAGAATACAAGAGCGATCTCTTCAACGCATCACTCGAAGAATTGCTGCAAAAAAATAAAGACCGCGATCGATTCCTGGAACGCACCGCTTCTGGAATCCACAAAGACGACATGGATTTTAGTATTGAAGGAAATGCATTGAAAAAATACGCCAGCCAAGGACAGCAAAAATCTTTTTTGATTGCTCTTAAGTTGGCTCAAAATGAAATGCTCATCAGTGCAGGTGCAGAAGCTCCAATACTATTGCTCGACGATCTATATGATAAAGTAGACGATACGCGTGTGGCGAATCTTCTCAATTGGCTGCTCAATAACCATAAAGGTCAAATATTCATTTCGGACACACATGTTGATAGAATACCTGCTCTCCTTAAGGAAATGAACGCTACCTTTGAAGCATTCCTTATCGAAAAAGGATCAGCAAAATCTATTCATAATGAGCTCAAGGAAATTCAATGACCTTCCCATAAAAGCAATCATTCGGCAAATGCTCGAGAATGCAGGATTGGAAAAGAAATTTGATGAACTCGAGGTCATTGAAGCTTACCATCAAGTAATGGGGCAGCTGATCTCCAATCGCACCCGTGAAGTGAAGATGAGAGGTAAAACGCTGATTCTGAAAATGGATAGCGGAGTCCTGAAAGAAGAACTATCTCACAGCAAATCAAAAATAATGGACCTCATCAACGAAAAAATGGGCGCTGTAGCCATTGAACAAGTCGAGGTGTGGTAGGTGTTTAACATCTTTAGATGTATATTCGTCAACCTACAAGAAATTAAAACCAAAATCAAAGTTCATGAAATCTGTTTTTACCAGGTATCCTAAACTCTCTGCCCTCTCTATTGGCGCAGTTGCCATGGTAATTCTGTCTGCTGCTTATTCTCGAAATCACAAACCAATGCAGTACCATTCGCAAGACGAAATGGTACAAATGATGATGTCTATAACTGGACTACCTGTTCAAGATAATGGATACTTCACTGGCAGCGGTAAATGTGCGGGTTGCCATGGTATTGACCCCGTTGGCAACGCGAACATGACTTCTGAAGGTGTTCATGTGAGCCCTACGGAAGACTGGAGAGCAACAATGATGGCCAACAGCGCTAAAGATCCTTTGTGGAGAGCGAAGCTGGAACATGAAATCACTGTCAATCCAAGTCACGAACAAGAACTCATCAATAAATGCGCTGGGTGCCACTCCCCCGCCGGAAAATACACACACGTACTTCAAGGTGAGGTGAACTTCCCTTACATCGAACTCGACACTGATTCGATAGCTCGAGATGGAGTAAACTGCGGTGCATGTCACCAACAAAGAATGGAAGGATTGGGGCAGTTCTTCAGCGGAGAATTGCACTTCCATACAGACACCATTTGGGGTCCTTATGTTTCTGAAGAAATGAGCTTCCCTATCTTCGAAGCAGCAATGCAAAGTTTCGTGGGGTATACTCCTGTAGGAAATCACCTGACCACAAAAAGTGAATACTGTGCTGCTTGTCACACGCTCGAAACACAAACTGCCGACCTCGACGGAAACCTCACTGGAGGCAACTTTATTGAACAAGCTACATACCACGAATGGTTAAACTCTTCTTACAATTCAACTGGCTCACTTGAAAAGCAATGTCAAAGTTGTCACATGCCAACTTTAGAAGAAGAACCTATCGTTATTGCATCAGGATACGCGTTCTTACCGGGCCGCGAACCATTTGCACAACACTGGTTTGTTGGAGGAAACTCATTTATGCTGGGCATTCTGCGAGATAATGCAGAAGAACTTGGTGCTACAGCGACAACAGATAACTTCAATATGGTGATTGACAGAACCATTCATCAATTGCAAAACCAAACCGCTACGTTAGAAATACTTCCTGGCGAAATCGACGGTGATACCGCACGCTATACAGTTCGCGTAACCAACCTCGCAGGACATAAACTCCCAAGTGGATATCCCGCTAGAAGAGCATATGTAGAATTTGAAATGTTAGATGCTGATGGTAACACCATTTTCCACAGCGGCAAACCTGCTGAAGAAAATCAGTATGAAGTTTATGGCAATGATTTGCCATATGAACCTCATCACGAAATCATCAAATATGAAGATCAAGTTCAGATCTATGAAATGGTGATGGCCGATGTAAATGGTAACACAACCACTGTGCTAGAAAGGGCTGCTACAACCATTAAAGACAATCGACTAGTTCCTCTTGGATTCAGCACACTTCATTCTGCTTACGATACGACTATGGTGATAGGAAGTGCTGCCACAGACATCAACTTCAATCACATAGGAAGTGCTGAAGGCACAGGTACCGATGATATTCAATACCACATTCCTGTAACGGGAATCGACGGCAACATAACAGTTCGCGCGAAGATCATGTACCAAAGTGTTCCTCCACGCTGGCTCGAAGAAATGTTCGCTACCGATGGCGAACATATCGATTTGTTTGAAGAAATGTATTGGCAAGCGGGTCCAATGGCGGTAGAAATGGCTTCAGACGAAGCTTCTAGCACTTTAGTTGGTGTTCCCAATTTGAAAGCAAATGGCTTCAATATTTGGCCAAATCCTTCCGAAGGTCAAATCAATTTGAATGCTGGTAAAGGATTAATTAAAGACGTTAGCATTTATGATATCCGAGGTAAATTGGTTGAATCAAGAAAGGTGAACCAATCAATGATTCGAATGAATTTACCTATTGCTAAAGGAACATACATCGTGGTAGTAACCACAGATAAAGGTCAATTTGTAGAAAAAGTCATTCGCAGATGATCGCAATAAGACATACAAGCATAAGTGATGCCGAGCAAATGCTCGGCATTTATGCTCCTTACGTTTTAGAAAATTCCGTTTCATTTGAAATTGAGCTTCCAACGCTGCATGACTTTCAAGAGCGAATAAAAAATTACACAAGTAAATTTCCTTGGTTGGTGGCAGAGGAAAATGATCGCATACTCGGTTACGCATACGCATCCACCTATCGCGAACGAGAAGCTTACAAATTCAATGTAGAAGTGAGCGTTTACCTCGCGCCCGACGCCCAGAAAAAGGGAATTGCAAAACAACTCTATGAGAAATTATTTGGGCTTCTGAATGAACAAAAGATTCACCAAGCATTCGCAGTTATAACCCTTCCCAATGAGAAGAGTATTCACTTCCATAAAAAAATGGGCTTTGAATCTTTTGCAACTTATGAAGAAGTAGGATACAAATTCAACCAATGGCATGACGTCCATTGGATGAAAAAGTATCTATAAAAAATTTCTTTAATTCTACTACAACATCTCGTTGGCAAGATTCGCCAATTCACTTCGCTCACCTTTCTCAAGTGTCACGTGGCAAAACAAATCCTGACCTTTCAATCGCTCAATAACGAATGAAAGTCCATTGCTTTGTTCATCCAAATAAGGCGTATCGATTTGGCGAACATCGCCTGTCAATATAATCTTCGTGTTCTCACCAGCACGAGTAATAATGGTCTTCACTTCATGCGGAGTTAAGTTTTGAGCTTCATCCACAATCATTATACAATTGGTCAAACTTCTTCCACGAATAAAAGCCAAAGGACAAATAGTAATTTTTCCATGAGCCTGCATCTCATCGATGGCCTTGCGCTTCTTTTCATTCTCCCCAAATTGATTTTTAATAAAATTCAAATTGTCCCACAATGGCTGCATATACGGATTTACCTTCTCTTCAGCATCTCCAGGTAAAAACCCAATTTCCTTATTCGAAAGCGGCACAATAGGGCGGGCCAAAAACAATTGATCATAAGTGTTCTTCAACTCTAAAGAACCAGCCAATGCCAACAACGTTTTTCCCGTTCCCGCCACACCACTGATGGTAACCAATTTGATATCCGGATTCAAAATGGCATGCATTGCAAATGCTTGCTCCGCATTTTTTGGTTTGATACCGTAGGCATAGACTTTATCTACACGCTGCAACGTCTTTTCTTTTCCATTTAAAAAAGTAAGCGCAGACGACTGCCCATTTTTTAAAATGTAATAGTGATTGGTGAGTTTTTCTTTTCCTAGCACCGTCAATTTTTTCGGACTCACCATCTTGATAGAGTTTTCGAATAAATTCACTTTTCTACATTTTCAATGGTCGACATACCATTATACATCATCAAGCTGTCCTTCACTTGCCTGTTTTGTAATCTTCAGCAGGCAAATCAAGCGCTTTAGCTTGCGGCGAAGATTGATATCCTTCGTCACCATTACCACCTTCGCGCTTCTCTTCATGCTGAAGTTGAATCGCAGCATTGAGAATTTTATGACGTTTTTGTGATCATTAAATCAACTCTGCGTTCGCAGGTAAATTATTGGAAGTATTGAGGATAATCTTGAGTTTACCGCCTTTTCCATTGTGAAGGGGTATCCATGATTGAAGCGAATGATTTTCTGATAGTCGGTCAATAATTCTGATACATTCTCTTGCTTCAAAGTTCTTAATATCATTACCGACTTTAAACTTGTCCAGCTCCTCCAGAACTGTAATTGGGATGGCTACATTATTATCTTCAAAACTGTTGATACAGTTGTGATCATGCAGAAGAACAGAGGTGTCTATCACATAAATCTTCTTGGCTTTACGAGCAGCTGACATAAGCTATATGTTTAAAACGTGTAACTAAATTTTCCCTTCTCGGCAATCGTCCGTTGAGGATTACCATTATTCGGGTGTCATAAATTTAGAGTTCTTAATATTAATTGCACTTTACCAATCACATACTTATTAACCACCACAAGAGGAAAAACCTCCTGATAATAAATACGGTATAAATCGTCGTTGAAAAACTATGAGCCTCTTCTTTCGATACAACTCGCTGTCGCGAGTCACTCAAGAAGCGTCTCATATTGAAACAATCCAAAATAAATGCTTCTCAAATAGCACGCGCAAGCGTGCATATCGAGAGCAACACTCCCCCGTAGACGCTGCTCGAGTAGCACGCGCAAGCATGCATATCGAGAGCAACACTCCCCCCGTGGACGCTGCTCGAGTAGCATGCGAAAGCATGCATATCGAGAGCAGCCATTAACTTATATTTACCCCATGAAAAAACCCGCAATATTCCTCTTACTACTCCTTCTCCCCGCAATCGCTTTCACTCAATCAAAACAAGACAAAGCGATAATCGCAAAACTGGACGCTACATTCCAACAAGCAATCACCGATTTTAATGTGCCCGGAATGGCCATCGCAATCGTGAAAGATGGAAAAGTAATTCTTGCTAAAGGATACGGCGTGAAAGACGTCAGAACGAAAGAACCGGTGACCGAAAACACTTCATTTGCTATCGCGAGCAATTCTAAAGCATTCACTGCAGCAGCACTTGCCACTTTGGTAGACGAAGGCAAAATTTCTTGGAACGATAAAGTTAAAACTTACCTTCCCTACTTCGAACTCTACTCCCCATACGTGTCTGAAGAAATGGCGATTCGCGATTTGCTATGCCATCGCTCTGGTCTTGCCACATTTTCCGGCGACCTCATTTGGTACGGTTCCAACCATTCAAGAGAAGAGGTCATAAAAAGAGCCAAATACCTCGAACCTGTATATGGTTTCAGAGAAGATTATGGATACAGCAATATCATGTTTTTAGCGGCAGGAGAAATCATTCCTGTGGTAACCGGAAAATCATGGGACGAATACATACAAGAAAAATTCTTCGCGCCATTGGAAATGACAAACGCCAATACAAGCATCACTCAATTTAAACCAGGTCAAGACATCGCAACCCCACATAACGAGAAGGATGGGGTCAATATTGCTATCGATTACGTGAATTGGGACAATATCGCGCCTGCTGGAAGCATCAACGCTTCTGTTGCCAACCTTTCACAATGGATTCAGCTGCAACTCGGAAAAGGTACGCTAAACGGCAACAAATTCTGGAGCGAAAAGCGCTCTTATGAAATGTGGGAAAATTACACTCCAAAATCAGTGAGCGCCTGGCAAAGAAAAAACATGCCTACAAGGCATTTCAACGGTTACGGGCTGGGCTGGGAACTCATGGAATACGGAGGACAAAAAATTGTGTCTCACGGCGGTGGCTACGACGGTATGATTAGCAAGACGGTCTTGATTCCAGAAAAAAATATCGGTTTTGTGATTCTAACCAATAATATCAATAGCCTTCCAAGTGCACTTTCTTTCAGTATTCTTGATGCTTTCTTAGATGTGAAAGACACTCAAGATTGGCCGGCACTTTTCCTCAAGTTTAAAAAAGACGACGAAGCAAACGCGCCACTAGCTCTAAAAGAAAAAGAGGACAAAAGACTCAAAAACACCCAACCGAGCTTGACTTTAGACCAATATTGTGGCACTTACGAAAGTGAAATGTATGGAGCGGTGGAAATCACTAAAAAGGACGATAAAACCCTTATTATTGATTTCAAACCAACAGACCTGTTCAAGGGCACTTTAACACATTGGCACCTCGATACTTTTCAGCTCAATTGGAGCACTCAAATGATGCTCCCATCAGGTGAAGCCACATTTATTATCAATAAAGATGGCGAAGTTGAAGAACTACGTGTGGTGGTCGAAAACCCCGATTTTGACTTCACTGAGCTTAAATTGATGAAAAAATAGGAGATTTTAAAAAAATACGTATATTTGCGCCCGCTTTAAGCAAATGGCACCGTAGCTCAACTGGATAGAGCATCTGACTACGGATCAGAAGGTTTGGGGTTCGACTCCCTACGGTGTCACTGGATAGCAAAGAAAAGACGTCAATATTGACGTCTTTTTTTATTTATCTACCTTCAATTCACTCAAAGACAGCCCCTTTCCACAAACTCTAAAGAGCTTTATACTAAGTCACCTAAATTTGCACACTTTCTTCCATCATTTTTGCTCAGAATGAAGCACTATATCGCATTTGTAGTAATCCTTATCACCGGATATCTTCCGCTCAATGCGCAACAAATGCTATTCTTCGAAAAAGATCGAGATCAAGGACTCCCAAGCAATGAAATTTTCGATTTGGCTACTCACAGCAGCGGTCTGATGTATGTTTCCTTCGATAAAGGTCTTTTTGAATTCAACGGGAATTCATTCAAAAAAATCCCATTCAAAAACTACAAAAGCAATTCTGTAACCAGTGTTTGCTTCGACGCAGAAGGTACCACTTGGTGCCGAAACTTCTCCAATCAGATCTTCTATATGAAAAATGATTCGATGTTTCCACTGCCGATAGAAACTGAAATTCTCGGTGGAGAAAATATAATTGATCTAAAATCAAATAAGAAATTCGTCTATTGCATCACCGAATCAAAGCTGATACAGATTGATCCAATCACAAAAAAAATTGAGTCGCTCCTCGTCCACCCCAACCTTTTTTCATTCGACATCAGTGAAA
The DNA here is from genome assembly GCA_041391745.1 of Flavobacteriales bacterium. Taxonomy (GTDB): domain Bacteria; phylum Bacteroidota; class Bacteroidia; order Flavobacteriales_D; family Sanyastnellaceae; genus JAIXWP01. Next base: position 10,819 of record JAWKNK010000009.1, read on the forward strand.
GCGAAGCCTTCCTTTCTTCAGCAGACGGTAAAAGTCTAATTACAAAAGACCTCGCGAAAACTCAGATTACAACAGATAAAAAATCGAGAGTTACTACATTCAATGGAGATTTTTATACGGCTCACGTAGAAGATAACAGCATAAAAATTAGAAGACGCTATCAAAACAATCTGAACGATTTTTCTCGAATTCCCTGTGAACCCAATACCATTCTTCTAAATTTTCAGCACTCATCGAATTACTTATTTGCCGCCACAAACAATGGAATATTTATTATCGAAAGGGACGGCACTTATCAAATACTTCCTATAAAACACAGAGTATCAGATGCAGCAGAGGATCGCGAAGGTGGAATTTGGATAGCTACCTTGGATAATGGATTGATACACATTCCTTCTACCGAAATTGTGTTGGAAATCCCTAATCCGCTCGATCAGCAATTCAATGATATCACTTTGACAAATGAGGGATATGTAGCGTGTACAAACAAAGGGAACGTTATCTACTTCGACCGGAACTTTCATCTGCAAAAGGAATTAAATCCTGGAAATGGCAGTAATCTGGGATTTATAAAATTCGATGCGAAAACAGGGGCTGTCTTCACTACAACAGGTACTATAGACCAGCACAACGCTTTCCAATCATACTATTTCGGAAAGGATGTAGCATTCACTCCAAACAATATTATTTACGGAACACATGCTGGACTCTATGTAAAAAACATCACCTCTCTTCCTCCTTACTTCAATGCCCAAAAGATCGAGCATATTATCACTGAAAATGGAACCTTCTATTCCATCCGAAAACAACGCGTTCGCAAAATTCAAGAACTAAATCCAAATGAATTACTCGTCGCCTTCTCTGATGGTTTGTACTACTACTCTGCTTCGGGGTCAAAAGAAATCCTTGATGAAAATGGCCAGCCCATTTTCGCTACTTCCTTATTTCAAATAAATAACTACACTTGGATCACAACAACCAATAATGGACTCATCGGACTCAATGGGCTGAACATTGACTTTCATTATACAGAAAAAAATGGCTTAAGTTCCAATCTAACTTTGGATGCCATTTTCAATGAAAACAACGAACTCTACGTTATTACTGGAACGGGAATAGACCGTCTGAATCCGCTCACTGGCTACATCTATTCTCTTTCTGATAATCTTGGAATAAGCCATCTTAATTTCTACAAACTACTCCAAGTTGACGAAACGATAATCGCCGTTTCAAATAAAGGAATTATTTCTATTCCCCAAAAAATAGAAAAAAACAGACCGTTACCCATCATTCACCTGAATGGCCTTTACAACAAAAAACACACATGGTTTAATCACAATTCCCAGCTCTCTTACGATAACAACAACGTGACATTAAAATGGAATTTATACAGCTTTACGAATGCCAATGCAACAACCATTCAAGCACGCATTCTGCCCATAAACGAAGAGTGGGTGCGTATTCCAGCTGGTCAAAACGAATTTATAATCAACAACCTCATTCCAGGAAAATACACATTTGAAATCCAAGTTCCATTCGAAAATTCCACACTGAAAAAATTCAATTTTGAAATCCTCACTCCGTGGTGGCATTTGTGGTGGATCAGATTACTTGAAGTATTCTCCATACTATTTATTATCTATTTTGTATTTAAGAAAATAGTAAATTATTATAGAAAAAAACAAGAAGTAAAAGCACAGCTTATCCAGTCGCAACTCACTGCTCTTCATGCTCAAATGAACCCTCACTTCCTTTACAATGTGCTCAATTCATTGCAAGGGATGATCTATAGCAAACGTATCAATGAAGCAGGGAATTTTGTATCCTTCTTTTCCGAACACTTAAGGAACATTTTAAAAGTTTCAGACCAACAAGAAATTAGTTTGAAATCGGAAATAGAAGGACTCAAGACTTATCTTCAACTAGAGAAATTTAGGTTTGAAACAGGCTTTAATTATAAAATAATCAAGCACCCTGATTTGCAAGATCATTTGCAAATCCCTTCAATGATTATTCAGCCATTTGTCGAAAATGCATTGAAACACGGACTCCTCAATAAACAAGGAGAAAAACAGATCCAAGTGGAGTTTACACTGAACAACCCCAATGAAATCTTAGTCACCATTCAAGACAATGGTATTGGCAGAAAAGCATCAGCTGAAATAAATGAAAAAAGAAAAGACAAACCAGATTCATTTGCCACCCACGCCATTTATAACCGCATAGAACTCATCAACAAAGTAAGAAGTCAAAAAGTAAAATGTGACATCATTGATTTGTCCGATGAAAAACAAAACGCTACTGGAACCAAAGTTGAACTCACGATTCCCATTCTAGAACAATGAATATTATTATTATAGACGACGAATCCAATGCCCGCGCAGCACTCACAGGTATGATTCAGGAAAATTTTCCTGAAATAACCATTATCGGTGAAGCAGAAAATTTAGTGACCGGTGTAAACCTCATCAAATCAATGTCACCTGATCTTGTATTGCTCGACATAGAAATGCCCGGTCATTTAGGTGTGGACATATTGGATTTTTTTCAGCCAGAAGAAATCAATTTTGAAATCGTATTCGTCACTGCCTACAATGATTACGCACTTAGAGCATTCGAGTTGGCTGCAGTCGATTACTTGCTAAAACCCACGCGCAATGAGCATTTTGCAAAAGGGCGTTTTCTAAAGTAGAAAAAACCATTGGCAAAGAATCTTCACAAGTAAATTTTAATCTGTTGAAAGAGTTTTGAAAAAAGGAACTCAATAAAATCGCGTTCAATGTAGGAGAAGGAATACAAGTGGTTGAAACCAATGATATTCTTTACCTTCAAGCTAGTAGTTCTTATACGCACGTATTTTTATCCAACGGAGCAAAACTCACGATATCTAAAACACTTCAGGAATTCAACGGATTGGAATTCCAAGGTTCTTTTTTCAGAATAAATCGTAGTTATATCATCAACGTCAACGCAGTATCGAAAATCTCCAAAAAAAATGGGGGCTACGTTGTTATGAAAGATGGCACCGAAATATCAGCTTCTGTAGAAAAAAGACAGCAGCTTTTCAACTTTTTTGGTGATCGAATATTCTAAATCGTAAAACTAGCGATCAACCACTTATTCCATGCATGTTCCGTGTAATCGAACATTTTAATAGTATCTCTTGAAAATCCAAGTGAAATATCGAAGGTGTATTTATCCTTGATAAAAAACTCCACTCCAGTAGAAAAATAACCTCCAAAACCAATTTTGGTTGGACTATTCTGCAAGGTCAATAATTGATTAGGATTTTGAGCTCCGACAAATAAATCATAAGATCTATTCTCAATTCGAATCTGATTCTTTTCTACTTGAGTTCCGAGCATACTCGCTCCAAATTGAAAATACCAATTCGTCATCTCATTCATCATCACACCAGCGCGATAGCCCAAATTCGCATCGAAACGCTGTTCATTTCCTGAAATCGTAAATGTTCTGATGTCTTGCTGTGCGTTTTGCTGTTGCCCCGTTCCTATCAATCGAAGCGTAAACACATCTACTGCCTTCAATTTTACTGTATTAAAATTAAAGACTAAAGCTTTATACTTACCCCAATTGTATTTAATCTGCATACCCACGTAAAATGCGGGGGTATAACGCATATTCATTGGATTCGAATCGTAAGGAACTTCTACCCCTGTTGCATTTAAATCCTGAGTTATTTGCTGATAATCCCTCACAAATGTATTCGGATCTATTCGTTCAGCAATTGAATAGCAGCGCACACCATCTGGTCGGCCCAAATCACCGAATATGCACGTTCCGTTGTAAACATTAGCCGTCTTCTTTGATGCAAAATAGCTCCCAATGTTCAAGCCCACGCTCACCCCATGAAAAGGATCTTCTTCTTCTTCGTCTTCCTCCTCTTCGTCTGGATCTGTAGGCGAACTCAACGTTGAAATAGGTTGAACATTCATCATCTGATTCATGTTAACCTGACCAATGGAGAGAAAAGAAATGACCAAAAAAGCAATTACTAAACTTATCTTTTGCTGCATAAACTCATCATTTCCGCCAAAAATAAACAATTCCACTTCTTTTAGCTAAATTCGCCGTAGTCCATGAAATATGCCATTACAGATATCGAAACCACAGGAAGCCACGCAAGTGGAAACTCCATTATTGAAATCGGTATTTGCATTGTGGAGGATGATAAAATCATCGAAGAATTTCACACACTACTCAATCCTGGAGTCGTAATACCTCCGTATATCACAGCTCTCACAGGCATTCAAACACACATGCTGGAAGGAGCCCCTTCCTTCGAAGATATTGCCGAAGAATTAGCTCAAATATTCGAGGAATCAATATTCGTGGCACATAATGTGAACTTCGATTACAGCTTTATAAAAGCTGAATTTGACGCCGTAGGATTGAAGTTCAATCCTCCTCGACTTTGTACTATTAAACTAGCTCGTAAAGCATTTCCTGGACTGAGAAGCTATGGTCTCGGGAATTTGTGTCGTGACCTAGAAATAACAAATGACGCACCTCACAGAGCGCTCGGAGACGCAAGGGCCACAACTACCCTGTTTTATCAATCCCTAGCACGAATTTCTGATGAAGATCTGAAAAAATTACTTCATCGAAATTCCACCGAGAATTTCCTTCCTCAACATATAGAACGTGCCGTTTACGACGCAATTCCGGAAAGAACTGGTGTCTATTACTTTTTAAACAGCGCAGGAAAACCGATATACATTGGAAAAGCCAAGAACATAAAAAAAAGAATCCGTTCACACTTGTCTTCAGGATCACTAGGCTCCGCCAAACATCAAGGCTTTATTAAAGAAACGCATTCATTTCGTTTTCGTGAAACAGGAAACGAATTAATCGCATTGCTATGGGAAGATGCCGAAATAAGAAAGTATTGGCCTGCATACAATCGCGCACAAAAAGCCAAAACCAATTATTATAACATCATTACCTACACAGACCAAAAAGGCTACAATCGATTGGCGGTACATAAAGGGAAATTTGCATCGGGCATCATCAAATCTTTCACCTCTTCCTATGCGGCCAAAAATTGGTTGCTTCAACTAGCCGAGCGTTTTCAAATGGACTTGCGCTTATTTGGAGTAGACACGGGTTGGAATGAAAATGAACTGCCTTCTCCCCCTGATCACAATATTATTTTAGATGAAGCTCTTGTGGCAATTCAAGAAGAAGCAGAATCTGCAATACTCGTAAATCAAGGCAAAACAAAGGGTGAAGTTTGTTTCATATTAATTGAAAAAGGACTTTTCCAAGGATTTGGATTTGTCCCCTATGACACGCCCATTTCAACAATAGATGAAGCTAAAAATTATTTAGAAAAAATTCCAGTCACTGAAGTCAACCAGTCTATTGCACTTTCACTTTTAGAAAATCCTAGTTCATGGAAAAAAATAAAGGTCCCCAATTTGGAGACCTCTATTGAATAATATTTTTTAAATGGTTACTTCTTCGTCAGTTTTCCAAACTGAACCTTCTTCCCTCGTATAACATAAATCATCATTGATTTATCATCCATACGCTCCCACAATTTTGGAATAGCAGTCATACCTGACTCTTTAGACGAAAATAAATCCTTCTTAACCTTTTCTCCGTTCTTGTCCAATTTTGTATAAACCACAACTCCTTCCTTTGTTGCTGGCCTGTATGCTTTCCACGTAGATGGATCAAACTTTCCAATGTTCTTTACATTGTCATTATACAAAAAATAATTATCGTCCCCATCAACAAACAAAGCATAGCTAGATGTAATACCCTCGTCATTCTGACTATGCTGACGCTTGTGAATAGCTGTAGTCAAAGATGGTATCATTTGCGTCAAATCTTGTTGCTACTACATCATTATATACATAGTTATAAATCGTTTTCATCGTTGTACCTCCGTTACCATTAGAAACAGTTTGATAGGTGATAAACATGTAATTTTGCTCTGAAAAAACATCGAATGAACCATCTGCATGATATACTACATTTCGAATATCATATTCATAGAGTTCTGTCTCCTCCTTACCTTTAGCTTTCTTCTTATCTACTTTTGCTTGCTGCTTTTCCGTTCTAAACTCAGAAAATAAATCCGGACTATAGGGAACCTTATTCATAGTTCCAATCTCACCATTTGAACTATTAAGGGTGATCAACACTAAACCTCCAGCCTTTTTGGTCGATTTGTTCGAGTACAAACCAATCAAGCGAACTTTACCTCGGTACTCGTCAAATACCATATCATTGATAAACATATCTTCTATCTTTACCTCTTGGTCATTTACTTTGGCGCCGCGATCCGAAATTCGAATGATGTGGTACTCATATTCAGCATTCTCCGCTTTTTTAGAAAGCTTTGAATACACTTTGCCTTGAATGTAAACATTCCCTTCATTATCAATACTAGAATACCCCATAGTAAACTCTTCGTTTACGTAGGGCAAATCGATATTCTCCGAACTCCAATTTCATCCATTTCATTATTCAAGACTACAACACTTATTCGCTCATTTTCTTCCTTATCTCTAGCATGAAGCATATAAATCAAGCGCTTACTGCCATCTCCAGATGTACTAACACTCAGTTTTCCAACATCACGATTCTTTGAAACTACTTCAATAATTTTTGTAGCATTCGAAGCACCTGAAAGTGTGCTAAGGGGAATCTCTTGCCAATAGACACCATAGAGTTTATCCTCTTGGCTAGCTGTTAACGCGTACATTTTATCCTTCCATAAAGAGTTCTCTCAAATAACGACCTGACTTCTTTGGCAATTCAAACTCAACTTCCTTTACAACATTCATATTCTTATCAACTACAAGAATTTGCGTTGATCCGTAGTTTTCATAAAACTCGATGTAATGATTGCCATCGGTGTCAGTGCCAATAAAGTCTGGTACTCCTCGCTTCATTTTGATGGCTTCACCGAACTTAACAGAAAACTGAGCTTGCAAAGCTCCTGTAATCAAAATCATAAAAACACTGAGAAATAATTTTTTCATATTATGTGAATTAATTTTCTAGGATAAATCAAAACATCACCGTTAAAACAAAAAGTATGTAGAGTGCCAAAAGAACTAGCACCCCATGCAACACCAACAAAACAACATTAGCAATTTTTCCTTTCCTAGTATCACCTTCACCAAATTGAACAGCCGCTACAACAGATAAAATCAGCGACAATAGCCAAGCCGCCAACGCTAAATTAACAGATAAAATTGGTGAAAGTGAAAGTATCAATAATACCCAAGCTATTACAACTAGCTTATTTGTGGTACCAGATCTAATTGGTGTGCCTTCATTATAATCTGGATCAGTGTTGACACTTGCGGAAATTACCGTCTTGGTGTTTTCAGTTTTCTTCAAAGCAACACCACGCTGATTCTTTTCTGCAGGAATTTGTTCCTTCTGGACTTCAGAAATCAATGGCTCATCCAAAACTTCGAGATTTTCGAGTTCTGCTGAAGCGTTTTCGACTACCTCGGCTTCACTTTGATTTTCCTCAACGGCCAACAATTCTGGCTCTTCATGAGTTTCTGCTTTATGGCGATGAGATGACCATTCTACATGGTATCCCTTGAAATACCTGCGCTTTTCGATAGTACATGAAGAAAAAACAATTGCACATATGGCAATGAGGAGAAAGGAGTTTTTAGTTTTCATATTACAGTTTTATTATAACTGCAATAAACAAAAAAAAACAATGCTACGGATAAAAGTGAAAATTAAAAGAAGACACTAATTCACTTTATAGATATAAATCGTTTCTATCGAATTTTTGTCATTCAATCGGTGAAGCATTTTATCAAACCAGCCTGCCTCAACTTTTTCCTCAAATTTTAAACTTGGAAAATAACCCTTCATTCTTTCTACCCTAGAATCAAGCTCTTCATCATTATAAAACAAGATGTAATTCGGAACTTCTTTAGGATCATAAGTGCCTCGCTGCTCTTCTGCAACTAACTCCATATAATCTACTTCTAAATTGATATCTGTATTCTTTCTAAATACATAATACCATTGCCAATTTCCTGAGTAAAACTGAGGCACTTGACTACCCGACTCGCCTTGTGTAAACTCCTGAATAAAGTTTTTGCAATCACCACTGTTATATAGATATAACATAGCCTCTACACGCGCCCGTTTACTATAGGTAGTTGCAAAAACCAACATCATAGCAATATTAATTATCCAAAAAAAGCTCCATGCTCCCTTATGAAGAGCTATGCGATTCGCCCAAAATTTCGACTGCGAAACAAACGCATTCCAACCAATTACTCCCAGAATAATAAAGAACGGTAAAGCAGGTAAAATAAAACGCTCCTGTCTATTCGGATAAACGATGTGGAACACTACAAAAAACGTAATCGGAAGAAAAATGAAAAAGTATCTTTTCCATTCTTTCATATAACCCCACAGCAAAAACAAACTTGCTGGTGGCAAAATGAAATAAGCTATAAAACTCAAATAGGCAAATGGACTTCCTGGATAGTTTCCCGCATGTTCTGCATTGTATGCAAAGTACCCCAACAAGTGTTGAAATGGCTTTCCTCCCCACAACAAAACATCATCTATTTGAGTCACGAAAAATGCAAAAAATGCAACCGCTCCAAAAACGATAAAATTCTTAAACTCTTTTTGAAGAAAGAAAATAAACCCAACGAATGCGACAATCAATACCGTTTGATACCTGAATCCTACAGCCAATCCCATCACGAAAGCAGCAACTATCAACTTGCTCAATGATATGCTCAACGGACTATTAAAATTCTCTTGCAAATTCAAAGAGCCGTTTCCAACTGGATATTTTATATGAATGTGCTTGAATGCATGGTTCTTTATCAAATAATAAAAACCAAAAAGTAACGGTGGCATGCACACAAATTCAACCAAATTTCTTACCGCAAAATTGGGCATAATGCCAATCAAAGCTAGCAACAATCCAACTTGAAAAGCATTCTTTTTATTGGATATTAATGATGTAATCTTATAGGCATAGTAAACAGTCAATAATGAATAAACCGCATGAATCAATCGAATCACATACATCTGATGATCCGGATTCTCCAGCCCCAAAAGATTCATTATTTTAAAAAAGACAAATAAAAATCCGAGATAAAAAAAGCTGATCGGTTCTGGTTCCTGACGGTCATTACCAATACCAGGAGCCCACTCATTGAAGTTAAACCCATCTGCCCAACTTGATGCCGGCTCAACAGTCAAAAAATGATCATCATGCATCATATAGCCTTTCGCAAATACAACAGCAATAAGTCGAACCGCGAAGGCGAGCAACAACAAAAATGTCAGTGGTTTTTCTTCAATAAACTTTTTCATCCTAAAAACATTTTTTTCAAAATACTAGACCTGCAATACTCCAGTTGAATATGCCCTTTCTGCAGGAGCATTGTTCGCTGCTTCGATTCCCATGCTAATCCACTTGCGTGTGTCTGCCGGGTCAATCACCGCATCCAACCACAATCGTGCAGCGGCATAGTAAGGTGACGTTTGAGAATCGTATCGCTCTTTGATCTTGTTGAACAATTCAGCTTCTCTCTCTTCTGAAATTTCTTCACCTTTAGCCTTCATGCTCGCAACTTCAATTTGCAACAAAACTTTAGCAGCTTGAGAGCCTCCCATTACCGCAACTTGTGCGGTAGGCCAACCAACAATTAGTCTTGGATCATACGCTTTTCCACACATCGCATAGTTGCCTGCCCCGTAACTATTCCCTGTCACTATAGTAAACTTAGGAACCACACTGTTGGCTTGCGCATTGACCATCTTCGCACCATCTTTAATGATTCCACCATGCTCTGATCGCGATCCTACCATGAAGCCCGTTACATCTTGCAGAAATACAAGTGGAATATTCTTTTGATTGCAATTCATGATAAATCGTGCAGCCTTATCTGCGCTGTCACTAAATATTACTCCCCCCAACTGCATTCCTTCCTTTTTGCTTTTCACAATCAGGCGCTGATTGGCCACTATCCCAACAGCCCAACCATCAATGCGCGCATAGCAACACACTATGGTCTTTCCATAATCCTCCTTGTATTCGGTGATCTCATTATCATCCACAATACAATCTATCAAAGCTCTTACATCATAAGGTTTCGTACGATCCTCGGGTAGAATACCATACACATCTTTTGCACTACGTTTAGGAGCCTTAGATGGAACACGATCGAACCCTGCAGACTCGGTGATTTTACCAAACTTATCTACTAGATTTCTAATGGTCTTCAAGGCATCTTTATCGTCCTTCGCTTTGTAATCTGTAACACCCGAAATTTCACAGTGGGTTGTCGCTCCTCCCAAGGTTTCGTTGTCGATATCTTCACCAATAGCTGCCTTCACTAAGTAAGACCCAGCTAAGAATATTGTTCCCGTCTTATCTACAATCAAAGATTCATCAGACATGATTGGCAGATACGCACCACCTGCGACACAACTTCCCATTACCGCAGCAATTTGAGGAATCCCCATGCTGCTCATCATCGCATTGTTTCTAAAAATTCTTCCGAAATGTTCTTTATCTGGAAATATCTCATCTTGCATCGGTAGATAAACTCCTGCGCTATCTACAAGGTAAATAATTGGAATTCGATTCTCCATAGCGATTTCTTGAGCTCTCAAATTTTTCTTTCCAGTAATTGGAAACCATGCTCCAGCTTTCACTGTAGCATCATTTGCAACCACAATACAAAGTCTTTTTTTGATATACCCCATCACCACTACAACACCCCCAGCAGGACAACCTCCATGCTCCTTGTACATTTCATCACCAGCAAATGCCCCAATTTCTATCCGATCCCCCACTTCATCTAATAGCGCATCTATACGCTCTCTTGCTGTCAACTTACCCTTGCTGTGTTCTTTCTCAATCTTAGACTTCCCACCACCAAGATAGATCTTATCCAAACGATGATTCAGTTGAGATACCAACTGCATCATCTTATCTTCATTTTTATTGAATTCCAAAGTTTCTTTTTCCATGTGCCATTTTCATTGAATGGTTTGTGCCGCGAAGTTAATCATTCAGATGCTGTATTTTAGCCCCATGAAGTATTATATCTGGGTTATTGCACTAGTTATTGGATGCACATCCAAAAATTCTCAATCAATTTCCCAAACCAAGCAATACGTAGAGCATCGACCTGAATTTGCAAGAGGTTTCAATATTTTTGAATCAGAAGAGGACTACAAACTTTTGCTCTTTGATGTCACCAATCCTTCAGACACGATTGGTACTTACTTCATTCCTAAAAATTTAAGTGGAAATTTAGCTTGCCTTTCTACTACCCATGTCAGCTTTTTACACCGCCTAGGTGCACTAGAACAACTCAAAGGTGTGACTTTCGCATCATATATTAGAAATGAAAAAGTCCAGAAATTAGTTGCTGAAAATAAAATCCTGGATCTTACTTCGAATGATGAGGTGAGCATGGAAAAACTCATTTCTATCCAACCTGATTATTTCTTTGTTTATCCGTTTGGATATGACGGATATGATAAGTACACCAAAAAAGGAATCAACTGCATCCCTATTTCTGAATACCTTGAATATTCACCACTAGGTCGTGCCGAATGGATAAAAGTAATCGCACTCTTTTGCAACAAGCCTGATGAGGCCAATCAAATTTTCTCAGCAATTAAACAAGACTATACTTCAACATCCGATTTTGTAAAGAATAGTACTACTACGCGACCTTGTGTATTCACAGGAAGCAATGATCAGAGTACATGGTTCGCACCTCCAGGAAATAGTTTTGTTGCGAAGTTGATAGAAGATGCTGGAGCATCATATGTATTAAGCGACACTATTTCGAATGAGAACATTGCCATTCCTTTTGAGCGATTGTACAAATTGGTAGAAAACTGCGACTATTGGGGAAAAGTTGAATATCGCACTTCAGATTTAAACCTTACCACATTAAAAATAGAAGAGCCCTTGCTTTATAAAACAAGGGCTTTTCAAAATCATCAAGTATTCAATTGTAATACTGCTTTGGTCGATTATTTCGGTGATGCCATTCTAGAGCCTCAAATTTTTCTAAAAGATCTGACACTCATCTTTCACCCTGAGCTGAAAATAGACCACTCACCTACCTATTTTAAAATGCTTCAACCGAATTAGTAAAACCGGAATAGCAATCCCAGTTGGAGGTCGACTCCCCTGACATCAAGCGTATATTTCAAATTTTCTATGTTTCCGAAAAAGCTAGGGTCCGCTTCAAAAGAGTGACCGTCGTATCCAGCATTGAAGATGAATCCAAGTCTTCGATCTCCAAAATATTTGATTATCCCGGTGTTGAGCGACATACCTGAGCCTCTGAAATCCACATCAATTTGTGTTGTCATATTACCGTTGGTTTCAGATTCTGAAATTTGTAAGCGCGATGCATGAAATCCCAGACCAACATACCATCTGAAGTTGGGACGGGATGAAATATTGAATTCTCCAGCTATACCAAAAACGCCAAACTTGTTACTACGAGTTCGATTGGTCTCGGTGGTATCGTAGAGATAAGCCCCAAATTTATAATCAAGTCCAACCGTAAATCGTTTGGTTAAATCATACCTCGCACCCAGTTGAAAATGTTGTGTAACAGCACCTGAAGTATCTGTTTCACTGATTCTTGTGTTGCCGTCGTTATACGAAAGCTCTGCCATGCTCTTGTAGGCTGCAAGACCCGTTGTAAATCGAAGCTGTAACTCATTGCTTCTGTCTGTTTGGGAAAAAACAGCACTTGAAAACATCAATGCGCTGATCATTAGGATCAAATTTCTCATAGTAATCAGGTGTTTATTAAAAAAAATGGCCATCCAGATGGATGGCCAAGGTTAAACAATAAATTTCAATTAATTTAGAATCATTGAAATATGATTCAAATTTTTGGATTTTCTTACGCTTAGCGCCTTTGAATAATCCATGATAAACTGTAAAGTTTTATCTGATGGACCGATTTCTTCAGCTGAACTAAGCTCCGGCAGTACGTCTTCTACCATTTTTTTTTCGTTACGTGAAAAGTTGACTAAGTCTTGAAGTGTAAAATCTGTCATAGGCAGGGGTTTGATTTGACAGCTGGATAACGCGTACTTTTTACACTTATTGCATGAGAGCAAAAAAAAAGGTCTCGGAACCACCCGAGACCTTATGAATACCTGAACCAAAACCAAACACCCTATGATAGAGAAACCTCAATCTGGTGTTTTTCAATGAGTTTGCGCATATTAATGAGCGCATATCTCATTCTTCCTAAAGCGGTGTTGATACTAATATCTAAGCTATCAGAAATTTCTTTGAAGCTCATATCATAGTACAATCTCATCATCACAATCTCGCGCTGCTCGCTTGGAAGCTGTGCAAGCAATTTCTTAGTATCACTAAGCACTTGCTTATTAATTGCCTCTTGTTCGGTGTTTTTATCCCCATTAGAGATATAATCGAACGGATCGTAGTCATCATTACCACGAGTCATAGGCATTTTCTTCTTGTTTCGGAAATAGTCGATGCAGAGATTGTGAGCAATCCGCATAATCCACGCGCTAAACTTCCCTTCTTCATTGTACTGACCTTCCTTCAAAGCATGGATCGCTTTCAAAAATGTGTCTTGAAAAATGTCTTCCGCAGCGGCTCTATCTTTCACGTACATGGAAATTTTTCCAAATACGCGACTTTTATAGCGCTTTAATAGCTCCTGAAAGCATTCCTCATTTCCTCTGATGTAAGCCTCTACTAGCTGACGATCTGTCTGTTCACTAAGACGCATAATGACCTCCTCTTTTTATTGAGTTCTACTTGGTAAATTGTTTAGAACAAAGAGTAAAGTCTATTTATAGGCTATTGAATGTCTTAGTAGGTTTTACCCGTTTATAACGGCAACCTGGATTATTATTGTATGCACCTGAAAATTTTCTTTCAGATTACCAAATATACATATTTTTCTTCTCAATCCCTACTGAAGGTCAAAAAAAATCTAAAATATCTCTTCTCTAACACAATATTTCGGCAATGTTGATAAGAACATATTTCATAGCTGAAGGTTTGATTCTACATTCGTTTCCTGATTTTTTGGAGAGATATTTTTACTATGAAAAAAACGGCCATAAAAGATTCCGACCCTAAACACAATATCATTATTAAAGGTGCAAGAATGCACAACCTTAAAAATGTATCCCTCTCCATTCCCAGAAATCAACTTACAGTTATTACAGGGCTAAGCGGAAGCGGAAAATCAAGCTTGGCCTTTGACACCCTATTCGCAGAAGGTCAAAGAAGGTATGTTGAAAGTCTATCGAGTTATGCTCGCCAATTCTTAGGCAGACTAGATAAACCAGATGTAGACACCATTCAAGGAATTTCTCCCGCAGTGGCCATTGAACAAAAAGTCACTTCACGCACCTCTAGATCAACAGTAGGAACTTCTACGGAGATTTATGACTACATGAAATTACTCTTTGCACGTATTGGTAGAACATACTCTCCAATTAGCGGTAAAGAAGTAAAAAGACATACCGTTTCAGATGTGGTCGATTTTGTAGCAAAGCTTAATGAGGAGGAGAGACTCTATATCCTTTCCAAAATTGAAGATCTAAAAACATCTGATTACCCGAAAAAAATTGAAATTCTGACCCAACAAGGTTTTTCAAGAATAAAAATAAATGACGAAGTAGTTCGAATTGATGAAGCTCCTTCCAAGATAAAAGCTTCTGATAAAATCTATATTCTCATTGACAGAGTTACAGCTAGCAAAGACGAGGAAAACATTTCCAGAATAAGCGACAGTGTCAGCTCTGCTTTTTTTGAAGGTCACGGTATCTGTTTCCTTGAAGTTGTTTCTTCAGGGAAAATATTTGAGTTTTCAAATAAATTCGAAGAAGATGGTATCACTTTCGAAGAACCTTCTCTTAATCTGTTTTCATTCAACAACCCCGTTGGGGCTTGCAAAACATGCGAAGGATTTGGAAGTATCATCGGAATAGATGAAAATCTAGTGGTACCCAATAAAAGTCTTTCCGTTTACGACGATGCCATCATGCCGTGGCGAGGAGAAAAAATGAGTGAATGGAAAGAACAGGTCATTATGAATGCGAGAAAATTTAATTTCCCCATTCATAGGCCATACGGAGAACTTACAGAAAAAGAAAGAGACATTCTTTGGAAAGGAAACCAACACATTCCTGGTCTAGATGCATTCTTTTCATTCTTGGAAAGTGAAGCGTATAAAATTCAATATCGCGTAATGCTCAGTAGATATCGTGGCAAAACAACTTGCCCCGACTGCAAAGGCACCCGATTAAGAAAAGACGCAAACTATGTCAAGATCAATGAAAAAGGAATAAGCGACTTGGTGAATATGCCAATCAACTTATGCTCTGCTTTTTTCAACGATTTGAAACTTACCAAACACGAAGAGAAAGTCGCGAAACGAATTCTAACTGAAATCAGAAATCGCTTAAAATATTTGATGGATGTCGGATTGGAATACCTCACTTTAAATCGACTCTCGAATACATTATCAGGTGGTGAATCGCAAAGAATCAACCTTGCTACTAGCCTTGGAAGCAGTTTGGTAGGCTCTATGTACATTCTAGACGAACCATCTATTGGATTGCATCCAAGAGACACACAGCGCTTAATAGGAGTTCTGAAAGAGTTGAAAGCTCAAGGAAATACAGTCATTGTTGTAGAACACGACGAGGAAATCATGAAGGCTTCAGATCGCTTGGTGGACATGGGACCAGAAGCTGGAACCTTAGGTGGAAACGTCGTTTTTAATGGTGAAATAAAAGACCTTATCAAAAAAGGCGGCACGCTTACAGCAGAATATTTAGCTGGAGATAAAAACATTTCTATCAAGAAAAGTCATAAACCAGGAAAAGATAAAATCATTATAAAAGGTGCTCGTGAGAACAACCTCAAAAATATTGACGTGGAAATTCCACTGCGTTGTTTTACGGTAATCTCTGGTGTTAGTGGTTCCGGTAAATCAAGTTTGGTAAAAGAAGTCCTATACCCTGCTTTGAAAAAGGAGCTTGGCGGATTCGGTGATGCTCCTGGTGCGTTTGACTCGATTTCTGGAGACATCAAGACCATCAAAAATGTGGAATTTGTTGACCAAAACCCTATAGGAAAAAGTAGTAGATCGAACCCTGTAACGTATGTAAAAGCATGGGATGAAATTAGAACTCTTTATGCTTCGTTACCGCTTTCAAAACAACGCGGATACAAGCCCACACATTTTTCATTCAACGTGGATGGTGGGAGATGCGAAGCTTGCGAAGGTGAAGGCTATCAGACCATCGAAATGCAATTCATGGCCGATATCAAATTGGTCTGTGAAAGCTGCAAAGGCAAGCGCTTTAAAGATGAAATACTTGAAGTACTTTATCAAGGAAAAAATGTAAGTGACATTCTTGATATGACTGTAGCCGACGCAATGGACTTCTTTGCGATTGAAAAAGATAAGACCATCAATAAAAATCTACTGACCAAGCTTACCCCTCTCCACCAGGTTGGATTAGGATACATTGGCATGGGTCAAAGTAGCTCAAGTTTAAGTGGTGGTGAAGCACAGCGAATTAAGCTTGCCACATTCCTTTCAATGGGCTCAACGAATAATCACACCCTATTTATTTTCGACGAACCTACTACAGGACTGCACTTTCATGATGTGCAAAGACTGATGGATAGTTTTCACCTTTTATTGGAAAAGGGACATTCTATCATTGCCATTGAGCATAACGTTGACGTGATGAAAAATGCTGACTGGATTATCGATCTTGGACCTGATGGTGGAAATAAAGGTGGAGAGCTAGTCTATGCAGGGCCAATTGAAGGTTTGAAGAAAGTGAAAAATTCCAATACCGCTAAATTCCTCTAATTTACTTTCCCATTCTAAAGGTGAAAGCGGCATTGTAATAATGGAAATTTTCACCTTTGGCATTCTTCCCATTATACTGAATTTACCTTCCATACCTCCCTCGGAAGTAAGTTGCATCAATAGCACACGTTTTTGACCGTCGGGGTAGCATTGCTTTGAATTAGGCAATGCGTACCATGCTCCTTCATTAGTTGCAATTTCAGCACCCGATTTTTCGAAGTTCTCCGTATCTATGGTCAAAGAAGTATTGTTATCATAATTATCCGTGGCTCCGATGGTCAACCAAGAATCGTATCTGACTGTAGGATTGTCTGTGCTCAATTTTCTGTTACTATCACGCGCAGAAGCACCAGCCATGTCGCTTTGATAAAAAGCCTTGTTGGAGCGAATGTACATAGGGTGATTCTTTTCACCGTATACCATAAACACTTGATCACTATCGTTAGCAAGCACGGCATAAACACGAATTGTTCGTCCCTTCACAGTTCCACCATTGTCTACTTCTTCCACCACAATTCCAGTGACCTGTGAATAGGATATGACTGCAAGACACAGCGCAACAAAAGAAAGTACGATCTTCAACTTCATGATTAATTAATGATTTTGCTCTTGCTTAATCGACGAGGGCCAAGGGTATTTGCTTTGAATTTGCCTTTAGAATGCTCTATGTAATACCCTAAGACAATTTCATGTGTATGAGGGCTAAATCTGCGAGCATTAGTAGTGGTAATATCATAGCTATACCCAAGAGTGAAGCTCTTGAAAATACCACCAAACATAACAGCAATGGCATCATTATGACGGTAAGTCAATCCTGCCCACACCGCATCGTTGTAGTTCATTCTAGCATTCAAGTCAATTTGAACTGGTGTTACAGAAGTAAACCTCAAGAAAGCACTACCCTGAATATCTAGGATATTAGATAAGTAGTGACGGTATGCACCCATAAATTGGAAGTGTCGCACATTAACGTTATTGCCAGGTATTCCATCACTGCTCAAGCGAAGCTTGGTTTGAAATAGCTGAGGAATTGAGAATCCTGCATAATACTGCTCACCATAAATCATGAAACCAAAGGTGGCGTCAAAATTCATATTAGTTTCTGGCTGCATTCCATTCAAAGCCACATCCGATTCATCAAGAACTACAAGTTTGCTATTATCAAATGAATATTGACTAGCATTCAGACTTAATCCAAAGCTGACAGCATCGTAATTATTCAGATCAATGTTGTAAGCTCCTGTAAGTTCTGCCCCGTTTTCAGAAATGGCACCACCAGTATTATCACTGTAGAAAATACCTCCAATACCAAGATGATGCGGAAGAGCAGTATGGCCACTCGCCATTATCGTAGTAGGAGCGCCTTTAAAACCTGCCCATTGCTGACGGTATGAAGCAAAAACTGGTGAATATGTTTGAGTTCCTGCTACTGCAGGGTTTACCATAAACGTATTGATAGCCCACTGGGTTCTTCTGCTCACCTGTTGGGCATTTGCCACTCCGGCAAATGTTAAAGCGAAAATTGCTAACGTAATAATTCTCTTCATTGCCGATTAGTATTTGATAGTTACAGTTCCTAAAATTGGATCCTTAGTATTGTCATATTCAATTACAAAGTAGTAGTCCGCTACAGGAAGCGCCTCTCCTTTGTATCTTCCATCCCATGGTGAATTGTAGCCACGTGATTCAAATACAATTTGTCCCCAACGATTGAACACTTGAACTTTTGCATTAGGGAAGAACTCAAGACCTCCAATCAACCAGGTGTCATTCACACCATCACCATTAGGTGTAATACCCGTAGTAATGAAGAAACAGCCAATTGTAGGATCCACAAACACTGAAGTGGTAAGTGTACATCCAATATCATCCGTTACACGAACAGTGTAAGTTTCGCTTGAAGACAAACCAATAGCAGTAGCGGTAATTTGCTCATTAGGATCATCCCACTGATATGAAATTGGTAAAAATCCATTTTGAACACCAACAGTTGCAGTACCATCCTGCTCATTCCAACATGTTTCAGGAGAGCTGAAGGTTGTCAATATCATATCTGTGATGATGTCTGGAATTACTTCGAAACTTTCTTCAATCACACATCCTACTTCATCAATTAATTGAACATCAATTGTAGTTTCTCCAAGGTTAGTAATCAGGAATGAATTGTTGCCATTGTCTACTGCGTCATAGCCATCAGCACTTACAAAACCAGTGAGATCACCTGTTCCACCGGACAAGACTATTTGAGCCGATCCATCAGTCATACCTGTACAAGTTGGTGCGTCTACATTGAAAGTTATATCCAAAGGAGTGGGCTCGTTAATATCAAACTCCATGGTCGTTGTACAAGCATGTGAATCCACAATGGTCAAAACATATGCATTCGCACATAAAGTTCCAATCGTCCCATTCGATACACCAATTGCCCCAGTTGGATCAAGCGTGTAAGCAAATGGTGCTGTACCACCCGTTACAGTGTAATTCACAATACCGTCGCAATCACCGCCGCAGGTAACGTTAATAGTTTCATCTAGTGTCGAAACAAGAAGATCTGGTTCTGTAATCGTAACATCATCGATGGCCTGACAACCATTTTCATCTTCGATAGTGTAGGTGTAAGTTCCAGGAGCTAGGTTAGTGATCGTTTGAGGAAGAACATCGCTTGTAGGTGTCAAAACCACTTGACCAGTTCCACCAGTTGAGTTTATCACAACCATTCCGTCCTCTTGTCCAAAACACTGAACATTGGTTGGAGTCAATTGAATGATTAATTCTGCAGGACCAGCAACGACAATATTTGGGAAGTTCTTCACACATCCCTCTTCATCCGTAATATTCAACGTGAATGAACCTGCACATAGGTTTTCGATAACCGCTGCATTTCCTAAACAAGGGGCTACACAGTTACCAGCAACTGGTGTTAAGCTGTACGAATAATCCACTCCTGTACCACCGGTAACATTTGAAACTTCAATTGAACCGTCACAGATTCCGAAACATGAAATTCCATTGCCCACAATTTCGCCTGTTATGTCATCATGGTTCATTGATGAGGATATCGCCATTCAAAGAACATCCATTTGCGTCAATAATTTCATAAGTGTAAGGACCTGCACAAAGCATTTGCCGCAAACTCCACACCACCTGCACTAAATACATTTTCGTCGAATGGTCCGGTTCCACCAACTATGTCAAATATCACTGTTCCATCGCATGAACTAAAGCAAATCGCATCTGTTGTCGTAGCGTTTACTTCCACTGCATCTGGTTCAACAATCGTGAACATCTGTTGGAAACTACAGCCATTGACATCAATGACATCTACTGTGTAATCTCCTCCGTCCAAGTCTGTAAAGTTGATGGCAACTGGTGCAACTTGGGTTACTGTTTGTATCACATCTCCATTGTAAGTCAGTGTGATTGTCAATTCACCAGTACCTCCATTGATATTTCCTTCAATAACACCGTTATCATAATTGTAACAAGGTATGTCCGTAGAAGTTAGCTGAGCTAGGATTTGTGCTGGACAAATTAAGTCAACTGTAGTTTCTACAAAACACCCGTTTTCGTCAGTAGCTGTCATTACATATTCACCACATGATAAATCGGTAATTACATCTCCACATGAATACCCAGCTAATCCATTCACCTCAATTCCTGTTACTCCAGTACCTCCAGAGCAAACAAGCTCAATCTCTCCATTCTCATCTCCAGCGCATAAGATTTCCTGCAAAATTCCAGGTTCAAAAATTAGCTCAGCAGGCTCAATGATTGTAAAAACGGTAGTTGTATCTCTACATCCCGTCGCTTCATTCATCGCTACATAATAATCGCCAGGAGCTAAATCATTCAAAGTCCATCCAGTATCTGAGTCACTGAAAGTATCTACCAAAGTGCCACTACCAACAGTATTTCCAGAATACAACTCATAAGTCACTGTGCTATAACCTCCATCTTCAATTACTACTTGTGAACCGTCACCGAAACAAGCAGGGTTTGTTACAGTTGGATCTGTATCCATTGGAAAATCTAAACAAGGATGAGGGACTTCAAGACAAATGTCAAGTACATATTCGAAATCAGGGGTTCCTACTTGATCTGGAGTTTTGTAAGTGATATTGAAACATCCATTCCACCCGCCACAAGTGGTGAATTGTGCAATTTTCACCCTCAAGTCATCTCCAGCACGGGCTACTGATGTAGTTGGGTTAAAAGCCGAAGCCAAGCTCACTGCATAACCGTCCCAAAAGAATGAGCCACCATCAAAATAATCGCCATTTGCAGGACCTTCGAAAGCATCAATCCATTCTGGACAAAAGCCTAGGTTCACAGGAATATCTGCAGAGACTTCTGAGCTACACTCGTAGCCAATTGTCATATAGCTATCAAATGGTTCAGCCTCATAGCCGGGAACATTAAAACTGTTCAAGCATGAGTTATTGCTACCAAAAGCTGTTTCACTTTCAAATTGAAACAATCCACATGGAAAGTTGAAGAATGTTACGGTATCAGGGTCAAAGACACAGTCCGTATTGGGATCTTCCTCTCCGAAAATTGAAAGCAAATAATTATCAGGATCCTGAAACTTTACGTATAGTTCATATGTGACATATCCGGTCAAATCAATACCACCGTACTCTCCGTAATGAACCGTCATATCCACCTCATATGCAGGGTTCGCCAACTGTGCTACAGAATACTTCGTTCCTCCGATAAAAAGTAAGCACAGAATTGCAATCCGGTAAAAATTCTTCATGTTTTGGTTTTTGGCTTTATACTCAGTCGAAAAAAGAGTGCTAAACGTTGCCTCTCCTCCCAACGGTGCGCTGCGAATTTAAGAATAATATGCCCGAAAAAAAAGAAGAAAGACGCTCTCTAAATAAGGGATAGGTATTCAAGTTGCCGTGTCGTCCCCCTACGAGCGTGATCATATCTATGTCTTTTAAATTCAAAGACTTACGATAGAGCTTCAAGGCAAGTCGATGCCTTACCACCTTGTCTTTTGTTCCATGAAAAATTCTGACAGGGCAATCAACATGCTTCAAATGAAGGTCATTTCTGAATTTATAGCGCAACAAAGTATCGACGGGAAGAAAGGGTAATCTGTGCCTTGCCACATCTATCAAGCTGCTAAATGGAGTCTCCAAAACAAGTGCATCTACAATTCTTCGAGAAGCCAGTCGCGAAGCAAAGCCGGTCCCCAAACTCCGTCCATAAATGATTTTAGGATAGCTTTCATATTTTGAAGAAATAAAGTCGAAGCAATACTCTACATCCCTGTGCATCCGCGCTTCCGTTCGAAAACCGGTACTCTTGCCATACCCTCTATAGTCAATGGCAAAAACATCAAACCCGTATGAAACCAATTCCTCTGCCATGAACTGCCAGCGTTTCAAACTTCCTGTATTGCCATGAAGGTAGAATATCAATCCTTTCGGCTCTTTAGCTTTCAATAAAATGCCATGAATACTACCATTATACGGAGTTCGAAGTTGAAATTCTTCGATAGGACAAGCCACCCTCGCTTTAAAAGAATGGTCAAATTTGAATGTAGGAACAAACAGAAATTTCTCTTGGAAAAAGAAATAAATCACACAAACTACGCCGTACAACAAAACACAAATTAGTAGGATTTGAAATACGGTATAATTCATATTAATAGGCCATTAGCTTCTGCAATATACCGTGCAGTCTGCTATTTGCCAAATAGTTCTTCTCCAACTCTGCATTGAATGGAATTGGAGTATCCAAACTTCCACAACGCATAACAGGCGCATCCAAATCTGCAAAACACTCTTCTGTGATTCGAGCGCTAATTTCCCCGCCGATTCCACCTGTTGTGGCATCTTCATGAAGCACAAGTACTCTTCCGGTCTTCTTCACCGATTTGTAAATGGTCTCCATATCCAATGGTGCTAATGTGCGCAAATCAATTAAGTCTGCAGACACCTCAGGATGCTCTTTCAAATAGTCGAGTGCCCAGTGAACTCCCAAACCGTAAGAAACTATCGTTAATTCTTCTCCTGTTTTGAGCACATTGGCGACGCCAAATGGCAAGGTGTAATAGCCTTCTGGAACATCTTGTTCAATTGATCGATAGAGTGCCTTGTGTTCAAAAAACAACACGGGGTTCGGATCATTAAATGATTGACACAAAAGCCCTTTTGCATCCGCAGGGAATGCGGGGTATGCTATTTTTAATCCGGGAGTATGAAAAAACCATGCTTCATTGCTTTGACTATGAAATGGTCCAGCAGCAACACCTGCCCCTGTCGGCATTCTTACCACAACATCTGCATTCTCCTCCCAACGGTAGTGCAGTTTTGCTAGGTTATTCACAATCTGATTGAATCCACAAGTGACAAAGTCAGCAAACTGCATCTCTACCATCGCTTTCCAACCCTTAATACTCAGACCTAATCCAGAACCCACAATTGCAGATTCACACAAAGGAGTATTTCGAACACGTTCATTTCCAAATTCTTCAACAAACCCCTCGGTCACCTTAAATACACCACCATATTTGGCGATGTCCTGCCCCATCAACACCAACTTGTTGTGCTTTCGCATGCTCTCACGAAGTCCGTCACTCACGGCATCTATAAGCCTCATTTTTTTAGAAGTATTCGAGGTTGGTTTGATTTCGTCATTTGAAAATTCTTGAAACAAATCCGCCTCTTCAAAAGAGGTGCTAGGTTCAATACCTGGCAACTGATAAGCCTCGTTCAATTGACTGTTAATTTCCGCTTTGATTTCCTCTCTAATACTCAATACCTGAGCGTCAGAAAGCACTTTGACCTCTTGCAACCAAAGTTCGTAATTCAATACAGGATCACGATCTTCCCAGCTCTCAATCAATCCTTCAGGATAGTATTTCGTGCCACTTGCTTCTTCGTGACCTCTCATTCGGAATGTCATAAATTCCATCATAATCGGTCTTGGATTATTTCGAATGCTCTCGGCCGCTTTTTTCACGGCATGATACACTTCCAAAATATTGTTTCCGTCTACTTGAATGGCATCCTCCTTTGGCATTCCGTAGCCAATAGCTTTATCAATGAACTGCTTACATCTAAACTGCTCTCTGCTGGGAGTAGATAATCCCCAAGCATTATTTTCTATACCAAAAATAACCGGTAAATCCCATACTGTGGCCACATTGATAGCTTCATGAAAATCTCCTTCACTTGCTCCACCATCTCCGCTAAATACAATCGTGGCTTTTTTCTCTTTACCCAACTTATTGGCTAATGCAATACCATCAGCAATCCCCAATTGAGGACCGAGATGAGAAATCATTCCCACCAAATGATACTCCTTAGTACCAAAGTGAAACGAACGATCTCTTCCTTTTGTAAAGCCTTCCATTTTACCTTGAAACTGTGCGAATAAGCGTTTCAATGGCAAGTCGCGTGCGGTAAAAATCCCCAAGTTTCTGTGCATCGGAAGGATGAACTCATCTTTCTCCATTGCCAAAGCCACGCCCACAGATATCGCCTCTTGACCATAACTGCTGAACCATTTGCTAATCTTTCCCAAACGCAATTGACTCAACATCTTTTCCTCAATTAATCGAGGTTTTATCATGGCACGATAAATTGAAATCAATTCATCGTTAGTCAATTTTTCTTTGTTGTATTTAATTACGGGCTTGGTCAACGTTGCCATACACATTCAATTTGGCGACGAAAGTAATTTGAATATTCTACTCTAAATACACTTTATGTAAATATTCCCTTTCCTTTATCCATTCCAAGATTACCTTTGCATTCAAATCATCTTCCAACCCGATTTTTGGTTGAATAGACCAACATCTTACTTATGTCGCATACATTACAACTCGTAGTGCTTCCTCATGAAGCAGAAGACAATCAAGCCATTCTAAGAATTGCATCAAAAAAGGTCCAGTCGATTACTGCGCAGCACCAAATTGTTGTTCTAAAAAAGTCTATTGACGCTAGACAAAAGCAGATAAAGGTTAATCTCAAAATTGAAGTCTTTGCACCAAATGAAGCGATTCCACCGCGTTTTGAACCTCGCAAATTTTCAAATGTGCGAGATGCCGGACAAAAAGTAGTTGTTATCGGAGCCGGCCCTGCAGGCCTGTTTGCTGCGCTCAAATTGATAGAGAAAGGAATTAAACCTATCGTAATAGAAAGAGGCGTAGATGTTCAAGCCAGAAGAAGAGATCTTGCGAAACTGAACAAAGAACAAATTGTCAATCCAGAGTCTAACTATTGTTTTGGCGAGGGCGGAGCGGGTACCTATTCCGATGGAAAACTTTATACCAGATCTACCAAACGTGGCGACGTTCAAAGTATACTGGAACTATTGGTACAATTTGGAGCAAGCGAAACCATTCTTACAGAAGCGCATCCTCACATCGGGACCAATAAGCTACCCAAAATTATCGCAGCCATGCGTGAGGAAATTATAGCTCACGGTGGTGAAGTGCACTTCAACTCAAAGCTTACCAACTTCTTTTTTCAAAATCATAAAATAGAAGCAATTGAAATCAATGGCAACGAAAAGCTGCAAGCCGACGCCTTCATTTTAGCCACCGGACACAGTGCTCGAGATATTTTTGAATTGCTGCATAAAAATGAAATTGAAATTCACTTCAAACCTTTTGCTCTCGGCGTTCGTGCTGAACATCCACAACAGGTGATTGACAGCATTCAATATCATTGTGAAATAAGGAATGACATCCTGCCTCCTGCTTCGTATAGCCTCGTGCATCAAGTGAATAATAAAGGAGTGTATTCATTCTGTATGTGTCCCGGCGGCATTATTGCTCCTTGTGCAACTGCACCTGGGGAAATTGTAACCAATGGTTGGTCTCCGAGCAAGCGAAACAACCCTTGGGCAAACTCAGGGATAGTTGTAAGTGTGGAATGGGAAGACATTCCCGAATTCCATAAATACGGACCGTTGGCAGGGATGGAATTTCAGAAAAGTGTTGAGCAAAAATGTTGGTCTGTTGCAGGAAAAACACAACAAGCACCGGCACAAAGAATCAATGACTTTATCTCAAAAAAAACAAGTAAAGACCTCCCAAATTGTTCCTACTTTCCAGGAATAGTTAGTCGCAATCTGCACGATATTCTTCCTGCCTTCGTGAGCGGAACTTTAAGAGAAGGTTTCATCGCCTTTGGTAAAAAAATGAAAGGATATCTGCATCCAGATGCGGTAATTGTTGCCACAGAATCGCGCACTTCCTCACCAGTAAGAATTCCTAGAGATATCGAAACATATGCGCATCCTCAGCTTTCCAATCTTTATCCTTGTGGAGAGGGTGCTGGATATGCAGGAGGAATTGTAAGTGCTGCAATAGATGGAGAAAAGGTCGCTACTAAAATTTTTGAAAAAGTAGGTTAGCGCGCAAGATCTGCTAGTTGTTTGCCAACCAAACTTCCAATCGCGACCCCCATACCGCCCATCCTAACGCCCACGAAAAGATTGGAACAATGTTGCTCAATGATCGGCATTTTCACATCAGAAACGCCCATGGTTCCCGACCAAGCGTGATCAACCTTAAACGTTTCATCCGTTAAGTACTCACTTACAAATGAGGTCAATTTTAGTTGAATTTGATCCGTTAAACCACGATCCATTGTAAACTCATCATTCAAAGCCACATTTCTGAATCCTCCAATTAATATTCTCGTATCAACTTCTCTAAAATAAACAAAGCCTTCATCGACGTGAAAGGTGCCCTTGGGAATCGGATTTTTCAATGGCGTAGTCACAATAACTTGGTTCCGAGCAGGCTTTACATCTAGGTTGGGGAGAAGAGACTTGGTAAATCCATTCGTACAAACGAATAGTCTTTCAGGATAAACATCAGCATCTAACCAATGAAATGACGCGCGGTCATTTTGGATGGAAACAGAATGAATTTTAGAACCTGTAATCACCTCCACCCCTTCTCGAAGGCACAGCATTTTTAAATTCCACATCATTTTACCCGTATCTACTGAGCCCTCCAGTTGATTCTCAATAGACCCGATAAATTTGGATTGTCCGTTGAAACTTTCTTGTTTCGAACCGATTTTGTAAACCTCATGACCAATGGCACTTTGAACCAGCTTGTTCAATTCATCAAGTCGTTGAACACATTCATGAAACGAATTCAAATCTTGCTCGCGAAACAGTTCGTAGCCCCCAACTGGCCTAAACCCAACCCCTTCATCACCAAGTTCTTGACGCAAATTAGCCAAGCCTTCCCAACGCATTCGAATAAGATTAGTTGCGAGGTTTTGATCTAGCACTTTAAGATCACTTATGATTTCACTTGCACTTCCAAAACATGCGAATCCTGCATTTCTCGAACTTGCGCCAGACCCAATCTCCTGACCCTCAATCACTAAAACCCTTCTACTTGGGTGTTTACGACGTAAATAAAGGGCTGTGAACAAACCTACTATACCTCCACCAATTACCACATCCTGCAATCCCTTGGTGTAACTCACCTTCTCCCAATAACTTAGCATAATTTGAACCGAATAAAAATTGAATTGTACCGCAAAACGAACTTAATGACAATTTTTGCGTTAACTGCAAGTTACCAAAGGTAAAATTGAATATATTTACCCTTTGCAAGGAAATCCCATTCGGAATGAAACTATTTGTTCGTCTTTTTGCTGCCATTTTATTGACAACTCTGTCACTATCAACCTTTTCGCAAGATGAGTTGGTAATTAAAGGTGCACTGAAAGACTCCGAAACTCTCAAGAAGCTCGAGAATTGTCAAGTAACAGTTTTCAAAAACGGGACTCAATTTGATGTTTTTGAGACTGGGGGAAGTGGGAAGTACGAATTCAGACTCCCTTTAGGATACAATTATGATATCAAGTTCGCGAAGGACGGGTATGTAGCGAAAATAGTCCGAATCGATACCCGCAATATTCCAGAAGAAGACAGAGCTGGAGGATTTCAATTAGACATGCCAGGTATCTTATTCCAATATGTTGAAGGTTTCAACATGGATATTATGAAAGAGCCAGTTGGTAAAGTTTCATTCTCATCTCAAGAAAATGCCATGGACTTCGACATTGGCTATGCTGAAAGAATGAAGGATAAGATTGACGCTGAATTCAAACGCCTTGAAAATTTAGAAAAAGACAGAGACAAACTGAAAGCGGAATACGACAAGTATATCCGTGAAGGCGATCAAAAAATGATCGAGAAAAAATACCAAGATGCAATGGACAAGTACACCAAAGCACTTGGAGTTTTTCCAAAAGACGAGACTGCTACGAAGAAATATGACGAGGCAAAAGCTGCCTACGACGCCGACCAAGCCAATGCTGCACTTGAGGCAAAGTATCAAAAGCACCTTTCCGATGGAGAATCAGCAATAAAAGCTAAGAACTGGTCTGAAGCGAAAAAGCAATACACTGCCGCTAAAGACATGAAGCCAAATGAGCAATTGCCCAAGCAAAAACTCAATGAAATTTATGACCTAGAAAAGAACGCGGAGAAGGAAGAACAGTACAAAGAGGTAATGGCTGCGGCTGATAAACTATTCAATGCAAAAGATTACGCACTTTGTATCGACAAATACAAAGAAGCATCAGCCATTTTCCCGAACAAGCCAGAACCAAAAGATCAAATTGCAAAAGCGCAGTCTATGCTCGACGCTATGCTTGCTGACGCCGCGAAGCTCCAACAAATTCAGCAACGTTACAACGATTTGATGGCCCTTGGGCTCAAAAATAAAACAGAAGGAAATTTAGAATCTGCCCTCTCCAACTACCGAGAA
This sequence comes from Flavobacteriales bacterium, assembly GCA_041391745.1. Classification (GTDB taxonomy): domain Bacteria; phylum Bacteroidota; class Bacteroidia; order Flavobacteriales_D; family Sanyastnellaceae; genus JAIXWP01. The sequence continues at coordinate 39,490 of JAWKNK010000009.1, forward strand.
GCTGGAAATGTAAAACCTGATGAAAAGGATCCTCCAATTAAAGTCAAGGAAATTGAAGATTTAATCGCTCAAATGGAGCGTGACAGGCAAAAATCTCAGGCTGATGCCCTTGCCAATGAGGAGAAGGAAAGAATTGAGCGTGAGTTCAACGATTTGATTCAACAAGCTGACAAGTTGTATACTGCTAAAAATTGGAACGATTCCAAGTCAAAGTATCAAGAAGCACTTGCACTGAAAGAAGCGCAATATCCACGTGCACGAATCAAATCAATAGACGACATCCTAGCAGATGAAGCTTCAAAATCTAGAGACAATGAAATTGCTGAAGCAAACAGATTAAAAGAAGAGGAGAGAAAGCGTAAAGAAGAAGAATTACGAAATCAGCGAGAAGCACAGGAAAGACTTGCAGAAGAAGCAAGGTTAAAGCGATTAGCTGAAGAGGAAGAAAGAAGAAAAAGACAAGAAGAAGAGCTAGCTAATAAAAACAAAACCAACAACTTTAGCAACGAAGCCAATAGAGCAAAAGAAGATGAAGTTGAAGCATATTATCGCGAAGCAAGACAATTGGAAGACTCTGCGAAGTATGCAAAACAACGTGCACTGAAAGAACAGAATCAAACCTTCACAGAAAGCAGAATTCAAAGTTCTGATGACAAACGTAAGGCTCAAGAAGAAGCGATTGCTCAGCAGAAGGAAGATCAAGTTAATATGAACAGCCGAGGTAATTCTTTCATTACAAGAAGCACTGAGGAAATGTCGGAGAAAAAAGATCAAGCATCTGCTAACACACAGAGCTATATAGACCGCGCTGAAAACAGGTTGGAATCGACCCAAGCGAAGGTAGATGTTATGAAGGAAGCTGAGGCTGGTATCGTTCAAAATGACCGCAACAGACAGAAGCTTATCAACGAGCAGAAAAACAAAGAGGAAACATACGCAGATAACAGCAAGAGCTATGAAACGCGAAGTGGTACTATGCGAACTGATGCTTCTATGAAAGTTGACAAGCAGAAAAAGAATCAACAGGAAATGGCATTTGAAGGGGAAAAAGTGAGACAGGAAAATGAGCGAGTTGCTGAAGAGAAAAAACAAGATGCGACAAATAAAATGCTCGATAGCCAGACTGCCGCTGATGTTCGACTTGAATCTGCTACCAATAAAGTTGATCGCCAAAAAGAGCAATCAGAACAGATGGCCTCTTCAGATAAGAATCATACCAATGATGCTCTAGCCGAAATCAACGAAAAGAAAATGCAGGCTGAACTTTTCCAAATTCAAAAGGAAAATAAAGCATCAGAAGAGCGCTATGAATCACGCAAAGAAATGTTTGATGTTTACACCGGCGCAAATAAAACGAACACGCCAACTCCTGGCTCTGAAAATATCCCAGAAGGGGTAACGGAGAAATCGTATAAGTTGAACAACCAGATCATTACTGAGCGCACAGTTAAACAGGACGGTAAAGTAAATACTTACCTGAAGTCGGTTTCAAAAACAGGAATCTACTATTTCAAAAATGGTAAGCCGATTACCAAGCAAATGTGGATTCAAGAAACTTTGGAGAAAAGCTAGGTATGAAATTGCGCGTTTTGGTATTGAATGGCCCTAATCTTAATTTATTGGGTAAACGCGAACCAGATGTCTATGGCGATGCGGACTTTGAAACCTTTTTTCTTGCTTTAAAAAACAATTTCGAAGAAGTTGAACTTCACTATTATCAATCTAATGTAGAAGGTGAACTCATCAATAAACTCCACGAAGTTGGATTCTCTTATGATGGTATTATTTTCAATCCTGGTGGTTATTCGCACACGAGCGTAGCACTTCGGGATGCGATACTTGCTATCAACACACCAGTAATTGAGGTTCACATTTCTAACCTACACAAAAGAGAAGAATTCAGACACCAAAGCCTAACTGCATTTGGTTGTAAGGGAGTAATAAGTGGTTTCGGATTTTGGTCTTATGAGATGGCTTTACAGCACATCTTGGATACCCATTAATTCTTTTCCTTTCCGAATTCTCGGATACCGCTTTCCACAACTCGAAGTAATAGCTCCGTATCTTTTGGATCAAGTTGTTTTCCAAATCTGATTTTAGTTCCATTAAAACTAAATCCAATTCTTTCACCACCAATAATCCAAAAACTATTGTCTAGAAATGCAAAGAAGTTTCCTGGATCTTGCTTAATAACACCAAGCTTAAAAATACTCTTTATCGGAAAAGTTTCAGGTAAAGCACGCTTCCAATATGCATTCATCAACTCTAATTGACCTTGAGAAATTCGGACAATTTCCCTCCCCCCTTTTCTCCATAAGTAAACCTTAAAAATCCTTACAAAGAAATAAGCCCACAATGCAGTGCTCACAATGAAGAAAATCTTTTCACTCTGCGAAGGAGATTGAATTGCATACTTTATAAATACCACCCCACAAAATGTCCAAGCTAGTAGCCAAGTTACAAGCAGCGCTTCTTGCCAACGCTCTATTTTCTGACCAATGGTAATGACAATATCTTTCTTCGAACGAACTACAGAAATTCTCTTACCTATAAATTTAGGTTCACTTGAGCCACTCATACTGTTTCTAAAACTGAATTATACAAAGCCTCATACTGAGGCAATATTTTTTCGATGCTAAATTCTGCCGCACGCTCCTTTGCTTTTACTCTAAATTTATTCAAACGAGACTCATCCTCGATAATGTACAGAGCATTTTTTGCCATATCCTCTACATCGCCCACGTGACTCATCATACCAGTTACGCCATGTCTATTTACCTCTGGAAGACCTCCGGTATTAGTAGATATCACCGGAACTCCGCAAGCCATTGCCTCTAAAGCAGCTAACCCGAAACTTTCAGCTTCTGAAGGGAGCAAGAATAAATCCGCCACGGCAAGTGCTTCAGCCGGATTTTTTACATTTCCTAAGAATAATACGTCATCACAAAGTCCTAACTCACGGCATCTGAATTCCGCCTTCGTTCTTTCTGGACCGTCACCTACCATGATCAACTTCGATGGATGTTTAGCCTTTACCAAATTGAAAGTATCAATTACATCGAGAACTCTTTTAACTGGTCTGAAGTTAGAAATGTGAACAAGAATCTTTTCTCCATTAGGAGCGTATTCTTTATGCACCTCATCCCGATTCGGGAAGTGCATTTTCTCTGTATTGATAAAGTTCGGAATGACTTCAATTTCACGATTGATACCAAACAATTTATAGGTATCTAGACGCAAACTTTGTGACACTGCCGTAACAGCATCACTCTTATTGATTGCGAAAGAAATGACTGGTTCAAATGAAGAATCCTTGCCCAGAAGGGTTATATCTGTTCCGTGAAGTGTCGTGATTACGGGCAAGTTGATGCCTTCTTCTGCCAACACTTGCTTCGCAGTAATTGCTGCAGAAGCATGTGGTATAGCATAGTGTACATGAAGCAAATCCAACTTCTCGTACTTCACCACATCTACCATCTTACTGGCCAATACAAGTTCATAGGGCGGATAAAGAAATAGCGGATAATCGCTCACATTTACTTCGTGGTAGCGAATGTTCTTTTTCAATGCTCCAAGCCTAACAGGTTGGCTATATGTAATAAAGTGAATTTCGTGTCCTTTATCAGCCAGGGCCTTTCCAAGTTCCGTAGCTACTACTCCACTCCCACCGTAGGTAGGATATCCAACAATTCCAATTTTTAAGTTCTGTGCCATGACATATTAAATCGGCACGAAGGTCGGAAGTTCAATCCAACTAAAAAAGAAAACCTTTGCTAATTCGTGATATCGTAACCTAGGACATTATAGATCTCCGACTGAATTTTGGTTCTTATATCCATTTGTAGCAACTTTCGATTTTCTGCGTCAGGGTCAACTCTATTGCTCAAAAACACATACACGATACCAGTGAGAGGATCCGCCCAACACATAGTACCAGTAAAACCTGTATGGCCGAAACTTGCATTGCTAGCCTCAGGACTTGTGGAGCCTGTATTCTTTTTAAAAGCTGGCTTATCGAAACCTAGTCCTCTTCTATTGCCCGCAAAGTGCCTTGTATTGAAAAGCTTGATGGTTTCATCAGAAATAAGTCTATTTCCTCTATAAACACCACCATCCATGAGCATTTGCATTATTGCAGCAAGATCTTGAGCAGTAGAGAACAACCCTGCATGCCCAGCAATTCCACCAGTCATTGCAGCACCTTGGTCATGCACATATCCTCTTACGTGCTGCTTTCTAAATATTCTATCATTTTCAGTTGGAGCAATGTCATTTACGTCAAACTTCTTCAATGGGTTGTAGCCGATTGAATGCAATCCCATTGGGGTGTAAAAGTTTTGATCAACATAAGTATCTAATGATTGTCCCGACAAACCCTCTACTAACCATTGACCGAAATAGAAAGCGAGGTCACTATACTTATATGTCTTATCCGCACTAATCGGAGTAGCAATGATTTCAGCAAGCATTTCTTCACGATAATTATCTCGGATAAAAATTCCATCCGCAACTTGAGTAGTGAATCCTACTGTTGGTGTAGTTTTATAAATACTTGTATCCAAATCCCCGGATTGAAGTGTGCGCGTGTAAAAAGGAATCCAAGCTGTAAAGCCCGCGGTATGCGAAAGCATTGCTTTGATTTGCACGGAATAGTATGGATTATCTCGCGGAATTGGTAAGTATTTCCCTAACGAATCATTCACGTCAAGTTTACCTTCATCCACTAGCTTCATTAATCCGAGAGTAGTACTCGCTACCTTAGTAATTGAAGCCAAATCATACATTGTATTCTCTGTCACTTGCTGAGTCGAGTTCCAATCGAGTGATCCGAAACTCTTATCATACACCACCCATCCATCTTTAGCGGCCAATACTCGGCAACCAGGGTATGCCCCGTGCATTACTCCGCTCCATGCAATAGAATCCACCTTGGCAAATGAATTATTGTCAATTAAAATCTTGTAGTTCGAAGCACTAGCCATCATGTCCTCTTCATAGTCTCCTGCTGGACTTCCTTTCCCATCCAATTTTCTGTCAACTTCCACTAAAGCGGAACTACCTGCTTCGCGATTTGCCCATCTCAATACACCACCACCATCAACCGAACAGCCTTGGTTGCAGATATAATTTGAAGTGGCAGTAACCGGAAGACTTCCATTGGCACCTATTGCTCCCATCATCAATTCTGCACATGCTCTTCTCGTGATATCATCATCTTGATAAGCAATGACTACTGCTTTCACATTTCCCAAATCACGAAGTGTAGACAGTGCGTAAGGATTAGCAAGCACATTCATCACCACGGCAGTTTTGTCTCCTACTGAATTCAAAATTCTTGCAGACTCATTTGTAACTCCGAAATTTTTTGAAGCTCTGTTCGTGGTTCCAACTAAATCAGCGATAACCAAATCATATTTCGAAAGCGTATCCACCCACTTCATTGATGCATCGTAACTTGGATTTTTCTCCATGATTAACACATCGCAGTCGGTGTAGTTTGAAACAGCTAAAGAAAACGCTGTTGGTCCGTCCGCCCCCACTTCAACCACCGCTATTTTATTGTGTTCCCTTAGGTTTAGAAGTAACGTTTCCTCTTTATTTGAAAGAACAGTCAAGCTTCTTTCTACCATTCTTCTCTGTAGCTCTTTCGCTTGTGGAGAATTTAAGTCTGAGTACAACTTATTTAGTTCGATAGGTTCAAATTGATTTAATCCCATCCACTCTTTTGCTCTAAGAATTCTCAAGCAGTGTTCATCTACTTCTGCCATTGAAATTTCTCCTTCCATCAAAGCTCTTTTAATTCTTTCCACCGCAAGAGGAACATCTTTGGAAAAAAGCAAAATGTCGTTTCCAGCTTTTAAAGCCTGTAAATCCATATCGCCAGGTGCCCAATACTTGGCAACACCCTGCATGTTTAGTGCATCAGTAAATACCAGCCCATCAAAGCCCATTTCTCCGCGTAGCAATCCATTTACTATTTTGGGAGAAAGTGTAGAAGGTAAATTCTTTGTATCGTCCAATGCAGGAATATAAAGGTGAGCAATCATGCTTCCCCCCAAACCTTGCTTGAGTAATTCTCGGTAAGGATACAATTCAAGGCTATCCAACCTTTCTCTGCTATATGGTATAACAGGAAGATCTTTGTGGCTGTCTGTATCCGTGTCGCCGTGACCAGGGAAATGCTTGGCAACTGCGAGAATTTTATTATCCTGAAGACCTTTCATGTACATCAATCCGCGGTTGGTAACTACATCTTTATCTTCTCCAAAAGCGCGATTTGAGATTACTGGATTTTTAGGATTATTGTTGATGTCTACTACTGGCGAAAATGAAACTTGAACCCCCAATCTTTTAAGCTGACGTGCCATTTCCACACCAAAGTCATAAGTCAATTTATCATCCGAGGCTGCGCCCAATGTCATTTGTCTAGGAAATGAAATCGTAGAGTCGAGCCTCATTCCGAGTCCCCATTCCGCGTCCATGGATATCATCAAAGGAATATGAGACTGCGCTTGATATTTATTCGTGAGGATAGCTTGACGCACGGGACTTCCCTGCATAAATATTAAACCACCAATTTCATTGTTCTTTATAAGGTTAGAAATAGCCTGCGCATTATAATCACGATGTTTTGGATCGCTCCATGCGGCAACCATGAACAATTGACCAATTTTTTGATCTAGACTAAGCGATTGAAATACTGAGTCGGCCCAAGGGGTTGGGCTTTCAAGAAAACAAGGCGTTTGCGCTTTTGCTCCTGAAAGAATTAAACTTAGAAGTATTGTAAGGGTGATATGAATCCGCATGTCTAGAACTTTTGCTAATTACAAAACAACGGATTAACAACAAAACTTGAACCACACTTATTGTGGATTAACAACATTAAAATGTGCAAATCAAGACAACTGCTCGATGCTTGCCATTTTCTTCATCACATGCCCCATAACGAATTGAAACTGCTCTTCGATGGTGAGGTTAGTATTATCGATTACTACAGCGTCTTCAGCTCTTCTGAGGGGATCGTGTGTTCTGTTCGAATCATATTCATCTCGTCCAGCAACATTTGCGAGAACTTCGTCAAAAGTGGTGTCCACTCCCATCGATTTGAGTTCGTCAAATCTACGCTGAGCACGAACCTTCGTATCTGCGGTCATGAAGAATTTCAAGTCGGCATCAGGTAAAACCACAGTCCCAACATCGCGACCATCCATCACTACCCCGCCCGATTCAGCCATTCTCTTTTGAAGTTTAACCAATTTCGTGCGTACTGGCTTGATGTCAGCAATCTTAGAAACGTGATTGCTCACTTGAAGCGTTCTGATTTCGCGTTCTACATTATGACCATTCAGAAACGTTTCATTCATACCTGATTCAAAGTTGTATTTGAAGTTGATGAGCACCATTTCTAAAGACTTTTCCAAACCCTGTGCATCAATATCACCATTATTGCGGATAAAACCATGCTGCAGTGCATACAATGCCATGGCTCTGTACATAGCGCCAGTGTCGATATATACATAGTTGAGCTCTTTTGCTACGGCTTTGGCAATTGTACTCTTCCCGCAAGAAGAATATCCGTCAATGGCAATGTTAATTTTTTGCTTCACGCGAATGGAGGTTTTGGCTGTTTGCGAAAATAGTGATTACAACTGAAAGTTCATGACTTTAAAGTTAAGAATACTTCCGCTAACATGCAACGAACCCCGCCGCCACCAAATTTTTCTATGTTTTCAATATCCACTACGATTAATTGCGCAAACTGTGCTAAACTATTGAGTTGTTCAGCATTAAAAGCATTATGAGCCCGCTGCGACATAATAATGAGGTTGTCACCAGAGTCATTTTTCACCTCAAGAATATTTGCACAAAAATCGGACACTTGATCTTCTGAAATTTCAATAAGCACGCGACTTTGAAGAGCATTCTGAACAAGTTTTCTTTCTGCTAAATCAACTATAGCATCGAGACAACAAACTGCCCATTCAGTGCCAATTGAAAGCATCACATTCGTATGATAAATAGGTTTTCTCTGCATTCCAGATGTTTGAAAAGCATGAAATCCCACAGGTATAAATTCAAACCTATTGCACCAATCACGAAATAGCGCGGGATTGCTTCTTTCAGAAAAGCAGCAAAAAGCGATTTTTCCAGCATGATCAAGAACAAGACTTCCCGTGCCTTCCAAAAACACATTCGACTCTTCAGCACCTGAAAAATCTACAAATTCGGCAACATTAAAATTCATCTCCAAATATGAAATGACCTCTTGGCTCCTTTCTAATCGTCTGTTTTCAGCAAACATTGGATACAATATAATCTGATGATTATGCGTAGTCGAAAACCAATTGTTCGGAAACAGGCTATCTGGAGTATCATGAATTCCCTTATCCTGAAACAACAACAACTTTACTCCATTTCTCTCTAAGACATTTTTTACCCGATCGAACTCAGACTGCACTAAGTCATTGATTTTATACAAATTAGAACCTTCTAAAGCTCCTTGGAAATAGTTATTCACGGCTGTTTGCTCATTGCTCCTGAAAAAAAAGGGGCGAATCATCAAAACCGTATTTGTACTTTGGTCGTTCATTTAGAGCAAAGATGAATAAAAATGGTATCTACCATGCCATTATATAAACCTTCAACAACTAAATTTTGATACTTAGATTTCTCTCTTTCGGCCTCCTCCTCTCAATGCTTGTGCTTGCATCGTGTGAAAACGGCAACCTACTTTCTAAAAACAATGAAGGTACAGTTGTTTTTGATGTGACTTTTCCTTACGAGCAAAACACACTAATGCTAGAGCTCTACCCGAAAGAAATGATAATGGACTTTAATCGAAATTACTTTCATGCTTCACTCCAGAGTGCGTGGGGAGTAATAGCAACGGATGTTATAGTCGACAATAATCAAGAATCTTACACGCAATTATTCAAATCCTTCGGAGACAAATATTCACTTACGCTGGATGCTGAAGGTGTAGCAACTTGGTATGCAGATAAACCAAAATTATCCATTGAAAAAACGGGAGATACACTGACTATCGCAGGGCTACTATGCGATAAGTACACTGCAAAATTCAGCAACGATTCTCTCCCAAACATTACTGTATTTGCAACCAAAGAAATTGGTGTAAACCAATCCAACTGGTGGAATCAATTCGCGGGAGTAGATGGTTTTTTAATGGGTTATGAAGTAGAACAATATGGCAAGCGAATGAAATTGCTTGCCCGAGAGGTCACTTTCAATCACGTGGCACCTGAAAAATTTGTGATTCCAGAAGGATATACTCCAATGGATATGGAATCTATGGACAAACAAATTCTAAAGGTTGTAACAGAATTTATGGCGCCTTAGTTTCAAGTTGCATCAACGGCTCCACTTCCATTCTTCGATCACAATTTCATAGTTCCCAGCTGCGATATCTTCTTGTGATATTTTCTGCGGCACAAAGCTGATACCATTCCATTTGCCCACCAGATTGCTGTGCGCCTTTATTACCTTTTTTTCCACCTCTACCATTTCTTTGTTTACCCCGTTTTGGTAAATTACTAGTTCAAAACTCACTACTACATCTGTGTCAGTGGTATTATCCAGTTTCACTGCCAGCAACTTATTGCTTTTCGGCTTGTACCATTTTTCTTTGGTCCACTTTGTTGAAACAGACACTCCGGACTCTTCCTTAAGTGTTGAATACTGAGCTTGAATGCTTGTTGAAAGAACTACGAATAGGATGAAAAGAAATAAATGACGCATAATATTTTTTTTCAAATGTATAGGAAACCATTTTGATTTTGAATCGTAGCAACTGTTAAATACAGGTTTTAAAGCGACACATCGAACTTGGTAGAGAACTTGCGAGATGTGTCGTTTTTTTTTTGAACCTTTTTGAAAGATGGTTGTACGGAAGCAAAAATTCACACATGAATAGCTTCCAGAATGTAATAAAATGGCTCCAAAGTGATGGACGGCATTTCCAAATTATATCTCAGGTTTCCTTTTTAATCTACGGTATATTTTTTCTCAATTGGGATCAAAACTGGCTCAACTACTTGGCTGTTTTTAGCGGAGTACTTCTCGCCCAAAGTATCGCCATTTACAAATTAAAGCTTCCTTGGAGTGCGTTAAAGAGTGCATTTATAACTGGGTTAGGTTTATCTCTTTTGTTGAGAGCAAATCATCCAGGAATTTTCTTTTTTGCAGGACTCATTTCCATCGGACAAAAATTCTTCATCCGGGTAAATGGAAAGCATCTGTGGAACCCTGCGAATTTCGGTATCATTCTTAGCATTATTCTATCTGGCAACGCCTGGTTCTCACCAGGGCAATGGGGCAGTCAAGCATTTTTCGTTCTGATTTCATCTACAGGAGGATTCACTGTTTTAAGCAAAGTAAAAAGAATGGAAACGGGGCTCGTTTTCCTTGTGACCACGGGGATTCTTGAATGGTTCAGAACAGTAACCTACCTCGGATGGAATTACGAAGTATGGATGCACAAAATGACAAATGGAGCACTATTTCTATTCGCGTTTTTTATGATCACTGATCCCATGACCTCTCCCTCTAGATCGAGCGTAAGAATGATATGGGCGGCACTCGTAGCCTGTGTCACCTTCTATCTTGTGAACTTCCATTACATGTATTCCGCAGTGCAATGGGTACTTTTCGTGTTCACTCCGCTAACGCCTTTCATAGACAGACTTTTCAAGGCTAAAAAATTCGAATGGCATTCAAAATTACCAACCGTTATATCACCTAAATAAATTTTCAAAATGAGAAAAATTCTTCAACCCATCATAGCAATACTGATGATTCAGCTATTGCTTGTACAGCAGAGCTATGGCTTCTGTGGATTTTATGTAGCAAAAGCTGATGCCTCACTTTTCAATAATAAAAGTGAAGTGATACTTGTTCGTGACGGTAATAAAACTGTAATCACGATGAGCAATGATTTTAAAGGCGATGTGAAAGACTTTGCTATGGTAGTGCCTGTCCCTGTGGTTCTAAAGGAAAATCAAATTCATGTTGTAAAAAGAAATGTGTTTGATTACCTCGATGCTTATTCTGCACCTCGACTAGTAGAATACTATGACACCAATCCTTGTCAAGTTCTATATGACATGGATGAAGTCACAACGCTCAGCTATACAAATGCCTCAGCTCCAATGACAGAAATGTTTGCTGATCGATCGTTTGCTAAAAAAGAAGTTGTAAAAATTGAAGCCCAGTATCAGATTGGTGAATATGACATTTTGCTTCTTTCAGCAACAGAAAGCAATGGACTCAAAGATTGGTTGATAGGTAACGGTTATAAAATTCCAGAAACAGCAGCTGAAGTATTAGAGCCTTACATCAAATCCAAAATGAAATTCTTTGTGGTGAAAGTGAATACACAGAAATTTCAGGCTTCTGGTTTTGACTACTTAAGCCCAATACAAATTTCATTTGAAAATGAAAGATTCATGCTTCCCATTCGCCTAGGCATGGCCAATAGTCAAGGTAGCCAAGACATGATCGTATATGCTTTTACTAGAACTGGTCGTGTAGAATGCACCAACTATAGAACATTAAAAATGCCCACAGACCGCAATGTTCCTCTTTTTGTAAAAGATGAATTCGGAAGCTTTTATAAAAATCTATTCGATAAAAATTGGAAAAGAGAATCGAGAAAAGCAGTTTTCTTAGAATACGCTTGGGACGTCACTCCCAATTGGGGAATGAAATGTGACCCATGTGTTGGACCGCCACCATTGCAACAAGAGTTTGCTGACGCTGGTGTTTGGTGGGCGAACGAGCCAGGTGGCAATCGTACATTCTTTACTAGAATGCACGTGAGATACGAAAAGGATCGCTTCCCTTCCGATTTGACTTTCCAAATCACTCCTAACAACGAGCAATACCAAGCGCGCTATGTTTTAACCAATCCGGCGAGCGGTTCTTTTGATTGTGATGAAGGTCAAGAATATTTGGTTTCACTGATGGAAAAGAGACAACTCGAAGTGGATGAATACAATGCATTAACAGGAAATTGGAGCAAAAAATCATATGCATACATCCATGAGTTTGCTAAATATCAAAAACCAACTTACAAGAGAAATGACACTCCGCCAACTATTGGGTGGTGGAATGACAATGGAATGAATAGAAAACTCTTTATTGCTATGGCATTGTTGCTATCAGTAGTCGGAGTATCCGTTCTGAACCAGCGGAAAACACTTGCAACTAAATAAAAACAAAGGCCCCTTTTTCTGTGAAAAAGGGGCCTTTGAATATTTGATTTTATACTAAATTAATAGTAGATATTTCTTCTAACTTTTGCAACGTATTTAGCAAGACGAATAACTTGTTTGGTATAACCAAACTCGTTGTCGTACCATACATACAATACGATTCCTTTTCCATCAGGGCTCACAATAGTAGCTTGCGAATCGAATACAGAACAACATTCGTTTCCGATGATATCTGTAGAAACCAGTTCTTCGCTGATGCTGTAGTAAATCTGATTTACTAGATCACCATCCAAAGCCATTTTTCTAACGATCGCATTTACTTCTTCTTTCGTAGTAGCCTTATCAGTATATGCGTGAATGATTGCCAAAGATCCGTTTGGTGTTGGTACGCGAACAGCATTTGCTGTAAGCTTGTTTGCCAACTCAGGAATTACTTTGGTAACAGCTTTACCTGCTCCAGTTTCTGTAATTACCATGTTCACCGCAGCGCTTCTTCCTCTTCTGCTCTTCTTGTGCATATTGTCCAACAAGTTTTGGTCGTTGGTATAAGCGTGAACTGTTTCAATGTGACCTTTGTCAATTCCTAAGCTATTGTGAATAGTGAAAAGAATTGGACAAATTGCATTAGTGGTGCAACTTGCAGCAGAGAAAATGGTTTCATTTTCAATATCCAGATCTCTGTGGTTAATTCCATAAACGATGTTTGGAACTTCCTTTCCAGGAGCAGTCAATATCACTTTAGAAATACCTTTAGACTTCAAATGCTTGCTCAATCCTTCTCTGTCTTTCAATACTCCTGTGTTGTCAATCATCAAAGCGTTTTCAATTCCGAACTCGCTATAATCTACTGAAGAAGGATCATTCGTTGCAATCATGTGAACACGTTGTCCATTGATGATAAGCGATTTTCCATTGTAGTCTACCTCAACAGTTCCTTTGAATCTTCCGTGAACAGAATCGTTTTCGAAGAGAGCTGCTCTCTTCTTCAATGAAAGTTCGTCGTTTTCTCTAGTTACGATAGCTCTTAAACGCAATTGTTGTCCTTTACCTGCTTGCTTGATTAATTCGCGAGCAGCCAAACGACCAATACGACCAAAACCATATAATACCACATCGCGTGGCTCAATATTGTTTCCAGCGTCCATCATGAAGTTGTTCAATCGGTCATTCAAAAACTCTTTGTGAGTTTTGTAGTGTTCACGACCGGTCAACCATTCGCTGGCTAATTTTCCGATGTCAATTTTTGCAGGTGCAAGCTCCATTTCATAAAGCTCTTTTGCAAGATCTGCAGTGTCAAAAATGCTGATTGGTTTTCCTACTACTTGTTCTGCATATTTGTGCAGTCTCAAGATTTCGGTAACACTTGTATCCACAAGGTGATTGCGGAATAATACAAGCTCGATTGATTTGTCGAAAAGCAACTTACCTACGCTATTCGCTAGGTCAACTGCTGCCTTTTCCTGATTCACGTACACCTGCAGTTCATTGCTGTAAGTGTCTTTTGCTTGAACAGTTTGTGACATTAGACTTACTATTTATTTAAATAATTAATTATGAAGCAATTTCAGGGATTCATTGACCTGATTTTTGCGCCGCAAATGTACTACATCTAAATTGCTATAAGTGCAATTATTTCACAAAAAAAAGCCCTTCAAAACTTGAAGGGCTTTTTCTTTGAGGTACACTACACTTTTAATTTAATGAAAACCCGTAATAGGCCTTTGTTCCATTCGGGTACACTCCTTCTAACAAAATATTACCTGATTTATTTTTCAAAAGAGATTTTAATTGTTCAGGTGATGCAACAACATCTTTATCCACTTTCGTAATGATAAAACCTCTTTGAATTCCAATTGATTTTAATCTACCATTACCTAACTCTTCCACTTTTGCTCCACCGGTTAAATTGAGCTTGTCTTTTTCTGAAGAACTTGGCATTACAAAATTGGCTCCGAGCTCATCCATTGAAACTTCGGCTTTAGCCGTGAAATCCTCTAACTCAGCTTTTCCATCTCTATTCTTCAATGTTACGGTCACATCTTGAGATTTTTTATCTCTCCACACTGTTACACGTACTTTGTCACCAGGGCGATGCTTCGTGATTTGCTCTTGAAGTTGAGGTACATTTTTCACTACCACATCTTCTACTTTTAAAATCACATCACCTTCTTTGATACCATTATTACCAACCCCTTCTGTAAGTGAATTGACATATACCCCACTCACTTGATCAAGACCTGCTTCCTCGGCTTGTGCCTGTGTAATGTCATTAATTCTTACGCCTATAAATGCGCGTTGAACATTTCCGAATTCTATCAAATCCTCTGCGACTTTCTTCGCGATGGATGTAGGAACGGCAAAGCTATATCCTGCATAAGCTCCAGTTCTACTGGCAATAGCCGTATTAATTCCAATCAATTCACCGCGCACATTTACTAGCGCACCACCGCTGTTACCCGGATTCACTGCAGCATCTGTTTGAATAAAAGACTCTACAGGAAAAATTTCTTCAGAGCGATTTTTTTCAGTGAGCAAATTGATATTTCTAGCTTTGGCGCTGACAATCCCTGCTGTCACAGTACTAGTAAGTTCAAATGGATTACCCACGGCAAGTACCCACTGTCCAACTTTCACATCATCCGAATTTCCCCAATTCAAAACAGGTAAATTGTTTTCTTCAATCTTAATCACTGCGATATCGGTTCCTGGGTCCCTACCTACTACTTTTCCTTCGTAGTTTTTATTGTTGTTGAGCGTGACAGTGAGTTTCTCAGCCCCCTCCACAACGTGATTATTGGTAATGATATATCCATCTCTGCTTATGATAACACCACTACCAGACGCCATTTGCACTTGAGGTTCCTGGTTGTATCCAAAGAAATCAAACCACGGGTTGTAAACACTTTGAACTTTGGTCTCCGTCTTAACGTGGACTACAGCATTCACCGTTCGTTCGGCGGCACCAGTAAAATCCAATGTTGCATCTGGTAATGCAGCATATCCTGCCGTGACAACAGGAGTAGAATTACTAAAATTTGAATTTGAATCACTTTTGTTATTGTCTGCTACAAAAGTGAAAGCTCCCATGGCTACGACTCCTCCAAGGAGAGCTGAGGCGAATAGCGATACATACTTTTTCATCATAATCTTCTTTTAATTGAGCTTATATAAGCCCAAAGTTAACAATCGATCTTGAAATAAATTGCGATTCTCAATCTTAAGTTTTGTTAAGCCTGGCGCGGGAAAGATTAAATAATTTGTTAAACAAAAAAGATTTAAGAGTACGTTTGCATCATGAAAACTAGACTTAGATATTTCACAGTATTTTTTTCGATAGCACTCGGCTTTATTTTCATTGGTTGTGAAAAAGAAATTACGGTTGATTTACCAGCGACGGAACCAAAAATCGTGGTAGAAGGTTCTATCGAACAAGGTCAGCCTCCAATCATTTTACTCACCTATTCACAAGGCTATTTTGAACCAACTGATCTAAGTTCACTTTCCAGCTTCTTTGTTCACGACGCTGAAGTTACACTGAGTAATGGGACATTAACAGAATCTCTTATTGAAATTTGCACTTCAGATTTGACTCCAGAGCAACTGGAATTGGTATCTGGAATTATCGGGTTTACTCCAGAGGAGCTAGCACAATATCAAATATGTGTATACACTACGCTAAACCCAGATCTATGGGGTGAAGAAGGTAAAGTATATGATTTGACCGTTGTGAAAGATCAGCACTCCCTTCACTCTAGCACCAAAATAAATCAGATTGTTGCTTTAGATAGTTTGTGGTTCAAAATTCCAAATGAAGATCCAGGTGATAGTCTGGGCTTTATTTTCAGTATTCTTACAGATCCTGACACATCTGGCAATGCCTATCGATGGTATGCGAAACGTATTAATCATTATCCAGCATGGGCCCCACAAGGGCTTGCTGGTCAGCAAAAAGACGACAACTTTATAGCACCTCTTGGCTCGGTGAGCGACGACGCTTTTTTCAACGGACTTCAGTTTGAATTTGGATACATCAGAGGCACGGGGCCCAACCCTTCGAAGTTTGACGATTTAAATGAAGAAAGAGGCTTCTTCAAAAGAGGAGATACAATTGTAGTTAAGGGCTGTTCTATAGATTTGAAAGCATACCAGTTCATTCTGAGTTACGAAAGTCAAATTGCGAATCAAGGAAGTCCGTTCTCCATTCCGTACAACTTACAATCTAATGTAGAAGGCGGATTAGGTGCCTTTATTGGGTATGCGGCTTACTACGACACCTTGATTTGTCAATAACGTGACCACTGTCACTCTACTACTTTTATGAGTACGTCTATCTTTGTAGCATGTCACAAAAGAAAAAAAAATCCCTTGTTTGGTCGATGATGACATTTCAATGTCCTCATTGTCGTGAAGCTAATATGTATGAAAATCCTAATACTTATTCATTAAGCAAATTAGGAACAAACAAGAAGGTTTGTGACAACTGTGGCACTGACTTGCAACCTGAACCTGGTTTTTATTTCGGTGCAGCCTACGTAAGTTGGGCCTTAACTGTGGCTCAATGGGTTGCTGTGCTTGTTGCATTAAAGACATTTGACGCACTAGGATGGATTGAATTCACATTCTATACTCATCCTGTTACTTTCCTATTAACAGGAATTATTGTCAGTTTAGTGCTCTTCCCATACATGTTTCGCCTTTCTAGATCAATCTGGGCCCACTTCTTCATTAAGCCTATAGAAGAGGAAGAATTAGAAATTGAAGAATAATTTCTCTTTGATTTAATGTTTGTTTGGTAGGGAATTAAGAATAGTAGGGGTACTTTTGCCGCCTAATTGCATCATGGTGAGAATTCTTGCGGGTCTATTCATGTTTTTCTTTATTCTGCTTTCTAACGCGGGTATTTCTCAGTGCATTGTAATTAATGAAGTACTAATCGACGGTGCAGGAGGTTGCGATGGAAGCTGTTCTCCCAATACTGAGGAATGGGTTGAGCTTTATAACACTTGTTCCACTCCAGTTAATATAGGGTGCTATGTATTAGGTGATGGTGACTGGAGTGTGCGGATTCCTACCAATACTATAATTCCAGCTTATGGATTCTATACAATTGGAAGCAACAATTCTGGTATTCCAATAAATCTAAATATAGGTACTTGTGTATGCGCAGAAGGTGGATCACAAATAGGTGTATTCACGAATGGTTCTGAACAGCTCGTATTGCTTAATAGTTCCGGCGTGGTTGAAAATGCTGTGATTTGGGGTGGCGGACAATTGCCTGCCAACATTTCAAATACTGATGCAGGATGTGGAAATATCAATCAAACTTTTACTGCTGCTAATATTGGAATTTTTGATGTGATACCTCTCGATGCGAACGATGGAGGATGCAGCTATGCGAGAACGTGCGATGGAGCTTCAGATTGGGAAATGAGATGTGGTTCAGAAATTTCAGGGCAGTCGACGAATGGACAACCCGTGCTTGTTGACTTCGATGCTACTTCATCAAGCATTTGCACAGGTGAATGTATCGATTTTACAGATCTTTCAGAAGGTGACCCTCAAAATTGGGATTGGCAATTTGAAGGGGCCACCACTTCTACAAGTACTAACGAGACTCCTTCTAACATTTGTTATTCTAGTGCCGGAACTTTTGATGTAACGCTGACGATTACCACAGCTTGCGGAGTATTCACTTATACAGCACCGGATTTCATCACAGTAACGAACCCTGCGACACCCATAATCTCAGCTGATGTAAACAATATTTGCGAAGGCGAAATTGCGTCCTTAAGCACTACTTCAACGGGAAGCCTTCAATGGTATTTGAACAATGCGCCAATCAATGGCGCTACTTCTAGTTCATATGCAGCCACTGAAAGTGGAGATTACACTTTAGTAGCAGGCTCTGGAAATTGTACGAGTGAATCAAATTCGATTACCATCAATGTGACCGCTTTTGATGCACCAGTTATATCTCCAAATGGAACAATTTCAATTTGTGCGGGAGAAACAGTAGATCTCACGATAAATCAGGCATATGCCAATATGCAATGGTTCGATGCTTCAGGAAGTTTGTTAAATGAGAATGGACAAGATTTACAAGTGTCCGCTTCTGGTAATTACTATTGTGAAGTTTCGGAAAACGGTTGTTCAGCTATTTCGAATAGCGTGCAAATCGAAGTATATGATATGCCTCAAGGAACAATCAATCCCTTAGGGCCACTCATCATTTGCCCGGGAAGTAGCGTACACTTGGAGTTAACGGGAGACTACACCACTCTCGATTGGACCTTGGATGGCGCCAATATCTCTACAAACACAAGTTCTATCGAAGCAAGTGAAGCGGGAGAATATCAGGCAACTTTACACAATGAAATAGGATGTTCATTCCAAACCAATGTTGTGATTGTTGACTTCAGTGAAGTACAAAATGTTGACATAAGTTTCTTGGACGGATATGAAGTTATTTGTCCTGATGCCACAGCTACTATTATAGCAAGTGATGGTTTCGCTGCGTACAATTGGATATTAAACGGAAACTCCGTGTCAAATGCGCAATCCTTGGTGGTAGACACCCAAGGTACGTTTGATGTCGAAGCTACAGACAGCAATGGATGCATAGCAGAAGCGAGCATTACAATTACACAAAGCGCGCTTCCAAATTCTGTAATCAATCCCAATTCAGATATTGAAACATGTTTGGAAAATTACGAGCTGTCTGTAATTGCAGGCAATAGTTATCAATGGTACTTCAACGGTAATTCCATTCTTGGAGAAACTAATAATGCTTTTAGCGCAGCTGAAAGTGGAGTTTATTATGTAGTAGCTACAAATCAATACGGGTGCAGTGCAGTAAGCAATGAGATTGAAATCAACTTTATCGAACCAGTCGCATTTACCATAGAAACTCCTGAAATTACATGCGAAGGCAACACTGTAACCTTAGAAGTTCTGGGCAATCCAATTGATGTTCTGTGGAACACAGGCGCTACTACCAATACTATCAACATATCAATGAGCGGTGTGTATTCTGCTTTAGCTACTTTTAGCAATAACTGCACTAGCGAGAGCAGCACGGAGTATATTTTTTCTTCTACTCCATTCCTTGATTATAATGTTGTGCAACAAGCAAAGTGTTTTGAAGGAGCCATCCTCACGCTGGAAACTAATGGAACCTTGGATTGGAATTTACCAGAAGTTTCTGTGAATGCTGACTCTACTCAAATGGTAGTAGATATTATAAAAGATAAAACTCTTCGAGTAACCTCAACAATTAATGATTGCTCAACAACAGAACTTATAGAATTGATTGTAGACTGTTCGTCGTTATATATTCCCAATGCTTTTACACCAAACCAAGACGGCACGAATGACTATTTCCAAGTAGTAGGAGAAGGCATTGCTGAATTTGAAATCATTGTGTACAATAGATGGGGAGCTGAGGTGTATAGAAGCAACAACTTAGACAACAAGTGGGACGGAGGCTTCGATGCTTATTATGTTCCAGATGGAGTCTATTACTATATCGTAAAGGCGCTGGATATGCATGGCCAGCCCGTGTTGAACGATATTGATCAACTGGGTACGATAACTATTCTAAGATAATCAATTGAAATTTTGCATCTCAACGAGCGCCTTGTAAACACCGTTCAATTGAAGCAACTCATCATGTGTTCCTTGCTCCGCAATTTCTCCATTTTGAATTACAACAATCAAGTCCGCTTTTTGAATGGTACTCAATCGGTGAGCAATCACAAGTGATGTTCTATTCTCCATCAATTTATTGATGGCCTCTTGAACTAATTTTTCACTGTGCGTATCTAATGCTGAAGTTGCTTCATCTAAAATTAGAATTGGCGGATTTTTAAATATTGCACGAGCAATAGCGAGTCTCTGCTTTTGACCACCACTCAATTTATTTCCACCTTCACCTACTACAAAATCATATTGACCTTCAAGCTTTGTAATGAACTCCTCCGCATTGGCAATTTTTGCAGCGGCCACCGCGCGTTCCATTTGCGTTCCCGTAGATCCTAGACTGATATTATTTTTTACACTTTCATTGAACAGAATGCTATCTTGAGAAACAAATCCCATCTGCTTTCTAATTGAACCCGAAGTGTAATCCTTCAATGAAACATTATCTATTAAAATCTCACCAGATGTTGTATCGTAGAAGCGTGCAAGTAAAGATGCAATCGTAGATTTACCTCCACCACTTGGTCCGACAAGTGCGACAGTCTGTCCTTTCTTTATCGTTAAATTGATACCTTTCAAAACCTCCTTATCCGCGTATCCAAACTTCACATTTTTAAATTCAATCTGATGATTGAATTCGACCAACTCTTGAGCGTCTGTTTTGTCGGTTACGGTTTCTTCGGCGTCCAATATTTCATTAACACGTTCGAGAGAAACATAGCCTTTATTGATTTTAAAAACGGCATCAGAAAGTGTTCGTGCAGGAGGAATAATTTGTGAGAATACCAACAAATAAAGAATCAAAAGTTCTCCAGCCAAATCACCTTTAATAACGATACTTCCACCGAAATAGAGAAGTACAGAAATAACAGTAAGAGCGATAAACTCACTCATTGGTGAGCTCAAATATTCTCGCTTATAAAGCTTGTGCATTAATCGAAAGAAGAAATCATTATTTCTATCAAAGCGTTGCTTGAATTGTTTTTCAGCATTAAAAACTTTAATGATTCTCATTCCCACGAGTGTCTCGTCGATAATTGAAACCAAATCGCTCAAACTGCCCTTTCCACGCTTTGCTGCATTCTTCAAGCTTTTCGCAATTACTGAAATGAGAAATCCACTGATGGGTAAAAAGATGAATGCGAATAAAGTCAATTTCCAACTCATCAACAGCAATGTGACCAAGCTGGCAATGATCATAATTGGTGACTTAATCACAGCTTCGATTGTCCCAATGATGGAAAATTCTATTTCCATCAAGTCGTTGGTCATTCGAGAAATGATGTCTCCTTTTCTTTCATTAGAAAAATAAGACATAGAAAGACGAAGCATTTTCGCGTACAATTTCTCTCTTAGGTCTCGGCTCACAGAAGTTCGGATATAAGCGATACTTAGCATGCCAATGTAGGCGACAAAATTTTTCAGCAAAGCCAAAACGACAATCATCACGCACATCCAAAAAAGCGCAGAACCTTGGCCGTTCGCTTCGATATATTCACTCAACCAAACGTTGGTATTGTACCACACCCAATCGATTTTACCAGCATCCGCGCCTGGTGCAACTGGAGCCTCATCCGTACGAAATAATATTCTCAGAAATGGAACAATAGCGGCAAAGGTAAAAAGCGAAAAAAGCGCGTTAAGAACATTAAAAATTAAGTTCGAAACGAGCGCACCTTTGTACCCGCTAACCAGTCCGAATATTTCTCTGAATTTTTTCATTCAATTAGAATTCAAGCATATTGATGCCTGTGTAATTGGAAGGCGTAATGTGCATCAACTCTTCCTTCACCTCACTGCTTACATTCAATGTTTTAATAAAGCTATGAATATCTTCTTTTGAAATTGATGACTTGCCTCTTGTCAAATCTTTCAATGCCTCGTATGGTTTCGGATACATTTCTCTTCTAAGTACCGTTTGAATGGCCTCAGCTACTACGCTCCAATTGTCTTCCAAATCATTTTGAAGTGCTGCCTCATTCAATAGCAACTTCTCCAATCCTTTTTCAATAGAATTCAATGCAATAATCGTGTGAGACAATGGCACACCGATGTTTCTCAAAACTGTGCTGTCCGTTAAATCTCTCTGCAATCTACTCACTGGTAGTTTCGATGCGAAGTGTTCGAAGAGCGCATTCGCTACTCCTAGATTTCCTTCTGCGTTTTCAAAATCAATTGGATTTACTTTGTGCGGCATCGCAGAAGATCCTACTTCTCCCTCTTTTGTTTTCTGCTTGAAATAATCCATCGAAACATAGGTCCATATATCACGACTCAAGTCAATCAGAATAGTATTGGTTCTTTTAATAGCGTCAAATGAAGCTGCAAGATTGTCGTAGTGCTCAATTTGTGTAGTAAACATCGAACGCTTTAATTCTAATCTATCTGCTAGGAATTTATTGGCAAAGTCGATCCAATCTACCTTTGGGTAAGCTACATAATGTGCATTAAAGTTACCGGTAGCTCCACCAAATTTTGCTGAATATGGAGCTTCTTCCAAACGCTCCAATTGCCCATCAAGACGCTCCACAAAAACATAAATCTCCTTGCCTAGCTTTGTAGGACTAGCAGGCTGACCATGTGTTCTCGCGAGCATTGAAACATCTTTCCAATCATTTGAAAGATTGATCAACTTCTCCAATATTTTATCCATCAAAGGAATGTAGATTTCCTCTACAGCATCTCTAAAAGACGCAGGAATAGCAGTATTGTTGATGTCTTGAGAAGTGAGCCCGAAGTGAATAAACTCCTTGTATTTTTCAAGACCTAGTTGATCAAATTTATCTTTGATAAAATACTCAACGGCCTTTACATCGTGATTGGTAATTTTTTCAGTCTCTTTCACCTTCATTGCATCCTCTTCGCTCATCTCCCAATAGATTTTTCTCAAATCATTGAAAACAGCTTTATCAATTTCTTGAAGCTGTGGCAATGGAATCTCACATAATGCGATGAAATACTCGATTTCAACCCAGACTCTATACTTGATAAGTGCAAATTCGCTGAAATAGCCTGCTAGTTGAGCAGTTTGACGTCTGTATCGCCCGTCAATAGGGGAAATCGCTGAAAGCGGAGTTAACTCCATGTGTACCAAAGTTTATTAAAGCCGCGAAAATACGAATTAGATTAAAGTCTATTGCTTTACTTTCGTAGCAATCAAAGGAATTTATTATGAAATTATATACAATTAACACCGGATTCTTCAAGTTGGACGGGGGAGCCATGTTCGGAGTGGTTCCAAAAAGCATTTGGCAAAAAACAAATCCAGCCGACGACAACAACATGTGTACTTGGGCTATGCGCAGCCTTTTGATAGAAGATGGAGACCGCTTAATTTTGGTCGATACTGGAATCGGCAACAAACAAAGTGAAAAATTCTTCAGCCATTACTATTTGCATGGCGACGATTCTTTAGATAAAAATCTTGACAAGCTTGGTTTCAACAGAAATGATATCACGGATGTTTTTTTAACCCACCTTCATTTTGACCATTGTGGTGGTGCAATTGAATTCAATAGTTCCAAAGACGGCTTCCGTCCTGCGTTTGAGAACGCCACCTTCTGGAGCAATGAGCGCCATTGGGAATGGGCTACCAAGCCGAATGCGCGCGAAAAAGCAAGTTTTTTAAGTGATAATATTCTTCCTATTCACGAAAGCGGGCAACTCAAATTTATAACCCGAACAGGAGATTTTGTAGAAAGAAGTGAACTTGGCTTTGGGGTCACTTTTGTAGACGGACACACCGACAGTATGATGGTTCCTCATTTCGATTACAAAGGACGTAAGTTGTGCTTTATGGCGGATTTACTTCCAAGTACTGGACATATCCCACTTCCTTATGTCATGGGTTACGACACTCGGCCGCTGATTACTCTTGAAGAAAAAGGAAAGTTTTTACAAAAAGCGGCAGACGAAAACTGGGTGCTTCTACTAGAGCACGATAGCGTAAACGAATGTTGCACCGTTCAAAACACCGAAAAAGGAATTCGATTAAACGAGACTTTCCGACTAGATGAAATCTAGTTAGAACGGATTCACACGTTGCTCCTTCTGATTTCTAGTAGGAGGAATGTAGTTTGGATCAGGCTTCGTTTCAGGATCGTATTCAAAAAGCTTATTGTCTTTGATAATGGTGTCGACGTAAGTTGGCACCATTTCCTCCCAACCTGAATAACCATGCTTGATCATGTCCAACACGTCCTTAGAATAGATATCTATAATTTCAGGATTGTAATCGTGAATGTCTACTAAGCGCTTGTTGTAGCACAGGTAATCGAACAAAGGCTTCAATCGCGGATGAATTGGACAATTCTTAGAAGTGATCATGTTTCCATTGCTCACGTCTTTCCAAGGATATAGATAGATTTTTAAATCTCGGCTGAAAAGGATACCGAAGGCTTCAAGA
The DNA here is from genome assembly GCA_041391745.1 of Flavobacteriales bacterium. Taxonomy (GTDB): domain Bacteria; phylum Bacteroidota; class Bacteroidia; order Flavobacteriales_D; family Sanyastnellaceae; genus JAIXWP01. The sequence continues at coordinate 63,823 of JAWKNK010000009.1, forward strand.
ATACCTCCATTAATATCTCTATAGTACTTTTCGTTAAACAACTCCATGAGCATGTTGGCACCCATAATAATCCCCATTCGCTTGCTGGTATATTTTGAAAAATATTCAACCAGCTTGTAGTATTTGGAGTAGTTGGAAACCAGCACCGTTTGTCCAAGCGAACAAAGAATATCCGCTCTATCAAGGAAATCCTGCTCGTCAATATCACCCTCCTGCACGTAGGTTATTGAGTGTAATTTCAAATAAAACCTGGATGTTCTCTCCTTCTACACGATTCTCCTTCTCGAAAAGCTTCATGCCTTTCATGATCATATCGATATTCACCTTTGTCACAGGACGGAAACTTCCTCTAATTGCCAAAATGTTCTTCTTGTAAAGAACATCCGCCGCCTGAAGGTTTCTTCCATCTGGCGAGAATATAACTGCATCAGTCATTCCATTCTTCACCAGTTGAAGTGACAACAATCGGTTGTCTACTTTTTCAAAATCCGGACCTCGTCATTTGCACCATGTCGATTTCAACTTGATCGCGCATGAGGTTATCATAAAGGCTTAATAAAAGCTCTTTTGGCTTATTGTAGAAAAAATAACAGCCGTAAAGCAAATTCACACCAAGAACACCAACTGTAGCTTGCTGCAATAGGGCATCCGACTCATGAAGGCGTGCGTGGATAATAACAACGTTGGCTTCCTTATTGGGATCCGTTTGAAACTTCATCCCCATCCAACCATGACCTTGAATAGTCTTCTGATAATTGATAGTCGCGAAAGTATCCGCAAATGAAAAGAATCTTTTATTAGGATGATCCTTTCTATTAAGTCGATCTTCCATCAATCGGAACTCGTGATTCAGCATGTTTACCAATCTTGGTTTACACACATATCTTCCCTTCTCCTCTTTTCCATAAATAGCGTCACTGAAGTCTTTATCGTACGCACTCATAGCCTTTGCGATGGTACCACTAGCACCACCAGCTCTGAAAAAGTGACGTACCACTTCTTGACCTGCACCAATTTCCGCAAATGTTCCGTAAATCTCTTGATTGAGATTGATTCTTAACGCTTTCTGACTGGCTGAAAGAATAACTCGTTCTAATTCCACTCTTCTACCAATTAATTATGTAACAAAAGTAACAATTAATATCCGTAGAATAAGTACCAAGAACTTACGACTTTCCCTCAACTAGTTTTTTCAATTTCTCAACTGCAACCAAAGTTGCTGGACAGCGATGTAAATTATTGGTATAAACTTCTACCTGATCTTTGTAATCTTTTCGGTAAAGATGAGGAAAAGTCGCACAGTCATGAGGTCTGAATTCGTAGACTGTACACAATCCATTTTTAACATCGAAAAATTGACACGGCGTTGAATCGTTCATGATATCGCCAGTTTCTTCTTCAGTGTAAAGCCACTTTTGATAGAATTCATCATAGGTCATTCCTAGATGAGCAGCCAGTCTTTTCACCTCTTTCTTAGTCCAAGTAGGTGTCATGGTCATACAACAATTACCACATTTTTGGCAATTTATCTCTTTCCATGTTTCTGCTTCTGCTTGTTTGGTGAGCTTTCTAAGACCTTTTACCTTACCCTTTCCAACCTTCTTTAAAAAAGCAGTGAGCTCCTTTTTCTTTCTATATGCTCTTTTACGAAATTTAGCTACATCCACTTTGTCGCTCATACTAAGAAGGGAATAGTAAGGTTTAGAAAAAAGAAAAAAAGGCAAGCCCCCTATATCGCACCGCTACAACCACCTGCCTTTGCTGTCTTCCGACCCTGGAGGATTCGGAGGGAGCTGGTCGTATAGGACTTGCCTTTGGCGGCGAAATTAACGCCCTTTTTCCAATAATGAAAGTTTAAATTTTATCTAACGAAAAATTTTTCTTCCTTTGAACACTTATACCTTTGCTCAAAAGGAGTTTAGCACTTCTGAAAAAAAATATTTATGACAGACATTTCAATTGTCATTCCCCTTTATAACGAAGAAGAATCACTTCCAGAGTTGCACTCTTGGATTGTGAAAGTGATGAATGAGAACGAATTCAGCTATGAAATTCTCTTTATAGATGATGGTTCGACAGACGCTTCCTGGAAAATAATTCAAGATTTAAAGTCCAAAGACAGTGCTATACGCGCATTCAAATTTCAAAGAAATTATGGTAAAAGTGCTGCTTTGCATATTGGTTTCGAAGAAGCCGTTGGTGAAGTCATTATCACCATGGACGCGGATATGCAAGATAGTCCTGAGGAAATCCCAGCGCTCAGAAGCATGATATTAAACGATGGTTTTGATCTTGTTAGCGGGTGGAAAAAGAAAAGATATGATCCTATCAGTAAAACAATTCCAACGAAATTGTTCAACTGGACTACCCGCAAAATGAGCGGCATCAAGCTTCACGACTTCAATTGCGGATTGAAAGCATACAGAAAAAATGTAGTAAAATCTCTAGAGATCTTCGGGGAGATGCATCGCTACATACCCGTGATGGCTAAAAAAGAAGGTTTTACCAATATTGGGGAAAAGGCAGTAGAGCATAGAGCTCGCAAGTATGGAGTTTCCAAATTCGGATTCGAACGTTTTGTAAATGGATTCTTAGATCTTCTCACAATAACATTTATTTCTCGCTTTGGAAAAAAACCAATGCACTTCTTCGGTTCTTTGGGAATTCTCGTATTCTTTGTTGGGTTGATTTCATTCGGCTGGATAGGAGGCACAAAACTTTGGGCACTCTTCAATGGAGAATATCAAAAAAATATCGCTGAACAATCAGGGTTTTATATTGCTCTCACTTCTATGATTATTGGAACACAGCTCTTCCTAGCCGGATTCATTGGTGAACTTGTAAGCAGAAATTCTGATAGAAGAAATGACTATAAGATTTCAGAGAAAATTTAATTCTATCTGATTTCTAAAATAAAATGCAAAAAAAGACCGCTTCAATGAAGCGGTCTTTTTTATCTATTCCTTTAAATATTATTCTTTAACAAATGGTTTAGTCATCATCTTATCGCCATTTGTCATCTGAACAAAGTAGTAACCTGCGCTTAAAGCAGAAACATCTACACTCGATTTGAAGTAGGTCTCACCTGCGTTGATTTGGAATTGATCCACCAACTTGCCATCCATAGCCACAATCTTCACGCTCACATTTGCCTGAGGATTCAAGCCAGTTACATCAACAGTAACAATACCAGAAGTTGGATTTGGATACAAATCAAAGTTCGTTTCCAAATCAGGATTCATCGCAAAGTTCTGTGGATTTGAACCTACATAAAAACAACTTCCATCATCCACTGTAGCATCCGCATTGTAATTGATCGCAGTTGGATCTGTACATCCCAAAGTTTGAGAACAATCAGAGGCAACTCCTAGTACAAATGTTCCATTGAATCCCCATTCAAGTGTTCCGTATGCATAAGTGTTTCCACCATAGATCAAATAGCTCGCGCCATTCCATCCATCGCCCCAGTTGTCTTCCATCACAAATTGGTAGCAACCTGGAGCTAAGCAGAATGTTTCAACGTAAGTGCTATAGTTTGCATAGTTATCGCCTGTAGCTACTGTTTCACCATTTTCATCGATCAACATCCAGCTCACTTCATTTGCCCAAATCGCGGTAGCTATAGTAATAGTCACTGATTCAAGATCGCATGGCTCTGGGTAAATACAAGAACCATCGTCTTCCATTGCATATGGGTTGTAGTTGATAGCATTTGGATCTGTACAACCAGAAATGATTAATCCGCAATCCAAAGAATTCACACCAAATACTCCTGTTGCGTAATTACCAGTAGGCATATTGTAAACGCCTGCTACCAATCCACCGTAAGTTATTACAAGTGAACCTCCATTCCATCCGTCGCCAATGAGTCATAAAGTTCTATTGTGTAACATCCATCTTCAAGACAGATATAATCCGTTCCATAAACGCCTTGATAAACCACATTGTAAGTGGCGTCATAAATGACATACGAAATTTCAGTTGGCCATGAACTTCCAGTAACGGAAACTGTGATCAAGTTAGATTCGCAGCTATCCTCGTAAATACAACCTTCGTTCACATTAGCTGATGGATTGAAATTCAAAGCTGATTCATCCATACAACCGTAGATAGGGTAAACACAGCTTCCATCATTCACATTGGCGTCTGCATCAAAGTTTAGTGCGTTTGGATCAGTACATCCAGGGATGATCGCCTCACCACATGTACCGTCAATACTGAAAATAGTAGAAGCTACTTCTTGTCCATACTGAAGAGCACCTGTAGTCAATTGAACTCCGTTCACATTAATCCAGAAATAGCCATTATACCAACCGTATGGACCGGAATTGTTGATCATGTTAATCGTATAGCATTCTCCTTGATGAAGACAAGCATAGAAATACACTACTTGATTTGACCAAAGATTATCGATATAAATAACTTCATTACCATTGCTATCTAGAATTTGAAGTTCCACCTGCTCACCAAGAGAGTAAGTGCAAACATAAATCGTAGCCACCGTGCCGTCCGTGCAGTACTCGCAAGAACCATCATCCTGATTTGCGTTCCAGTTGTAGTTGATTGCACCTTGGTCAGTACATCCTAAATAGATACACGAACCATCCCAAACTTGGGCGCTTGGATCATAGTTATCTGCATTTGGATCAGTACAACCAGGAACCGGTCCGCAAGTACCATCAATACTGAAGTTGGCAGTTTCAACCTCCAATCCATAGTCTAATGATTGGTTGATGTATTGAACACCATTATATGAAATCCAGAAATATCCGTTGTACCAGCCATTTGGACCAGTATTGTTTGACATTACCGCTGTGTAGCACTCTCCTGGAGACAAACACACCTCACCATATTGAATAGCACCACCATTAGCACCATACATCTCGGCAACTACGTCACCATTACTATTCAATATTTGAAGTTCTACCTGACCAGGGTTTGCAAAAGTGCATAGGTATAGTGTACCAATTACAGAACCTTCACCATCACAAAACTCACAGCTACCGTTGTCAAGTGTAGCATTAGAGTTAAAGTTGATAGCAGCAGCATCAGTACATCCTTCAATAATGCAAGAACCATCGTCAACGTTGGCCTCAGCGTTGTAGTTTTCCGCAGACGGATCTGTACATCCAGGAGTCATTTCATATGAAGAAATGCTGAAAGTCACAGGCCCAGTGCAAGCATTGCTAAAGTCCCCTACTCTTAAATAATAAGTTTCTCCGGCAAAAAGAGTAACATTCAAATAAGCTTGAAGTCCACATGAATCATCGTTGCCGGCAACTAGATTTACATTGGTATTCAAATCTGAAGGGCAATCTGAATAAACCCAAAGGCGAGTGTCACAAGTATTCAAACTACAAGTAGTGATTTCGTAGCTAGAAGTCACTTCTGGTGTAATTATATACCAATTGTCTTCTGCAATACCTGTAACTGTTGATGGAATTTCCAAAGGTTGTGCGCTTGAGCACGTTTCACCAGGAATTTGAGAGAAAGTAGTATAGCTCAGGAATAAGAGAGCCACCGCAAGAACTACTTTGAAATAGTTTGGTTTCATTTGGTTTGGTGTTAAGGGTTATGAATCTCAGACACCAAATAAAACAAAAAAGTTGCTTGATTATGCAATCACCCCACTTCCAATGGTCTCATTCTCAATATACCACGCACAGAATTGTCCCGCAGCCACACCACGTTGAGGCTCATCAAACACTACGTAAATGCCCTTTTCAACTTTAAATAGGGTAGCCCAAACGAGTTCTTGGCGGTATCGAATTCTTGTTAAAAACTTTTTTGACTGACCTGGTTCCAATTTCAAATCGGACCTAAGCCAATGTTCCTCTTGATTCTTAATAAATAAACCTCTGCGATACAATGCATTGTGATGTTCTCCTTGTCCCACATACACAATATTTTTCTCGGTGTCCGTGCCGACAATAAATAATGGTTCAGCCTTTCCTCCTACTCCCAAGCCTTTCCTTTGACCCACGGTATAGTAATGCGCACCGTTATGTTTTCCAACTTTTTGGCCTATGATGGAGCGAAGGTCATAGGGCTTGCACGCCAGAGAGGCTTCCTCGAGACTTTTCACTTCCCCTTCAAAAATCTTAAAATGCTCTTTATCGTCTGGCAACTCTAATATGAGACCTTCTTTTGGATCTAATTGTTGTTGAAGAAATGTGGGTAGTTTCACTTTGCCAATAAAGCAGAGTCCTTGGCTGTCTTTTTTCTCAGCCGTTGGTAATCCAATTTCTTTGGCAATCGCCCTTACTTCTGGCTTTTGAAGATGACCAATAGGAAAAAGTGCCTTAGCCAACTGCTCCTGACTCAATTGACATAAAAAATAAGATTGATCCTTATTAGGGTCTGCTCCTGCCAAAAGCCTATAAACTTCCTTCCCATTGGAATCCAAAAATGAATCCTTTTGGCAATAATGCCCTGTTGCAACAAAATCCGCTTTTAGGTTTAAAGCTGCTTTTAGAAAAATATCAAATTTGATTTCTCGATTGCAGAGTACATCAGGATTGGGTGTACGACCTGCTTGATATTCTCTAAACATGTAATCTACAATACGTTGCTTGTATTCTTTACTTAAATCCAGAACATGAAATGGAATTCCCAGATGCTCAGCCACAAGCATTGCGTCGTTGCTATCATCAATCCAAGGACATTCATTATTGATGGTAACAGATTCGTCATGCCAGTTTCGCATGAAAATTCCAACTACATCATAGCCTTGCTCGATTAATAAGTGAGCTGCCACGCTCGAATCAACACCACCAGAAAGTCCTACAACGACCCTTTTATTCATGCTGCAAAAATACTCCAGGCATCCGATTCAAAAATAAAATCCGCCTTAAACGGAAGAATTTAAATATTATTTTGAAAAAAAACGGTACAATTACATTTGTAAATGGCAACCTATGAAAAGATTGTCGTCTAAATTGTGAATTCCGTGGGTGAAGAAAAGCAAATCCAGCAGTTGATTGATGGCTGTCTCCGAGGAGACAGGAGATCGCAACAGGCTGTATATAAGCTACTTTACGGGAAAATGAAGGCTGTTTGCCTTCGATATACGAAGGACACTGATCAGGCATTAGACGTGTTGCAGGAAGGCTTTATTAAGGTTTTTCAAAACATGGATAGATATACAGGTTCAGGGTCCTTTGAGGGTTGGGTAAGAAGAATTATGGTGAATCTCTCTATCGATAGGTTCCGAAAACAGAAAAATGAATTCTTATTACTAAACGACGCTATAGAAGCGGATGTGTGGGTGGATGAGTCAGAGGAAGAGGAAAACGAGGTAGATCAATACGATTTTAAGCCTCACCACATTATTGAAGCTATGCAGCAGCTTTCGCCTGCCTATAGAACAGTCTTCAACCTTTACGTATTTGAGAATTATACACACCAAGATATCGCAGAAGCCTTGAGTATAAGTGTTGGAACTTCCAAAAGCAACTATGCCAAAGCCAAGCGAAACATGAAAAAGATACTTTTAAAGAACATCGGGAAAGCCAATGAGTAATAAACTTACCGCATTCGAGGAAAAAGTACGAGGAGCAATGGATCATTATGAATTACCTTACGATTCAGGTAGTTGGAATGATATGAATAATCGTCTTGATTCAGGAGCAAGTGCAAATACGTGGATTGTAGCAGTTGCTGCAGCTTTTGTGTTTACAGCAATCGGATCATGGACTATATATAAGTACAGTTTTGACGTAGTTGGAGCTAAGGGCGCAAATCATATTGCACGATTTGAATCTGAACTTCAAGTTAAGAATGCCGGAAATTCAGTTGTGTACGCTGAAAATTCATCTTTTGAAAACTTCAACCAAGCAGATGAATCTTCTACAACGAACGTTACAAATCTCAATAACCATTCAGCGACAGCATTATCTCAACCTACAATCGAGGTTAATGCGACAACTGCAACATCAGAAGCTGGTCTAGAAAACGAGACAAATGCCGCTTCAACACCAAATGGTTCTGAAAACACGGGTACTAACAAAGTTGCTTCTAGTGCGCTTTCTGTTGCTACAAGCGTGACTGAAACTTGCTCAGGTGGTGAAATTGAATTCACTGCATTGAATGGTCCGCGAGAAGGAAGCTATTTGTGGAACTTTGGCGACGGAAACTTCTCCAACAAGCCAAATCCTAAACACAAGTACTTGAAACCAGGCGTTTATGACGTTTCGTTGTCAATCACAAGCAAAAGAGACGGTCAAATTAATACTACTGTAATGAACGATTTGATTACAGTAAACCCGACACCAAGTGCAGATTTTGAGTGGGACTTTATCAATGGAGCTTCGGAAGAACCAACAGTTAAAGTGATCAATACAAGCGACAATGCTGATTCATACACTTGGAAATTTGGAGATGGATCAACATCTAATGAGATCAGCCCTGTGAAATCTTATTCCGAGCAAGGCAAGCAACTTATTGTTTTAGAAGTAGCTAATGAATTCGGATGTGCTGATAGCAAAGTGAAATATATTCATATCAACCAAGAATATAACCTAATGGCACCTGAGTCATTCTCTATCAAGAATGGAGTATTTATGCCAGAAGGACTTAAGAGTGGAAAAAATAAATTTAAGCTAACTATCTATAATGGGGAGCAACCAATTTATGAATCTACGTCTAAAAGCAAAGGATGGGATGGAACATTGCCGAATGGTGCGAAAGCAATTGCTGGTGACCAGTATCCTTGGATAGTTATTTTGTATAACGATGTAACCAAAGAAGAGAAATACTTCAGCGGAATAGTAACGATTCTTCCTTAACCAAAACCAAACAATAAAACCAAACCAAAAAATCCCGAAGTGAATTCGGGATTTTTTTTTGCCTTTTTTTCAGTGTCAATAACTTGTTAATAACTTTGAGTCGTACCTTTGCAAGGCTCGTTACTAACCAATAACCTAATGTCAGCTAGATTATACAAACTAATCTTCTTGATTATTAGCTCATTGCCAATAGTATGTACTGCGCAGGTAACTACAACCCCTGCTTCCAGTAGCTGCAATTGCGATGGGAGTTTTACCTATGCCCCATTTCCTGGCAGTCCCACATTCTTCCAACTATATGATCATCAGGGTCTTCTCATCGAATCTGTTTCAGATGTAAATGGTACATACACCGCCAACAATCTTTGCGGCGACGTTTATCTTGTTGAATCTCAAAGTCCCGAAGGAAATACAACACAGTTAATTCAAGTCATCGCAACTGGTGCGGCTATCGGTACTGCAAACACAGTTGAGATTTGCTCGACAAGTAATCCAATAAACTTGAGCACATTTCTCGGAGCTTTTACGCTTGGAGGACAGTGGTACCGACCAAACGGAACAACTTTCAACGGAAGCTACAATCCCAATGTCGAATCAGGAGGTCTGTACTATTATATGTACAATTTCGGCGGTTGCCCCGTATTTACCGGAGTTCTTGTGTCTGAAATTCAAAATGGTAATGCAGGATTGCAAACCACCTATTTGATTTGTGACACTTATAATGAGTTCTTTATGACCGATTTCCTAGAAGGAAATCCTGACTACACGGGCCATTGGACTGATGCTACCGGAAATCCAATAGACGGATATTACGATCCGGCAACGATGAGCTCAGCCCTATTCGTGTATATCATTGATAATGTTCCCGGATGTAACCCCGTTTATAATACCTTATTTGTAGACGAACAGGACACGCCGAACCCTGGTATATCGACTACCATTGCTATTTGTGACAATGCTCCTGTTTTTAACATGTTCGATCAAATACCAGGAAATCCCGATAGCGGTGGTTTTTGGTTTTCTCCTTTAAATGTGCCTACGGATGTAATGTACGATCCAAATGCAGATATTTTGGGAACCTATAGATATGTTGTTCCCGCAACCTCACCGTGCCAACAGCAAGAAGTACAAATCACCATTTCATACACGACCGATGATCCTTCGGGAGAAACCGCATCCATCGACATTTGCACGAGTGACGAGCCGTTTGACATGACCGAGTCGCTTTCCGGAAATCCTACATTTGGTGGACTTTGGTCTGACGCTCAAGGCAACTACATATCCAATATATTTGATCCTTCTCAGCAGAACTCAGGCACCTATTTCTACTACGTTCCTAATGTAGGCTGCAGCCCCACAGGAGCTCAGCTGAATATAACAGAACACACACAACCCTCAGCAGGTCTCGATGTACTGGAAGAGATTTGCCAATCACAAGATTTACTCGATTTGAATTCCCTACTTGTAAATGCTGATATGGGCGGAGAATTTCAAACTAGCTCGTTTCAAATAGTCAATCCTCAATGGAGCATTAGTAATACGCAACTGTCTCAATTCTACTACATCGTGAGTGCACCGTATTGTCCCAATGACAGTGCTGAATTAGTAATTGGTGTAGTTGCTGAACCCTTTAATCCAAGTGATCTCTCATTAGAATATTGTTCTACAGATCAAACTATTGATTTATCGCAATTCTACTCTGAAGTAGCGTCACCAATTTGGACCTCAAACAATCAGAACGTTTCTCCACAGTACTCCCCTTCTGATGGCTCTGCAATAATTACTTTGACATCTCTTTCGAACAATGTTTGCCCCAACTATTCAGCTGCAATTGAAATAGCTATTACATACCCACTTTTTGACGATGCCATTTTAGAATTTAATGTTTGTAACAACGAATCGCCATTCAATCTGGAAGATTATATTGACGACAGCATTGAAATGTTAGGTTCGTGGTGGGATATTGACTTGCAACCTACAAGTCCAATTGTTCCTCAAGATGTGGCTGGCACATATGTATATTCTTTTATTGGAAACGACAACGGACCTTGTCCAATTAATACTCAAGAAATTCATTTAATCGTAAGTGATAGCATTCACGCAGGTGGTGATTTTCAGTTTTTATTTTGCACCAATAGTGAAGCGTTTAGCCTATATGACTTGCTGCCATCTGATATAAATAATCTTGGTACTTGGACAATAAATAGTGCACCAGCGGAAACTAATTTCGATCCCTCCGCAACTGACGCTGGTGTATATAGCTATCAACTTGAAGGAAATATTGGATGTCCAGGTGATAATGCACTCTACACCATTAATCTTCAACAACCGACAATTGCGCAAGCAGGTGAAAATATCGTTTTGTGTTCTGAAAATACACCTCTTGTTATTGGAAGCGCTGCGGTGCCTGGTGCGAACTATTCATGGTATCCTGCATTCAATATTTCAAACAGTACAGTTTCAAATCCAACGGTGACATTAGAAAACCCGACCACTGAACCCATCGAGTTTGAATATTTCGTAACTCTAGAAAATGGAGTTTGTATATCCCAAGACAGCGTTTCCATTTTTGTGAACCCTTTGCCAGTGCTCAATTTAAATAGTCAGATAGATGTATGCGATGGAGATCAAATTACTTTGGTCGCAAGCAATGATTACTCATTAAATTGGAGTCCAGCTAATCTATTTTCAAACCCATCTAATTCAACTCAGACGTTTATTCCAACAACTTCGGAGTATGTTTATTTAGATGCTTCCAACGGCTATGGCTGCACCAATAGAGATAGCATTCTCATTGATTTGCACCCGTTACCAGTACTCTACTATGACTGGATTACGGAGGAAAGCTGCAGTCCATATATCCTTCAAGTTGCGCCCTTCCTAGAAAATGAAAATGTAAACTCCAGTTCTTGGTATATCAATGGAGTGTCCTCTGGAAACGCTCCGGAACTAGATTATATATTGACAGAGCCAGGAACTTATGACATCATGTATTTGGCAGAAAGTGAGTTTGGATGTGTATCCACTTGGGCGTATGATGAGGCTGTGGTTGTACATCCGTTTCCATTTTCATCATTCACTTGGAGTCCGCATCAGCCTAGCATTATTCAACCTGAAGTACAATTCGAGAACCTGAGTGCGGGCGCAGTCAGCTACGAGTGGACTTTTGGCGATGGGGTTTCTTCAAACGCTGAATCTCCTCTTCACAGATACAATACAGATTCCTCCACAGAGTACGATGTATGTTTAATTGTGTCTAGTGATTTTGGTTGTACTGACACCACTTGCAACGTTATATCAATAGAGAATATGCACGTGCTTTATGCTCCCAATGCCTTTACACCGGATCAAGATGGGTTGAACGATGTTTTTCGAGTTTATCTGAATGGCTTTGAAAACAGCACATTTGAATTGATTATTTTCGATAGATGGGGAACTGAGATTTTCAAGTCTGACGATCCCGACATACCGTGGGTGGGAGATGTTAGAAATGGCCAAAATTTCGCTGCCGACGGCATCTACAATTGGCAAGTAAAAATTAAAGTGGATTTGATTGCCGATTATCAAGTTTATACAGGCTTCGTTACCCTTATCAGATAGGATTCCTAACAAATTTTAATATTAAGGTTTTGCAACCAATTTCTTTTTAAATCAGTCCATCTTTTAGCCGTAAATTGCGCGCGCTTAATCCAAGGATGTGTAGATGAGAAGATTTTACGTATTAGCTTTATTAGCTTTGATTTACAGCCCTGTTTTTTCTCAGGACTGTTCTGTACCAGGCAATTACTGTATTGATAATATTACCATTCAAACTTGTGATGGTGTTCTAATGGATGATGGTGGAGGTTCGGCATATACCGATAACAACTACACGATGACCATTTGTCCAGACAACCCTGGAGATGTAATCCAGCTCGAATTCACAGCATTTGCCCTTCAAACTTCAGCCAACCCAAACAGTAGTGATTATTTATCCATATATGATGGCGCTTCTACGAGTGCTCAAAGTCTTGGAGATTACACAGGCTCTAGCCTTCAGGGATTTTCGGTAACGGGTACTGTGAATAATACGACGGGTTGTCTTACACTTGTTTTCACTGATAATGGAAATGCGAACGTCAACTCGCCTGGGTTTCAAGCAAATATTTCTTGCACCACTCCTTGTGCAAACCCTACCGCCAACTATCATGTAACAGACCCTGTAATGGTTCCAGCAGGTGGAAGTTTTTCAACTTGTGTTGGAGAATCTATCTCACTTGATGGAAGTGGTTCTTTTGCTGAACCGGGCTTTGGCATTGGTGAGTTTGTGTGGAATTTTGACGATGGAACAACAGACAATACGTCTGGGGCATTAGTGACTCACACTTTTGATGAACCAGGAGAGTACTTAGTTTCGTTGACAATTGTAGATAACAACGATTGTTCTAGTCTAAATTTGAATCCAGTTCAAGTCCTCGTAAGTACGCTTGCAGACTTTTCAAACTTGGCTCAAATTGGCACTCAGTTCTGTTACGGACAAGAAATTGTTTTAAATGCGGGAGAAATCAGCTATCCAACATGGAGCAGTCTTCCACCTCAAGTAGTAGCAGGCTTAACGGAATTGGCCGATGGTGCAGGATTTAGCTACAACTCTCCCCTAACATTCGATTTTTTTGAACCTGACGCAGTGCTGGAAACTTGCGACCAGTTCGACGAAGTTTTTGCCTCTATGGAGCACAGTTATCTCGGCGACCTTCTCATCACTCTAACTTGCCCTAATGGTACATCCGTAACTATGTTGGATTGGCCAAATGCTGGTGGTGGTGATTTCCTGGGAGAGCCTATTGATGATGGAGGGAGCGTCCCCGGAGTGCCATACACGTACGGATGGGCAACTGACAGCAACCTAGGATTTATAGATGATCAAAATGTTGGATTCGGAGAGTCGGTACCGGCAGGAATCTACGAGCCTGTTGGGGACATTTGTGACTTTGTAGGATGTCCATTGAACGGAACTTGGACTTTATCTATAACCGACAATCTGGCTGCTGATAATGGTTATGTATTTGAATGGGGAATAAACTTTGACCCTGCTCTATATCCAGGTATCACCACGTTCACTCCAATTTTAGGGGGTGGCGCTGATAGCAGTTATTGGGTTGGACCTAACATTGACTTCTTGGATGCCGGACACGATGTAATTGAGCTTTTGCTCACCGAACCTGGAACCTATGAGTATACCTATATTGCTACAAACAACTTTGGATGTATCAATGACACTACGATTTCTGTCACACTAGACCCTCCGATTCAAATTACAGCAGGCCCAGACCAAACATATGCTTGCGTGCCTTTGACTTTGCAAGGTGGCTATATGGATCAGCCCACGCCTGCTTGTGGGAGCGATGCTGGAGTGTATACGTATTGCTATGACAACAATGCCAATTACGTCGTAACTTATTGTCCAGACAATCCTGGTGATGGATTTACAGTAATGCAAATAACAATACAAGAAGGATCTGTTGAGGGCTTTTTCGATGATGTGACCTTCTTTGATGGTCAAAACACAAGTGCACCGATACTTGCAGGACCTTTTGATGGAGATTTAACTGGTGTAACAGCCGTTGCTACTAATACTTCAGGTTGCATTACTATGCAAATTACTTCGGATGGAAGTGTTTCATGTGCAAGTGGAAGCCAAGACGAAATGATCTATGAAGTTGGATGCGCAGACCCTAATAACTTTGTGTGGACCTGGACCCCAACTGATGGACTTTCAACGTCCAACTCTCCTCAACCGACTATAAATACACTCGAAACAACAACAACCTACACCTTGTCGGGCTATCCTTCAGGATTCCCAGAATGTACTTCATCCGACGATGTAGTAGTTACTGTGAACAATACCTTAGGAGTAGACTTACCACAAAATTACCTTGCATGTGTGGGAGATCAAGTGCACGTTAATCCTCCTGTAATTATTGGAGGAGCTGGCCCATTCTCATACACTTGGACAGGTGATGATGGTTCGACATACAATACTGCCGAGTATGACGTAACCGTTGAAGGTCCAGTTGAGCTTTGCGTTGAAGTTACAGACCAATGTAATTTGGTTGCAAGCGATTGCCTAACTGTAGCGGCTCATCCCGAAATTCCTGCGACATTCAGCGCAAATATTTCAGCGGGATGCGAACCTTTGAATATTACATTACAAAGTGATTATACGGCATATCAGGATATAGCAAGCATGACTTGGGAATTTGGCGATGGTAATACTCAAACAATCATGGGATCGGCAGCGAATACTTTTGCTACGTCCGGTAGCTATTACCCCATATTGAATATCATAGATGTATTTGGCTGTGACTACACAGACACCATGAATTCGCCAATTATAGTTTTCCCTGCACCTTTTGCGAGTTTCAATGTAGAAAATGACCTGATTCTACTGCCAAACACTACGTTTAATTTCTCTGAAAACAGCATTGACGCTGACTCTTTCGTATACTATTTCGATGAATACGGCGTTGGATATTCGGGTGATACCACCTTCACATTCCCGGCAGAACAAGCTGCTATTTATAATGTAGGAATGCTCGCCACTAATCAATTTGGTTGTGTAGACAGCACATACAGAACTGTAGAAGTTCAAAATGACATTGATATTTATATACCGAATGCCTTCACGCCAGATGGTGACGGAATTAACGATTTCTGGAAAATTGAAGGGAAAGGATTTGTAAATTTGAACTTCAAGGCTACTGTATTCAACCGATGGGGGGATGTAATTTTCCAATCAGACGACCCAAGTATACCCTGGATGGGAGACGATATGCGGAATGGATATTATGTTCAAGACGGTGTTTATTTCTTTATTGTGGAAGTTCAGGACGTGCAGTACGATATCAAGTATAAATATCAAGGTCACGTAACTTTGTTAAGATAATTTTTAAAAGCAACTGTAGGCCACTGATTAGGGTCTATAGTCTAAAGGCAAATTTCCATGAGAAAAGTTCTACTTTTTCTAAGCATTATCGTTACAGCTCAACTTGCAGCGCAAGATGAAATTGTGATGACCAATGGTACATTCTCCACTTGTGATGGAATATTTGTTGATGACGGAGGTACTGGCGGAGCTGCGTACTCACCAACAAATTACACAATTACGATTTGTCCTGATAATCCAGGTGATGTAATTCAATTGGATTTTGACGCTTTTGCGTTGCAGACCTCTCCAGGTAATGGGAACAGCGATACTTTTACAGTATATGATGGCGATAATACTGGTGCTGGCGTAATTAACCTCGGCACCTACACTGGTGGATCTTTGCAAGGACTCAATATTACTGGAACCGTTGACAATATCACTGGTTGCTTGACTATTGTGTTCCAAGATAACGGGCCAGACAATGTCAATTCACCCGGCTGGTCTGCCACAGTTTCGTGCACTACGCCATGTGCAAACCCTGTTTCTGAATCAGCCATTTCAAATCCTACACCCGAAACAGATGTACAATCAGTAAGTGTGTGTGTGGGTGATGATGTTTCTTTTAGTTCTTCGGGTTCATTTGCTCAACCAGGATTCAACATTGCAAGTTATAACTGGAATTTTGATGATGGCACTACACAAGAAGGAGCCACTCCGAACGCAACTCACTCTTTCTCTGAGCCTGGGGAGTACGTAGTAACTCTATCGGTTTTGGATAACAATGATTGTTCTAGTTTGAACATTAATCCCTTACAAGTGCTTGTTTCCACGATTCCATTGTTTCCTACACTAGAAGATATTTCAACATGTTTTGGTGAGGAAATAGTATTAACCGGAGCAGCAGTAAGTACTCAGTGGTCTTCATTACCTCCTCAAGTAGTTTCAGGTGAAACTTACTTAGCGGATGGTGCTGGTTTTACTTATTCCACTTCCATCACGTATGATATTTTTGAGCCTGGAGCAGTGCTTGAATCCTGCGATGATCTTCTAGGTGTTTTTGTAAATATGGAACATAGTTATATGGGCGACTTGGGTGTTACCATTACATGTCCAGATGGAACGTCAGTTGACCTAGTGGAATGGGGAGTTAATGGCGGTGGTGGAACCTATTTAGGGGAAGCAATTGATGTGAATGGAGCCAATGATCCTCCTGGAGTTGGTTATACTTATACTTGGGCACCTGATGCTACCAATGGAACGTGGGGGCAAAATTCAGGAAACGTAAATATCCTTCCAGCTGGAACTTATCAGGCTCAAGGAAATATGTGTGATTTAGTAGGTTGTCCTTTGAATGGGGCGTGGACCTTCGGAGTTTCTGATAACCTTGCAATTGATGACGGATACATTTTTTACTGGGGTCTTGATTTGAATCCAGATTTATTCCCAGGGATTACAACATTTACTCCTTCTATTGGTATCGATGCTGATAGTTCATACTGGAGTGGACCTAACATTATCCAAAATGATGGTAACTGGGATATAATTACTGTGTTACCGGATGCACCAGGCACTTATGATTACACTTATAATGTATTAAACAGCTTTGGATGTGCTTTTGACACAACAATTACAATTACAATTACTCAGGCTCCTTTCGTTTCTGCAGGTCCAGATTTATTGTATTTGTGTGATGAAGTTCAATTACTTGGTGGATTCCAAGGAATGCCAATTCCGACTTGTAGTGCTGACGCAGGGTCGTTTGATTACTGTTATGATGACCAAGAAAATATGACTTGGACCTATTGCGCAGATACTCCTGGAGATGGAACTGCAATGGTCATTACCTTTAACCAAGGTCAAGCCGAAACTTGCTGCGACTTCTTGACTTTTTACGATGGTCCAGATACTAGTTCTCCGATTATTGCCCAAAACGTCACGGGAATATTGGATGGACAGTCATTTGTAGGAAACAGTGGATGCATTACAATGCGTTTTACCAGTGATGGTTCAGTCGCATGCGCAGATGGCTTCTATACCCCATGGCAATGGGATGTGAGCTGTACGACCGGGGGGCCTGATTTTACATGGGAATGGGAACCACAAGACTTTTTGGATAATCCAAATGTGATGCAGCCATATGTATCTAATTTGCCACAGACTACAACTTTCACTGTAACTGGATACCCTGTTGGTCACCCACAATGTTTCAGCACGGATGAAGTAGTGGTTACTCTTGACGATTCAATCAACCCAGGAACAGATACATCCATTGACTACTGTATCAATGGCGCTGAAATTAACATGTTCCAAGAACTTCAAGGAAATCCAACACCAGGCGGTGTTTGGACAAACCCTGCAGGAGCTACTGTAACTGAAATTTTCACTCCAGGTACTGATAATCCAGGCGACTACACTTATAGTTTGGATAATGGAACATGTGTTGTATTCGCAACAATGACAATGAATGCATCAACGGTACCTGTTTTATCTATTCCAAATGACACTTCGATTTGTTGGGCTGGCACCTTGAATTTAGATTTATATAGTGTAACTGGTGGAGTTTCACCATATACATTTGAATGGACTTACAACGGAGCACCTGTTTCAGCGCAGCAATCATTGACTTACGATCCTATTGAAAGTGGTGATGCTTGTTTAGAAGTTATCGACCAATGCGGTGTTTCTTCTCAAGAGTGTTTCTATGCAACAGTAGAGAACCCGCTTGATGTTGTTTTCACTGTCGATACCACAGCCGGGTGTTGGCCAAAAACTTTCAATTTTAGCACAGACGTAGATCCAGCTGCCTTTGCAACTGCAGCATGGGAAATGGGAGATGGAAATGTTGTAAGCAATGTTTCTAACTTCTCATACTTCTTTGAAGAGCCTGGAATCTATGATGTTTCACTACTGATGGTTACCCCATTGGGATGTCAATATTCACATTCAGAGTCAAATTACATTTCAGTATTCTCAAGACCAGTTGCTGAGTTCTACGGACAACCGCAACCTACAGATGTGAGTGACACTGAAATCCACTTCCATGATTTGAGCTCTGGTCAAGTTGTTGAATACAACTGGCTGTTTGAACCTACCAATTTACTTGGTTCATCTAATGAGCAAAATCCAATATTTGAATTCCCATCAGATCAAGGTGGTACTTATAATGTTCAGCTTTCAGTGATAGACAATAATGGTTGTGATGATACTTACACCACGACGATTACTATCAATGATATTTTCCAATACTATATTCCAAACTCCTTTACTCCAAATGGAGATGGTATCAATGATGTTTGGAAAATGTATGGAGCAGATATTGATGAAACAAGATTTAAACTCCAAGTATTCAACCGTTGGGGAGATGTAGTTTTTGAAACAACGGATCCTGAAGTTTTCTGGACAGGAAACCATCAATTTGGTGAATACTACATAGGAGATGGTATTTATCAGTGGAGAGCTAGAGTAGCTTCGAAATCCACTGGAGAGAAAAAGGACATTCAGGGAACTGTAAACCTGATGAGATAAACAACCACAAAAAAAAATCCCCGTCTGTGACGGGGATTTTTTTTATCTCTTTTTTATTTTCCTACAGAATCATAGAGCAAAGCATCAACTGTTTGCACTGTTACTGCGTGATAATTTTTTCTAGCTGTTTGATAAATTTTAGCAGCGACATCCTTTTGATTCGTCGCAACCAAATCCTCATATAACGGCGCTACAAATTTTCTTCTTCCAACTTCGGTAAGGAATTCTGTTAACTGATTGTAAGCCTTTGTGTAATGATTTTTCACAGCTAATTCAAGCCAAGTGAACAAAACTTCATTATTCTTTTCTTCTAACAGTCCTAAAGTGCTGCTTAGTTCATCTAATTGTGCATTCGAAGACACTTTCACGTTGGAAAGAAAATAAACTTTCTCTTGGTAAGATAAGCTAGCCCAATTCAGATTATTCAATGCAAATTTTCCTTCAGAATATTCTGAAGCTCTCGCACCCATTTCAGCCATTCTATTGCTATTTACAACAGGAATGTTCGATGGAAGTCCTGGACCATATATCCATTCATCAATGTTAATCTTTTCCTCGATGTTTTCACCTTTCAAATTCTCTTTGAAATAAGCGAGAAAAGTTTCTGTATCCATCACTTGAAAAGCATGTTCGGTAAAATATTTTTCAAAAAAGCATCCCACTTTTCTCTGCCGATTGTCTCTTCACAAAGACGTAAGAAGAAGTAACCCTTATTGTATGCGATATCGGTCATCGCATCATCAGGATTTCTTCCGTCTAGAGATAATTTTAACCAAGTATCTTTTTCATTCACTGCTGAAATTTCCGTAATGGTAGCATCCAGCTCCTGTCTGCACAATTGCGCTAACATTTCGCTGTATTCTCTTCCATAAACGGATTCCATGATTCGCTCTTCAAAATAGACAGTAAATCCTTCATTCAACCAGAAATCGTCCCAAGTAGAGTTCGTCACCAAATTGCCACTCCAGCTATGCGCCAACTCATGCGCAATCAATGACACCAAAGATTTATCACCTGCGATAATCGTAGGTGTGGCAAATGTCAACTTAGGATTTTCCATTCCACCAAAAGGGAATGCAGGAGGAAGTACTAGCACATCATAACGACCCCAAACGTATGGTCCATATAACTTTTCGGCTGCCTCGAGCATAGCCTGCATATCCTCAAACTCATACGCTGCAGCATCGATTAAGGATGGAATTGCATACACCCCAGTTCTGTCACCAATGGTTCTGAATTCCACATTACCAACTGCCAAAGCCATCAAGTAGCTAGGAATGCGTTGATCCATTTTAAAATGATAAATACCCGTTTCATTTTTAGACATTGGATTTTCCGCAGACATTAATGCCAACAAGTTCTTTGGAACTTCCACTGTTGCATCATAGGTAATTCTAATACCAGGACTGTCTTGACATGGAATCCAAGTTCTGGCCAAAATAGCTTGAGATTGGGTGAATAAAAATGGATCCTCACCATCCACCCAAAGCAATGCCTCTGCAGAAGAAGGTGTCTGATAATGAATAGCTACCTTCTTCGCATTTTCTCCAATTGGAATTTCTAAAGGTGCTCCAATAAATTCTTTGTTGGGCCCTATTGTAAATTGGACTGGTGTTCCATCCACTTCGACCTTTTCAATAGTAAGATCCTTAATATCGAAAATGATTTTATCTGTGTTTTCTAATACTTTAATGTCGTAGGTAGCAACAGCAGAAATTATTTTTTTATCAAAATCTACTTTAGCGTTCCAATTTAAATGGTCTACTCTCGCTTCATTTGGCTTTGAATAAGAATGCGCATCCTTGGCCAATTTTGAATTTGCAATCATTGTTTTTACTCGTTCAGAATGTTCGTTGTTTTTGTTTTCTGTGCACCCCGCTAAAACAGCTGCAGCCAACATCACTTGAATCGAAATTTTTACGGGTATTTTCATTTTAACCTGAATAATTGAATTCTATGATTTGATTTAATTGTTCCAAATTATCTTTTAAGTCATGTTCGATAATTGACCAAAGGATGTCTTCGTCGATATCAAAATACTCATGAACTATAAAATTTCTTAAGCTATACATGTGCTGCCATGGAACAAGCTTATATTTTTTTTGAAATTTAAAAGGAATATGCTTCACACTTTCTCCTAAAATTTCAAAATTTCTTGTTACCGCATCCCTCAGCATAGTGTTGGTCACAAAGTCATTGTAGCTTTTATCTTGAGTGTACTCAAGGATATTTTCGATTGCTCTTCGCATATCAAAAATGAAGTAATCATATCTTCTTCTCGCCCTTATCATGCGAAATGCGTTTGTTGGATGATTTCTTCTTTTAAAGCTGGCTTCAGTGATCGTGGAGTACAAATGTCTATTCGCATTTGCAATTTGTATTGAAGCCATTCCTTCAATTCAAAAAATTTCCAACCCAATGGAAATTCGAATTCAACAAGAATATTGACCTCACAATTTTCAGTGTGAGTAAGATCAATGTAATCCTCAAAAAAGCCAATGCGTTTCACTCCAAACTTTCTTTCCAGTTCAGGTTTCAATCTTCTGATTTCGTGCAGCAGCTTTTTTCGATCCATCATACTCTGAGTGAACGGCCATAGACCCCAAGTGGGAGCTTTACTCCGCTTTTAGCCTGTAGATATAGTTCTCCTATTTTCAAATCCTTTTTGCAAAATTCCTTGCAGAGGTTCTCAATTACAAGTGCCGAGAGTCCAAGACTGTACGCATTCAAAACTAAAAAATGCTCTTTTTCATCCAGGATTTTCAGAACACTTTGCATCATTTCAGCAATGTTATCTTCGAGCTTCCACTTCTCCCCTTTCGGGCCATGCCCGAATGCTGGGGGATCCAAAATAATTCCTTGATATTTATTTCCTCTGCGCTCTTCTCGTTGTACAAATTTCAATGCATCTTCAACCATCCAACGGATATTGTCGAGTTTGCTCAATTGCATGTTTTCATTCGCCCAAGACACCACTTGCTTAATGCTATCCACATGTGTTACATCCGCCCCCGCCGCTCTCGCCGCCAAACTTGCGCCACCTGTGTATGCGAATAAGTTCAACACCTTCGGATTAGGCGTTTTCATTTTTCCAACAGCGTTTACAATGAAATCCCAATTGGCGGCTTGCTCTGGGAAAATACCAACATGCTTAAAGGAGGTAAGTCCGAGGCGAAAAGAAATAGCTTCTTTATTTGGAAGTCCATAACTGATATTCCATTGGTCTGGCATTTTCTTCGTCTTCTTCCAATCTCCACTATTGCTGTTTTTTGGTACAAATCGAATATGCGCTTGCTTGTTCCAATCCTCGTTCGACCACACTTTTGGCCAAACCGCTTGCGGCTCAGGACGAATGGTAATAAAATTCCCGAAGCGTTCTAGTTTTTCAAAATCGCCGCAGTCTAGCAATTCATATTGATCCCAATGTTCAGGGGTCGAAATTTCTATCATACTCAATTAAATGGACTACAAACCTAAGATTTTCTACCTTCGTAGCCTAAGATGGAAAGGAAAATTGGTATAATCGGTACGGGAAATGTGGCTTGGCACCTGATTCGGCTTTTTGCAGAGGCTGGACACCCTATCAGCTTCATAGGAGGAAGACTCAAAACCAAAGCAGCTCTGCTGGCCGAAGAAGCTGGTATAACCGCATTTGACACGATTGAAAATATACCTGCGGACATCACACACTTAATACTTGCAGTGAATGATGATGCTATTGAAGAATTGTCTTCTAAATTTTCAGCTAAAATCACCTTGATTCATACCAGTGGTAGCGCTAGCATCGAAGCATTAAAAAGCTCAAATAAAGGCGTCATTTGGACTATTCAAACGCTGAAAAAGAACCAACCTACTTCATACAAGAACATTCCAATCATTCTCGAATTTACTGATGATACTGATGCAGCATGGTTCGAACAACTCTTCAAAAAAGTGAGTCCACTGATTTATAAGAGGAATTCAGAAGAACGCATGCGCGCTCATCTTGCGGCGGTGGTAACGAATAACTTTGTGAATCACCTGTATGCTTTTAGCGAGGATTTGATGCAGTCTTCTCATCTTCCTTTTTCTCTGCTCTTCCCAATTATAGAAGAAGAAACAAAGAAAATCAAGCAATACTCTCCGAGCGAAATTCAAACAGGACCTGCAGCTAGAGGAGATCAGAAAACGATTGACAAGCATTTACACATGCTCCAAAATAGCCCTGAATACAAGGAATTGTATGCCCTTATGAGCGCTCTTATTCAAAAGAAGAAAAATGATTAAAAATTATAAAGCCCAACTACAAGCTGCGACCACCTTCATTTTTGATGTAGATGGAATTTTCACTAATAACATTGTGTACTTATCTGCAGACGGTGAACAAATGAGAACAGCGAATGTACGTGATGGCTATGCTGTTCAATTAGCCGTAAAAAAAGGACTTCGCATTGCCATTATTTCTGGAGGAAAAAGTGAGGCCGTAAGAAAGAGGTTTGAAGGACTTGGGGTGAAAGATGTTTTCCTTGGGTCATCAAACAAAATCGAAATTTTAAAAAACTATCTTTCTGATAATAATTTGAAAGAAGAAGAAGTTTGCTACATGGGTGATGACATTCCTGATTACCATGTAATGAAGACAGTTGGACTCGCTTGCTGTCCTTCTGATGCTGTAGCCGAAATTAAGAGTGTTTCAACATATATATCCCCATTCAAAGGTGGCGAAGGTTGTGTAAGAGATATTCTCGAACAAGCTTTGAAAGTAAAAGGTTTGTGGATGACGGAAGAAGGTCACATTTGGTAATCACTTCGGGCGATTCGCTTTGATGAATTTGGTAGGGTCCAAATAGCCTTTAGTAGTGGTAGAATAACCGGGACCTATAGGCATTCCTACACTGTCTCGAATTTCGAAATGCAGATGAGCTAAATAAATTCCTTCAGCATTGCCAATGGTACCAATCTTTTTACCTCTGGAAACAATCTCATCCTTTTTCACCAGCATGGAATCGAGATGTCCGTAAAGGCTCTCGTAGTAACCGGTTTTTCCGCCCTTGGTGTATTTGTGCTGCACGATTATTACCTTTCCCCATCCACCGAAAAACTGACTTGATTCAACAACTTTTCCCGCCGATGATGCATAGACCGCATCTCCAAAGTCGCTATTGCCCCCGTTCACTCCATTCCAATCATCTCCCAAATGATTATTTTTCCCAAAACCTTGAGCATTGTAATATCCCTTTGCATTGGGCTTCCCCACGGGGTAGTCAAATCCATCCGACTCGGGAAATGTACTTTCAGGAAAATAAAAAGCCATCGAGCAAATAGCTCCAACCACTAATCCATAAAAAAAGGCGCTGCGTAACATATTGTTTCAGGATTGGCATCATTCTTATAACTTAGCCATCTTTCTTACAACAAAGATTATGAATTTTAAGCAAATAGCCGTTTCATTCGGTATTTTATTAAGTACGTTGCCCGCTTTCTCTCAGTATTGGCAACAAAGTGTGAAGTATAAAATTGATTTCGAACTTGATGATAAAAACCATCATTTCAAAGGTGAAGAATCAATTGACTACACCAACAACTCACCCGACGCATTAACACATCTCTATTTTCACCTTTATTTCAACGCCTTCCAACCTGGAAGTGCAATGGATATTCGATCTCTCCTCATCAACGACCCAGACCCACGCGTAGCTGATCGCATTTCAAAACTTTCTCCCGAAGAATATGGCGAAATGCATGTCACTTCAATGAAGGTTGACGGGAAATCTGTTACATTGGAAGAGAACGGAACCATACTTGAAGTAACATTGGCCCAACCAATTGCTAGCGGAAAAACAGTAAATATCAACTTAGAATTTAATGGACAAGTTCCTATTCAAATCAGAAGATCAGGTAGAAATAATGTTGAAGGTATCGACTACAGCATGACCCAGTGGTATCCAAAATTATGCGAATACGATGTGAAAGGTTGGCACCCCAACCCTTATATCGGACGCGAGTTTTATGGCATTTGGGGAGACTTTGAAGTAAATATCACCTTGAATAAAAAGTACATTATTGGTGGAACGGGTGAACTACAAAATGCTTGTGAAATCGGTTATGGATATTGCGAAGAAGCAAAAGTGAAACGCGCATCTGGAGATAAACTCACATGGAAATTCACAGCTAAAAATGTTCATGATTTCGCGTGGGCAGCAGATCCAGACTATGTGCATGAAACTGCTCAAGTACCAGACGGACCTTCGATGCACTTCTTCTATCAAAATGATCCAAGCTACGCCAACTCATGGAAGGATGGAAAAGAATTGGTGCTGAAAGGATTCAAATATTTATCTGATCACTTTGGTAAATATCCTTATTCGCAATACACAGTAATTCAAGGTGGTGATGGAGGGATGGAATATCCCATGGCGACTTTGATTACGGGAAACAGAAAAACACCAAGCTTTGTTGGAGTAACATTACACGAAGCCGCTCACAGTTGGTATCAGGGAGTTCTCGCAACAAACGAATCGCTCTATCCGTGGATGGACGAAGGATTCACGAGCTATGCTTCAAGCGAAGCATTCAACTCATTATATGCTTCCCGTATTCCTGGCGATCACAGTAGCGCGTATCAAGGATACTTACAAATAGTAGAAGAAGGAAAAGAAGAAGCGTTGATCACACATGCGGATCACTACATCACGAATTACGCTTACGGTACAGCTTCGTACAACAAAGGCGAGGTTTACCTTGCACAGTTGGCTTATGTGATTGGAAAAGAAAACTTTGATAAAGGCATACTTGCTTACTTCGACAAATGGAAATTTAAGCACCCGACCGATGAAGACTTTTTGCATGTGATGGAACTGCAATCCAACATGGTTTTGGATTGGTACAACGAGTACTTTGTACACACCACGAAAACGATCGACTATGGCATCAAAGAAGTTTCAATGGGGGATAAATTCACATCAGTAACTCTTGAAAGAGTAGGTTTAATGCCGATGCCTGTAGACGTTGAAGTCACTTTTAAAAATGGTAAAAAGACAATGTATACCATTCCATTGGATTTGATGCGAGGAGCAAAAGCAAAAGAAGATTATCCAAATACTTGGGTAGTTTCGAAAGATTGGGATTGGGTAAATCCGTTCTACGAATTGCACATTGAAGCCAAATTAGAAGATATACATAGCATCGTAGTTGATCCTGAAAATGGAATGGCAGACACCAACAGAAACAACAATTCTGTTGTCATCGAAAATCCTATTTACATTTTAAAATTGGACTAAGATGCTAAACAAGTATGTTCAATTTAAACCAACATATGATCTACTTTTAAAATTGATCATAGCACTCATTTTCACTTGTGCTTTGGGGCCTCTAACAGTATCCATACCTGGCGAGATTCCTCTTACACTGCAAACTTTTTTCTTGTTGCTTTTTGCAATTGGATTTGGTTGGAAAGTGGGTGCACTCAACGCATTGTTGTATGTTCTTTTCGGAATGGCAGGACTACCCGTATTCGCGGGCTATAACGGAGGAATTGAAAACCTGTCAGGTTCAAGTGGAGGATTCTTCTTCGGTTTCATTGCGGGCGCATTGATTTCAGGATACATGGCTGAAAGTAATAAAAAGGATTCTCCATTTATTCACATAGCAGCATGGTTTGTTGGTCATGCCATTATCTTACTTTTAGGTGGATATTGGTTGAGCAAATTTTTACCTGAAATATGGTTTGAGAGTATTAAATCTACTCTTCCCGGAGCAGCAATAAAATCGGCTGTCGGATTTTTAATCATTCAACTTTTAATTCGTTTCTTAGCAGGACGAAAAGAATTTTACGAAGCGAAATAATATGAGCGAATCAGTTTTATATCACTTTGAAGAAGGTGTGGCAACACTTACTTTAAACCGACCACAAGTTTTCAATAGCTTTAATTCAGAAATGGCTGCGCGCATGCAACAATTGTTGGATGATTGTGCCGCAAACGCAGAAGTGAGAGCGGTTGTAATTGTTGGTGAAGGAAAAGCTTTTTGCGCAGGTCAAGACCTTGCAGAAGTTTCTGGACCACTTAATCCTGGATTTCAATCTATTCTTGCAGACAACTACAATCCTATCGTGAGAAAAATTCGCGAAATGGAAAAGCCTGTTATTGGCGCCGTTAATGGTGTAGCCGCAGGTGCAGGAGCAAATATCGCATTGTGCTGCGACATAGTAGTTGCGTCGGAAACATCTTCATTCATTCAAGCATTCTCAAAAATTGGTCTCATTCCTGACTCAGGTGGAACCTATGTACTACCGCGTCTTATCGGCTTTCAAAAAGCATCTGCACTTATGATGCTTGGCGATAAAGTAGATGCGAATACAGCAGAAAAAATGGGGATGATCTACAAAGTATTTACTGCAGAAACTTTTGCTACTGAAGTAAAAAATCTTGCACTACAGTTAGCTCAAATGCCTACCTATGGTCTTGCATTGACTAAAAAGGCATTGAACAGTTCGATGACCAACTCGTTTGAACAACAATTACAAATCGAAGAATCACTACAAATCAAAGCGGGTCGATCAAACGATTACAGCGAAGGGGTGACTGCTTTTATGGAAAAAAGAAAACCAAACTTTAAAGGAAACTAACCTTGGACATCGAAGCAAGAAAATATCCTATTGGCAAATTTAAAATGCCAGAATCATTCCCCGACGAATTGATTCGAGTGATGATTCAAGACATAGAAAAATTGCCTTCTCAAATAAAAGAGACCTACAGCAAGCTTTCAAAATCTCAAAAACACCTTTCCTACCGCGATGGTGGGTGGTCGGCTTTGCAAGTACTTCATCATATTGCGGATAGTCATTTGAATGCTTATAATCGTCTAAAACTGACATTAACAGAAGACAATCCTACGATCAAACCTTACGATGAAAATTTGTGGGCTGCGCTTCCTGACGCCAATTCTGAAAATGCCGATGCATCTCTTTTACTTATTGAAGGAATTCAGCACAAGCTCGCCCAGACATTTAGCAATATGAAAAGAGCAGATTTCGAACGTACATTTTTTCATCCTGAACACCAGAAATCGTTCAATCTTTTCTGGTTGATTTCACTCTATCATTGGCATGGACGCCACCATTTAGGTCACCTCAGAATAATTCAAAGCCTCTAAAATGACCTGGATAGCCGTAATAGACCAACTACCAAAAGACCAACAAAGGGTACTTGCTTTTGTACCCAACAATAAAGTTTTTTTACCAGGAAAATCTGGAGAATTTGAAATGCGTGAAGTCATTGTCCTTCACTTCCTTCAAGATTTTTATCCAGAAGGTTCAGAAAAAAGAGAAAAGCACGGTCCTCACTTTTGGCAAGGAGAGGGCAATAGCAATCACTTCTTCAAAGATGTGACTCATTGGATGCCGATCCCAGAAATACCTCAACCATAGGTTGAAATTTTATTCCACAATCCATTTCGAAACTGAATTCCCCGCTTGAATAAGGTACATCCCTCTTTCAAACTGACAAGGAATGTGCATTAAAGATGAAGTAGTTTTTTGCGACCAAACCTTCTTTCCCGAAATATCAAAAATGGTCACCTCTTCATTGATAAAATCTTTCTTTTTAAATTCCAGAATCAACTCTCCACCCTTCACCGTAGGGTTCGGAAAAATCCTAAATTCATTCGTCGAAAGTTCGTAGATTCCAATAATGAATTCTTCAGATAAATACAGCGCAATTCCCCCACCAATATTTCCATAAAATAAATCTGCAATTCCATCTCCCGTGATATCGCCCATAGCGATAGCACACTTCAGCCCTTCGTTGATACCTTGATACTCTTCAGTTATCAAATTGAAATCCCCGAAAAAATTGCCCTCTATCTGATCATAATGATTGATCTGTCCTGTTTCCGAACCAAGCAGCAACTCCCACGTTCCGCTTTCATTTTTAAAAAAATACGGAATAGAATATCCATCGATGCCAAGAATATTAGTAGCTACAACATCACCAATTGAATCTTCCAATAATGTAAAAATATTCGTAGTCTCATCACCGATATTGCGATACAAATTGATGTTGCCATTCTTCTCACCCACCACCAAATCCTTTAGTCCATCTTCATCCAAATCGATAAGCTGTGGAGCTGCAAATTGTCCAACATCAATCACCTGGTTCACATCATTCAAAATCTCGAAAGGTTCATCAAACTCTGGTGCACTGACACTACCCGAATTGACAAATAAGTGAATCAATCCATCTTGATCTCCTACCAGCAAATCGAAGTCGCCATCATTATCCCAATCCGCAAAATTTGGATAAATCGATTTCCATCCTCTATCCGGAATCAAAAGATAATTAGGATCAACCAAACTAAAAGTTGGATAGTTGGGCGTTCCGATGTTCTCATAAAAAAACAATTGAGAAGTTAGAACGCCAGCCGATGAGTAGAATTTTTATTGGACACAAACAAATCCAAATCGCCATCACCATCGATATCCACCAATGCAGGATACGCGCCGGTACCTAATTCAATCATATCTGATTGAAGAAAATTATTTTGAATAAAATCAAATTCAGGCAAATCGTTTAGTCCATTATTTTTATACAAAAGGACTGATCCGCGATCTTCTACCTCGGTACTTGCATTCGGAGAAACAATCAAATCTTTAATTCCATCATTATCCACATCCACATAGTATCCAGCAGGAAATAAATTCAAATCCACGGCGGGACCACTTCCGAAAGTCGCCGGAAAATCTGTTCCAAAATAGGCCGCGCTATCCTGACCGGTTATCGCATCTTCCATTCTGAAGTAACCCATATTGGATTCTGTAACGTCCGCAATAATCATGTCCTTGATGCCATTTTGATCCAAATCCAACTGAAGAATTGTTGCTCCAGTATGCAATCGGTCACCACTACTTCTCGGCTCCAAAACATTAAACTGACATTCAGCTTCACTGCCCAAGGCAATAGAAAAACTCTCCGATGCTTCACTGAAATATCCGTAGCATCGATTCGCACAGATATAGATTGGTGCATCACAACTATTATTCTCTACCGACATGTTTTTGAAAAAATAAACCGTGGTAGCAAACTCAGTAAAAGTGAAAACGTCAATATCGCCGTCGTTATCATAATCTACAAAGCTGGGCATATCTATACTGATGGTGTACACCGGAGCCTCAAATGGTGTCTCACTAAATGAATAAGATGCCATCACCAAATTGTTCGGATTAGTTGTAGAATAAAGCTCCCATGTCAACCCTGTATCAACTGAACCTGTATTAAAATAGATTATGAACCCACTTTGGCTGTTTGTAGCAAGGTCCATTTTTCCATCACAGTTAAAGTCTCTAGCCACCACCCAATTTTTTAACCCAGAAGGAAACTGATTGTTGTATTCTCTTGTAAATCGATAGCCTCCATCCCCTGTGTTCAAAAAAACCATCAACCGATCGCCACTACGATCAAATACCAATAAATCCTCAACGCCATCCCAATCAATATCCATCGAGGAAAATTGAGCAGAATTCAATCCTCCAGCCCAAGCGTTCTTAAGCTGATAACCATTGTGCAACACTGGCACATTATAATTCCGATACAAATCTTGCCCAATCATCATAGCTGGCAGGGTTATCAGCACTAGTAGCAACAGAGAGAAGAAAATATTTCTCATTTCAGAAACTTTGGTCTTTAATTGAATTTACAATACTACTAAATTAGCACCATGAAAGCGAAGTTTCTCATAATACTTGCTGTAAGTGCCGCCTTGGCAGCTTGCAACAATACTACCAACGAGCAATCGGCAAACCCTAACGAAAAAGCCGCTACGGACACGATTTTCTCTGCAGAGAGGAAATTAGAGGAAATGAAAAACAAGGCAGCCGAACCCTATAACATGAAATCTGCTTTCGCATACCTCAAAACAGATCCAAATTGTCAAGTATGGTTCAAGTTTCTCCGTGCGAGCAAATGGGCAAAGGAAGTGGCAAACAATAACTACACGCTGCTTATAGCAAACGACGATGAAGTAAAAAAAATGAATCAAAAACTTCTGACTTCACTTCGAACTGGGCAGGATCAACAAACCATCGACAACTTCATTGCCAACTATATTGTAAAAGAAGAATTCAAGGTTGAAAAAATAAACGATGAATTTGACGTTACCACAATCGACGGCAGAAAGGTGAAAGTGCAACCAGGAGCACAAAATATCAATGGAGCCATTTACTCATTGAATCAAATTTTTACTCCTCTAGGAAACGTGATTTACATTTCCCACCTCAGACCTGACGACAAATAAAATTTGGAAACCATGGAAAATTTATTTCTTATCGCATTACTTACCTCTGCATTTATTCTTCTGCTCATTCTCATGTACCGAATGTTTCAGTCATGGCTTGCACTGCAAGAACGCAGATGGATGTTTCAGCTAAAAGCGGACAACAATAAAGCACTCAGCAACCTCCGCCTAACGGCATGCGAGCGTGTCATAATCATGTTGGAAAGAATTACTCCTACCAGTCTCGTGATGCGTCAGTCTATGGCGGGTAAAACCAGTTCTGCTTTACAACTCGAGCTACTAAAAAGTGTACGCGAAGAATTTGAACTGAATGTCTCGCTTCAAATGTATGTTTCAGAAAATACTTGGAACGACATCTCTGACGCAAAGGAATATGTGGTAGAACTTATCCGCCTAGCTTCTACCAAAGTTGAACCTGCCAGCCCAGCAATCAATTTGAGCCGATACATTTTTGATATCGAAGCTGTAGAAGGAAATACAAAAATCAAACGAGCACTTACTTCTATTCGAAAAGAAATCGAGTCGCGTTATTAAACAACAAACTTTCTCCCCTTGATGTAGTTTCCTCGAATGCTATCTCTACCAAAATAGTATGGTAGATCAGCTAATTCTTTCATCGGCTGGGTCATCAAAAAGTTAGCTTCCGAACCTACTGTCAAAGTTCCATGTGTTTGCTCTGCATCCATTGCAAAGGCAGCGTTCACCGTTGAAGCATTTAATGCCTCCTCTGGTGTCATGCCCATGTGAATGCATGCTAAACTCATTACCAAATTCATATTGCCCGACGGACACGAACCAGGATTGTAATCTGTTGCCAACACCAATGGTAATCCAGCATCAATTATCTTTCTTCCTGGTGTATATGGAATTCGAATAAACAAACTGCAACCGGGTAATGCTACTGGCAATGTATTTCCACTCTTCAATGCTTCAATATCCTCTTCTGTCAGCACCTCCAAGTGATCCACTGATTTCGCGTTTGCCTCCACACAAGCCTCCACACCTCCAATCGAAGTGAATTGATTCACATGAATTTTTGCAGATAATCCAAATCTATTTCCGGCCTCCATCAATCGCTCTGTATCCTCAACACTGAAGTAATCTGATTCACAAAAAGCATCAATATAATCTGCCAATCCTTCTTCAACAACTCTTGGCAACATCTCATCAATAATCAAATTCATGTATTCTGCCTTGCGCTGCTTATAATCCGCCGGATAAGCATGCGCTCCTAAAAAAGTTGATTTGATGGTCAATGGGTGATTCTCTTTCAAGCGCTTTATCACCCGGAGCATCTTCAACTCTCCCTCCAAAGTCAAACCATAACCACTTTTAATTTCAACTGCACCCGTGCCTTGCAACGCTATTTCATTCAATCGCTGAAATGCACTTTCATACAATTCATCCTCTGAAATTTCAATAAGCTTCGCTGCACTATTCAAAATTCCGCCACCTCTTGCCGCTATTTCTTCATAGGTCATCCCCTTAATGCGATCACTAAATTCTCCAGCTCTCGAAGCAGGATACACAATGTGTGTATGACTATCCACGTATGATGGAATCACCCAGCCTCCTTCGGCATCAATCACCTCCAAATCTCTCCAATCAGAAATCCCTGGCCAATCGGCCATCAAGCCAGCATCTGCTATTATCCCATCCTCTACAGCCAACCACGCATGATTCATCAACGACACGCGCTTCATCATTTCTCCTTTCAATAGACCTGGATGACTTTCATAAAATCCAACAAGTCCACCAATATTTTTAATCAATTGCTTCATACTGTCGCGCAAGTTAGCACCAATATTTCAACTAAAAATTGCATCTTTGTGCTATGTCAGCAAATTCTTTCGGAACGCTTTTTAAGCTCACAACTTTTGGTGAATCTCACGGCTCTGCAATTGGTGGTATTATAGATGGAATGCCCCCAAACATCGCTATCGATCTCGAATTCATTCAAAAACAATTGGACCGAAGAAAACCCGGACAATCAGAAATCACTACGCCACGCTCAGAAGACGATCGTATTGAAATTTTATCTGGAATTTTTGAAGGAAAATCTACAGGAACTCCTATCGGTTTTATCATTAAAAATAAAGACCATCAAAGCAAAGACTACGACGCACTAAAAGATGTGTATCGCCCCGGTCATGCCGACTTCACCTACGAAGCGAAATATGGAATTAGAGATCATCGTGGCAGCGGTCGTGCTTCCGCACGAGAAACTGTTGCTCGCGTTGCTGGTGGCGCATTTGCACAGTTGCTACTGAATCATCTCAATATAAAAATTCATGCTTTTGTAAAATCGGTTCACCACATTTCCATTCCTGAATCCACTATCATTGATTTTGATTTAATAGATAAAAATATTGTTCGTTGTCCCGATGCCTCAACCGCTGAAAAAATGATAGCCTTAATTCAGCAGATGAAAGAAGAGGGGGATTCTGTTGGAGGCACTATCGCGCATCACAGAAAATGTTCCCGCGGGATAGGAGAACCTGTATTTGACAAACCATGCAGTGCTCGCCCACGCCATGATGAGCATCAATGCTGTGAAAGGATTTGAAATTGGAGACGGATTTTCTGCAACTTTCAAAAAAGGAAGTGAACACAACGATGCTCTCGAAAACGGAATTTCACCAATCGCGATGGCGGCATTCAAGGAGGCATATCAAACGGAAGACCCGTTCATTTTAAAGTTGCTTTCAAACCAGTAAGCACTATTTCAAAACCGCAGCAAACGCTGAACACGGCTGGTGAAGAAATCACCCTCGAAGCAAAAGGTCGACATGACCCATGTGTTCTCCCTCGCCGTTCCAATTGTTGAAGCAATGAACGCCTGGTCCTCGCCGACGCCATGCTACTCCAACAATCAAAAAAGCTCTAAGTTGGGGGTTCGGAGGAGACAAGGATTCCACAAGTTCTAGGATTCTAGGATTCATCCTTCGACAAGCTCAGGAACCGGGAATCTAGGATTCGAGGATTCAAGGCGTCATCAGGTCCCTCGAGCGTAGCGCTAGCGTAGCGAGAGGCTGGTTCCCAAGCAAAATACTATCTAAGCATTGCGCACAACATTGTAGGTTGGATCTTCAAGCACATTCACATCGATAATATCCCCAGCATTCGCAAGTAGTTCCCTGCAATCTGCACTCAGATGTTTCAAATGAAGCTTCTTGCCCACTTTGTAATAACGCTCTGTAATTTTATTCAATGCTTCAATGGCAGACATGTCTACAACTCTACTCTCTGCGAAATCAATGATCACTTCATCTGGGTCATTCATCACATCAAATTTCTCCGCAAAAGTGGCGACAGAACCGAAAAACAATGGACCGAAAATCTCATAGTGTTTTACGCCATTGTCGTCCACGAATTTTCTAGCTCTGATGCGTTTTGCATTGTCCCAAGCAAAAACCAACGCTGCGATGATCACTCCTATTATTACTGCCAATGCTAAGTTGTGTAAGAAAATGGTTACCAACGTTACCATCACCATTACGAAAATATCCGACTTCGGCATTCTTCTAAATGTCTTCAAACTTGCCCATTCAAAAGTGCCTATCGAAACCATAATCATCAACCCAGTTAATGCTGCCATAGGAACTTTTTCAATCAAGGAACTTCCAAAAACAACAAACACTAGTAGCATGACAGAAGCCACAATTCCAGATAGTCTTGCTCTGGCTCCGTTCGACATTGATGAACTCTGACCAATCATAGCACAGCCTCCCATTCCAAAAAAGAATCCAGAAGAATATTGGCTGCACCTTGCGCCACAGCTTCCCTTGTTTCCCGACCCCGAGTCTCTGTAATCTGATCAACTATATTCAGCGTAAGCAAACAATCAGCCCCACCGCAGCCACAATAGCGGCGTATGGAAAATGATTTTCAATGTTTCAAAGTGAAAAAGGAACTGCTGGAATATGAAAAGGAGGAAAACCACCTTTTATCGACGCCATATCACCTACTGTTTTTGTGTCTATTCCAAAGCCCACCACTATCCCGGAATATCACAGAATCGATGCCAATGATGCAGGAATGATTTTGGTGAATTTTGGTAAAAAATAAATAATCAACATGGTAAGCATCACCAGACCCAACATTGTAAAAAGCGCTTCCGGTCAACCAATTCCCTTCTCCATCTTGAAACTGCACCAACTGAGCCGAAAAAATAATGATGGCCAATCCATTCTGAAGCCAAAGATTACCGGATGAGGCACTAACCGTATGAACTTGCCCAATCTCAAAAATCCAACAAGCAATTGAATCATCCCTGCCAAAATCACTGTAGCAAAAATGTACTCAACGCCATGGGATTTTGTAAGTGACACAAGTACAACTGCAACGGCTCCAGTAGCGCCTGAAATCATTCCTGGTCTACCACCGAGAACAGATGTTACCAACCCCATCATGAAGGCTGCATACAATCCAACCAAAGGTGAAACGCCCGCGATCATTGCAAAAGCAACTGCCTCAGGTACCAAAGCCAAAGCCACAGTTAAACCAGAAAGTATTTCTGTTTTGTAGTTGACTTTTTGATTTAAATCGAAGAGATGGAGGTACTTGGTCATAGAATGAGTATTTACAATTCAGAAACAATTCTTGAATCTCAGATTCTATCACTCACCAAAAAAACCTCAAAAAGCTGACAAACAACCCCTTACAAGACTTTATTTTAAAATAAAAGAACCTTTTAAAACGGGCGCAAAAGTAGTTTATTTTAATTAAAGCTAAAAAAGATATTGCCTTTTGATTAGCGCCATTACTCTTCATTATCTTCGCACGAACCACTTATACCTTACATTTTTCTTGATCATGAAAAAATTTCTCAAATACACAGGTATCACCATACTAGTCATTTTTATTCTCCTTCTTATTGCTCCTTTTTTATTCAAAGGAAAAATTATGGAAGCAGTTAAAACGGCTGCAAATGATAACCTCAATGCCTACGTTGAATTCAGCGACGTAGATCTTTCTCTCATTCGCAACTTTCCTAATTTGAGAATTAGCATTGAAAATTTCACGGTTACAAACAAAGCTCCTTTCGATAGCGTGCAGTTGGCATCTATTGGAAGTTTAGAAGCTGTGGTAGACATTAAGAGTCTATTCGGTGATGAAATTCAAATCAAGAAAATTGGATTGGTAGAACCAAAATTTGATGTACGTGTCTTAGCAGATGGTACCGCCAACTACGACATTGCCATAGCTGATTCTACCGCAGTGGAAACACCTGAAGAAGCACCAGCAGATACTACAGCAAGTGCTTTCAAAATGAAGTTGAAAGAATACTATATAGAAAATGGTGTCATCAAATACGACGACAAAACCATGCCTTTCTACATGGAAATAAACGGTCTAGATCACAACGGAAGTGGCGATTTCACTGAGAGCATATTCACACTGCTCACTACCACTCATATCGATGATATGACGATGAACTATGATGGCACGAAATACTTTAACAAAGTATCTTCTGATATCACTCTCGATCTGGAAATGGATTTGGACAATATGAAGTTTACTTTCTCTAACAATGAAATAAAATTGAATGAATTGATTTTAGGAGCAGAAGGCTGGGTTTCAATGCCTGCCGAAGATATCAACATGGATATCACTTTTGCTCAAAAGTCAACCGACTTCCGCAACCTGCTTTCTATGGTTCCTGCAGAGTTCGCCTCTGATTTGAAAGGTGTTGATGTTTCAGGTAAAATGGGCGTAGATGGATTTGTAAAAGGAACTTTCAACGATGATTCAATGCCGAATGTTGGTTTGAATATCATGGTAGAAAATGGAAGATTCAAATATCCCGACCTACCAAAAAGCGTAGACAACATCCAAGTGAAATCTAAAATTTACGCCGACATGAATGTGATGGACAACACCACAGTCGATGTCGATGTATTCCATTTGGAAATGGCGCAAAGTCCTGTTGACATGAAGCTACACCTTAAGACTCCAGAGTCTGATCCATTTATTGATTTCATGTGTAAAGCTTTTGTGGACTTGAATAATGTGAAAGAATTCATTCCACTTGAAAACTCGGATGAGGTGCATGGTCAAATCAACGCCGACATCAATTTGAAAGGAAATATGAGTGCAGTTGAAAAAGAACGCTACGAAGATTTTTATGCAGCCGGTCAACTTGATATTTCCAACGTTCTTTTCAAAAGCGATTCCTTGCCTTATGATGTACAAGTGAATTCGGCTTCATTCACCTTCAACCCATCTTACCTTCAACTTGCCAACTTCGATTCGAAAATCGGTCGAAGCGATTTGAAAGCAAATGGTAAAATTGAAAATTACTTAGCATACGCATTAAAAGACTCATTGCTTCAAGGAACATTCAATATCAGCAGCCAACTGATGGATTTGAATGAATTTATGAGCGATGATACTGCTACTACAGAAAGTTCACCTGCTTCTTCTGAAGAAACGGCAACAGCTTCTACCGAGAGCTCTGATCTGGCACCAATTGAGCTACCTGGAAATGTTGACTTTGCGATGAATGCCAACTTCGCAAAAATGATTTATGATAAAACAGAAATCACCAACGTTAGTGGGGGCATCGGTATCAAGGATAAAATAGCTTCTTTGAAAAATTTGGTAATGAATGTTTTAGACGGAACCGTGAGCATGACTGGAAACTACAATGCTCAAGACTTGTCTGCTCCTAAAATGGACTTCTTGTTCGACATTAAAAACATGGATGTAAACAAGGCAGCAAATGAATTTAATACAATTGACAAGATGGCTCCAATTGCAAAATCTTGTAACGGTAAATTCAGCACCCGAATGAACATTCGGTCGATTCTAGGTCAAGATATGATGCCAATCAACCCAACAGTCAACGGTTCTGGCTCACTTTCTACTCAAGGTATCACTATTAAAAATTTTGAACCACTCAACAAATTGGCTGAAAAAACCAACCTAGACAAATTGAAAAACCCAAAATTGAGCGATGTCAATGTATCCTTCAAGATTGTGGACGGCGTTGTAAACGTAGATCCATTTACTGTGAAAATTGATGATATTCCAGCCAAAGTTTACGGTTTCACAACACTCGATCAAGTCATCGATTACAATGTGGAAATGGATGTTCCTTTTGAAAAATTCCCTTCTAATGCAGTTAACCAAGCGGGTAGCTTCATCGGAGATTTGAATAAGAAACTTGGTACCAACTTGAGCATTGGTAAAAAAGTAAATGTAATTGCTCGTATTACAGGAACCATTACAGATCCTAAAGTTGGTGTTACCAGCAAGCTTCTTGGTGCCGACGCAGTTCAAGATTTGAAAGAACAAGTGAAAGAACAAATCAAAGAAGAGGTAAAAGAACAGGTTACCAATTTGAAAAATGAAGCGCTAGAAAAAGCAATTGCTGAAAAGGCAAGACTTGTTGCAGAAGCACAAAAGCAAGCCGATAAATTGAAAGCGGATGCTCAGAAGAACGCGCAAGCTGCCAAGGATAAAGCGTATGAAGAAGCGCAGAAAATTGAAAACTCAGCGAAGAATCCTTTAGAAAAAGCTGCAAAGAAAATTGCTGCCGACAAAGCACGTCAAGCTGCCGACGGTGCTTATAATAAAGCTATAGACGAAGCCAACAAGCAAGCGGATAAACTCGTTGCAGATGCTAATGCTCGTGGCGACAAAATGATCCAAGATGCCAACAATGCAGCAGACGATAAGATCAACAAATAATTTCAGACATACATCAACGAAAAACCCCGGAAAGTTTTCCGGGGTTTTTTATTTAAGTTCTACCTGAAGACCGCTTCTTGAGTTCGAGCGAAGCTCGAGTATCGAAAGAGCTCGAGTATCGAAAGAAGTTCTTGTCTTTACTTATGCAGTTGCTTTTACACGAGGCGCAGCAGCCATGATCTCTTCATTCGCATACTCCTTGAATTTCTCAAAGTTGTTTACGAATTTCTCAGCAAGCTCATTTGCTTTTGCATCGTATGCAGCCTTGTCTGCCCAAGTCATTCTTGGATTCAACAATTCATTTGGAACGTCAGGACATTCCGTTGGCATCGAAAGACCAAAAACTTCATGTGTTTCATAGTTCACATTGTCTAACTTACCTTCCAAAGCTGCAGTGATCATAGCTCTAGTGAAACGTAATTTCATACGCTCTCCAGTGCCATAAGCTCCTCCACTCCATCCAGTGTTAATCAACCAAACTTTTGCTCCGCTTTCGTCGATCTTCTTACCCATCATCTCCGCATACTTAGTAGGGTGAAGAGGTAAGAATGGCGCACCGAAACAAGCGCTGAATGTTGTAGTTGGTTCTGTAATTCCAGCTTCAGTACCAGCCACCTTCGCAGTATAACCGCTAATGAATTGATACATCGCCTGACCTT
This sequence comes from Flavobacteriales bacterium, assembly GCA_041391745.1. Taxonomy (GTDB): domain Bacteria; phylum Bacteroidota; class Bacteroidia; order Flavobacteriales_D; family Sanyastnellaceae; genus JAIXWP01. The sequence continues at coordinate 103,662 of JAWKNK010000009.1, forward strand.
TCGTCAACTTGCTGATTGGAGGCAAAACTCCAAAAGCATCGCAAGTCAAGAAGAAAATATTCTTAGGAATTCCACCCATGCTAGGCTCCATGATGTTGTCAATGTGCTCGATTGGGTAGCTTACACGTGTATTCTCTGTTCTAGCGCTATCGTGATAATCAGGAGTTACTCCGTCATCTTCAAAACCAATGTTTTCTAGAATAGCACCAAACTTAATGGCGTCATAAATCTGAGGTTCTTTCTCTCTTGACAAATCAATGGTTTTTGCATAGCATCCACCTTCAAAATTGAAAACGGTGCTGTCCGTCCATCCGTGCTCATCGTCACCAATCAATCGGCGATTTGGATCGCTTGATAATGTTGTCTTTCCTGTTCCAGAAAGACCGAAGAAAACTGCCACATCACCTTCAGCTCCAACGTTGGCGCTGCAGTGCATGCTCAATACACCTTTGTCCTGTGGAAGAACGTAATTCAAAACTGTGAAAATACCTTTCTTGATTTCACCGGTATATCCAGTACCACCAATAATGGCCATCTTCTTTTTAAAGTTCAACACTGCAAAATTGTGCTGACGTGTTCCATCTACTTCTGGATCGGCCATAAATCCTGGTGCACACACGATGTGCCAGTCAGGCTGAATCGTATCCAATTCAGAATTTTCAGGACGCAAAAACATATTGTATGCAAACATGTTGCTCCAAGGAAACTCAGTAACAACACGTACATTCATTCTATAACGCGGATCTGCGCAAACATAAGCATCGCGCACATACACATCACGACCATTCAAGTACGCTGTCATACGCTCATACAAGCGATCAAACTTCGCACTATCAAAAGGGATATTAAACTGACTCCACCACACTGTGTTCTCAGTCACATCGTCTTTTACAATAAACTTGTCTTTTGGAGATCTACCGGTAAATTCACCGGTATCAACTGCAAGCGCTCCCGTGTCTGTCAACACACCTTGACCAAGGTGGAGCGTTTCTTCTACCAACTCCGCTGGATGCATGTTCCAGTAAGCAGCAGATACATTTTTCAAACCTAAATAATCAAGATTTGCCCCTTCGGGCTTCCTTCCGAAATGATTCATTGTTTTTTGTTTGGTTCGACTATCATTGAGTTCGACGCGGCAAAGGTATGAACTAGACTTAAAAACTGAGTGATTTTTGTCAGATGGCAGCCACCAACGCCATTTCCTCTTTTTTATTGTTCAGAAACATTAAAAAACTCGTGCGCTAACTTGCTGTATTCCAGAGGTAAACGCACCCCCTTTACAATCAAGGGTTCTTTTTCTCCATTGTTAAATATTGCACCACAAAGATTACTGTCCATATCTCGCTCCACTCTGAACTCTCGACCATCCTTCAACTTTACTACCACTATTTTATCGGTCACAAAAGAGGTGCTCAAATTGGAGATTCCGTTTGAGTTCGCAAATTCTTGAGCATTGGTCTCAAATTCATCAATCACAGACATAGTCGCATTTTCCTCCCCATCTCTCACAGAAATCTCATACAATTCATCAGTGCTTGGAGTAAAAAAAATGACTTGACGCATTTCCTTTTTTGCCGCCGTTTGAGCTTGCGTATTTTCTTCAGATTTCGGCCCAGTGGTCTTGTGATTTGTGCCACAGCTCATCATTGCCAAGGCGAACACGCCGATCAATAAGATTCTCATTTTCATAATTCAAAAGTAGGAAGGTAAATTCAAATTTTGTCAGTCCAAATGTACTTACGACCTTCGCCCAAAAATTTTAACCCGGTATGAGAATCATCGAGTGCGTTCCTAATATTTCTGAAGGAAGAGATAAAGCTAAAATTCAAGCCATTGCCGCTGAAGCCGAAACGGTTGAAGGAGTAATGCTTTTGGACGTTGATCCAGGAGCAACTACAAACCGCACTGTAATCACTTTTGCAGGGGCACCTGAACAAGTAATAGAAGCAGCATTTCGATTGATTAAAAAAGCGCAAGAGCTCATAGACATGCGCAACCACAAAGGTGAACACCCACGTCATGGTGCTACTGATGTTTGCCCGCTCGTACCAATTGCAGGTGTAACGATAGAAGAATGTGCTGAATACGCTCGTCAACTCGGCGAACGTGTTGGTCGTGAGTTGGGAATTCCTGGTTACTACTACGAAAAAGCAGCTACTTCTCCTGAGCGCGCCAACCTAGCCAATTGCAGAAAAGGCGAATATGAAGCACTAGAAAAAATAACCACCGCAGACTGGAAGCCTGATTTCGGTCCAAATGTGATCAACGAAAGTGTTCGCAAATCAGGAATCCTTACCATCGGTGCTCGCGACTTTTTAGTGGCATATAATGTCAACCTAAACACCACTTCTACTAGAAGAGCAAACGCCATTGCATTTGACATTCGTGAGGCGGGTCGCACATTGAGAGAAGGAGATCCATTGACAGGTAAACCTATTCTAGACGAAAATGGCGAACCAAAAAGAATTCCAGGAACGCTCAAAGCGGTGAAAGGAATTGGTTGGTACATCGAAGAATATGGTGTGGCACAATTGTCTTTGAACCTCACCAATATCAGTATCACCCCAGTTCACATTGCATTCGAAGAAGCTTGCAAAAAGGCGGAGGAACGAGGCATTCGTGTCACGGGTTCTGAAATTGTTGGTTTGATTCCAAAACAAAGCTTGCTCGATGCGGCAGATTACTTCCTGAAAAAACAAGAACGTTCTCTTGGAATTTCTGAAAAAGAAAAAATCAAAATCGCCATCAAGTCATTAGGACTTGATGATTTGGCTCCTTTCAAACCAGAAGAGAAAATTGTTGAATATATCATTGATGAGCGCATGAGCAGCGCGAAGAAACTCATCAAAATGAATCTTCGAGATTTCGCTGATGAAACAGCAAGTGAGTCACCTGCCCCAGGCGGTGGGTCTATTGCTGCCTATGTAGGTGTTCTTGGCGCATCGTTAGGAACAATGGTGGCCAACCTCTCGTCTCACAAAAGAGGATGGGATGAGCGTTGGGAAGAATTCAGCGAATGGGCACAAAAAGGAATGTACTACCAAGAAAAATTATTGGCATTGGTAGATGAAGATACCAGTGCTTTCAATAAAATCATGGATGCTTTTGGTCTTCCAAAAAATACAGACGAAGAAAAGGCAGCTCGCAGCGAAGCAATTGAAAGCGCTTCGAAATACGCAATGCAAATTCCATTCAACACCGCTCAATTGGCCTTCGAAAGCATGGCTGTGATGAAAGCAATGGCTGAAATTGGCAATCCCAATTCTGTTTCAGATGCTGGCGTTGGAGCATTATGCGCCCGCACCGCTGTGCTCGGCGCTGTAATGAATGTGCGCATCAATGCAAGTGGAATCAAAGACAAAACTTTCACCGATGATCTGCTTGCAAAAGCGAATACACTTGAAGCAAATGCCGAAGCACTCGAAAGTGAAATACGTCAAATCGTAGCCTCGAAGATGTAAGGATTTTCCTATCTTCACGTAGTGAAAAAAATAGTAGCAATAGCTTTTTTACTATGTTTTGGAAAAGTCTGGGCGCAAACTGCTCCAGAGACTTTTTATATTTTATTTTCTGATAAAATAAACACACCTTATTCACTAGATAGCCCTCAAGCTTTTTTATCACAAAAATCTATTGACCGAAGAATTCAATGGAATATTCCACTTGAATGGAAAGATTTACCCGTTGATCCTGCGTATGTCAATCAAGTTTTAGAAATTGGTGATTGTCACTTACACCACACCAGCAAATGGTTCAACAGTGCCACCATCATCATCGATGACACGCTAAGAAGACAAGAAATCCTCGATTATATCAATGGATTAGATTTTGTTTCTGAAATAAAAAAATTGAATCAAAACCCCACTCTGCTTCATCAAAATAAATGGAATGTCGAGGAAGAAAAAAAATACGAGGAACTTCCAAAAGTGGAATTGCTGAATGAATATGAAAAACTTTACGGCCCCTCATTCGTGCAGGTTTCCATGCTCAATCTTCATCCGCTTCATCAACTAAATTATACTGGAGAAGGAATAGAAATTGCAGTTTTTGATGCAGGTTGGGACAAGGCAAATATTCTTCCTGTGTTTGATCGCTTGCGACAAAGAGAAGCCATTGTTGAAACTCGGGATTTTGTTTTCCCTGGAAATACAGATGTTTACAACATCAGCAATCACGGCACCTTTGTATTGAGCACCATGGCAGGCTGGATGCCTGACTCTTTGATTGGCACTGCACCAAATGCTCGCTACCACCTCTTTCGCACAGAATATTCTCCCACCGAATTTTTAGTAGAAGAAGATAATTGGGTAGCGGCAGCAGAATATGCAGACAGCATTGGCATTGACATCATCAACTCGAGCTTGGGCTACTCCACTTTCGATGACGAGACAATGAATCATACCTATGCAGACATGGATGGCAATACCACTAGAGCAAGCATCGCCGCGGATATTGCCGCTTCAAAAGGAATTTTAGTAGTCAACAGCGCTGGGAATAGTGGAGCAAGTAGTTGGAGATATATCACAGCACCAAGCGATGGGGATAGCGTTTTGTGCGTCGGTGCCGTAAATGCACAACGTATCAAAGCTCCCTTTTCTAGTTTCGGCCCCTCAAGTGATGGCGATGTAAAACCGAATGTTATGGCTATGGGTCAGGCTACTGTTTTTGCAGCTTTAGACAGCACCATTCAAACAGGAAATGGCACATCCTTCAGCAGTCCAATCATGGCTGGTGCTGCAGCTTGCTTGATGCAGGCATCAGGTGGTAAAAAGTCGAACATGGAAATTTTCCGAGCCATTGAGCGAAGTGCCAATTACTACAATGCTCCTTCCGATTCTCTTGGCTACGGCATTCCTGACTTTTGGAAAGCGCTACAAATAATGAATTTTGAGTGGGACGATAACTTTGATAAAAAATTGATTTCAGTTTATCCCAATCCCACAATTAATGAATTAAAATTTACAACCGAATGGTTGCTCGGTTTTGATAGAATCGATTATTCTATCTACAATTCTCAAGGAAAACTTGTTTTTCAAGGTAATGGAATGCTCTCTGCTAGTGGAATGGATACGGTACACACGATTCATTGGCCAGAAGGACTGTTATCCAAAGATGTGTACACTATTTTTATTTCAACCTCGAAAGAATCCCGCTCCGCCCGATTTGTCGTGGAATAACTACAAGTATAGAAGATTTTAGATTTATTGGAATTATTGGAGTAGTTATCTCCATCACCCATCCAAATAATCCAAAACATCCAACCAATCTACTTCGTCTTCACCAACACCCCATCCTCATAAATCTCAATCTTTTCAATCAAACCTTTCTCGGTGTAGTAAATCACTTCGCCCTCCAACTTACCGCTGGCATAATCACCTTGACGCTTGATCTGAGTGCCGTCTAGTTTTTCACGATACATCACGCCCATTTCTTGATCTTCCTTCGAAGTCGGAACTTGGATAAAGCTTCCTTGATCATACCATTCCGTGAATGGTCCATCAAGTTCGCCATCAGAATAGGAATATTCGCTTTTCGGAATACCTGAGTCGTAGTGGTCTTCGAAAGTTCCGTTCTCATACTTTTTCTTCACCACCGTTCCTTTATCATAAAGAACTTGCATTTCCACTAAGCCTTTTGGTGTATAATGTCTCCAAGCACCATCGAGTACCCCCTTCAAATACTTTCCCTCCATTTCCTTCATTCCACTTTCGTAAAACGAAACGAAAGGTCCGTCCCATGATCCTGCTTTGTAAGTTCCCTCTCTCATTTTTTTTCCATTCTCATAATATTCCACGAAAGGACCATTACGTTCACCCATGGTGTAAGGATAGACACTTACCAATTTGCCGCTTGGATAATAATATTTACATACTCCGTCAAGAATGCTGTCTTTATAATTTTCTTCTGCAAGCACTGAACCTGTCTTAGAATAAAGCTTCCACTCACCTTCTCTACATCGTTTGGGCTTTCCTTCTACTGACTTCATCACAAATCTTCCCTCGCTCATTTTAGTAACACCGTCCTCGTAGTAGTTGACATTGTCGGTCACCTGCTCGCCTTTCACATGGGTCATCACCGTCATGATTTCTCCTGTAGGGTAGTACCATTCCCAAACGCCTTCTGGTGAACCATCTTTAAACTGCCCTTTGTAGAGCAGAGCTTTTGGGTTATTTCCATATACGCGAATCCACGGTCCTTGGCGCTTTCCCTTGGCATCTACCACATTGTAGTCTTTACCAGCATCCCCTTCCGGCCACACGTGACCTGGCTTTTGAGATAAAGCCAAAAGAGTAAAAAACACGAAAACACCTGTCAACATTGACTTTGGTAGAGAAAAATGAGATGTGAAATACGACATACTTGTACTTTTTATCTAAAATTCGTCGGCAATTTGGCAAATATGATGCCCACTGTGAAATTATTGTGAGAAAAGTTATCCCATAACATGACGAACGAAAGTTGTACACTAGAAATTGTAACGTACTTTTGAGCGCCCAAAGGAAAAATCCCAAAGGCATTAATCGAAACGTCAATCATTTTTAAGGAAGTACAATGAAAGTTACCGTTGTAGGCGCAGGAAATGTAGGAGCTACCTGTGCTGATGTTTTGGCTCACCGCGAAATCGCAAATGAAGTAATCCTTTTGGATATCAAACCAGGCTTTGCTGAAGGTAAGGCTTTGGATATCTGGGAAACTTCCCCAATCAACCTTTACGATACTCGTACTATCGGTGTTACTGATGACTACAGCAAAACAGCTGATTCAGACGTAGTAGTAATTACTAGTGGTCTTCCACGTAAACCGGGTATGAGCCGTGACGATTTGATCGCTACTAATGCTGGTATCGTAAAATCAGTTACGGAAAACGTAGTAAAGTATTCTCCGAATGCTAAAATCGTTGTGGTTTCAAACCCACTAGACGTAATGACATATTGCGCTTACTTAACAGCTAAGTTGGACAGCAAGCGTGTATTCGGTATGGCTGGTATCCTTGATACTGCTCGTTACCGCGCATTCCTTGCAGAAGCATTAAACTGCTCTCCAAAGGATATTCAAGCTGTATTGATGGGTGGACATGGCGACACTATGGTTCCACTTCCTCGCTACACTACTGTAGGTGGTATTCCAGTTACAGAACTTATCGACGAAGAAAAGCTTAATGCTATCGTAGAAAGAACTAAAGTAGGTGGCGGTGAAATCGTAAACCTTCTTGGTACTTCTGCTTGGTATGCTCCAGGTGCTGCTGCTGCTCAAATGGTAGAAGCTATCGTTCGCGACCAAAAGAGAATTTTCCCAGTATGCGCGCTATTGAATGGCGAATACGGAATGAAAGATATCTATCTTGGTGTTCCAGTTAAATTGGGTAAAAACGGTATCGAAGAAATCATCGAACTTAAGTTGAACGATGACGAAAGAGCATTGCTTGAGTCTTCTGCTAAAGCAGTTAAAGAAGTGATGAATGTTCTAGACAACATGAATATTGTAAACGCTTAATCACGTTTTCACATCCTATCAAAAGCCATCGAGAAATCGGTGGCTTTTTTTATTCGGGAATGACGGTCTCAGTGCGACGAACCTTGCACAGCACTGCCTCTCGCTTCGCAATCGCGGGAGAACCAAGACTAAAACCACTTTCGCACAACACGGCCTCTCGCTTCGCTAACGCTACGCTCGAGGGACCGGATGCGCCTAATATATATTGGCAGTGGGCGGCCAAACTTCGGTTTGCCGCCCCCAGCCTCCTAAATTGCGAAACTCAGGTCCCCTGAGCGTAAGTTTCTTGAATGCGAAGCATGAGAAGAAACGAAAGCGAAGGGTGATGCTATGAAAAGCGAGAATGCTCCGCTAGATTGCTAGGAGCGCTTTCAGCTCGGTACAAAACTCGCGTGGTCGTTCCATGTTGATAGAATGGGCAGCGTTGGTTACTACCTTGAAACGATCGTCTGAAACGTTGAAATATTCTTTTAATGAGAGTGCCGTGTCCATTGGAATCAGTCTATCACTATCACCCCAAATAATGTAAATAGGACATGTAATGATATACTCAAAGTCCTGATATTTCTTTTCATTTGAAATCAAATGATCTAGCAACATTTCTTGACAAGGTCGTTGATCTGTAATGGGCGATTCAAACATCGCTTCGTACAAAAAATCAGGAATAAACGGGAGCTTCGTATAAATCAAGCCCAGAGCTTTTTTCATCTCAAAAGCTGTGGTTGGCATCAGAAGTTTATAGATACTTTCCATCCCCATACTCACTGCAAGTTCATTGGCATATGTCAATGAATAAAACTTAGCAGGTGCGTCGTAAAGCACCACTCTATCTACTAATTCAGGATAGGTATGCGTGAAATGCGCAGCTATTAATCCACCATAAGAATTACCACATACCAATATTTTTTCATCGACTCCTAATTCATCTAATATGAATTTGATATGCGCCACTTGATCTTCCACAGAATAAGTTCCATCCTTCAAAACAGAATAACCACTACATAGCAAATCGGGTATGATTAAATCGAAATCGTGCTTTAAGAGTCGAGCAGTGTCATACCACTGCAACAATGCAGATGCAGCAAAACCATGAAGTAAAAGAAGTTTGGGCTTTCCATTGGATGAAGCGTAAACAGCACTGGAGAATTTTTCATTTTCAAATCTGTAAAATGAAATTCCCTGACGATCCCATCTACGGGTGCGCTGTCGCTCTATCAGTCGAATGATATTGAATGGAAATTTTGCCACAGCGCGAACATAAAAAGAAAACCCCTCACCGAAGTGAAGGGTTTCTTTAGTGAAATGTTATTTTTTCGAAGGTGTCTTCGATGGTCTCGCTGGCACTGGAGGTGCTGGCGCTGGAACCTGATCAGCAGGAACTGGAACAGCTTCCTGAACAGATTCATTTGCCATTGGCTTAATAGGCTTCTTAGCAAACTTCAACTCATCGATGATGTTGCTACCACCCATCAATTTTTCAATTGTCCAAAGTACGTATCTAACGTCAACAACAATTGTTCTTTGAAGTTCTGGTTCGTAAGCGATATCGCCACTCATTGCTTCCCAGTTTCCATCGAATGCAATACCGATTAGATTCCCATCAGCATCTATTGTTGGACTACCTGAGTTACCTCCTGTAATATCAAGATCAGCAATGAAGCAAACTACCAGTTCTCCTTTTTCATTTGCATAACGACCGAAATCTTTCTTGTTGATTAAATCCGCTAATTTCTGTGGAACCACAAATTCTGGATTGCTATCGTCACGCTTTTCAAGGATACCAGTAGTAGTAGTGTAGAAATCATAGTTCACTGCATCAGCAGCTTTGTAATCTTTCACTTGACCATAAGTAATACGCATGGTGCTGTTTGCATCAGGAGAATAAGCTTTGTCTGGATTCATTTCACGAAGTCCTTTTACAAACAAGCGGTATCCATGATCAAACTTCTCTTGAGCAGGATTGCCAAAAGTCTCACGGTACTTATCAATTGCGCTAGCACCTACTCTCAAAGCCATATCTTTAGCTACATACTTACCTGTTTTCTTATCATAAGTATATATTGCCTTGTCGCTTGGGTTAGCAAGGAAAGCCATGCACTTCTCTTTTGAAGAAAGAATAGAAGTAGCGTACATTTTTTCTACGAAAGCATCTACGTTGCCTTTGAACTTCGTGTCAATTTCAGCCATCCATGTTGGGCGCTGATCTGCAGGAATATTCTTGATGTATAGTTTAGTCAAAGCTGCAAATACATCTTTATCTGTAGCCATGTCGTAGTCGTGATAGAACTCTTCGGCTTGACCTTTCAAGTTATCAAGAATGGCACTCTTCTTCGCGGCATCAGTTTCCTTCATTGCAGCGCTGTAAGTGCGGTCAAAACGGAAAGCAAACAATGTCATGTCGCTACCAATCAAGCCAGCTTCAAGGGCATATACATTAGACTTAGCTGTAGCATCTGTAGCAGCATAGTATTCTCTGATCATTTCAAGAGCTTGTCCATACTCCTTCTTGCGAGCCGGATCTTTAGCCACCCAATTTGCAAATTGAGCTTCCAACTCTTGTTTTTTACCATATACATTCAAACGCTTCAAGCCTTTGCTCTGACCAATGAAGTACTTCCAATAGTTGGCAGTTGATGCATACTTTGCAGCATATTTCAAACGCACTGCTGGATCTGCATCCATGTGCTTTTTCATTGTAGAAAGTTTCAAATCACGCACCTCAACAGTTGCAGGATTTGTAATATCCAAAGCTTGTTGAACTCCCCAAGATGAAAGGTAACGATCTGTAGAACCAGGGTAACCCATAATCATAGCATAGTCACCTTCTTCTACTCCATTGATGTTCATTGGAAGGAAGTGCTTAGGCTTGTAAGGACGGTTTTCAGGAGCGTAATCAGCAGGACTGTTGCTAGCATCAGCATAAATACGAATCATAGAGAAGTCACCTGTGTGACGTGGCCACATCCAGTTGTCCGTGTCTCCACCGTATTTACCTACGCTCTCTGGTGGGTTACCTACTAAACGAATATCACGGAATGTTTCATAAACGAAAACATAAAATTCATTTCCATAGAAGAATGATTTTACATCCACATCATATTTTCCACCTTCTGAATACTTACCACGAAGTTCAGATGTCCTAGAAGCAATCACAGCCTCGCGCTCGTCTTCTGCCATATCTGAAGTTACGCCTTCTAAAACTGTAGCAGTAACATCATCAATACGTACTAAGAAAGAAATTACAAATCCAGGGATTGGCAATTCTTGATTGATCGACTTTGCAACAAAACCATTCGTCAACATATCGTTTTCAACAGTTGACAATGATTGAATAGCATCATAAGCACAGTGGTGATTTGTAAAAATCAAACCTTTGTCACTCACAACTTCACCAGTACATTGACCGCCATTTAAGCGAACAATTGCATCTTTCAATGAAGCATGGTTAATGCTGTAAATTTCATCCGCTGTGAGGTTGAGTCCAAGATTTTTCATCTCAGCTTCATTCACGCGATTGAGAAGGCTCACGAGCCACATTCCTTCGTTCGCTCTCACAAATGTTGGAATCATTGCCAACGCGAGAAGAACAATTTTCAATCTACTTTTCATGATTTTGTTTGGGTTATAAAAAAATATGGTTTTCTAATTCTTTGACCAGTTACACGCATTGAGAATATCATCTACCAATGCATATAATTCATCCAATTCCCTTGGCCCTTTGTGCCTGTCGTGAATCGTCTTGGTCTGACCACCATAGTTTACAGTGGTGTAAACACTTGGGATATCGGTAATGGGAGAATCGTACTCGTCTTGCAAGCTAAAGTAGTTTATAGCCACAATCTTATCTCTGATTTTTTGAAGATTGGCATTATCCAATGTTGTGTGGTAATTACCTATTTTTTCTACAAAATTCTTCCCTTCATAATAGACCTCACCATTATCCATGATAGTCACATTGTAAATAGGACAAGTTCCAAAACATGCTGTACGCTTCATTTCAAAGAATACTGATGGTCGTTTTGGCATTTCATCGATCGGCTCGATTGCAATTGGATCTATCCTTTGAGGAGTAGTTTCTGTGGTAGACTTAGACTTGCATGCACCTGCCACTACCACCAACAAAGCAAAAAATACAAATGATAAATACTTCATACTATTTGAGTTTTAATGGTGATATGCAGTAATCCTGCCGATTATTTCAACTTCTTCTTTTGGTTGTCCAATTTCTTCTGCTGGTCTTTTTGAATCTGTTCCAAACGTTGTGAGAAAGACGACTTCTTTTTAGGCTTGGCCTTGTTCGATTCAATCTTAGCACGAATCGCATCCTCATCGATGATGTAGTTTTTAATCACATACATCTGACCAATTGAAATTACGTTGGCAGTGAAATAATACATGCTCAAACCTGCAGGCATGCTATTCATGAAAAACAACATCATTACTGCAAACAAATTCATCATCACTTTCATGTTCGGCATACCCGGCTGCTGCACTGTAGGCTGAGAAGCCATACTCATGCGCGTATAAATGAAAGTAGATGCCGCCATTAAAAGTGTAAATCCACTGATGTGATTTCCATAAACTGATGAAAGAATAGGAATATTCTGACTCCAGCTGAAAATGCTATCATAGGATGCAAGGTCATCTGCCCAAAGGAAACTCTTGCCGCGCAAAACAATTTCAGCGGGGAAGAATCGGAACATCGCATATAAAATCGGCATCTGAAGCAATACTGGAATACATCCCGCAAACGGATTGACTCCCGTCTGTCGATACAACCCCATGATCGCTTGTTGCTTTTCTACCTGCTTGTCTGCACCTTCAAACTTCTTGTTGATTTCATCCATCTCTGGTTTCAACACGCGCATTTTTGCGCTGCTCAAAAAGTTCTTCCAAGTAATTGGGAACAATACCATTTTGATGATCACCGTAACCAACAAAATGATCAATCCAAAACTTGTGATGTAGTTCGAGAAGAACCAGAATAGTGGGCGAATCAAATAACGGTTCACCACTCCGATGATGCTCCATCCGTAGTCGATGATTCTGTCAAATTCCTCCACTTCTGTTGCCTTCAACTCTTTGAAGTCGTTTGGTCCAAAGTAGAATGTAACATCTGAAGATGCTGTTTCACCTTGAATAGGAAGTGCAAGATTTGCAAAGTATTTCTTTGTAGTTGTGCTGTCTTTTCTTACTTGAACAGCCAGCTTTGATCCAGTCTTAAAATTTTCTTTGCTGATGACAGCTGCTGTAAAATAATCTTGTTTGAATGCCACCCAATTGGTTGGATTTTCTGTAGTGATAATCTGGTCTCCAGTTTCACTCAAGTAATCTCTGTCTTCTTCGTTTTCACGATAGTAAACCGAACACTTGCTGCGCTCTGCACGCAATCCCTTCTCATTGCTATGACCAACAGCCAACCACTCTAAGTTCAAATTTTCAGAACCCAAAGAAAGTTCGTTACCCAAACCAACCACATTCACTTTCATCGGAACCGAATAACTGTTCGGTTCGAAGTGATAAGTCAACTCTAAGTATTTTCCAGGATCAGCAGTGTTTAAACGCATCGTCACATCTTGTGCTGATTCTTTTGCATTCACTGCAGATTGATTGGTTGTGAAATAGAAATAGTCTGAACCAAAGCGGCCTTTACCGGCAATGTTCATAGACAATTTCATTTTAGAAAGTGAGTCAACCCAAAGTTCTACGGCTGCTGAATCGCTGTAACGCTTGTAGCCATCAATCAAAACAACTTCGCGAATCATTCCACCTTTTGTGTCGATGGTCACGCGAATTTTATTGTTCTCGATATACACTTCATCGTTGCTTCCTGCAGTAGCAGGAGCGAAAATGCCAAACTTACTTTGACTCATGGCTTGGCGAGCACTGTCTGAAAGCACTACTTGTTCTTGAGTAGCTTCAAACTTCGCCGCCTCCTGCATTGCTTTGTCTTCTTGCACTTGTTGTGCTAATGCAAGACTATCCAAGCGCTGCTGCTCTGCGATTTGTTCTGGTGATGGTGAATTGTACCACGAAAAGCCGATCACCAACAAAAGCATAAGCAAAAGGCCGATAATTGTATTCTTATCAAAATTCATATCTAAACTTCAAATGAGGGCGCAAAAGTCGTTAGAACTCCGCGTCAAATCTCAATTTTCACCATTTTTTTATCATCATTTTTCTAAAAACTCCAAAAATTGGGGAAGTTTGCATCGCTCAATGGCAGAAGAAAAAAGAAAAATACCGCAAAAACTACTGACAATCATTTTGTTAGCTTCACTTTTGGGATTATTCCTTTTAGAAATAGCCTTCGGACCTGTTCAAATCAGCATCTCTTCTATTCTCAAAACCTTCTCCAACCCATCTGGAAATGAATCAGATAATGTGATTATTTGGTACTCCCGGTTACCTCAAGCTTTGATTGCTCTGCTCTCAGGGATTGGTTTAGCCCTCAGCGGTTGGTTGATGCAGTCGTTATTTCGCAATCCTTTGGCATCTCCTTCGGTGCTCGGAATCAGCAGTGGCGCTTCTCTCGGGGTCGCTCTTGCAATTCTCAGTGGCAGTTTTATCGGCATCTCATCATCTACCTTCATTGGAGATATTGGAATTGCTGCATCAGCCATGATAGGCGCCATCTTGGTTTTACTATTGGTAATTGCCGTGGCAGCGCGCATGCGTGATCAAGTGAGTTTATTGATTGTCGGAATCATGATTGGTCACTTCGTAAGTGCCATTGTGAGCATCTTACAATTCAAATCAAACCCCGAAGCTCTGCGCAGCTATGTGCTCTGGGGCATGGGGAGCTTTGCTGATGCGGACTACAATAAAATTTTAGTCACAACGTTTATAATAGCTTGCACCTTAGCGATCACCTATTTTCTTCGGAACACTCTAAATGTGTTGAGTCTTGGCGATGATTACGCTCAATCACTCGGTGTTTCTGTAAAAAAAATTCGCATCATTCTGATTTTGATTTCTGGGGTTCTCGCAGGTGTGATTACAGCCTTTTGTGGTCCCATCGCTTTTATCGGACTGGCCGTTCCGCATTTTACCCGAATCATATTCAAAAGCAGCGACCACCGTCAGCTCTTCTTTCCACTCATACTTATTGGAGCGATCACTGGACTGGGATGTGATTTCTTATCCCGCATGATTGAAATTCCACTCAATGCAGTGACCTCTGCTATCGGAGCACCTGTGGTGATTTTCATTATAGTAAAAAATGCCAAAACCAAAGCCTATCTATGAGCACACTGAAGCTTGAAAATATGGAAATTGGTTTTGGAAGCAAAAAGCTGCTTTCCATTAATGCTGAAATTCATTCAGGAAAATTGACAGCACTCATTGGTAGAAATGGCGTCGGAAAATCGACTTTATTAAAAACCATTGCCGGACTCACTCCCCCACTTTCGGGTAGTGTGAAATGGAATGATCTTGCATTGGAGAAATTACTTCCCTCGCAGATGGCAACGGTGTGTAGTATTGTGTTTACGCAGCGACCACCCGTGCAAGGCTTGACCGTTTATGCAGTGCTTGAGCTCGGTAGATTTCCTCATCACAAAAAAGAAAAGAACACCGAGAAAGACCAAACGATCATTGCTCACTTTGCTGCTTCGATGCAAATAGAACATTTACTAGAACGCGCGATTGAAACATTGTCGGATGGTGAAATGCAAAAGGTAATGATAGCGCGCGCCTTCATTCAAGAAACACCGATCATCCTTCTCGATGAGCCTACGGCCTTCTTAGATTATATCGCGAAAGAAGAAGTGATCGCCTTGCTTAAAGAAAACGCCATTATAGAGGACAAAATCGTTCTCTTCAGCTCCCACGACATGGGGTTGATAGAAAAATTCGCTCACGCGAGGTTGGGGCTGGGCTGACCTGTCTGCCTTAATCATGATACGACATTTTTCCAGGCCTATGAACCGCACCTTCTCTCTCGCTAACCTCAAATAGTCAGAGTCAAGATTAAAACTACAATCGCACTGCAAGACCTCTCGCTTCGCTAGCGCTACGCTCGAATAGTGAGAACCAAGATTAAAACTACAATCGCACTGCAAGACCTCTCGCTTCGCTAGCGCTACGCTCGAGGGACCTGAATCAGCCCATATAAATAGGAATTGGTCAGCAAAACTTTGTTTTGCTGACCAATTCCTTCTACTTTGCAAAACCTCGGTCCCTGAGCGTTAGTTTCTTGAATGCGGAGCATGAAAAGAAACTATAGCGAAGGGCCCGGCCCCTGTCTCCGAAAGTTTTACCCCCAGATGAGTCATGGCGCAATACTTGCGTTACTTTCGCAATAACATCATTACAATTGATTATGAAAAAAACAATTCTGACCACACTAGCATTAGCATTTTCGATTTTCACTTTTGCTCAGAATGCCAAAATTATTGAACCTAAAATCTCCGATGTCACTGTATTCATGCAGGGCGCGCAAATCACTCACTCGGGTGATATTTCTTTAAAAGCTGGAGAGAATATTCTTAAAATTTCTGACTTGCCTGTCAACATTGACCCGAATTCTATTCAGGTGGAGGGCAATCCAAATTATGTGATTTTATCTGTTAGACATCAAGTCAACTACAGCACCGAAGGAGCAAGAACCCCGCGCATCCAAGCTATCAAAGACAGTTTGCAAGATTTTCAATTCAAGCAAAAAGAAGTGATGGGATTGAAAAACGCCATGAACCAAGAAAAAGCACTTTTGGAAAATAACAGAAACATCAAAGGTTCCGATGCGGTGTTGCTTGCAGAAGATTTGGAAGAAATGGCCAATTTCTACAGAGAACGCTTCAAACAAATCGAATACAAATTGCTTGAGCTCAATGAGCAAGAAGCTGAAAACAATCGCGTGATTGGTCGTTTGCAAACGCAACTCAACCAAGCAAATGCTCGCGTGAATACGAACCCAAGTGAGGTAATGCTGACGGTAGAAAGTAAGAAAGACCAAAAAGCAGAATTAAAAATTTCATATTTCGCTTATAATGCCGGATGGATTCCTGTGTACGACTTGCGCGCTACAGATATCAATTCAAATATTGAGTTTGCATACCGCGCACAAGTGTACCAAAGCACAGGCAACGATTGGGACAAAGTAAACTTGACCATCTCTACTGGCAATCCAAATGTAGGTGGACAAGCGCCACAACTTTACCCTTGGTACATCAACATATACAACCCAACAGCGTACAGACCTGTAGATCGAAAAGCAAAAGCCGAAGCGTATTACAATGCTACACCAAGCGTTGCGTACGGTAGAGATGCTGATATGGAGAAATTGGAAGAAGTCGTGATTACTTCAGCTGACTTTACTGTGCTTTCTGAAAACACTGTAAGCACTGAATTTAAGATCAATGTGCCTTACTCTATTCCAAGTGATAATCAGCAATACGATGTGATTATGCAAAAGGAAAGCATCAAAGCTTTATATGATTATGTAACCGTA
The DNA here is from genome assembly GCA_041391745.1 of Flavobacteriales bacterium. Lineage (GTDB taxonomy): Bacteria > Bacteroidota > Bacteroidia > Flavobacteriales_D > Sanyastnellaceae > JAIXWP01. Next base: position 120,607 of record JAWKNK010000009.1, read on the forward strand.
CCCAAACTTGACAACGATGCCTTCCTTCGTGCGCGTCTAACAGATTGGATGCAATACAGTTTGCTTCCAGGAGAAAGCAACATCTACTTCAGAGGCACATACGTTGGTAAAGGATACATCGACCCGGTGCAAGCCAATGACACGTTGATGATTAGTTTGGGTAGAGACAGAGCGATTAATATTAAGCGTGATCAGATTAAAGAATTTTGCAAGACATCATCATTCGGGTCAAAGCAAACCACTACTAAAGCTTATGAAATTTCAATCACCAATACTAAAAAAGTAGATATTGAAATTGAAGTAGAAGATCAAGTTCCAATTTCTCAGAACGGTGATTTAGAAGTAGAAGTAGAAGAAATGAGCGGTGGATCCTACGATGAGAAAACTGGAAAAATCAAGTGGAAACTTACCATTCCTGCTGGAGGTACCGTGAAAAAACAATTGAAGTTTACCGCTAAGTATCCTAAGAAAATGTACGTGAGTGGGCTTTAATAATTAAAGTAAATGGCCAAACACATTGCGTTTGGTTTCCAGATAAAATTTATTTTCATCATGAAGAGGGGTAGCAATAGCTACCCTTTCTTTTATCTCAATGCCTGAGTTTTGGAAAGAGTCGTACTTCGCTGGATTATTGGTGAGCAGGCGAATTTCCTTTACTCCAAAAGCTTTTAAAATTTCTACTCCAGGAGTGAAGTCACGCTCGTCGGCATGAAAACCTAAAGCGATATTCGCTTGAGCGGTGTCCATTCCAGCATCTTGAAGATTGTAAGCTTTGAGTTTGTTTACAAGACCTATTCCCCTCCCCTCTTGACGGAGATAGATGATCATTCCGCCATTCTCTTCCACATATTTGAGTGCACCATGAAGTTGATCTCCACAATCGCAGCGCAGACTTCCAAAAACATCACCGGTAAGGCATTCAGAGTGTAAACGAACATTCACTGTTTTGGTGAGGTCCGTATTTTCAGCCACAAGAGCCAAATGCGGCAAATCTTCTTTCCCACTATCGAAAGCATACATCTTAAACTTTCCCCAACTGGTGGGGATATTCGCCTCTACTAATGCTTTATTCTCCAATTCGCTCATCTGAAATATTTCGGCAAAGATACATCAGGTAAAAAACTTAGTCTTCGTCCTTAACATTCAATGTGAGAAGACCTGCTATAATCATCGTTACACCACCAAGCGCGATAATGCTCATTGTGTTTCCGCCGAAAATATGGCTGAGCAAATACCCCAAAATGGTCGCTGCTAGGATTTGCGGAATTACAATGAAGAAATTGAAAACGCCCATGAAATAGCCCATCCTGTCTGCCGGAAGATTGCCTGCAAGAATTGCATAAGGCATAGACAAAATACTTGCCCAAGCAATCCCCATCAATCCCATAGAAACTGCAATAATCATTGGGTCGTAAACAAAACGCATCATGATCAAACCGACACCTCCTGCTACCAAGCATATCAAATGTGTTCTTCGTCGACTCGTGTATTTTGCAATAACAGGTATTAAAAATGCAAACAATGCCGCTACTCCATTTCTCACGGAGCTGCATAGGTTCCACCAATCAGCACCGTCATTGTATTCTTTTTTTACATGTTCTAATTGATCTAATTCAGCGCTGGATACCTTATCGCTTTCGGAAAAATAATTCGCAAGGTTAATGGTGATAGCCACCTTGTCTTTTCCAGGTTGGGCCTGAGCTGTAAAGGACGCATCCTGCTCCAAGTTGCGAAGCTGCATCAACTCTTCCTTTGATCCATGAAACGATGCCAATTGTGCAGAAATATCATCGCTCATTTTTTCGAAAAGTACACGATCCACTTTGGTGTCATAGACATATGTGGTGACCGCATCAGTACCATAAATCCACATGGCAAATAGAGAGAACCAAGTGAAGAATTGGACCCATGCCAATTGACGCATGGCTTTTGGCATTTTCAAAATACCAACGAATGGCTCAAAAAGTGATTTGGAGAATGAAGCCTTTTTGCGTTCCGCTTTGAACTCCTCCATATCATGAGGAGGAATTTCTTTCGTGGTAAATACGGTGTACATCACTGCGATGAGAAACGCAAAACCACCTACATAGAAAGACCATTTCACGGAATCAGGAATAACACCAGTTTCAGCGGTATTGCTCAACCCAAACCAATTGCTAAACACCCAAGGTAAGAGCGCCGCGATAACTGAACCAGCACCTATGAAAAAGCTTTGCATAGCAAATCCCATCGTGCGCTGTTCGGAGGGCAACTTATCTCCCACGAATGCGCGGAATGGTTCCATTGAAATATTGATAGAAGCATCTAGAATCCAAAGCATACCACCTGCTATCCACAACTCTGGTGAATTGGGCATTACAAACAATGCCAATGAAGCGAGAATTGCACCAATAAAGAAGTAAGGTCTTCTTCTGCCCCAGTAGGGATGCCACGTGCGATCGCTAAGGTATCCTATGATAGGTTGAACCAACAAACCTGTGAGTGGCGCCGCAATCCAAAGAATTGGAATTTCATCCTTGTTGGCTCCAAGTGTTTGAAAAATTCTACTGACGTTGGAATTTTGAAGTTCAAATCCGAATTGAATGCCAAGGAATCCGAAACTCATGTTCCAGATTTCCCAGAAGCTTAATTTTTTTAAAGCCTTCATAAAAGGTTATGGTTTGTTTGGTGATGCAATATAAATAAAGTAAGTGTACCAGGTACACGAAGTTGATGAATAGAAATGAAAATGGGAGTTGGGGATAAAAAAAGCCCCCACCGAATGGTGGGGGCTTTTTATTTATAGGCGGAAGACCGCTTTAATGATTATTTCTGAACCATCATGCGCTCAGTCAATACTTGACCGTCGAAGTTCATTTCAACGATGTATAGACCAGAAGCAAGTGGACGATCGAATGACACGATAGTGTTCAATGATCCGTCAACTACATAACGGTTGCTCCATACAAGGCGACCAGAAGCATCCATGATGCGAACCATCACATTGTCAGAGTTGATACCTGCAAGGTTAAGGTTAACCATTTCACCGTTAGATGGGTTTGGATAGATAGCAGCAGAAGCGCCAGAACCTTCACCTACAACGAAGTTGTTAGGAGTAGCGTCGTTTCCACCGTTTTCAACCATACCAGCACCACCAGCGATACGCAAGTAGTAGAAGCTAGCTTCATCAAAACTACCTACACCGTAAGCAAAGTTTGGACGAATCATCACGCGGTAACGATTACCAGGTGCAACACCAGGAATGTTAGAAGTACGGAAGTAACGTGAAACCGAACCAGTATTTACTACAGTTGGAGGGTCAAGAGTCAATGGATTACCAAAGTCATCCACAAGTTCAAAGCTCCAATCCCAAGATACAACAGCACATACAGAAACATCAGTACCAATGAATGCACCGATAGTACGTGTAGCAGGATCACGGTCAATTGCTCTCAAGTTCACAGCAGGAGCTGGAGCAATAGTGATTGGGCAAGGTGAAGTGCTTGTTGCAATTACTTGCTCAGCTACTCCAGCCGCATTAGTCAAGTTGTAAACAGCATCAACAGTAACATTATAAGATGCACCGTACTCAAGACCTGGTACGCTTGCAAGAAGAATGTGTGTTGTTGTTGTTGTGCTACCTGTAGAAATTGCTAAAGTAGATTGGTTCTCAAATGTGAAGTTGTAAGCAGCAGTACCAGTCCAGTCAGCCTTGAACGTGTTACACAATGAAGCAAAGTTTGGTCCATTGTCACAAGTAGAAGGATTCAAAGCTTGGATACAAACGTTACAAGAAGATGGAGAGCCACTTTCGTCGCGAACCAACACATAGTAAGTTTCACCTACAGTCAAGCCACCAGTAATGAATGTTTCGTTACCAGCAGTTGTTGCATCTTCAACTGCATCAACAGGAGTATCAGAGCTATCCCACACTTCGATAGAAACGTCGAATGAGCTAGTTACTGCGATACGAGCAGCGTTAGAAGAAGCTACAAACTGATACCATACATCGTTACCACCACCAGTTGATGGAGTAGCGTTTGCAAGGTTAGCAGTGTAGTTCACACAAGCTGGGTATGGAGCTGGGTTGATTGCAGAAGCGTTCGCCTGAGCATCGTTTGCAGAACCTGCAACGATAGTCACTGTGTAATCTTCTGTTTCACCGTAGCCGTAGGTAGCACATGCATCTTGGTTAGAGTTGTTCCAAGTCAAACGAACACGCATACGAGTAGTACCTAACGAAGCGTTAGAAGGAACTATCAAGTTGAAAGGCACGTTGGTACTTGTAACTGACCCGCCAATTGAAGTGCTATTGAACACACGCTCTGAAGTTTCGAAAATACCGTTACGGTTGTAGTCGATCCATACAGATGTGTAAACACCACCGAATGCTGAGAATGCATCTATAGAACCACTGTATTCACCACCACGAGCAAGAGACGTTGTAGTGCCTAGCGCAGGTGCATAGTTGTTATAGAATGGAGCATTTGTTTCAGCACCAGTTACATTGTTAATACCTCCAAATGAAACTGCATCAATATAATCATCACCTGTAGTACCAATTGAGTACTCAGGAGTACAGTAGCAAGTGCTAGGATCAGACATACCTACAGTCTTAGGAGCAGAAATACCTAGGTAGTTGCTAGTAAGTGTACAGTAAACTCTACAACGGTAAGTAGTAGTAGCTGTTTGAGTTGCAGTGTAAGAAGAAGAAGTTGCACCAGCAATGTTCGTCCAACCTGCACTTGTAACTCTCTGCCACTGATATGCATATCCAACCAATGGGTTAGCAACACTCAATGTGAATGGAATAGTGCTACAAGCTGTAGCAGGTCCATCAAGTACACCTACTGAAGGTACACCAGAACACTGATCTAGACAAGTCAAGTTCATTGTAAATGCACCTGGAGTTGTACCAGAGCCAAATGTTCTAACAAGGATATAATAAGTTACTCCAGCATTCGCAGTCCAAGTAACTTCTGATTGAAGACCGCAAGCATCGTCGCTGAATCCAATTTGAGTTAATGATCCGCAAGAACCTGTGTAAACTCTCATATAAGTATCAAAACCAGCTCCGCCACAAAGGCTTGCTGTGATTTCATTGTTACCACCTACAATCTGATACCAAACACCTACTCCAGTTGAAGCGTCATCGCCACCTGTAGCATTTACCTATGTACCAGACACTGGAGAATCTCCACAAGTGATTAGTTGAGCATCAGCGCAAAGGTCGTTTGCTGGAGGTGCAGGTGCAGTTGTGAATGTAATTGGTCCAACTACAGTTGAAGTACCATTAGCATCACAGTCACCTTGTAAGTATGCATCGTAAGTAGTTTCTGGAGTCAAGTCACCAGCAGTTAATGAATAACCTGGAGTGCCAGTAACGGTTACAGTAGTTCCAGAACCTGGAGAGAATCCAGTTGGACCATATTGTAGATCCCAAGATGTTTCAGCACAACCTACGTTCCAAGTGAATGAAGCGTTGTTGTGAGTCACACCTGTAGCAGCAAACAATGTTGGTGCTGGACATGGGTCAGCAGCTGAAATAGTGATCATGTAATCTTCAATTTCACCATAAAATGCGTCGTCACAAGGAGTGATATCAACACCTGCTGTACCGAAGATACAACGAACACGCAATCTGTGATCTCCAAGTGGAGGGTTACAAGCCAAAACAATTGGGAAACTTGCTGATGAACCAAGTACACCAGGAGTTCCAGAACCAGCAACAGTAGAAGTAGTATAACCAATTCTTTCAGAAGTTTCAAAAATTCCATTATCGTCATAGATCTACCCAAGCCGCATAGTTCTCACCCCATTCACCAGCGTAAACTGTACAGTTGTAAGAAGCACCTGCTTGAAGCGTAGTGGTCAACAATGGATCTGAAGTGTAGTCTGAGTATCCATCACCTTGAACGTCTGGATCTGAAGATGAATCGCCTGGGTTTGGATCTGATGGACAGCCTGTTCCAGAATCATTATCAAGTGTGTTCAAAATAACACGAGCAATGATGTCTCCTTCAGCGCAACCATAAGTCATTGTAGGAACGCAGTAGCAATCAAGTGGAGCGTTCATTGTAACTGTAACGTCATTTGAAGTACTTGATAAACCGCTAACAGTACAAGTAGTAACCAAGTGGTAAACTGATTCAACAGCTTGGTTTGTTGTCAATTCAGCAGTTGCTGTTGTACCTGCACTTGCAAATGTAAATCCACCATCTGTAGATACTTCCCATTCGTAAGTGATACCTACTGCTACTTCAGCACCTGTAGAAGTGATTGTAAAATCAACTCCATTACATACTGATGCATCTGTAGAAATTGTAGCAATGGCTGGAGTTCCAGCACAAGGAGCAACGCAAGCAATTGTTGCTTCCCATCCTGGATATGCATTAGACCCCAAGAATGGAGCATCTGATTGGAATACAAATGTAAGGGCACCACTAACATCGCTTGAAGTAATGATTCCTGGGTTATTTGTTCCAGACCATGCGTCAGAAGGACAGGTAACAGGATCATAGCTCACTCCACCAGCACTAATAACTGGAGAAGCAGTGCTTGGTCCATCATAGATCATCAAACCATCATAACCTTCTTCCGTGTCGAAAGCGGTGAATGTTACTTGAACAAACTCACCAGGTGTAGTTGGATAAATAGTTACTTCATAGTACTCGCTGTCTGCATAAGGAGCGCTAGCACCTGCAGGATCAGTGAATGCATCACCACAAGCTGGAGGAGTTGTGAATGCAATAGGTCCAACCCACAATGATAGGTCTCCACCACCGCAGTCCGCTTGAACATAATACTCATAGTTTGTGTTTGAAGACAAGGTGTTTGACACCGTGTATGGAAGACTCATAATACCTCCCACTGGAATACCGTCAACTCCTGGAGTAAATCCAACAGCGCCATATTCAATGTTCCACATGCTTTCTGAACCACCAGCAGTCCAGTTTACATCGAATCCATCAAGTGAAACGTTTGCAACTGTTGGTGCTGATGGAGGAAGACATGTTGGAGCAGCAATTACAGAAAGTGTATAGTCTTCTGTTTGACCATAGCTTGTATTACCACATGAAGGTGGGCTAGTAAGGTTCCAAGCTGCACGTAAACGCATTCTATAGTTTCCGTTAGGCGTAGCTGCAGGAACAGAGAAACTTCCTGTTGCAGATGAAGCAGTGGTAGCAGCGTTGTAAACACGCTCTGTAACGTTGTCAAAAATCAAGTCATTGTTCCAGTCTACCCAGATACTCCAACCAGCAGAGCCACCTACATAAGAAGCCGAGAAGTTGATTGTTCCTGATTCAGCAGCTGACACAACCTGACCTGTGTAATCATAGTAAGCGTTAGTGCCAGAGCTTGGGTTAGTGATGTTGGTGAAACCTCCAGTTGTACTAAATGAACTGATCTCATCACCTGAGTTAGTAATTGTAGGAATACAATATCCTGTGTAGAAATTGAAAGGACCAGACCAAACAGACTGCGCTCCACCACAATCGGCTTGCACATAGAACTGATAGTTTGTATTCGCACTCAAAGTAGTAGTAGAAGATACAGGATTGTTCGTTGTTGCTGTCTCAGCGCCAACTTCCGCACCTGTGCCAGGAGTAAATCCAGGAGTACCGTATTCTACATTCCAAACTGTGGCAGTTCCATTTTCAGTCCAGCTGAATGAAGCACCAGAAGTGGTTGGAGTAGCAGCAAGAGCCGACGGAGCAGCACATGCTGGCGGTTCAGTGATAGTCACATCATCCACACCCATGTTACATGATCCTGAGCCATAGT
>JAWKNK010000010.1:0-122831 GCA_041391745.1 Flavobacteriales bacterium
CCCCTGGGATTTGCAAGATTGCATTGTTCCTTACTGAATAGCTCAAGTCTTCGATAGTCATTTCCTAACTATTCCAGGAATTTGACACCACCATTTTTTGTGGTTTCCTTATTGGGAAACTTTTTATATCTTTGTGACATACTTAAACTGAATGAAGACGAATTTTGAAGTTGAATTGCTGGAGGAGGCTCAAGAATTTTTGGAAAATCTTGGCGAAAAAGAACGTAATAAAATTTTCTATAACATTAGAAAGGCGCAATACATAAACGACAATGAACTATTCAAGAAATTGAACGATAACATTTGAGAGTTCAGAACACTATATAACACAAAATCTTATAGACTTTTCGCATTTTGGGATAGATCTAAAAAAAAAGATACTATAGTTATTTCAACTCATGGCATACTAAAGAAAACTCAGAAAACTCCCGCTAAAGAAATTGAAAAGGCAGAAAAAATCAGATTAGAATATCTCAGAAACAATGGCAATGACAAAAAGAAATAAAATGAAAACGGTTCGGCTGGAGGATATGATCGACAAACATGTCGGTAAAAAGGGCACGCCAAAAAGAGACGCTTTCGAATATGAATTAAGTATCGAATTAATTGGTCATGCCATCAAACAAGCTAGAAAAGAGCGCAACTTGACTCAAGAAGAATTAGGAAAACTCGTTGGTGTTCAAAAAGCGCAAATATCAAAAATTGAGAATAGTACAAAAAGCGCTCGACTTGATACTATAATGAAAATCTTTAAGGCTCTTGGCGCTACCGTCAATTTCAATGTTGAATTAGCACACAATTCATTGGTGTGCTAAGAAAGCCCGAATCAGCGAATCGCGAATCAGTACGAGCAACCAATAAGTTTACATTTCCGCTACTTTATCATTCCAACTTCCTTCCTGAGGCATGCACTTCGATGCGGTCGTAGTTGATGGGATTGTTTGAGATCATATGTGAATATTCAGCACTAAATCTCTCTTCACTATTAACTTCGAACACACCTTCGATTAGCCAACATGGATAAACGAGTGTGTTAATTATCTCAAGTTTATTTGCCGTGTACTTAACTCTTGAATCATTCAAATCACATTCATAGTTTTCATCTATTACCCAGTTTTGAAATCGATAAGTATGGTCGAATTCCGACAAGACTTGCATTGACACATCGAAACTATCTATTCCGGTATTATTCGTTTTGATTCGATACGATCCAAATATTGGCGCATCCGTCCAATGGATAATTCTTACATATTTCGTCACAGTATCACGACCATTATCATTTGGAAACTCAGTCTGAATTGGGAGTTCCTTGTAATCATCGTCAGAGGTATTGTCTGTCCTTCAAATTCTTCAGAAAAAGTAAAAGCATACTCATTTGCATCAATGATATTCGCTCCAATGATCCATTTCACACTGTCTGCAGGGTATTACATTTTACCTTAAAAACTCGATTAGAAATAACCAGAGTCGCCTATTTCCAAAACTCATCAGGGTATCGAAACGCGTTGCTCCATCACAAAGTCTGATTCGAACTCGGTGGTGGCGAGACAAGGATCAACGTAATTCGGGCAAGCAGGATTCGTCTTATCCAAGCACTCTTCTTTGCAACTCGAACAAGAAAAAACTGTGAATGCAAGTAGCATGAATAGATATGACTTCGATTTTAACATTTCCAGAGCTCTTGGTTCCTGGTTTCTTATTTCTTGTTCATTGTTCATTGTTTCCTTGTTTCTTGTTCCTCGAATCCTTGTTCATTGTTTCTTGTTCCTTGAATCCCGGTTCCTGATCCCGAATTAAGTTCGGGACGAAGGACACTCTCCAAAACTCCTTACCCATGGTTAAAACCATGGGCTAATCAAACAAAATGAAATTCTTGTTTCTTGTTCCTTGAATCCTCGAATCCTTGTTTCCTTGTTCATTGTTCTTGGTAGAAATAGCCATTGCCCACCACTTCTTAATGTTACAAAACACAATAATGTACTTTGAATCAGCTAAGCTTCGATTCGCAATCATTCCAACTTCCTTCCTGAGGCATGCACTTCGATGCGGTCGGAGTTGATGGGATCGATTGAAATAACATGAGAAAAGTCGGCTGTGAATCTATTGTTTTCATCTATTTCAAAAACGCCCTTTATACCCCAGCACGGAAGGATTACCGAGTTTCGTATTTCAAGTTTTGTTGCGTTACAAATTACATCTGGAAAATGTCTGACACAATAATATTCAGAAGGTATCAAATTGTCAAATTCATAATACCAGTCAAAACCATCATCAACATAATTTAAATAAACGTCAAAACTATCTAATGGCGCCGTTGACTTTGCAATTCGAAAAGTTCCAAAAATTGGTGCTTCATCACGACTAATTACCCTCACATATTTCGTCACAGTATCACGACCATTATCATTTGGGAAACAGTCTGAATTGGGAGTTCCCCGGGTGATCATTGTTAGAGGTAATGTCTGCCCTTCAAACTCTTCTGGAAAAGTAAAGGTGTATTCGTTTGCCTCAATGATATCCGCACCAATGATCCATTTCACACTATCTGCAGGAGTGTTTATACGCAAACGAAGGGGGCTATTTGAAAGGACAAATGATCTTACTTCGAAATATGTATCAGGACTCGAAACGCGTTGCTCCATCACAAAGTCTGATTCGAACTCGGTGGTGGCGAGACAAGGATCAACGTAATTCGGGCAAGCAGGATTCGTCTTATCCAAGCACTCTTCTTTGCAACTCGAACATGAAAAAACTGTGAACACAAGCAGAATGAATAGATATGAATTTGATTTTAACATTTCCAGAGTTTCGTTTCTCAAATATGCACTGGATTTTGGTTTATGGCTCTTGGTTCCTCGTTCCTCGATCCTTGTTCCTTGAATCCTTGTTTCCTTGTTCTTGAATCCTTGTTTCCTTGTTCATGAATCCTTGTCCCTTGTTTCTAGAATCCTCGAATCCTTGTCCCTTGTTTCTTGGAGCGAAGCGGAATCACCCCCTCTTGATTTTATAGACTGCACAGCCCATACACTTGTGCTCTTTTTTGAAGTAGAGCTCATAGACTTTTTTACCCAAATAGAAAAGGGCGGCGGCGATGACTATGGTTACAGAAACATGGATTGAATCATGATAATAAAGTAAAGGTAATCCATGCGCCGAGATATGCCAAAACTCCCATGTACACCAGTTGTATAATGGGCCATTTCCAACCATTGGTTTCTCGCTTTACCACTGCCAATGTTGCCATACACTGCATGGCAAAAACATAAAACACCATGAGCGAACCTCCTGTGGCCAAGTTGTATCGAGGTTCGAGCGTTTCTTTATTCTTTTCTTCCTTTAATTTTTGAAGCAACGAAGCATCGTTTTCAAAATCCTCACCCACGCTGTAAATGGTGGCCATAGAGCCCACAAAAACTTCGCGTGCAGCAAAAGATGTGATCAATGCTATTCCAATCTTCCAATCGTATCCTATAGGCTTAATGGCAGGCTCGATGCCTTTTCCTAAAATACCGATGTACGAATTTTCCAACTTTACTGCCGCCACTTCCATTTCATAATTTTCCATAGCCGAGGCATCTTCTACCATCGGTTTTTCAATCTGCGCTATTTCTCTTTCTATGCGCTCGCCTGGCCCATACGATGCCAAGGCCCAAAGGATAACTGAAATGGCAAGAATGACTTTACCGGCATCCCACACAAAAACTTTCACCTTTTCCCAAACCAAAATTCCAACGTATTTGAAGCGTGGCAGTTTGTATGATGGCAACTCAAGCAGCAAGAAACTTCTGTCTTTTGTTTTCAGAATAAACTTCAGTAATAAGGCCATAAGCAAGGCCATTACAACCCCAAGACTATACAAGCCAAACAACACGAGTCCTTTTAAATTGAAAAAGCCCAATACTGTTTTATCAGGAATTACCAATGCAATGAGCAAAGTATAAACAGGAATACGCGCGCTACAACTCATCAAAGGCGCCACCATGATGGTGATCATTCTGTCTTTCCAACTTGAAATATTTCGCGTGGCCATAATGCCCGGAATGGCGCATGCCACGCTGCTCATCAAGGGAACAACGCTCTTTCCATTCAAGCCGAAAGGTCGCATGAGCTTGTCCATGATAAACACCACACGCGACATATATCCCGTTTCTTCGAGCAATGAAATGAAGAAAAACAGCAATGCGATTTGAGGCACAAACACCACTACTCCACCGATTCCCGGCACGATACCTTCAGCCAATAAATTGGTGAAAACCCCTTCGGGCATGTGCGCTTTGATGAACTGACTAATTTCTCCAAAATACGCATCAATCAGGTCCATCGGAACCGTAGCGAAATTGAAAATGAATTGGAAAATGAGCAACAGAATCATCAAGAAAATGAGGTATCCTGAAATAGGATGTACCAGCACTCTATCCAATTTTCTGGAGAAAGATGATATTCCACCTTTCGGTTTTGTAATCGCAATTTTGAGTACTTCTCTGATGCGTTTGAAGCGCCGTTCCGCATCATCGGCCTGCGCTTCATTATTTCCTACGAAAGAAAGGATTTCGTTATTTACGAATTCTACTCGCTCGGATTCGAAAGAATAGTTGTCCACCGCCGCTTTCAAGTCATTGAGCCCCTCGCCTGTTCTTCCGTTCACTGCAACGATATCCACCCCTGGAAACGTGTCCTTGAGGTTTTGGATGTTTAAACTGATTTGGCGTCGCTCTGCAATGTCTTTCATCGAAAGAATCATGATCAACGGACACCCCACATCATAGAGCTGAGAGAACAAGAGTAGATTACGCTCCATGTTCGAAGCATCCACCACCACCGCTACCAATTCGCGACTATCGCGCTGACGCGTGGACGACATGTATTCAAACACCACTTTTTCGTCGGCGGATCTCGGGAAAATACTATACGTGCCTGGTAGATCGGTTACTTCAACAAAGGAAGATGGGGTAACATAGAACTTACCTGTTTTCTTCTCGACAGTAACGCCAGGAAAATTTCCAACTTGTTGTGTAAGACCTGTAAGGAGATTAAAAATCGACGTTTTACCTGTATTCGGGTTTCCTATGAGAGCAATCTTCTTTACATTCATAAAGCGATGCTAAGTTAGGACTCCAGCTCTACTAAGTCGGCTTCTTCTTTTCTGAGTGACAATACATATCCGTCGATGTCTACAGCGATAGGATCACCGAAAGGTGCTTTGAAGAGTACTTTGATCTCTTTCCCTGCAAACAAGCCCATTTCAATCAGTTTGGTGTACAAGTCACCCTTCACGATGGAAGCAACTGTGCCCGATTGGCCGATTTGATATGTAGAAAGGCTCTTCTTCATGACGAATAGTAATGCAAAGAAACACCACAATTCCCAAAGTCAAATACCGTAAAAAGGGTATTTTGCTAGTACGTCGAGAATTGAATCATACGAGCTCACCGCCGGTCTCCATCTCTTTATTTCAAACCCAGAGCTCATGCTTGCTCCCGTTCGAGAACTTAATGATCACAATGGGTGAAAATGTGTACTTATCATACTCCCCACCTTCGGGGATGGAGAACTTCAAAAATGCTTTGGTAAAATCCTTTTTGAGGATGATTTCATTTTGTTCCAAAGTAAATGGCCCCACATAAGGCGTTACCCCCGAAATCTCCATTTGTTCCAATCCTCCGTAATGTGCCACCACTTGATCATGCTTGTCGATGACTTCCAATAGTATCGGCGTTCCCAAATTCTTTGGGTCACCTTTCTCTGGCGTGAAAAGCGTCAACACCATCGACTCTACTACTGTGCGATCGACATATACGGTTAAATCTTTTTTAGAAGTTCCAAAAGCGTTCGTGGCAGTCAAAGTAAATGTGGTGGTGTCTTCCGGGGCTACCATGATTTGCCATTTGCTCTTGTGCTCACCAAGGCCTTGATCCAAACCAATCTTTTCACATCCCAAAACATACCATGTCAAGGTCACTTTTTGACCTTCAAAAATCTCATCATCGTTTACATAGAATTCTTTGATGAACGGAGCTTTATGGTCTCTTGCTTTAATGTTTATAGATGCCTTTTGTAAATCTTTGAATACAATTTCCATATTCGCAGCATCGCCATTCCAATTGAAGCTTTGAGAAACTGCCGTTTCAATTTTCACCTTCTTAGACTTGCCATTTTTTTTCAATAAAACAAATGGACTTGTTGCAGAAACAGCAGTGTTGTGCACCACGGATTTCAACTTTATTACTTCCTCCGTTAGATTGTCGATGCGCAAGACCAAGCTGTCTGTTTCCTCCGTGTAAAGCACAAAGCAAGCAGAATGACTTGTAGACTTCATCTTATCCCAAGCAGCAGGAAATTTGGCAGAAGCATCTTCCACCCAACGGTAGATTTTGTCCTTGAAGCGCCCTGGTTGTTCTTGAAAAAAATAAAGGTCCACAAACAACACATCGAGTTCGTCTTGCGAATATTCGAGGTTGGCCGACTTCATCCAAGTATTGAGATTCACTCCAAGAGATTTCAGAAATTCTGTGGCTTCTTCCAGATCAGTAGGTACCGTTTGATACCACCAATTGGCAAAAGCTGCAGTTCTATTTTCAATACTGATCGATTTATCGGTATTGAAAGCAGGGTGAATATTTTGAGCAAATAAAAGAGAAGAAAAAAGTAAAGAGAGTGCTAATGCAACGATTCTCATAAAGCGTATGGTTTCCTACGCACGGGTTTGTGTGCGTAGATGAATATCAAGAGTAAAGGTATTATATAATCCCCCATTCTTTCTATTGTTTCCAACACATCACGCGATTGGCCTACAATAGGATGAAGAGACTCTGTAAGCAACTTATAAAAAAGAACAAACCATATAAGACCATTGGTTCGAGGGAACAACAAAACAACTGTTCCCAATATCATTTCGAATAATCCAAAAATTTTCATCGTCATCGTATCGACAGGGATACCGACAAACATCAAGTGTTTTCCAATCAATTCACTTTCTTTGAAAAAGGCCAAACCACCATGTCCAGCGAGAAGCAGAAACAAAGACCAGCGAAGAATTTTCTCCATTCCTACCAATCGTGTTTCCCATTTCACATCATTTACACCTACTACTTGAAAAGCATTTTTAAAAGAAAGTCGCAGTCCTAATCCGAAAAACAGAGCAATGGGAACACCGTAGTTTCCTGCTCTCTCAAAAAATTCTGACATGCCCATACCAGCGCTCGGCCGCAAGGCAGCAGTAAACACTGTCCACACAGCAGCCCAAAAAATAATAGCGCGAGTGGGTAAAAAGAAAATAGAAAGTCCTACAAGAATATCCATGACTCCGACTATCGGCATCAAGGAATACGATAATGGTTCAGAGAAAAAGAAGACTTCAAAAAAAGATAACCAAGCTGTTTTACCTAAAATTCCCCACATGCCATGCCCCACAAAACATCCCATAACGCCGAAGCGCAATAAGAAGAACAACTTATTCTCCAGCGTTTCACTTCTGGAGAATAAGTTGATCCAAATTTTATTTACAGAAAGGTTATTTAACATAAACTTACTTCGTCACAGTGAACTTCAACACTGCACCATCTACACCACTGTTCAACTGTAAGAAATAGTTTCCTGCACTCAAACCTGAAGTAGAAATCTCAATTTGATTTCCACCTTGATTTTGGATAGCAAGCATTTTCACAAGCTTACCAGAAGCATCAAGCAATGACACTGATAAGTCAGAAGGAACTCGCGACATTTGAAGTGTAATGTTGTTTCCTGAAGCTACAGGGTTTGGATAAACCGATAGGTTGCCATCCAAATTCCATTCGTCAACAGAAGCTACAAGCGAAATAGAGAACACATCAGCTGCAATGTTTGCCAAAAGAGGGTTTTCATTTTCGTCGTTTGTTTGAGTCACTTGAATATCAACGTTACCTACAACGATGGCAATTGGATTGACATCAAAAGTAGCTACGTAAGTGCTCGCATCTTGCCAGAATCCTGAAATGGACTGTACCAAAGCACCGTTCAATTCATCAGATGGGAATGTTACTACAGGCATAGTAAATGGACCCATTGGTTCGTCGAATTGAATTTCGATGCTGAACCCATCAGGACCTTCTACAGCGTTGGTAACAACTGCTACTGAAGGAACAGCGTCAACAATTGTAGGATTCTTGGTATCTACCAAAAGGTTGATCACGCTTTCAGTAGCCGCATTCATTGGGTTTCCACCAGTATCCAAACCTTCTACCACAGTCAAGTTGATGTTGTCGTATTCTTCTTCTACATCCATTACATCATAAACGGCTTCGAATACAAACTCACTTACCCATGAACTTGCACCAGCATTAAATACCAAAGAGTTGTCTGTGATTGTATTGTCAGAGAATTCGATGGTTGGCACTTCGTTGCTATCCATTTCATCATCAAATGTGATAGTGATTGAAAGCACTCTGTTCCTGACAGAGCATCATTAAAGAAGCTCGCATTTGAAACAGCAGAAACCAAAGTTGCAGGGTGCGTATCTACTCCAAAGAATGGCTCAGAGTCTTGAGGAACCTGAGGGTTACCATACATATCTTGACCGCCAGACACAGAGATGAACACCATTGGTAATTCTTCGTCTGAAGCGTTTACGCTATATGTCCATTCGTAGCTGCTACCAGATGACCAACCTTCAGAAACCAATGTTCCCAAAGTATTGATGAAAGGTTCGTTTGAAGAATAAGCAACTACAGGAACAAAGTTTGGATCCATTTCTTCAGCAAACATTGCGCTCACTGTAAATTCAGCACCAATGAAGTTGGTATTGATAAATGGATGACTTGCTTCCGCACTTGCCAAAATTGGATTTTCTGTATCTACTACAAAAGCACCTTCGATAGTCAATTCTTGCAGTAAGTTGCCCGCAGCGTCTTGCGCTTCTGCAACAACTACTGTTACACTACCCGCATCATTGTTGTCGTCTACAAGATCATAGATCGCAACGTAGGTCATATCATCCTGCCAGTAGCTCAAGCTTTCGTTCAACATCATTGAACCGCTGATGTCTTGAACTGGGTAAGTGATTACAGGTGCAAAGTCAGTATTCATCGCTTCATCAAAAACGATGTTAAGAATCATGATTCCATTGTTTGCTACTTCGTCATTCACAATGTTTTCAGAGAAATTGATATCAGC
This sequence comes from Flavobacteriales bacterium, assembly GCA_041391745.1. Taxonomy (GTDB): domain Bacteria; phylum Bacteroidota; class Bacteroidia; order Flavobacteriales_D; family Sanyastnellaceae; genus JAIXWP01. The sequence continues at coordinate 9,148 of JAWKNK010000010.1, forward strand.
CACCGCAGGGTTGGCCATATCAATATTGAATACAAATTGAAGTGCAGGCACAATTTCGTTCGACTGCAAGTCCATAGCAGTTTGAACTTTAGCAACGACGTTAGAAATTTCAGCGTCGATATCGAAAATGTCATAAACAATTTGATAGTGCGTAGCATCAATCCAAGAAGCATTGTTTTCTACAATAGCACCCGCAGGCGAACCAAGTGGGAATGAAATTGCAGGAACGCTTGCTTCGTCCATGTCTTCAGAGAATTCAATTACCAATGTTACTTGCGTACCCGCATCTGCATCAGTAAGCATAGACTTATCTGAAGTGATTGCCATTACGTGAGGAATCCCCGCATTGTAATATCCATTAGCTTTATCAAACACCATTGGAGCAATTTCAGTTCCGACAATTCTACCAGGAATATCGTCGCATGGTGGGTGAAGACCGCCGTAAATTCTAGAAAGGCTGCACTGATCAGAAGCATCCTTGTAAGAGGCCCACTGAAGGTGCACATCTACAGATGGTCCAGGGCTAGCACGAAGGTATTCATCTTGAGCAGCAAAGAATTCACCTAGTCCACCTGGGAAATATTCTGAACCTGTTAGTGCTGTCAATACTTCGGCAGCCGTACGAGAATAGGTACTGTGACCAGAATAATATCCTGGGAATGGAGGCGTAACGAAAGTTCTCACTTGGAACGTCCACCAGTTTTCACCCAAAATCCAACCTACACCGTCAAGTCCAGTTGCTTCTACTGGTCCACGGAAAGTGTAAAGTTTTACTTTGTTTACATTTTCATCATTATCTCCTGCCAATGGATCACCAGCTTGAACCAATTCAATGAATCCAGGGATCAAAGGAATTCCAGCAGGATCGTAGCTTGGCAAATTCATATCGCTGCACTGACCATGATCGATCATATAACGAATGGCCATAATTGGACGCGTATAATCGTAAAACCCTTTAGCGCTCCAGCAAGCTACCGCTGCATCATGCACGGCACCTCCAATTGCAAGATAAGTGCGTACGTCGAACTCCAAATCATTCATGATTTCTCCTTGACCTTCCCAACGCTTCTCGAAAAGCGGGTGGTTCAATACACTGTTGGTTATAGTAAACCAGTGACCAGGAGGCGTTTCAGATTGTGGACCATCCGCCCAGAATTCTGCAAGTACTCTTGAATAGTCGGCACGAGGAACGATTTGTGGTTCGTACGGTTCTCCTGTTACTGGATTCAAAGCGTAACCAGGACTGTAATCGCCACCATTAAAGAAGTCGTAGAAATTTTTATAATCTTCAAAAGTTTCAGGGAAATAATAGTGATCCTAATTTCCTATTGAATTCGGAGAAATATCCTTCATTACTCCATCAGAAATATCGTGGAAGCTGTGCCATACAGCAACCATCGTATTCCCCCAGCGGAAGAAATCATCTTCGTATTGTCTTTCAATTTCAGTAATGGTATCCAACATTGGTGGAGGTCCTGGATCGAAATAAACGTTCCAATCAAAACCATCTCTTTGGAAAACATCCATGTGTTCTGGTGTCAAAGCAAAAGGAACAACGTTCCCCCATTCAGGAGACAGGGCTGGTGCGCTATTCGCAATTGGGAAACCGTTCTGGTCTAGAATAGCTTCCAAAGTGAGTGGCTGCCATCTGTTTCCATCATATTGACCAGGATTACCAGGTTGCTCCGCCAATAAATCAGAGTTTACTGTTTGGTAGAACATATTGGCGTAGTTGAACTGCTGGTTTGAACCATCTTGCAGCGCAAACTGTTGCATTTTCAAAGCGATGTAATTACCCAATTTTGCCGGATCACCATCAGAATAATCAGTGGATGTGATATCCGTAGGGTAACCCAATTCTGCCATAAGATCATTGCAATAGCCAATCATGAATACGTTCCAGTTGTTAAGTGGCGCATTTTGATAGCGGTGAAAAAGGAAACGATACATCGCGTAGCTCATCGCCTTTTCTTGCGCAGCTTGTCTGTCTTCTGGAATTTGAATTCCATCAAATTGGCATGTGAAACCATCCCAAGTTTGACCAAGGAAGAATGTTGATGCATCATCATCAAAAGCCGCCCAGCTATCATACATGATAACAGACGCATGAAATAAGTTACGTGCGGTTACCGTAGGTCGAGCAGCATCCTTTCGAACACAGTTCAAATTGACCTCGTTCCACTTCATGGCCACGGAATGCTCTTGTGCCAAAGACAATAAAGGAGAAACAGCCATTAATAGCACTGCAACTCCCTTCATCCCGAATTTTTTCAATAGGGTAAATGATTGAATCATTAGCTAGATTAAATTAAAGTGTTGTTGTTGTTAGTTATGATTTTCGACCAAAATAAAAAAGATATCCCGACGTTATATCTTGTTCTATCCTTTTCGAATTATCACAAAATTATAACATTTTCACCCAATATGGTGAAAATCAAAATGTTAAAACCAATAAGTGATTGAAAATCAGAAGAAAAACTGATTTATCTCAGCAAGATGACACTGCCTGTATATTCGAGAATTTCCAACTCCTCCCCTTTTACTTTCAAAAACCATTGAAAAGCATCGTTCGATGAATAGTAACCATTTTGAAGATTGTCGCCCATCCAAGCTTGTTTCCAATCGGTTGAATAGAATACCTTCCCGCCCCATCTGTCGAAAATAGTCAGCTCGTAAACTTCAGGTTCGTAGGAAATAACAGGAATAAAAAAGTCATTCAAGCCATCACTATTCGGACTAAAAGAGTTCGGAATGAAAACGCGAAAGTCGTCTTTCACTTGAATAGACTTGACTTCAACATCCATGCAGCCATTTTCATCTTGGGCAATCAGTTGTATTTGATAATATCCAGGTTCCCTTGGAAGTTCCAAATTCCAAACGGTATCAGTTGAGGTAAAGTCATCTAACCCAATCACCGACCAAAAAATGGAATCGGCATTGGTGCAGTCCTCCGTCAAAACCACATTTGTATTTTCGAGAAAAACAAATCCTGGGTTGAATGTGAAGTCAGAAGTTACTTGAGCAGGATTACTAAGTTCGAATGAATAAGCAGCAGTACATTGAGCTGAAAAAGCCACCATCACCTCATAACTGCCATGACAGAGATTGGTGAAATTTGCGCTCGTTCCAGATTGCACCATATCATCAATCGTTACAGTGATATTCGCACCACTTGCGTCTGCAATATTTACTTCACCATCACAGCTTTGATAGCACGAAATGGGTGCAGTGGTTATCGAAACAGCAGGAGGATTATTAAAAGTAATTTCAAAAGTATCGGTATTCGTGCATTGACCAGAAGAAGCTTCCACGTTGATGGTATACGTTCCCGCGGGAGCCGAAATCAATGTGGTAGCAGCATTGGGTGAAAAGAAAGATACTCCAGCATCGCCCGACCAGCTGATCACGTTTCCAGTAGTTTGAACAGTAAAACTTCCCGACAAATCGCAGAGTTCTTGGTCAGGTCCTAATTCTACCGGCAGCGGACTATTTGCAATTGTAAAATTCAAATTCTGCGTGCAGCCATCACCTGGACTTGTGAAAGTAAAATTGTAAGCACCTGGGGTGAGATCAGAAACCGTTAGTGAGTTGCAATTGGTGCTGGCATTCCATGTATTTGGAAAAACGAAATCGCCGCAATCTGTTATGTTTTCAGCCACAATTTCTGCTGCACCACCTTCTCCTTCGCAAGCATTCGTCACTTGAATATCTACCGAAGCTGGCAAGTCAATTTGAAATCCAGTGGCGGGTTCCATGGTATTGCCACATAAATCTTCTGGAGGATTGGTAAAAAACACTTCGACCGCAGCCGACAAATTCGCCAAGGCCGTTGAATTGATAGTAAAAGTATTGGTGAATTCGCCCGCAGGAAAAGTGACACCTTGCATTGGAATATCGTTTCCTCCAGCAATCATAGATAAATTTCCCAGTGTCAAATAATCTGTAAGAATATTCTCGCTCAGTTCAAAGGTCACTGACTCGTGGTCGCAATCAATAGTATAACCCGTAACGCTTGGAGGTGAATTATCAAATATGCTTGCCGTGCCGCCATCAAAATCCAGACTGTATCCATTCAATGTGGCACTGTAATTCATTACCACCAGCGCGTACACTTCGCCTTGTTGTACGTTCAAATCCGAATTAAATGGAGGCCCTGCTAAATTCCCTGGACCATTGCTGTTGCCCGAACCACCTAACGCTGAACTGATACCCGTGGTTCCTTGGGTACCAAAAGTTTCACCATAACTATTACAACTCACCTCCGGCGATTGACCGTTATTAATTCCTCCACAACCTCCAGTAGTAATTTCGTACAACGACCAATCGTAGTCGTCATTTAAGTTATTAGGTTCCAATACAAAGTTGAGGACACCATTTTCTTGAACAGTAAACACATACCATGCGCTATTGAATTCGCCAAAAGTTTGACATGAACCTGGGGATTGCTCGAAAACATTTCCTGTGCCTGAAGGAGAATTACTCTGTTCGTACAATTCAGAGCATACCGATATAGCTGTATTGCAATCGCTGCTTTGAGCGAAAGCCTGGTTCTGAGTCGCTAGACTGAGTAGAACAATCAATAGTGAGAGTACAGCTTTTTTCATTTAAAAGTTAGACGCCAAATGTTGTGATTTGGTTGTTTAAATATAAATTATAGTTTGTTTAGAAATTGAAAAACTTTTTAGGGCTATCCTTGCGCAAACAAACCTTAGAAATTATGTACCTTAAGAAAATTGCTACTCTGGCATTCGCATGCCTATGTTTTGTGCAAATTCAAGCGCAATCCCTAAAAACACCTGCACCAAGTCCACTTTGCACGATGAAGCAAGCATTTGGCTTGTCAGACATCACCGTTGAATACAGCAGACCAAGCGCTAAAGGTCGTGTGGTATATGGCAACGTCGTTCCTTATGATCAACTTTGGAGAACTGGAGCGAATGGTTCTACATTGATTACTTTCGGTGACGATGTAACTATCGAAGGCAAAGCTGTTAAAGCAGGAACTTATTCTATCTACTCCATCCCTGGCAAAACGAGCTGGGACATTATGCTCAACACAGACACTAAGCTTGGTGGAAATGTTGGCGAGTACGACAAAGCAAAAGAAGTGGCTCGTTTTACTGTGAAGTCACAAGCGGTAACAGAAATGGTTGAAACTTTTACAATCAACGTTGCTGATATCTCTGCTAATGCTGCTGAGATTGAAATCGTTTGGGAAAAAACAAAAGTGTCTTTCCGTGTTGAAACGGAAATCGATTCTAAAATCATGGCCAATATTGAAAAGGCAGTGATTCAAGACAACAAGCCATATTTTCAAGCAGCTCGTTACTACTACGAGAACGACAAAGACATGAATCAAGCACTTACTTGGATCAATAAAGCTGTAGAATCAAATCCTGGAGCTTATTGGGTGTTAATGGTGAAAGCAAACATTCAATACAAATTGAATGACATGAAAGGAGCGAAAGAAACAGCCAACAAAGTGGTTGAAATTGCCACTGCAGATGGCGATAGCGCTTACGTGCGCCAAGGAAAAGAGCTACTTGCCAAAATCAAGTAACTTCTGTTCTCTCAGTTGTTGAAGAATGAGTGCGATAGCTACAAGTAGCAAACACCCAATCACATTCAACCAGAGATAAGCGACGGCATCATAATACCATAGTAGATAAACAACAATCTCAGTAATAATAGCGGCAATGAATACTTCATTGCCGCTTACTTTTTTAAGGTAAAAAGCAACAACGAAAATTCCCAGTATGGTTCCGTAAAACAATGAACCGAGAATATTCACAGCTTCAATCAAATTGCCCAATTGCGAGGCAAAGAGTGCCACGAGAATACAAAATACTCCCCACCCAATAGTTAGCCATCTCGTAACAGCAACGTCTGCTTTATCTTCTTCTTTTTTAATAAATCTCTTGTAAAAATCCACAGCACTCGTGGAAGCCAACGAGTTCAAACCACTCGCAGAACTCCCCATTGAGGCCAAGAAAATAATAGCAATCACCAAACCAATGATTCCTTTAGGAAGATGGTGCGTAACGAAATTGAGAAAGATATAATTGGAGTCGTTGGTCTCTACATCGTCGTTATGCTCTTTCAATAAAGCTACTGCTGCGTTACGAATTTTCTTTGAGGAATTGTCGAGTTCTTTCAGTTGATTGCCTAAAGATTCTTGCTTCACTTCATCATTGTTGTGAAGTGCCTCCACGTAGCTCGCCACTACACGCTGTTTCTCCTCTTGAATGGCATTGAATTCATTTTCCTTGTAATGAAATGCATCAGCATATTCTGTATTTTCAATTTGCTCTATCGCTGTTTGATTGAAAAAAATGGGTGGAGTGTAATATTGGTAAAAAGCCAAGACCAAAGCTCCCAGCATCAAGATCATAAATTGCATAGGAATCTTGACGATACCATTCATCAATAATCCTAATCTAGACTGACGAATAGAACTTCCAGTAAGGTAACGTCCTACTTGCGATTGGTCGGTTCCGAAGTAGCTCAACTGAAGAAAAAAACCACCTATTAACCCCGACCATAAATTATATTTTTCATCAGGGTTCCATTCTGTATCGAGCACTTGGGTGCGATCAAGTTTTCCTGAAATATGCAGCGCTTCGCTCCATCCCACATTTTCTGGCAACAAGTGAATGACCATGTAACCAGCCAAAAACAAACCAGAAAAGATGATGACCATTTGTGCGAGTTGTGTATAACTCACCGCTTTTGTTCCTCCATAAACAGTGTAGCCAATCACCAGCAAGCCCATGATCACAATGGTGTAATTGAGTTGTACTTGCAAGATCGTAGAAAGAATAATGGCAGGAGCATAAATGGTGATACCCGTTGAAATACCACGCTGAATCAAAAAGAGCACGGCCGTAAGCGAACGTGTTTTGATATCGAATCTATTTTCGAGGTATTCATATGCTGTGTACACATTTAGTTTTTTAAAAGCTGGAATAAATGTGATACACAAGACAATCATTGCGAAAGGCAAACCGAAATAGAATTGAACGAAACGCATTCCATCGGTGTATGCTTGCCCTGGTGCCGAGAGAAAAGTGATGGCACTCGCTTGAGTTGCCATAACCGAAAGTCCGACGTGATACCACGGCAACTTTTGATCAGCGAGTAAATAACCCTGCATCGTATTGGTGCCTCGACTCTTCCACACACCGTACACGATGATGAAGCCAAGCGTTAAACCCAATACGAGCCAGTCGATATTACTCATGAAAATTCTTTAGTAAAAAAATAAAAAAAGACAAGCAGACAAACGAATACTGCGGCTACCGCCCAATACCACTTTCTCCAATATTTGTTGTCCTCATTATTCACCTTTTGGAAGCGAAATAAGATTAGCAAATAATCTAAACGCTCCTGGCACACCGGCTGGTAGTTCTCTAAAGAAAGAAATACCTGTGTAAACGAAATTCCCTTTTCCGTAAGAAGCAACGATGGTAGAGGTCTTCAGCATTTCTTCGCCCTTATCGGCCATACCGAAAAGCAAAGTGTAATGGTCATCTACCTCTGTTGCAAAGTAGATCCCACGCTCCTGAATCCAATTATCGAAGTCTGCACTCGATAAGACATTTGGAGTTTTGTAGGCCGGATGATCGCGTTTTAGAAAGGATACTTCTGCATTTTCATCGGTCACTCTATCACGTGAAATATTGAAAGGATAAGGACCAATTTTGGACATCAATGGACCAATGCGATTGTTGGTATTGTATTGCACCAACAAGTTGCCCCCTTCGCTCACATATTTCATTAAATGATCGTAGTACACAATCATACGATCATTCGTGTTGTACGCTCTCACTCCAGTTACAATTGCATCGTATTGAGATAATTGATCATTCAATATTTGGGACTCCGTGAGCACTTCTACCGTGCAGCCCATCTGAATAAGCGCAGCTTGCACAGCATCACCAGCGCCTTCAATGTATCCAATGCGTTTTGCGGTGGTCTTCACATCAACTGCTACTAGTTTCAATGCAGATTCTGAAAGAATAAATTGTGGAGGAATGTGATCGTAGTCGATACGCTTCATGGACTTATCCGCTACAACTCCACCATCTATCATTTCAACTTTTAATTGAGCCACCGACTGTTCATTCGGTGCTACTATATTGAAATGTAAAATCACCTCATCTCCCTTGTTTGCAAGGTCAACATTTGGATTATCCAATGTCACTTGCCAACCTTCGTTTGCAGTTGTTTTCACCTTACATTGAAAATTATCTTTATTCGCGTGTAGTATTACGTCAAGCGATTTTGATTCTCCTGGCAAACAAATCACCGCATTTTGATCAAACTGAAAATGCGCAGGAGGTAACACTTCCAGCGGTTCATGTAATTCGCCGCGCACAGGATCGGTGTGCTTGTATTGAACAGGAATTTTAACATTCATATTCATGCCATCGACAGTCAATTTCAAATTGCAACTCATCGCGGGTTCGTTGAGAGGCTTACCAATGAGCAATTGATTATCAATTTGAAATTCTCCGAGTGTGTTCGGAGCATTCAACCAATACGGGTTGCTATATTCCAGATCAGTAGGAACCACCATTTCATGCTTGAAAGTAGCATTCTTGTTCCATTCCAAGTTAGCATTAGCGATTACCTTTTCGCCCCCAAAATCAAACTCGTGCAATGTAACAGGCACTTGATTTCTAGCGATGATCGTGAGTTGGACGGATAGTGAGTCACCAGGAACAACCGAACGTTCGTTCGGGTTGGCTTCCACAAATATTCCAGCACAAGACAATAGTATATTTTCTACTTCAGCAATCTTAAGTTGCTTCCAATATTTTACAGAAGGTTGAGAATCATCCAGTGCACATAGTTTCGCATGAATATTTTTCAATTGCGGAATAGACGCCGCAGGATTACCCGCATTAAAATTGGCAATCACTTTTCTAATTTCAGATGAAATCCCTTTTGCAGCGCTGATTCTCGACCAGTTCACATCTACTCCATCAAATATATCCGCGTTGGCAGGTTCGCCTTTGATGTTTTTAAAATACTCTAGATTGAACCCACGTTGCGTGCTGCTTCCAAAGCCTTGGCTCTTATGTTGCGAGCGGCTCTGCGCAGCGATTTCGCCATAGCTTCTTCCTAAAAGAACATTGTATGCCCCGACATCTACTTTTACTTGATCTTCAGAAGTAGTGTTGTTGCCGCCGAAATTAAATGTGTTCCACATCACGCGCTTTGCCTGCCAAACGCCTACATATTTCAATTGTTCTGGAAACATATTCGGGTCCGCAGCCGCATCGAATGCTTCTTCTGCTAGGATGGCAGAAGCCGTGTGATGACCGTGTCCGCCTTCTCCCGTAGTAGGAAATCGGCAAATGATTACATCAGGACGGAAGTTGCGAATTACCCAAACTACATCAGCAAGTACGCTATCATGATTCCAAAAAGTAAAGGTTTCTTCTGGATTTTTTGAATAGCCAAAGTCGTAGGCTCTAGAAAAAAACTGTTCTGCTTTATCGATTCCGCGGGCTGCCATCAACTCATTTGTTCGAATGAGACCGAGCGCAGTGCCTTGTTCATTTCCTATAAGATTTTGTCCGCCATCACCTCTTGTTAGAGAAAGGTAACCCGTGCGCATCATGCGTTCATTAGCGAGGTAACCAAGCAGTCGGGTGTTTTCATCATCTGGGTGCGCGGCGATATACAACACACTTCCAGTTTTTTCCAGCTTCTTGAGCTGAGTTAAAATCTCAGATGATGATTGGGCTATGATATGGGGAGAAAGGAGATACAGGAGACATAAGAGCACAAGTCTACGCATATTCTAAAACGGTTTTCCGCAAATTTAATCAAACGTATCGCAAACTCTCACACTCTCACACTTTCACACTTTCATATTCCCACACTTTCCGATCTCTCCAATACCTCCAGCTCCACCCTTTTCGCCCCATGGTTAAAACCATGGGCTAACTGAACAAAATGAAATTTTTGTCTTCTCGCTCGCTTCGCCCTCGATACATCTCGCCTGCAGCGAGACACTCGGGCAGCGCTCACTTCAGTTGCCATTTATCTTCTTGAATCCTTGAATCCTTGTTGTCTTGTCTCCTCGAATCCCGGTTCCTGATCCCGAATCAAGTTCGGGACGAAGGATGAATCCTTGTCTACTTGTTTCCTTGTCTTCCATTATCTCCAAAAAATCCAAAACTTCCAAAAAAAACCAATTACTGCGCTACTTCAGCGAGTTGGACTTTGAGGCCGTCGAGTTCGGGTGCGATGTGGATTTGGCAACCCAAGCGAGAATTAGATTTTACGAAGAATGCTTGATCTAGCATCGCTTCTTCGTCATCATTGCGGTGAAGTATATCGTGCTCAGAAAGGATGTACATGTGGCAAGTGGCGCACATCGCCATTCCGCCACATGTTCCCTCTACAGGCAATTCGTAGCTTTTGCACAACTCCATCATGTTCATGTTCATGTCGGTTGGTGCCTCGAGTTGATGTTCTACACCTTCTCTATCTACTACGGTTACATTGATAATATTATCCATTTTCTTTTTTTAGAATCCATTTACCCCGTTTACTGTAGTGTATTTCAAAACATAGTTTTTATCTGGGTAAATGCGTTTAAATGCGCTTTGAACCATCAATGTGGCTTCATGGAATCCACATAGAATTAATTTCAATTTACCAGGGTAAGTATTGATGTCTCCGATGGCATAAATTCCATCTACATTGGTGCTGTAGTCAAAAGTATTTACTTCAATGGAGTTCTTGTCGATATTCAATCCCCACTCCGCTAATGGACCCAATTTTGGAGAAAGTCCAAACAATGGCAACCAGTGATCACACGCAACTTCCGATGCGCTTCCGTCAACACCTTGAATATTCACACTGTTCAAACGGTCCGTACCATTCACGCCTACTACTTCAGAGTCAGTAAGCAATTTAATTTTGCCGTTGTTCGACATATCGATCACTTTCTGAACGCTGTCTGGGTGACCTCTGAAGCTCTTTGAGCGGTGCACTAATGTTACAGACTCTGCAACACCATTAGCAAGGAAAACAGCCCAGTCTAACGCTGAGTCACCACCACCACTGATTATAACATTTTTTCCTTTGTAAAAATTCGGATCACGTACAATGTACTCAATGCCTTTATCTTCAAACTCACCGATGTTTGCAATAGGTGGTTTGCGTGGCTCGAAACATCCCAATCCACCTGCAATAGCCACTACAGGAGCAATGTGTTTGGTGCCGCGAGAAGAAGTAACGATGAATTTTCCATCTTCTGTTTTTTCAAAAGATTCAGCTCTCTCACCTAGTGTGAATCCTGGTTTGAAAGGCTCGGCTTGTTTCATCAAATTTTCTACAAGGTCACCAGCCAAAACTTCTGGAAAACCTGGAATATCGTAGATGGGTTTTTTCGGATAAATTTCTGTGAGCTGACCGCCCGATTGTGGCAATGCGTCGATAAGATGACAACGCAATTTTAGCAATCCTGCCTCAAACACGGTGAATAGTCCACAAGGACCAGCTCCGATGATGAGGATATCTGTTTCTATCATATTAACTGTAATACTGTAATTGGCGACAAAATTAAGAGGAACTTAAATGTACCTCCTTTGATTTTCATCAGCCTATCAACAAAAAAAGGTGATAAATGTTCGTTTCCTACAATGGGCTAATTGCTTCCACTGCTTTGATTTCGGGCACTGCCGCTCTGATAGCACCTTCCACTCCTGCTTTCATTGTCATATGTGACATTGAACACGTAGTGCATGCACCTTGAAGTTCTACTCGTGCAGTTAAGTCTTCAGTCACCTCAATCAGCGTTATTCCTCCACCGTCGGCTTCCAGGTATGGTCGAATAGCGTCTAACGAGCTATTCACCTTATTAAAAATTTCGTTGTTCGCCATTATTCATTGACTTCGGCCACTTTTTTCTTTCGAAAAGGCAGCATTCTCATTTCGCGTTCAAAGTTATTAAGGATTTCGTCAAGATGTTGCACAGCAAGTGTGCCTTCTTGAAGAATTGCCGGACGCCCCGCATCACCTGCCTCGCGGATGCTCTGAATGAGCGGTAAAGGTCCCAAAAACGGAACTTTCAATTCCTCTGCAAGGTGCATGGCGCCTTCTTTTCCAAACAAGTAATATTTGTTTTCAGGGAGTTCGGCAGGAGTAAACCACGCCATATTTTCAATCATTCCAATCACAGGAATATCGATGCCTTGGATGGCAAACATTCCCACCCCCTTGCGCGCATCGGCCAAGGCCACCTGCTGCGGAGTGCTCACTACCACGGCGCCACTGATTGGCATCGCTTGAACCACACTAAGGTGTATATCGCCCGTGCCTGGAGGTAAATCGAGGATCAAGTAATCGAGTTCTCCCCAATTGGCATCGTTGATCATTTGGTTGAGGGCCTTGTTGGCCATTGATCCTCTCCATACGATGGCTTGATTGGTATCTGCGAAAAATCCAATCGACAATATTTTCACTCCGTATTGCTCAACAGGCTCCAAAAGGTTCTTTCCGTCCACTTCAACCACTTTCGGCTTTTCATGAACCACATCAAACATTGTAGGTGCTGAGGGTCCGTAGATATCAGCATCAAGCAATCCCACTTTATATCCTCTTCTTGCGAGTCCTACCGCTAGGTTTGAAGAAACGGTTGACTTGCCTACTCCACCCTTTCCACTTGCAACCGCAACGATGTGTTTTACCCCAGGTAAAACGCGGCGCAATTCACCACTTCGTTCGTCTCCACTGATAGGCACAACATCTGTGTCCACAGTAAATTCTGTACCTAACACACGATGAATAGCAAATTCACAAGCCTCCTTCATGCGCATTCTGCTGTGCATTGCGGGATTGCTTACTTTCACTTCTAATACAATATTTGGACCTTCGGCATGAATAATTTTCACCAATCCTAATGTCACAATATCCTTCTTCAAATCAGGCTCGATCACATTCGACAACGCCTCTAGTATCGCTTGTTTTGATACGCTCATATTCTTATTCTTTTTCCTGAACCACACGTGGACAAAGGTATATACAAAAGGGTTATCATTACCTTTGTAACATGGTGAACAATGATATCCTAAAAAAGTTGAGATTTATCCTCGACTATGGTGATGATAAGATGATGGATGTGTTTAGTTTGGGCGGTTTGAGCGTGGGAAGACCACTGCTTTCCAACTGGCTTAAAAAAGATGAGGATCCTCAATTTGTAAAAATGGTGGATGTGGAGTTAGCACATTTTTTGAATGGATTGATAGTCGTTCACCGAGGTAAAAAAGAGGGGGAAGAACCAGTGGCAGAGGAGCGCCTCAATAATAATCTTATTCTTCGCAAACTTCGCATTGCTTTCAACTATAAAGACGAAGACATGCTCGATGTGCTGCGTGCAGCCGATTTCAATTTGAGCAAGCATGAATTGAGTGCATTTTTTAGAAATCCCTCTGCTCCCCAATACCGTCCGTGCAAAGATCAAGTGATGCGGAATTTTCTAATGGGAATGCAGTTGAAGAAGAGTTGATTTGTTTGGAACTGTTGGAGTTTTTGGAGAGTGTGGGAGTATGAGAGTATGCGAACATTATTGGCATTGTAGATTCACATTGCAATGTGAATCCGTCGAGAACCATCCTTCGTCCCGAACTTGATTCGGGATCAGGAACCGGGATTCGAGGAGCCAAGACAACAAGGATTCAAGGATTCAAGAATTCAAGAATTCAAGAATTCAAGGATTCAAGGATTCAAGAAGGAACTTGATTCGGGAAGGATTCGAAAAGATAAATGGCAACTAAAGTGAGCGCTGCCCGAGTGTCTCGCTGCAGGCGAGATGTATCGAGGGCAAAGCGAGCGAGGAGACAAAAATTTCATTTTGTTTGATTAGCCCATGGTTTTAACCATGGGAAAGGAGTTTTTGGAGAGTGAGGGAATACGGGAGTATGAGAGTATGCGAACATTATTGGCATCGTAGATTCACATTGTAATGTGAATCCGTCGAGAATTGAAAATCGAGAATTGATATGTGGTTATTGGATGGAGGCGAGGTATGTTTGTTCCGTTTGGCCGGGAGTGGGAATGAGTTCGATATGCTTTATACCGAGTGTTCTATAATCCATCAATGAACTGTAACCGCTTCTTGAAATGACCAACTTCGCACCTTTTAAAACCGCAGCAAACTCTTGATCAGGAAGGTGAGAGACAACAGTTAACTGACCATACTCCTTTCGTTCTGATGTTTCCGTTTTTCCTTGAATAATCAACGTTGGTTTATCGATCTGTTTTAATCTTTCTATCAATTCCATTTCAAATTGAGTGCGCGTTGGTTCGGGTCCAGATACTACAGCCACGGTGTGATATCGTGTATCTGGTATAGTATCAATAAGACTGAAGCGACTCAAAACCCCAATAAATCGCGCATTTCCCGGCAAATTTTTATGAGAAAGTGATTTACCGATTGAATGTTCGATCGGTTGCTCGTCACATATCTGGCATTCATCAAATCGCTCCAACCATCGCTTCATATTCGACCACACCAATCGCCTTCCCCACTTGGGAACTACCGGTGCAGTTTGATGAGTAATGATAACCGAATGAACATTCGGTGCATACAGTCCGTAACGATTATCCGACACCACTTGCGAAATTTGATATTCATCAATCATTTTCTTAAGCCACCTGTGCTCCGCTCCTATTCGTTTTAGAATTTTTGGAACTTGCTTTATGATTGAAAATGTCCAACTCCCCTTTTCAGGATATTCAATATCATAATCGGGTGGATCTGGAAGAAAAGTGAGCTCAGGAAACCTTTGTTGAAGAAAAGCTTTCGCTCGCCCATTGCTCGCTAAAAGCACTTGATGTCCCTCATTCAAGTATTGCTGAATAATTGGTACACACCTCGTGGCATGTCCGATTCCCCAATTGAGTGGCGCAACTAATATTATTTTTCCTGCTTCCAATGTGGGCCAAGATACATTGGAAGACTTACTTTTGCCGCGCAATGGGCAAGGACAAGTTAAAAAAATGGGCAGAGAATGAGACATTTCCGAATGTTCACCAGCCATATTTACTCGACATCATAAAGAATGGCGCCACCTATATGAAAGGTGAGTGGCATGAAAAAGTATTCAAAAACAACAACCCTATCGTATTGGAGTTGGGTTGTGGTAAAGGAGAATACACGGTAGGACTTGCCCGCAGATTCCCTGAAAAGAATTTCTTAGGCATCGACGTCAAGGGACACCGATTTCACAAAGGAGCGAAAGAAGCGTTGCAAGAAGGCTTGCACAATGTTGCCTTCCTTCGCACCCGTATCGAATTCATTGAAGCCTATTTTGCAAAAGATGAAGTGTCTGAGATTTGGCTCACCTTCAGTGACCCGCAGCCTTTAGATTATGTAGGAAATAGGAGAATCACATCTCCATGGTATATTCAGAAGTATAGAAATTTTCTAAAGCCCAATTCTTTGCTTCATATCAAACACGACAATCCGGGAGTGTATGAAAAGGCCATGCAAGAAATTCCAGCAATCGGGGGAGTGATTGAAGAGCATTCCTTTGATGTATATGGCGAGTATCAGCACACCGTAGATGAAGAATTGCGCGACATTTTAAATATCCGCACCTTCTACGAACAAATGTGGCTTACAGAAGAACGTGTAATTAAATACATAAGAGCGCGCGTATGACCCAGCAAGAAATCGACGAGAAATACATGCGCCTAGCTATTAAGGAAGCACTGGTGGCATTAGATCATGATGAAGTTCCTATTGGATGTGTAATAGTAGCCGACAATCAAATTATAGCACGTGGCTATAATTTGGTAGAAAAGCTTCATGACTTCACTGCGCATGCGGAAATGCAAGCGTTTACCTCCGCTTCTGAATTTCTGGGAGGCAAGTCATTACACGAATGCACGTTGTATGTAACGCTTGAACCATGTGTAATGTGTGCAGGTGCCGCCTATAATACACGTATTGGTAGAATAGTATTCGGCGCGTTTGATCAGAAAAGAGGTTATTCCAAGTTTGGTAGTCATTCTGACAACGACCAAGGGATACTTCACCCCAAAACGGAGGTATTAGGTGGAATTTTAGAGAATGAATGTGCTCAATTGCTCAAATCATTCTTCGAGTCGAAGAGAAAGTGATTTTTTTTCAAAAAAAATTCATTCCTCGATTTTTAAGGTTCATTCCAAAATTCATTTTTTCATACCTCAATAGTTGCAATTTGAGTCTCTTTTTTTGACTTCTTTCAGAAAAAATTTAACATTTGGAATCAGTTGCACTTGAGCGGGAATGAATTGCAAAATTCAAAACCCAAGTCACCAAAACCCTCATTTGGCGTGGCTTTCAGCCATTTTCAACCTATAACCAAATTTAAGCAGCTCCCGTAACAGACCTTGAACATCAGTTATTCACCTAATAAATGTTCACGCTATGAGATACCTTATACTTTTAACGCTGTGTGTGTATAGCATGGTTGGAAATGCCCAACTTGACTTTCCAAAGTGGCTTATGCCCGACACTTTAGGACAATATGTAGCTATACACGGGTTCATGTCGACACAAGTCGATAGTTTACCCACCCAGGGCGATATCATTGTGATAAAGCACGGTCCTGAAGCTTCATTGTACAAGTTTAGTACAGATGCAGAAGGAGCATTCAACATCTTTCTTCCCGCGAATGGTCAATACTCCATTCGATTTGAAAAGAAAGGACACATATCAAAAACGATTGACGTTTTTACCACGAATGTGCCTCGTAAAGCTTGGAGGAATGTTTTTGCGCTCGACTTGATCGCTTATATGGAAGTACAGCCAGCCAATTTTAACGTAGCTGTATCAAAGGTTCCGTTCAACATTGCGAAGTACGACCCCGAATTTAAGTTCTTTGTTTTTGATGAAGAATTTGAGAAGACCAGACGCGCTGCGCTAGATGCAGAATTGAAAAGATGCAAAGAGCTCAACTTGGCGCAACAGAATATTCAGTAATTAAAAATCACGTAAAATTTTATCTGCTAAAAAAGAAGATAACTTCACATAAGACTCCACTGTCCATCCTGCGACGTGTGGCGAAAACAACACATTGTCAAACTCACTTAAAACTTTAAACTCACTATGATTTAAACCAATGTTTTCAAAAGATTTTTCTTCATATTCGATCACATCAAGACAGGCACCTTTCAAAGTGCCGTCAGAAATAGCGGCAATCACAGCCGCTATTTTTACTACTGGCCCTCTCGATGTATTCATTAATACAATGGATTTCTTGAATGAACTCAACCACGATTCATCTACCAAGTAATGCGTATCCTCTTTCAATGGGACATGAAGGCTTACAATGTCAGCTTGATCAAAAACTTCTTCCATTGAAACCTCTTCCACGCCTTCATTTCCAAAATTCTTTTTGTACTTGTCGAAAGCTATTACTCGACATCCGAACCCTTTAAGTCGTTTCGCGAATGCACTCCCCATCACACCATAACCTATGATGGCCACGGTCTTTCCTTCAATTTCAAAACCTCTATTTTTTTCGCGATTCCATTCCCTATTTCTTACTTCAGCATCAGCTCTCCGCAAATTGTTGGCAAACATCAGAAGCATTCCTATTGCATGTTCAGCAACAGCCGTGCTATTGCCCTCTGGACTATTGTAAACGATTACATTTCTATTGGCACAGGCCTCAAGATCTATGTTTTCAAGACCACTACCAGAGCGCGCAATAAATTTTAAATCTGGACTCTTGCTGAGAAAAGTATCATCAATCGTAAAACGACTTCGGATCACCAAGCCATTTACACCTTTCATGTTCAAATCCTCTTTAGAGGTCTTATAATCATGGATGCAATTCCAACCTCTTTCAGCAATCAATCTTTCTTCAAGAATGGGATGAACAGAGTCAAGAAATAGAATATTCATTTGATCAAATTAAACGGCCATTCCGAGAATCCAATGACCGATTGAGAAGTAAATTATCAGACCGAAAATGTCGTTTAATGTAGTTACGAATGGTCCTGTAGCTAATGCAGGGTCGATTTTAAATCGGTGCAGTGTCATCGGAATCCATGTTCCAAAGAAGCTGGCGAAAATGATTACTGCAAACAAAGCGATAGAAGCTGTCAAACTCAAGCTGTAATCTATTTGGAAAAGCATGCTCACACCAAAAATAATTAAGCTACAGATGGCGCCATTGAATAAACCAACTCCAAGTTCTTTTGCCAGTTTTTGTCCAAGTGTTTCGTCCAGCGCACTTTTATAAGCTAATGCCTTTACCACAAGTGCGGCAGATTGTACCCCAACATTTCCCCCCATCGCAGCGATGAGCGGCATGAATACGGCCATTTGGGGATTTTCGGTAATATCAAAAACACCAATGATGTTGGCACTAATCATTCCTCCCATCATACCGATGAGCAGCCATGGCAAGCGCGCACGTGTAAGTGTCAATATGCTATCACCAGATTCAACGTCTTCGGAGATACCACTTGCCATTTGGTAATCTTTATCCGCTTCATCTTGAATCACATCCACGATGTCATCGATCGTGATGCGGCCAAGTAAAATTCCTAATTCATTCACTACAGGAAGTGCTACCAAATCGTATTTCTGCATGATGTTAGCTACTTCCTCTGCATCCGTGTAGTCAAGTACTGTGCGCACTTTAGAATCGGTAAACAATTCGCGAATAGTGGTGCGCATTGATGCGCTTGCGAAAATCATCGTTTTTACACTGAGTGTACCTAGAAGTCCACCCTTATCATCCACAACGTAAATGGTATAAATGTGATCAAGATCTTCCGCTTGCTTGCGCATCTCACGAATAGCTTGTGCAACGCTCCAGTTTTGGTTTACGCGCACCAATTCCTTTCCCATCAAGGCACCGGCCGTTCCTTCTTCATAGTTAAGAAGGTCGATGATGTCACTGGCTTGTTCCTCATCCTCGATGAGCGCGATTACTTCCTCTAATTTTTCTTCAGAAAGTTCAGAAAGTACGTCTGCAGCGTCATCGGAATCGATAATACCGATAAGGTCTTCGGCAATTTCTCGGCTAGTAAGACTTGAAAGGAGCTTTTCTCTGACATCTTCATCGAGCTCCAGCATTCCATCTGCCGCTCGCTCTTCCTCTAGAATTCTATATAAATAGACCGCCTCTTCCCTACGCAGCTCATTGATGAGTTCACCAATATCTGCGGGGTGTAAATCTTTGGTTACTTCGTGAAGGGCAGTGTCCTTGCCATCTGCAATCCACTCACGAATCTCCGAAAGAAGCTCTTTGGTAAGATTCCATTGTTGCATAAGGGAACGGGACTATCCATGGGTTAAAATTACTCGTGCAAAGGTAGGGCAAAAAAAACTAACCGATGGCCTTTTTCTTTTTGCAACGCTCAATAGAATTGAGGTATGTATCAATATTCTTGTCCACCAAACTCATTCGAGCGGCCAATTTATAATTCTCGATGGCATCTTCGAAGTTTCCTTGCATTTCGTTGGCAATTCCCAGTTCGCTGTACATACCTGGCTTATCAATACCTGGAACTTCGAGTGCTTGCCTCAACAATTCTTTCTGTTCATCATACTTTCCTAATGTGGAAAGTAAGATCGACATGTTGAGATAGATCGGAGTATAATTCGGATCGAGAGCAACACATTTTCTGTACATCTCTTCCGCTTTCGCGTAATCGCGGTATTTGGTTTCATATATCCACCCAAGGTGATTGTATGCTCTGCCATAGGTTGGATCTTCCACCAGAATGATTTCGAGTGTAGAAAATGCTTCGGTAATTTTATTTTCTTTGATTAGTGCATCTGCTTCAAAAAACAAATCATCCAATCGCTGTCTTTGCAAAAAATCCATTGTAGTAATGTGTTTAAAAAGGCTTCTTTTTCCAAAGTAAAAAAGCCACCAATAAATTAGGAACCCATCCTAGCCAAGCCACTATGCGATAGGCATCCATCGGAGGAGGTTGAAATGCCCAAACTATTCCCATCTTCCATAACCTCAAAGTGACTGCGCTCAAAGTAAGTGCATAACTGAGTATCATCCAATTTCTATGTTGAATGAAATCTTTATTTTTTGCAGAACGAAAAGCCTGTAAAGTGGAAGTCATCCAAAATATAGCAAGCAAAGAGAAACCAATCTGTGAGGAAAATCCTCCGTTGGCAAAAAGAGCCATTATAAACCCAGATGGACCACTCAGCCCGAGAATAACTGCTACGTAAAGCTTGCCTACATTTCGATGAACGGATGAATTGCTTCTAAACTTCTTATTGAATTGCGTGAATCCAGCAAGCAAAGCAAGCATACTAGTGTAAACGTGAACATAAAATGCAACGCGATAAAATGGCAATTGAACTTGAGATTGCTTGATTTTAAGAAAAGCCACATCGAAGCGCATTGGCACATATTGCAACGTGATTTCCAACATCAGGTAGGAAAAGAACGCCAACAACAGAATGAGGCTCCAATAAGCCCATTTTTTACCTGCCAAAAACATCGTAATATTCTTCAGCATGCTCCTCGTAACGCAGCAGCAAGTCAATGTTCTTTAGTTCTAAATCGGTAAGCTCATGCGCCACTTCAGTTTGACAAGGCACGTACCAAGGAGCATATCCAAAATAGTTCATGAATTTTTGATCTTTAAAAATGTATCCGTGTCTAGCGAAAATGGAATTACGCAAAACTAGGATATCGCCTTTCTTCATATTCTCTACGTCACTTTCAGTTAGCAACTCTTTAGATGTATTGTACTTGTAAGCCGCATCCGTATTGGTGAAGTACGAGTCTAATTCATAAACAGTAGTATCTCCGTTTTCATCAACATAAAAATCTCTGATTATTTTTTTATTCGAATCATCAATAAATGGCCAATCAATATCATTCACACTACTTTCAGGATCGTAAGCAAAAAGCCTTTTTTCCATTTCGAAATCATTTGCACCAGAAAGGTGCACATTAATTATTGAAAGGACACTGTCCATTTCCGAAATGGTAGCGCTGCAGCTGTATCTTAAGTCTCCAGGAGTGTTTAAATTCATGCTATACACACCCTCATTATATTTCACAGTACCACCTATTTCTTTCTTTAATCCATTCACTACCAAATAACCAACTACTTTATCGTCGTTGAATTTGTCAATATGAAGATTGGTAAAGTACCATGGGTGGTAATATTCGTCTTCCATATATTCAGTTTTTATTGAGTCAAGGCTTTCAACCCAACCCACCCAGTCACCGATTAAATCCTCTTGGGAGTATATCACCAGATTCTTGGTTACTTCAGACGGTAACTCTGGTTCTATGACTTTGGATACACTATCTCGAAACGCCTGCATTTCATTCAATTTTGATGGCATAACTTCAGGAGAAGGATATAGTGCAAATGCAGAAATTCCTGCTACTACTACAAGGACAATTATTAGTGTTTTCATGAAAGAAGAAGTTTAGTTTTTGGATAAAATCTTAAAAAATTCCGTTTGTTGATCGATAAAAACCGAATGCGAACAGTTGTCCAAATAAAAAACATTTTCAGCTCCGATTAACGACTGTAAATCATTTATTTGAGCTTCGGAATACAATCCATCTTCGCGGCCATAAATGCCAATAATTTTTAATCCTTTTTTTCGAAGGTTCGCAATGTTGGAAGTCAAGTCCAGCGTGGTGTAGCCTTCATTTTTCCAAAATCCCATCGGCGAAACTTGATCCATCTTACTAAAATAATTTTTTAGGGGCGACGTTTGGATAGATTGCATCAATTTGACTGATGCTTCCGAAGGATTTTTAGGAGAGTAAAATCCATTACTCATAGCGTGCATAAAACTGTAGGAAGCATACATCAGTGAAGTCGTGTCCATTTTTTCAAGCATCTCTGCATATTTCAAATTCGCTGAGTCTCCTTTTTCTATGTATAAATTTTTACAGGTAGAAATAATATGTCTAAATGACTTTTGCAAGTTCACCGGTGCCCCAACATAGACGATTTCTTCTACCTTTTCTGGATGAGCTTCAGCAAATTTTGTTGCTACCATTCCACCAAAACTATGTCCGATAAGTGACACTTTTTCGAACTTATATGACGTAATGATGCTATCTAAATCATGTATGGTCTGATCGAAGGTATATGCTGCCTTTTTCTCGGCACTTCTTCCCTCACCTCTTCTGTCATATACAATAACAAAGTAACCTTCCTGAGCCAGGGCTTCTGCCGTGGATGCTTCGAAGCTCGCAGAGTTGTATCCAGGCCCGCCATGCAGGAAGACAATGGGTTTCGCATGACCTTCGCCAAAGGTTTTAACATAAATTTCAGATTGACCAAAACTCGCGATGGAGGTGATAATCAGTAATAGTAGAAGGTGCAGCGATTTATTCATGTTCAAATATAGCGAAAGGGCTTCGGAGGATAAGCCGTGATTGAAAGAAATTGAATTACTTTCGCGCCATGAAAAAGACCGTAAAAGCAAGCGAAACAAAAGCCATTGGCACTTATCTCGTTTTACCAGAAAATACCAACACCTTAGGTAACTTAATGGGAGGTCAGTTGCTACATTGGATGGACATCATTTCGGCCATCAGCGCTCATCGTTTTAGCAAGCGTATTGTAGTAACCGCAGCAGTAAACAACGTGTCTTTTCAGCAACCTATCAAGCAAGGAGATATTGTAACCATTGAAGCTAAAGTTTCAAGATCATTTAGTTCTTCTATGGAGGTTTACATGGAAGTTTTTGTGGAAGACAACTATGTAGGTAAAAAAATCAAGTGTAATGAAGCGATTTACACTTTTGTAGCTGTTGACCAATTGGGAAATCCAATTGATGTTCCAGAGCTTTTACCAGAGACAGAAGAAGAACAAAAGCGCTTCGACGGAGCTCTTCGCAGAAGACAATTACGATTGATTCTAGCTGGAAAAATGAAACCTGAAGAAGCTTCTGAACTTAAGGCTTTGTTTGATTAAGAATATTTTTTGCAGCGGCCACAACTTCTTCAACACTAATCGCTTGAATACAGCGATTGTCGTTTCCGTACTTACACTTGTTTCCTAGCTTACTGCATGGTCGTTTTTTTCTACCATGAGGTTCTACAATCACACTTAGATTTCCTGGACGATAGGGATACATTCCAAGACTTGGCGTAGTGCATCCCCAAAGCGAAATGATATTTTTCCCAAAAGCAGAAGCGATGTGCATCAAACCTGTATCACCTGTAATGACAAGGTCCGCATGTTCTGAAGCATAGGCGCTTTGATGGATCGACCACTGTCCTACACCATTGATTACATCAGGCAACGAAGCTGCGATTTTATTCGCTGTTTCAACATCCTCCTTGCCGCCAAGCAAAACAATTTGTCCTGGAATTTGGGAAATGATTTCAATCAATTTCTCCGCTTCCATTCTTTTACCAATGTGAGCACCTCCAATTGCAAATGCAGTGTAATGATTTGGCAACTGTAAGTTCGCTTCAAAATTTTCAGGATAAAAATAATCCAACCCTTGCCCATCATCCGTTGTACCGAAAGCGTGCAACGCGTCCAAGTAGCGATCTACAATGTGTTTTTCGGGCATCAGGTTCCATCCAAAGTTGACCAGTAACCACTTTTTTACATTCAATTTTTTAAATGTAAAATTGAGTTTCTTCAATCTTCTTTTTACAATGCGCGAGCGGATGTTGCTGTGCAAATCAATCACATAATGAAACTCTTCTTTCAACAGCTCGGGCATCACCTCCTGCACCGATTTATCGATAGCGTGCACCTTTGCGATGTATGGATTGGGCTCGAGGAGATTTGCAAAATTCTTTTTAGTCAAAAAATGGATTTCAATATCGCCATCCAATTGCTGCTTAAGTCTTCTGATTACCGGAGTGGTAAGCACAATATCGCCCATTGAACTGAAGCGAATGATGAGAATCTTTGCGGCGTTTGACATGGCGCAAATATAGAGGTGAAGTGCAATTATATTTGCGGCATGAAATGGATTGATACACACGCGCATGTTTACCTTCCCGACTTCAAAGAAGATCGTGCAGAGTGGATAGCGCGTGCCAAGAAAGAAGGAGTAGAGAAAATCTATCTACCGAATATTGATTTGGAAAGTATTCCGATGATCAAAGAATTGGTAGCATTGGATAGTGAAATGTTCATTCCAATGATGGGATTGCATCCCTGTGATGTGAAGGAAAATTACCAAGAAGTACTCGATAAGCTTTATGGTGAATTTCAAGCGAGTCGATATGTAGCAGTTGGTGAGATTGGAATTGACCTGTATTGGGATAAGTCGACCCTTGCTTGGCAAATCGATGCTTTTCAGAGGCAAATCCAGTGGTCGATTGACATGGATATTCCTTTCGTGATTCACGCGAGAGAAGCCTTTGACGAGATATTTGAAGTACTGGATGGGTTCGAAGCCTCTCAACTCAGAGGTATTTTCCATTGCTTCACTGGCAATGTCGATCAGGCCAAAAAAGTGATGAGTTATGGTGGATTCAAGATGGGAATTGGAGGAGTGATCAGTTATCCTAAATCGGATTTGAAAGAAGTATTGAAAGAAATACCAATGGAATATTTGGTTTTGGAAACGGATGCACCATTTTTGACCCCAAAACCATATCGTGGTAAGCGCAACGAATCCAGCTACATTCCGATTATCGGCTCGCACGTGGCAGAAGCTAAAGGAATAGAAATGGAAGAAGTAGCGCGAATTACCACCGCCAATGCATTTGAAATATTCGGAGGACCTGCACATTGACCAATACTAAAACACTTCTCATCTATACAGGCGGCACCATAGGCATGCTTGAAGATGCCGCAACAGGAAGTTTGATTCCTCTCAACTTTAGTGAACTGGAAAAGTACATTCCTGAATTAAGAAGGTTTTCGAATACGTTGGATGTTATCGCCTTCGATCATCCGATAGACAGCTCAGATGTGAGCATTCAAACGTGGTGTACGATTGCTGAAATTATAGAAAAAAATTATTACGCATACTCCGGCTTCGTGGTGCTACACGGCACCGACACCATGGCATACAGCGCTTCAGCATTGAGTTTTATGCTTAAAAATCTGAACAAGCCGGTGATCCTTACGGGTTCACAACTTCCTATTGGAAAGCTGAGAACAGATGGTAAAGAAAATTTGATTACTGCAATAGAAATTGCGGCAGCCAGAAGAAATGGCGAACCCGTAATTCAAGAAGTTGCCATACTTTTTGAAAGCAGTTTATTCAGAGGTAATCGCACACACAAATACAGCACAGAAAATTTTGATGCGTTCGATAGTCCCAATTACGAAGACTTAGCGGAGATTGGAATTCATATCATTTACAATCATCCTAAATTATATCGTTCAGAAAACACGCAGTTGATTGTAAAAAAAGCATTCGACAATCGCGTGGGAATCTTAAAATTATTTCCAGGAATTAGTCCTGCCTTTGTGAACAGCATTTTGCGTTCTCCTGATATCAAAGCCTTGGTATTGGAGACTTATGGCAGTGGCAATGCGCCAAAGGACAAATGGTTGGTGGATGCGCTTCGCGGAGCAATAGAGCAAGGAGTTACAATTCTCAACATCACGCAATGCAGCAAAGGATTTGTGGAGCAAGGCTTATATGATACTTCGGCTGCCTTACAAACTATTGGTGTCATCGGTGGTGCAGATATGACCACAGAAGCTGCGCTCACTAAGCTCATGTGGCTTCTAGGACAGAATTACAGCGGAGATGAATTGAAAACGCTCCTCACCACCTCCCTCGCCGGCGAACTCACTACGTACTCTGCGTTGGGGATTTGAGGACGAGGGGACAAGGAGGACAAGGATTCGAGGATTCGAGGATTCGAGGAACTAGAAACAAGAAACAAGGATTCAAGAAGACAAGGATTCAAGGATTCGAGGATTCGAGGATTCAAGGAACTAGAAACAAGCAACAAGGAGGACAAGGATTCGAGGAACTAGAAACAAGAAACAAGGAGGACAAGGATTCGAGCATTCAAGGAACTAGAAACAAGCAACAAGGAGGACAAGGATTCAAGAGGACAAGGTTTCTAGGATTCAAGGAACTAGAAACGAGGATTCGAGATTCATGAATAGGCACTGAATATTCCAGAATATAAAATGGTAAACAGAATAATTATTCTCAGTTCTTCTTATATTCATTGTACTTCCTTTGTGAAATGAGAACCTTCAATGAAACTCCAATTTGGTCGGACAGTTTAGAAAACTATCGGAGTATTATTCCAATTTTCAATATTTTAGAAAGGAATAAATACTGGCGTTTAAAGGAACAATTGGAATCTTCTACTGGAAGCATTTGCGATAATATTGCAGAAGGATTAGAAAGACCAAGCGTTAAAGATAAAATCAAATTCCTTTGCTATGCAAGAGCATCCGCAGCTGAGTCATATACTCAAATTTTAAGGGTTGAAATGTTAAGTTTGAATGCACCAATCAATTATCAAATACTCTTGGAACAAAATAAAAATATTCTTCGACAAATTCAAGGTTTGATATCATACTACAAACAAAAGGAGTCCAAATTTTCTTCTATTTAATCCCTAACGAATCAAGTCCAAGACCAGTATACTTTAGAATCTTTGTTCCCTCGAATCCTTGAATCCTTGAATCCTTGAATCTTCGTCTCCTTGTTTTCTCGAATCCTTGTATTCTCGAATCCTTGAATCCTTGAATCCTTGTCCTCTTGAATCCTTGTTCCCTCGAATCCTTGAATCCTTGAATCTTCGTCTCCTTGTCCTCTTGAATCTTTGTTTTCTCGAATCCTTGAATCCTAGAATCCTCGTCTCCTTGATTCCTCCCATTCTGTGAGCGTTGTCACAGAGGATTGGGGATGGTTTGGTTTTCTTGCGGGAAATTCCACTCCAATGAATGTAGATATTGATCTTTTAAAGACGCTCTATCCTGATTTAGAACCAGAGTTGTACGATGAATTGCTTACTCATGGCAATATTCGACATCTAGAGGCGGGCACCCAGATGCTCAATTTCGGTCAGCCTATTCGGTCTAGCATTTTAATTTTAGACGGAACCGTAAAGCTCTATCAACGCGATGAAGAGGGCGATGAATTTTTCATTTACTATATCGAAAAAGGTTCCGCTTGTGCACTAAGCTTAGTGTGTGCGGCCCACAATGAAATGAATCAAGTTGCTGCTATTGCAGTAACGGATACCATTGCCCTTACGCTTCCTTTGGACAAAATGGATGAGTGGATGCAGAAGTACAAATCTTGGTATTCTTTTGTTATCAGAACTTACCGTAACAAGTATCAAGAGTTGCTACAAACCATCAATGAAATTGCTTTCAAAAACATGGATGAACGTCTCGAATTTTACTTGAAAAAACAAGTTAAGCAGTTCGGCAATACCATTCGAATGACGCATCAAGAAATAGCGAACGACTTGAATTCATCAAGAGAAGTGATTAGCCGCTTGATGAAGAAAATGGAGAAAAATGGCTGGTTGATTATCAACAGGAACCACATTGAATGGATAGGAAACTAAAGTAAAGTGACCCCTATCACTGATATTCGTCAGTTGCTCCTAACATCTTTGCGCAAATTAAAATTCACTAAAAAAAATTATTATGGAAATCATCGGTTACGCTGCCTCTCTAATCATCGGTGTGTCGCTAGGACTCATCGGTGGTGGCGGATCAATTCTTACAGTACCTGTTCTCGTTTATTTATTTGGAGTAGATCCAGTTGTGGCTACGGCATACTCCCTCTTCATTGTTGGTTCAACCAGTCTTGTAGGAGCATTCCCAAAGTACAAGCAAGGTGAAGTCAATTTAAAAACAGCGTTAATTTTCGGATTACCATCCATCGCGGCAGTGTATGCTACCAGAGCATTCATTGTTCCGAATATTCCTGATCACGTTTTTAGTGTAGGAAGTTTTGAAGTAACTAAGCCACTTTTAATGATGTTGCTTTTTGCCATTTTGATGGTTTTTGCATCCATCTCGATGATCAAACCAAAGAAAAAAGTTCAAGAAGAAGTGGGCGAACAAAAATTCAACTATCCAATGATTCTTCTAGAAGGTGGAGTAGTTGGTGTATTGACTGGACTAGTAGGAGCTGGAGGTGGATTTCTAATTATCCCGGCATTGGTTATTTTAAGTAAATTACCAATGAAACAAGCCGTAGGAACATCGCTGTTGATTATCGCAGTGAAATCATTATTCGGTTTTACTGGAGACCTCGGAAAGCAAGAAATGGATTGGACATTATTGTTGTCAGTAACAGGACTTGCAATTGCAGGGATTTTTGTAGGAAATATGATGAGCAAGAAAGTAAGTGCTGACGGATTGAAGAAAGGTTTCGGCTGGTTTGTGCTTGTTATGGGTGTTTACATCATTGCAAAAGAAGTATTCTTAAAATAAAATTGGCTTATGTGACCTATGTCCTTTAAGGTCAGAAATAAAGCATCAAAATTTGTAACAAATAAAAGAACATAAAAAATGAAAATTGAACAGATTTACACAGGTTGTTTGGCTCAAGGCGCTTACTTCATTGAAAGCAATGGTGAGGCTGTAGTCATCGACCCTCTCCGCGAAGTTCAACCATACCTTGACAAGGCGGAAAAGAATAACGTAAAAATCAAATACGTTTTCGAAACACACTTTCATGCGGATTTCGTAAGTGGTCACTTAGATCTGTCTAAAAAAACAGGTGCTCCTATCGTTTATGGACCAAATGCAAATCCAGAGTTCGAAGCACATATTGCTAAGGACGGAGAAGTTTTCGAAGTGGGTGCTATCAAAATTAAAGTGCTTCACACACCAGGTCACACGATGGAAAGTACTTGCTACCTTCTTTCTGATGAGACTGGAAAAGAAGTAGCTCTATTCTCTGGAGACACCTTGTTTATTGGTGATGTAGGACGTCCTGACTTGGCTCAGAAAGCGGCACACATGACTCAAGAGCAATTGGCAGAAACGCTTTTTGATTCTTTGAGAACGAAAATTATGCCTTTGTCTGATGAGATTATCGTTTATCCAGCACACGGTGCGGGTAGTGCTTGCGGTAAAAATATGAGTAAAGAACTACGGATACTTTGGGCAATCAAAAAGCAACAAACTACGCGCTTCGTGCAGATATGACTAAGGAAGAGTTTGTGAAAGAAGTAACCAACGGTTTGATGCCTCCTCCTGCATATTTCCCATTGAATGTTGCATTAAACAAAAAAGGATACGAAAGTATCGATACTGTTCTCGACAGAGGCTTGCATGGACTCTCTCCAGATGCATTCGAAACTGCCGCAAACGAGACAGGAGCTATCATGCTTGACGTGCGCAATGCTCAAGAATTTGCAAAAGCTTTTGTTCCAAACTCAATCAACATTGGATTGGACGGGCAGTTCGCTCCGTGGGTAGGTGCATTGATTCCAGATATCAAGCAAGAGATTTTAATCATCACTACACCGGGTAATGAAGAAGAAGTAGTAACGCTTGAGCCGTGTTGGATACGACCATGTAATTGGTTTCTTGGAAGGTGGTGTAGATGCATGGAAATCTGCAGGAAAAGAAATCGATATGATTCAGAGTATTTCAGCTGAAGAGTTGGCTGCTAAAGGAGATGTGGAAATTATCGATGCGCGTAAAGCGAGTGAAAACTTCGCGAAAGAATCGCTACGTCAGAGAATATGCCTCTTGACAATGTGAACGATCACATGGCGTCTATCGACAAAAACAAAACATATTATGTACACTGCGCAGGTGGATACCGTTCGATGATTTTCGTAAGTATTCTTCGTGCAAGAGGATTTGATAATCTAGTGGACGTGAAAGGTGGATTCAAGGCTATTAAAGAATCAAACTTGTTCAAGCTCACAGATTACGTTTGTCCTTCAACAATGCTTTGAAACCACAGGTTGTTTTAATTTCTATACGGTTTGTAATTATTGAGGGAAGGTCAACGGACTTTCCCTCTTTTTAAAAAAAAGTAGTCATGATAAAGAAGTTGAATTCATTGGGAAAATTCTCATTTGTACCAGGAGTGATTATCGGTGCTGTTGGCGGCTACTTATGCTCGGAAGTTCGTGGGATGCTCTTCAGGCACTTGTGCTATCACCTCAAGTCCAGTGAATAGTACTCTCTATTTCGCGGGTTTGGGCGGACTGTTGTTTAGCAGTTTGCTTCAAGGAAAAAAGCAGATAATAAACTTTCAAATACAAATCAAAATGAAAATCCAAGTTGAAAATATCAAGTGCGGAGGATGCATGAATAGCATCAAAAAAGCATTATTAGAATTGAAAGGTATAACTAATGTTGAAATCGATAAAGACAATCAGATAGTCGAGGTTTCAGGCAATGAATTCAGTGAAGAAGAAGTGATCAAATCACTTAAACATATGGGCTACCCACCTGCCGGCGAAAACAATGTTTTTGAAAAAGCAAAATCATTTGTTTCATGTGCTGTAGGAAAAATGCAATCATAAAATGAAAAAATTAATTCCCTTTATACTTGGATTAATGCTTGTCATTAATTCTTTCGGTCAATCAGAAGCTCCTCACAAAGTGGTGATGCAAGTAACCGCGAACGACACTTGGTTTACAAGGCATTGCTCAACAACATTTTTCACTTGAAAGAAGGATTTGGAGACAGCTTGAAAATTGAAGTGGTTTTGCATGGTCCAGCAGTGATGATGGCTGTGGCGAACAAAACAAAATATTCAGACCAAATCAAGAAGTGGTCTGCGGAAGGCGTGGACTTCATGGTATGTGAAAACACCATGAAAAAGAAAAATATTACGCATGAAGAAATTGTGCCTGGAGCCAAATTTGTTCCTATGGGTCTAGGAGAAATCATCCTCAAAGAAGAAGAAGGATGGTCGTATGTGAAAATCGGATTTTAAACCTCTCTAATTATACTTTTTATGATGAAGAATTCAAGGTTCTTCCTATCATTTATTTTCCTTTTCTCAGCTATTTTAGGTAATGCACAACACCAGGAATTGCAAGAAAAAACAATGCTTTGGAAGCCAAAGCAACCGCATCATCCCGCTGATTCGTCAAGCCTTTGGTCAGCTTTTCATCATGGTACTTTTCACGGTCATTTTAGAAATTTCTTAATGGCTACTGACAACGCTCCGGGACTTTCAGATTACTTCGCAGAGGCGCTTGGTGGAGGAATCAAATTTGAGACGGGGTCGTTTCATAATTTCAAATTTGGCATGAGTGGTTTTGTTGTCTTTAATATACACTCATCCAACCTGTCGTTGACTGATCACCTCTCCAATCAGTCCAACAGGTATGAAATAGGGTTGTTTGATTTAGAAAACCCACATAATAAAAATGACATTGATCGACTTGAAGAATTGTATTTAAAATATTCATTTCGCAATGGCCAATTCGTTGCAGGAAGACAACTCATCAATTCTACTTTTATCAATCTTCAAGATGGTAGAATGCGCCCAACAGAAGTTCAAGGTCTGACATTGAACTGGATGCCTTCACCAAAGACTTTGTTACAATTTGCAGTGCTCGACGAAATTTCACCACGCAGCACAGTTCGTTGGTTTCGCGTGGGTAGATCTATTGGCATTTATTCTCAAGGCGTAGATGGCGAAGGTGTGAAAAATGAATATGAACACAACATTAAAAGCGAGTATGTTGCATTCGCCTCATCACGCAAACAATAGGAAATCGATTAAAGATTAATGCACTGGATCAATATGTAGATCGGCTGTACAATAGTGGATTTGTTCAAGCAGATTTAACACTTTTCAAAGACAGTCTGAATAGACTTTCCCTTGGTGGACAAGCCGTTAGACAAGATGTTATGGACGATCACGCGTACTTTGATCCAGAACGTAGATACCTACCGGAAAACGGTAAATCATGGATATTTGGAGGTCGAGTGGTGTATGGCTTTAGAACGCATGAGTTGAGTTTGAATTACACGCGCATAACGGCTCAGGGTCAATATATCATGCCACGAGAATGGGGTCGTGATCCGTTCTTTACCTTTCTATCTAGAGAAAGAAACGAAGGATTAGCGGACGTTCATGCCATGGTACTGAAGTATAAATTTTCTCCAAAAAAGCACAAGCTAAAAACTACATTGGCGTATGGTCACTACCAACTCCCAGATGTAAAAGAGTTTGAAAAAAATAAGTACGGTCTTCCCTCCTATTTCCAATTAATGGCTGATGTCCGATATGAATTTGAAGGCCCATTTAAAGGTTTCGACGCTCAAATTTTGTACGTGTATAAAGGCAATTTGGGAGAAACCTACGACAACTACAAATATGTAATCAACAAGGTAAACATGTCGCAATACAACTTTGTTATCAATTACCATTTTTAATGAAAAAGATTATCATCCTCCTAACTATATTAGCGGGCATTACGAGTTGTTCAGACAACAAAGTAAAAATGCCTGAAAAGTACAAGCCTCAAGTCAATGAAACTCAGGAGGCAAAAAAGGGCAAGCTTGTAGATGGCAGTCAGCTGGGCAAACTAATGGAATCGGGCGATCCCATTTTGATTGACTTCAATGCTACATGGTGTGGACCATGTAAAATGATGAAACCAATTGTAGAAGAATTGGCAGCTGAATACGAAGGCAAAGTCACTTTCGTATCACTCGATACAGACAAGTACCCTCAATATGCACAACAATTTGGAGTAACTTCTATACCCATGTTTGTAGTGTATGAAAAAGGTGAAGTTCAGTGGGGAAGCGAAGGCACTTTGCCCAAGCAGATGTTGGAAGAACCTTTAAAAAAATACAAGTAGACCGTGATATAAATCACTGATTTATATCATGTGAAATTTGTTCTTTGTACTCAATAAAATTATTTACTCTATGATTGAAACGCTCTCCAAGCCTTGGCCATGGTATGTGGCTGGTGCCATCATCGGACTTATTGTTCCGGCCTTGCTTTTTCTAGGCAACAAACACTTTGGTATCAGTGCCAATTTGCGTCACGCTTGTGCCGCCTGTTTACCTGCTAATATTCCATTCTTCAAGTACGATTGGAAGAAAGAAATTTGGAATTTCTTTTTTGTAATTGGAATTTTTATTGGAGCTATTATAGCCGTTAATTTTCTACAATCGCCAGAGCCGATAGAAGTACATGCCAACTTGAAGGCTGCGCTTGCTGAATACAACATCAACAGCTACGAAGGCCTGGTACCTGCTGATTTGTTTTCATTTGAATCGTTATTTACACTTCGTGGATTTGTAATGATGATTTTAGGTGGATTCCTTGTAGGTTTTGGAGCTCGCTATGCTGGTGGATGCACTAGTGGTCACGCAATCATGGGTCTTAGCGACTTACAGTGGCCTTCTCTTGTAGCTACCATTATGTTTATGGTTGGTGGTTTTATTATGACCAATCTTCTTCTCCCATTTATTCTAGCACTTTAAAAATTGACGAACATGAATATGCAAATCCCAAATACGGATACTGTAGAACAACTTCATCAAGAAGCAGTGGATCATGAAGTAAGAGCGCAAGACACAATGTGCGTTAATGAATCGCAATTGAAACACCCATGGTGGTATAATTTCAAATATTCCATAGTAGGTGCTGTTTTCGGAATTGTATTCATCAAGGCAGAAATTGTGTCATGGTTTAGGATTCAAGAAATGTTTCGATTGCAGAGTTTCCATATGTATGGTGTAATCGGCACTGCAGTTGTAGTCGGTGCTATTTCCGTTTACTTAATCAAGAAATTTAAAGCAAAGTCGATATATGGTGAACCGATTGAATTTACCCCTAAGAAATTCAATAAAGGTCAAATCTTTGGAGGGCTTGCTTTTGGATTAGGCTGGGCCATGACAGGTGCTTGTCCCGGACCTTTATTCGCACAAATTGGAAGTGGTGCTCTAGTGATCGGTGTTACGCTTTTGAGCGCAATTGCGGGCACTTGGGTTTACGGAAAATTCCGTGAAAAACTTCCTCATTAATTGATTAAATTCACGTGGTCAAACTATTGCCATGAGATTTAATATTCAGTTTATATGATGATGAAGGCTGCTGCAGAAATGTCGCAGCCTTTTTTTATAAAATTAAAATTATGGATGTAGAAATATTATCGCGAATTCAATTCGCATTTACAGTGGCTTTTCATTACATCTACCCTCCACTAAGCATTGGTGTTGGTCTTGGACTAGTAATTATGGAAGGGCTTTATCTAAAAACGGGAAATAAAGTCTATGAAAACATGACGCGTTTTTGGATAAAAATCTTCGCATTGATTTTCGGTATTGGTGTGGCCACTGGTATTATTATGGAGTTTGAATTCGGCACCAATTGGGCCACTTATTCAAAGTATGTAGGAGATATTTTCGGAAGCGCACTAGCAGCCGAGGGCATATTTGCATTTGCGCTGGAAAGCGGATTTTTAGGCGTCCTAATTTTTGGATGGAACAAGGTGAGTCCGAGAGTGCATTTCATATCAACTATCATGGTATTTTTTGGTAGCCTCTTCAGTGCTGTTTGGATTGTGGTGGCCAATAGTTGGCAGCAAACGCCAGCGGGCTTTCACATAGTTGGTGAAGGCATGAATGCCCGAGCAGAAATTGTTGACTTCTGGCAAATGGTGTTCAATCCTTCCAGCATGGATCGATTGATGCACGTATGGTTAGGCTCGTTGTTGGCAGGAGCATTTCTGATAATAAGCGTGAGTGCTTGGTATCTCTACAACAATAAACACATTGAAATTTCTAAGAAGAGTTTTAAAATCGGATTGGTAATCGCAATAGTAGCATCACTTTCACAATTGCTAAGTGGCCACAGCAGCGCAGACGGTGTAGCGCACAATCAACCTGCTAAACTGGCCGCAATGGAGGGGCATTATGATACGCTTGCTCCTGCTCCAATGTATTTAGTGGGTTGGGTAAATAAGAAAGAAGAAACAACAGCCGGAATTGCCATACCTGGCGGATTATCCTTTTTGGTGCATGGAGATTTCGAAGAACCTGTGAGAGGACTTAAATCCTTTCCCGTTGAAGACCGACCTCAAAATCCAAATGGTGTATTTCAATTTTACCACATCATGATCGCCATCGGAATGATGCTCATTGCACTTTCACTTTGGGGAGCGTACTTGTGGTGGAAAGGAAAATTATTTACAAATAAAAAAATTCTTCTAGTATTCGTGTGGGCTGTTTTGCTCCCGCAAGTAGCCAATCAAAGTGGATGGTTTGCGGCAGAAATGGGGCGTCAGCCTTGGGTAGTGTACGGCCTACTTCGCACATCCGACGCGCTTTCCAATACGGTAAAAGCCAATCAAGTTTGGTTTTCGCTAATAATGTTTACAGCGGTTTATGCACTCCTTCTTGTTTTATTTCTCTATCTTTTAAATAAGAAAATTACTCACGGACCAGAAAAACTAGAATCAAAAACAGAAGCGCTATGATGGAAGCATTATCAAACGATTTAACCACTTGGTGGTTTTTAGTATTCGGAGGAGTAATTTCTGGATACGCGATACTTGATGGGTTTGATTTAGGAGCGGCATCACTTCATCTTTTTCTCAAAAAGGAAGAAAGCAGAAGAATCGCTTTGAACGCTATCGGTCCCGTATGGGATGGAAATGAAGTATGGCTAGTGATTGGTGGAGGAGCACTTTTTGCTGGATTCCCAATTGCGTATGCAGCCATATTCTCTGCTTTTTATATTCCCTTTATGATATTTATGATGGCGCTGATCTTCCGGGCTGTGTCTATCGAGTTTAGAAGTAAAGAGCCAATGCTTTGGTGGAGAAAAATGTGGGACGTCAGCTATTCAATTGCTGGCATCGTTATTACATTTTCACTTGGCCTCATGCTGGGCAACATTGCACAAGGCATTCCGCTTAATGAGAACCTAGAATTTGAAGGCAGTTTTCTCTACTTCATTAATCCCTTTGCGTTGCTGGTTGCTGTAACCACACTTGCGCTGTTTATGATGCACGGAGCCATATATCTAGCCATGAAAACGGAAAAACGACTTTATGTGAAATTGACAATGCTCGCCAAGAAATTTACTATTTTCTTCCTTGTTTCATTTTCACTTACAAGTATTTACGCGTTCTTGTACATTCCGCATCTCAGTGATCGCATCGGAGAAAACCCCTCCTACTTTGTATTTCCTATGATCATGATTCTCGCGATTGCTAATATCCCTCGCAACCTGAACAAAGGAAACTATGGGTACGCATTTATCAGCTCATCAATTACCATTGCTAGTTTATTGATTTCCGTGGCGTTCGAAATCTTCCCTTACCTCGTTTATAATCCAGAAAACCCGGAAAATAGCATCACTATTTACAACGCAGCAGCGTCAGCCAAAACCACTGAACTACTGCTAATTATCGCCGCAATCGGAACACCTTTGGTAGCCGCTTATACGCTATTTGTTTTTTGGACTTTCAAAGGAAAAGTGAAGCTCGACGAAATGAGCTACTGAGATTTCTTGCAGCTTGATTTTCAGTGAAATTTGTGTAGGGAGAATTTTGGGAGTATACTTGCGTGAGAGCTAATTATTCTTGAGAATCGCGAGTTGTTTATGAATTTCCTGGCGAAATTGAAATTTTTCTTTGTAATACTTCTATTAACTACAATAGGAGGCGCTCGTGTATTGGCTCAAGATAAATCATCTGAAGATTCCCTTCGAAGCTTATTAAAGTTTACTACAGAACCTAAAAAATACATCAGCCTTGAAATTGAGATTGCGAATCTTTACAAAAACAGCATTCCTGATTCTGTATTAACAATCGCTGAAAGAGTATTAGAAAGATCCAAAAAAATCAACAATCAAGAACAATATGCGATCGGCTTGAGACTCAAAGCTCAAGCACTCTCTGATATTGGTCCTTACCAGGAAGCAATGATGCTGCTTGAGGAAGCTATAAGCATCAATGAAGCTGTAGGTGCCGACAAAGAATTAGCGAAGTGTTTGAATAACATGGGACTCATTTATTACAATCTTGGCAACTATGATGAATCTCTAGAAAATCTTCTTAAGGCATTAAAAATTAGAGAGAAAAAAAATGATGTCAAAGAGTTAGCTGGAAGCTACAATAACATCGGCATGGTTTACAACATGCGTAAAATGCCTGATGAAGCGCTCGAATACTATAATAAAGCGCTCGACATTCACAAAGAACTCGAAAGTCAAACAGGGCAAGCACAGGTATATAACAATATAGCACTTGTTTACGAGGAGATACAAGATCTCGACAAGTCATTAGAATACTATTCTATGGCTTTAGAACTCGTTCAAGATCAAGATGATTTATTCGGACAATCACTAATTCTCTCGAACATTGGCGGCGTTTATGGTCAAAAGGGAAACTTGAATAAATCAGAAGAGTTCTATAATCGAGCTATTGAAATTCAACACCAGATAAGTCATTACTGGGGCCTCGCCTATTCGTACAAAGGATTATCAAATATTTATGCGATAAAGAAAAATTATTCCACGGCAATTGAATACGCGAAGACAAGTCTTGAAATTGGAGAGACTTTAGATGCAAAAATGATAATTGCAGAGACGAGTTCCATTCTTTACGACATCTATAAAGAGATGGGAGACTATCGTAATGCACTAGTATTTCATGAGAAATTTAAAATGTTTTCAGATAGCATTGCAAGTGAAGAAACTCAATCGCAGCTGATAAAATTAGAAACTGAGTTCAAAATGAACAAACAGTTGGAAGACTTGCAAAAAGAGCAAGACTTAAAAGAAGAAAAATTAAAGGAAAAAGCGAAAGTGGATATGTATTGGCGCGTCTTTCTAATTATTGCCATCATACTTATACTTTCATTTTCAATTTATCTTTATTTCAATAGAAACAAGCTGCGCGAAGCCACAGCTATTGCAGAACAAGCAAGTATTGCCAAATCTGAATTTGTAACCAACATGAGTCATGAAATCAGAACGCCATTAAATGCCGTTATTGGTTTCTCCGATTTATTGTTGCGCACCAAGATGGAAGAAACGCAACATCAGTATGCCACTACCATCTCACAATCTGCGCAAAGTCTTCTTTCTATTGTAAATGACATTCTAGATTTCTCTAAAATTGAATCTGGAAAAATGGAATTGAGCAAATGACGAACCAATTTGATTGAACTCAAAAATCAAATTAGTTCTATTATGTCATACCAAGCCAGCGAAAAATTTAGAATTAAAGTTTGTTGCTGGAGAAGGCATCAAAGTTTGTTTGAGTCGATGAGATTCGTTTGAGACAGGTCCTACTCAATTTGATTTCTAATGCAATCAAGTTTACTAAAGAAGGCTCCATTTCTATAAAAATTGAATTGCTCCGTAAGACTACGGATGACAAGGGACTTTTCAGGTTTTCCGTTATTGACACCGGCGAAGGAATTGCTCCGAGCAACCAAAAGCGCATTACGAAGTATTTTCTCCAGCGGATGCCAGCACATCTAAAAAGTTTGGAGGAACGGGCCTAGGTCTTACCATTAGCAATAAGCTTCTGGCATTGATGAATACCAATTTGAAATTAGAGAGTATTCCAGGAAAGGGAAGTATTTTCTATTTCGATGTCACATTACCGGGACAGTTCAGTACCATTTTAGATCAAAGGAGAATGGAACGAAATTGAGAGAATTGCCAAGGATGTTCAGGAAGGCGACATTCACAAAACCGAGACGGGAAGGTCGCGATATACCATTCTCATTGCCGAGGATAATCCTGTGAACTTGCTGCTCGCTCAAACTCTTGTGCGAGATGTGCTTCCTGAAGCGAAAGATATCCTCGTAGCTTCCAATGGGTACGAAGCAAGTGATATCTACAAAAGTCATAGCATCGATATACTTATGGACGTTCAAATGCCAGAGTTGAATGGATATAAACTATTCTCTCATCGATTTAGAATCAGGTTCAGGAAATGAAAGCGTTATTTCAATGCATAGCACAGTTAATGGTAAGAAAAGTATGAAAGATATTGGTTTGGGAGAATATTACAAAATTGACAATCATCTCTATGCAATTAGTAATTTCCTTTCTAACTACTACTTTCTGACCATAGGTGAGATAAAATTGAAAAATTAAACTCTACTTAAAAACCTCGTCTTTAATCCCTTTGTTGATTACATATGAGGTTAGGTCGATGGTGATTTTACCTTGTTTTTGCTCCTTTTCATTTTCCTTTTTGTCAGATTTTTTATTCAAATCTGTAGCCACACCCTTAGGGATTTTGAACTTCTTTACATCAACAGTAAAAATCAATTGATCGGGCAAACCCCAAGATTTTTGACTACCATATTTATATTCAACTGTCACAGTACCGCTACTACGCGTAGTGGTCTGTGACTTTATTACGATATCATTCACGGGGTCAATCCACAACTTCGACAACACCAAATCGGATGTATCACTTTTAGGAAAAATGGAAACCAATTCAGTCGCAATTCCATTCACCGTTTCTTTCATCATGTAAATCGCGGTGTATGAATTTTTATCTGCTAACAGTTTTGAAATATCATTAAAACCTTGCTTTGGAACAATTGCAATTCCCTTTGCATCTATTTTAATTTTATCTTTTTGCTTAAAATAAATCGTTGCTTTGGAAGGCAAGATTTTCACCATCGGAATATCTGAAGTAATTAAAGCTTCGACTTTGTAATCTTTAACCTTCTGCATTTTCAACACTATTCCGCTAAGCAATGCGTCTGCATCTTGCGCGTATGACGCAAAACTTAAAATTGAAAATAGAAGTAATGAGGTCAACTTTCTCATGACTTGATATCCTTTTTATTGAATTGAAATAAAGCGATTGAAATAAAAATCACATTGTGCACCAAAAGAATGATCGACGATTCTTTGATTACGTCCCAAGGCAAAGGATCTTCAAAAAAGCTTCGCCAAGCAATCATATGCGTTGTAAATAAGAACGGCTTAATCGGATCAAAAATGGTAACGTCTAATGTTCCTATTATTGTAAATAGAATAATAATGGCCATGGTTGTTACGATGGGACCGATTGAATTCTCTGAAAAACATGACAGCATAATAGACAAAGAAGAAACAGTGAGCAGCGCTAAAAACGCTACACCGAAAGCACCAACGTATCTCCAGTTCACATCCATCTCCTTAATAATCACCAAGCCGTCACTATTGAGCACCATGATATCGCCCACACCAAACATGAGTTTGCCAACGATTACCGCCAATATTCCGAGCCAGATAACTATCAGCAATGTGTAAACTGCTCCCGCAAGAAATTTCGAAAGCAACATCGTGCGCCTTGAAATAGGTTTCGTTAGCAGCATGCGAATAGTTCCCATGGCCGCTTCTCCCGAAACTAGGTCTCCAGTGACCAGAGCGACTAGTAAAGGAATATGAATCACGAGCATTTGAAGCACGATAAACGCCACCAAATTCCCGTTCATAATATTCCCCTCAAAAGAAAGCGTTTGCTCAAATGAAGCCGTTACAAATGAAATAAACGACATCCCATCTGCTTTCAGCGCGAATAATATCACAGCCACCAAAACGGTGATAGCTACTAACCCCAAGTAACTACGAGGTTTAGCAGCTATTTTGATAAACTCATTCCAAGTACTTTTTAGCAACATATGACTTGATTTCTTATTAATTGATAATGCGAATGAAGTAGTCTTCCAATTTACGCTTCGACTCTACACCATATATCAAAACATCATTTTCAGTAAGCGATTTAATAATGGAAGGCAGCGCTTCACGACTCGTGGCAAATTCGAGCGTGTTGTCATCTTTATTTTCTTTCACCTTATCGCTCCAACCATTCAAAATTCTTAAGGCTTTTCCGCTGTCTTGCACTTCCATTCGCACCACAAGTTCTTGCTCGTTTAAAAGCTTCGACACCTCCCCTTCCGTCACCGTTTGTCCTTTATTGATAATC
Organism: Flavobacteriales bacterium; assembly: GCA_041391745.1. GTDB lineage: Bacteria > Bacteroidota > Bacteroidia > Flavobacteriales_D > Sanyastnellaceae > JAIXWP01. Next base: position 49,984 of record JAWKNK010000010.1, read on the forward strand.
ACCATCCTGTTGGCAATGATTTCTATTTCCGACAATTGGTGTGACGAAAGCAACACTGTTTTATTCTTCTCATTTTTCAATTGTAAAATGAGATTTCTAACATCAATAATTCCTTGAGGATCTAAACCTGTTGTGGGTTCATCCAGAATGATCAATTCAGGATCATGAATGAGCGTTTGTGCAATTCCCAAACGTTGCTTCATCCCGTGCGAAAATCCACTCACCTTGTCGCGTTCTCTGCCCTTCAATCCCACAAATTCTAACATCGCGTGGATATCGTATTTCGCGGTGGAAGCGCCCGAAATTCTCGCAAAAATTTCAAGATTTTTTTCTGCAGATAAATACTTATAGAAATCAGGTTTTTCGATGATACAGCCTATTTGACGAAGTATTGCTTCTCGATGTGTGCTCAACGACTTGCCGAACAATTTTATATCACCACTTGTGGGATGAATAAGCGACAGGAGACATCGAATAGTAGTACTTTTTCCAGCACCATTAGGCCTCAGAAAACCAAAACATCTCCCTTATAAACGTCGAATGATACGTCTTTTACCGCTTGAAAATCGCCAAACGTCTTCGCGAGATGTTTGACTTCAATAATTTTTTCCATAAATGAAAACTCTTCCGAAGATAAGAGCAAACAGCTACTCTAAAAGTTCATTTTTCACAATAAAATTAAAGAAATAACTACCTTGCGCCCCGAATCAACACACACTACTATGAGCATCTCTCAAGCATTAAAAGACCGCAGTAATGGCATGTGCGAATTGTGCGCTGCCAACGAAGCAAATATTGAATTTACAGTAAGTCCAAAATCAGACGAAACCATCGATCACCAAGTGGCTCTATGTGAGCAATGTTCTTCCAAAATGGGCGACACCAATGAAGGATTTTATTGGAGATGTTTGGAAGGCAGCATCTGGAGTCCCTACCCAAGTGTTCAGGCACTTTCTTACCGACTTTTGAATGATTTCGCGGCTGAAAGCTGGGCAGCAGACGCCATGAACGGCGTTGAACTCGATGAGTCGGTAGTACAATGGGCATTGACTTCAGACAAACCCATGCAACACATCGATGCATTTGGAAACGTATTAAACAACGGCGACAATGTGGTGCTCACCCAAGCGCTAGACGTTAAAGGAACCAACTTTACAGCATCTAAAGGCACAGTAGTGAAACGCATCAAGCTCATTCATGATAATGCGGAACAAATCGAAGGCAAGATCAACGAGCAGTCGATTATTATTTTGACGAAGTATGTGAAGAAGAACTAGCGGAGGAGAGTTTGGAGTTGGGAGTCGGGAGTTGGGGGAATGGGGTTGGGAGATTGGAGTTGGGAGTTGGGAGATGGGAGTTGGGAGATGGGAGATGGAAGATGGAATTAGCTTCGGGCCCTCGAGCGTAAGCGTTAGCGTAGCGAGAGGCCGTGCTGTGCGAAACCTTCGTGTACTTCGTGCATTCTTTGTGCGCTTTGTGGTTAAAAAAAACACACAATAAAAAAGATGATCTTACGTTTAGGCGCTTTCTTAAAAAACGACTCTTCAGACTAGAGCATCTTAAAAGCCCTTTTTCGCGATTTTGGATTGCCCAACATACGAAGCACTTCGTCTAGCCCATCTCTTTGACTCTCGAGCGAACGCTGCACCTCCTTTGGCGACGCATCATACACCCCATAATAAGTTACCCCAATGTATCGAAGTTTAAAATATTTTGCATCGTGAATCAAGTTGCCTTTACTCAATTTCAACGCTTTAATTTTCTTCAGCAATAGTCCAATATGATTTTTTATTTCAATTGGATTTGATTTAAAATCGGACAGTTCAGAAGCACTACCCCACTCCGCTTCCAAGCGCATTAGCTCCATCAAATCACGCTTCTCATATGCAACAGTCAGCTTCTTCATTGCCTCTTCCTTCTGCGCGCGTATCTTTTCATCACGCTCGCGATCGGGATGAATCAACTTCACCAACTTTTTGTAAAGCGAAGTCAGCTCTGGTGTAGCCGCCACTTTTTCCTTCTCCGCAAATTTTAAAAAATCATGACTTTGCTTTTCTTCCTTATAGGATTGCTCTTCCTTCTGTTGAAATGCATCCTTTATTTTTTCACGGATGTACTCTTCAAAATCCTTCGGGTGCAAAGAAAGATCCGCATCCGAAAAGTCTACATGTACACCATGCATTTCGCAGGCCATTTCGGCTTCATCCAGCATTTCCAACACCATGTCCATTTGCTCTTCAGCACTCAGATTCATCTTCAATTTTTCCTCATCCTTCAGGGCCTTCGACAGTTCTTCTATATGTTCCAGCGCACTTTCCCTAGTCTCAATCAAGCTTTCACACACAGCATGACTCAACGAGTGAGGAGCCTGAAGCACTTCATTTATTAAGTCAATTATCTTATAGTAATAATCCCTTTGTAAACCCACCGACTTTTCTGATGTGGCAGCCGAAGCAAGAAGGTGAATGATTTCAATTTTCAGAGCGAATATTTCATCCAAAACGGGTTGGCAAGCATTCACCAATTTCTCCATTCTTGAGTCCAATCTTGCTCTTTCTTTTTCCAGTTCCTTTTCTGTTTTGAGCAAGCGCTTGAGAGCATCAGCATACTTTTTCTGATCCTTCCGGAATTTATCTTCCTCCGAGTTCTTCTTTACTAATTCTCCCTTTGACATGGCCACGAAAATAGGCCGAATTGATTTAATTGTTACTGCTTAGACATAAGTTGCCAAGGTTCACTGGTGCCTGCGATAAAAGTTGAGAATATGAGACTTTCTCGATGATGAGAATCGGGATTCGCTCTTTGGTATCTCCCATATCAATTCTTGCATTATACCCGAAAATTCAAGTACATTTCATTTGCCGTAGAACATGCTTGAGTGGAGGGATACTTTTATAAGGTTATGGAATTAGTGAAGTCACACTGTCTGGTTTATTTTCCAACGGATAGAAGTAATAGACCTCGTCTTCATTTCTGAATTCAGAACCGTTGCAGAGAGAGCTACTAATGATTCTGAAGCTAGTATCAGATAAGATCTCTCCAGCCCAGCGATAGCCATAGTCCTTTCCATTGCTATCAGCATGCCAAGTATCTATTAGAATGTTCGAACCTTCAATATGATAAACACCCCAATAACTTTTATTGTCAGAAATAAAACTTATAAATTCAGGAGATGTCAACTTGGTTTGAGCATTTGTAAGTGGTAAATCTGTTCCCGTTCTTCCAATGGTGCCATTTGCATTCAAAATATAAATAAAAGCTCTCTCGGAATTTGCTTGAGATATATAATAATACATCCCGTTTAGTTTTAACAGATTTGAAACATTATTTGATCTAGCACTACAAAGGGGTTCGTCTCGAGAATTTGGATCACGTTTACAAGCTGCGAACATCAAGAGAATTATGAAATTCAACTTAATTAGTGTTTTCATTTCAAGTCGTATTATTGTCCTCATCCTCTTCATCAAGCTAGCAAGAAATTTTCCTTTCATCTTGCCTAAGCTCCTGAGTTCAATTAATTGTAAAAATAGTTTTTTTCACTTTGTTACTACCACTAAGTTAGAGGAAATTTTTCTGCTAGCGCAATGACTTTGTTTATCGCAGTCTTCGAAAAGCGTTTAAAAATTAAACATCTTTAAGATTCAAGAAATATCTCGTAGAACGACCTTGTCCTTGAACAGAAAGTGCTCCAAGTTTTAATAGCTCTGTCAAATGCCTTGTCGCCGTGGCTTTAGAAACTTGTGATACACGACTATATTTTGTAGCGGTCATACCCCCTTTAAATCCAGCTGGACCTTCGGCAAACATTCTTTGAATCACTTTGAGTTGTGACGCGTTGAATTTGTCAGAATAATTATCAAAATACTTAGACTTGAGCAGTGTAAAATCTATTGTTTCGCTAGCAAACTTTTTGACCTTCAACAACTACTTTCACGAAGTATTTAATCCAATCAGAGATTTCGTTGGAACGCTGAGCCTCTTTCTAGCTGCTTATAATATTCTTTTTTATTTCGTTCAATGATATATGATAAACTGGTGAGTCCTGATAACCTGTAGACTGCGCTAGGCCTTTTCTGCGATTGTCCGCCCTATTGGTCCATTCCCGTCCTCAAAAGGATGAATACTTTCAAAATAGAGATGGGCAATTGCAGCACGAACTGGGGCATGAGCAATTGCCTCAGGTCCATGTGGTGCTGTGTTGTTGAACCACTCGACAAATGCACTCATTTCGTTTTCAAGACACGATGATGAGGGCTTCAAAATGCACTCGCTCAAACCCAATAGCACCTGATACAATCTTGCATGGGCTCTTTGCTATGCGTTCGCCAATGTCCAACTTGTAATTCCTTTTTCATGCGCGAGCAGGGATGAATGCCACTTAAGTACCTGATTCTGTTAACGGGTCATTAAATGTTTTTCGTGCCGATACCAAAACTTCCGCAATGCCTTGTGCTCTTCGATCTTTTCCAAATTCTTCTGAGCAGTTATTCCGAGTTGTTTTCGAATAGAAGAGGCTACATCTGTTCGGCTCATAAACTCACCTTCGATTTCTGAAGTTTTGATAGCTTCAGCAATACGAGAAGTTCAATAATCGACTCTTCTTTGATAAGATTTCTAGGCTGCTAATGGTTCCTTCCAACTTACCTGAATTTTGTAAATAGGACAATAGCAGACCTTCAATACCACTAATTTGATATTGGAAATTGGGCCAATCGTGTTGTTGCCAATTGTACTTCACGAGCCTTATAGAATGCTTATACGGCTCAAATATAAGTAAAAATGGACGATTAGACCAAATTTACGGTTCACTGTTCCCGATTTATGACGCATTCTTAAAATCTTGCCCTACAATAATTATGAAGCATTTAAACTGTGAACTTCTTTTACTTAGACGATCTCTCTAAATTCAGTCGTAGGTACTACCTTTTCGTAATCCAAATTGTTTTGTTAAGATAATACTGTGTTAAGTTGACCTACTAAGGAATTGCTGAAACCATAAACAATTGACAATTCACCTCCTAGTAAAACTATCTCCTCTATTTGAGGAACATAATAGGATAGAAATAAATCAGGATCTGATTTTATGAATACTAAAAACTTGCCAATTCTAATGATGAGTTGTCCAACCATTGAATCGATTAAAATGCCCCACCGGCGAACTCTTCATTCACAAATGTTAGCCCATAATTTGCATGTATTCATGTCGTCTGAAATTTATACTGGTACTTGTTCATCAGGGTCAACGGCACTCAAACTATTAATTAAACTTTCAAATGTGAAGTTATCGAGTCGAAGAAGATAATCCTCAACATCATGACCACTTGTATAGTAATAAATATCACCGTCATCATCCCCTCCAATCTTCACATAAAGTATAAGAGACGAACATGTTGCGAATGCTATATAACGCACCTCACCCCATATATCTTTTAACTCTATGGACATGTGTTCAATAGAAAAACCAGCATGTCGTTTTAACAGAGGTATTAACCCATCTATAAATCCCACCACCATCTTCAAAGCAAAAAATATCTCTCAAGTATGCCTTGCCCTCCATACTGCATAATGAACTCCTTTAAATAATTTGGAAGGGTAGCATTAAACCTCTCTTCAAATTCAACGAAATCCGCTTCTGTTGCCAGCATCTCCGGCTCCAGTAACTTCAACTGTTAACTGTTGCATTTAGATTCTAGTTTTTAGTGATTTCCTTTTTTTCAATGTATTCAATAATGCATGAATGACTTAATCCTAATTAGCTCCCAGAATTTTTGGTTCTGCTTCTTACTCCAAAGTTATGCGAACAAGCTGGGATCTGTCCTATATATTCAATTCATTGAATTACAAAAGGCTCTCCATTCTATTATCCACGTTAAAATTTCATCTGTTGGTAGAACCAATTCCAGATCGGCCTTCCTTGCCTTCGAAGAAATGTATTATGGCAGTAACTAGTTTGGGAATCACTGCGAATATCATATATTTCATGTCCCCATTTATAGGGATCAACCCGAGAACCATTTATCAGACTCTGCAAAGCATGAATTATTTCATCCAAATAATCCGCTTATTTCTATTAACTGATTCATATCAGTTTGAAAAGAACCAATATTTGGAATGTTATCCAAGAAAACTGTTGCAGGGTCGGTATTCATCGAATTATTCGTCTCAACATCTTCAACAACTTTGAAAATATAATTCATAATTAAAGTTTAAAGTAGTGCTATATTAGGAAAAGATGCCCAAATATTACCATCAGGCGACATCCCAATAAATAAAGCAAGTTCGTCCATTTTCTCTTTTCTACGTAAGGACGCTGGCGGAGTGCCTTGAAACTTATAGTACACACGCCTTCTCAACATACCGTTTCCTGAGCCGATTGAAAATGTATTATTATTCTAAGCTCCTTCTTAGTGAGAGAGTGTGAAAATGTGAATGAAAAATGAAAAATGATAATAGAGTGTGAGTAGTACTAGGGAAAAGTGGAAATGAATAGAAATAAAAAATCCCCACTTTGTGGGGATTTTTTTCCTTTGCGGAGAGTCAGGGATTCGAACCCTGGATACCCTTTAGGGGTATACACACTTTCCAGGCGTGCTCTTTCGACCACTCAGACAACTCTCCTCATTAAAACAAAAGATGCTGTAGTGACACACTTTCTCCCGAAGCCAGTTCGGGACTTTTCGACCACTCAGACAATCCTCCTCATTAAAACAAAAGATGCTGTAGTGACACACTTTCTCCCGAAGCTAATTCGGGACCCGATCGGCCACCTGACATCTCTCCTCATTAAAACAAAAGATGCTGTAGTGACACACTTTCTCCCGAAGCTAATTCGGGACTCGATCGGCCACTCTGACATCTCTCCTCATTAAAACAAAAGATGCTGTAGTGACACACTTTCTCCCGAAGCTAGTTCGGGACTCTTTCGACCACTCAGACAACTCTCCTATTATTAAAAAAACCACGTAAGAATAATCACTTTCTCAACAAGCCGGTTCCTGATCCCGAGTCAAACTCGGGACGAAGGACGACCACTCAGACAACTCTCCTCATTCAAAACAAACTCATTCCCACATTCACACTTTCACACATTCTCAAAGTCTCTCATTCTCTCATTCTCTCATTCTTCCGCCGCAAATATACTCCCGATTACATAAAAAAAAACGTCCCGAGACAAGCTCGGGACGTTTTGATATTAGATAGTCTAACCTACTTATTACTTAATAACTTGAAGTTGTTTTGCAACTACTTCAGTTGAAGATGACATACGAACTTGGTATAGACCGTTGTTCAATTCACCTGAGTTCAACATGAAGTTGTAAACTACTCCAGCATCAACTTGACCGTTGTAGATCTTAGCGATCACACGACCAGTTACATCAACCACGTCAACTGCAATGTTGTTGTCAATGTTAGACACAACTTTGATTTGAGTGTTCATGTTTGATGGGTTAGGATAGATGTTTACGATATCGATGTTTCCTTTAGAAACTTCCATAGTCTCAAGACCTGGAGTTACTTGATCAGGAGTGATATCTGTAGAACCTTCCCATGAAATAGTTTGAGAATGCATTACAACATTACCAGTACAATCCATTGCAGTCCATGTGCGAACTACTTGGTAGTCTGGGCAGCAGTCTAGGTTGAATGCGAAGTCACCAGCACCAGAAGCGTTACCGCTCATGATTGGTTGACCATCCACCAAGAACACACCGTTGTAAGTGAACCAACCACCGAATCCGTTGTCGTCAGCGTTGTAGTTGTTTGCACCGTCACCCAATTGGAAACCGAAGTAGTTGTTAGATGGAGCGTGAACCAAGTTGATTGCAGAACCTTCGTAAGCTCCGAAACCAACAAGTTCAGCACCGTCACCAGCTTGAAGGATGTAGTACATCCAATCTTCGTGGTTAGCAGCTTCACCGCCACAGTCAGCTTTAAATCCTGTTGGGAACGCTTGAGTGCTCCATGCAGCCCAATCCATTCCATTAGCGAACTCAACGTTAACATAGAAACCATTTGCAGGGTTTACAGCGTTAACCAAAGTAGCTTCAACGTGAATTGTACCGTCAGGATATTGAACAAGGCTACCTTCAGAAACTTGGTACCAACGGTGTGAGCTTGGCATAGCGAACAATGCCATTGCCCAGTCGTATGGGTAGTTACATGGGTTACCTTCAGCGCGAACTGGAGTTAAAATGTTACAATCAGCGATTGAACCTTCAGCTGGCATATCACCTACGATTTCTTCAGTGAATTCAACAGCAACCTCACCGTTACAGTTGTCCATTGCTGTTACAACTGGTGCTTCTGGAAGCATTTCGTCGCAAGCTAGAACCATGTTCTCAGGAGTTTCGCTCAATACTGGTGCAGTTTCATCATAGATGTTAACGTAGTAAGAAGCTTCAGTTGAGTTACCACAAGCATCAGATACTAAGTAGTAAACCATGAAGTAACCATTACCACACTCGTCCATCCAGATAGTTTCAACACCTGATTCGATGCTTACGTCGCTACAGTTGTCAGTAGCAGCAATTTCTGCTGGTACGATTTCAACTGGACACTCATAGTTCAAATCAGAAAGTTCAGTAGTAATTACTGGAGCAGTGTTGTCATAGATGTAGTAAGAAACTGTTGCAGGTTCAGAAACGTTTCCACAAGCATCTGTTGCAGTCCAAGAACGTACGATTACGTAGTTGTTTGGACATTGACCGTCAATGATCTCTTCAGTCATTTCTACAGTGAATTCACTGCAGTTATCCATTGCAACTGGTGCATCAGATGGAACTGTAGCGTCACAAGAAATCTCGTTAGAGTTTGGAATTGATACCCACATTGGAGCAGCATCATCAACATAAGTGATTGAAATCACCAATGGTTCAGCAGCGTTGCCACAAGCATCAACCGCATAGAAAGTATAAACTTCAGTGTAGTTTGCTGGGCAGTCACCTGCTACAACTTCCATTGAAGAATCATAAGTTACTTCGCTACAAGTGTCATAAGCATATGGCTCATAAACCATGTACTCAGAACCACAAGAAACTGTTTCAGAGTAACCTTCAGAGTACCACATTGGAGCAGTAGTATCAACGATAGTAACTACTACAGTAGCAGTAGTGCTGTTGTTACAGTTGTCTGTAGCAGTCCAAGTGTAAGTTACAACTTCTGGACAAGTACCTTCAGAAACAACACTTGAAGTGATTTCCAATTCGTCGTCACAGTTGTCAGAGAACTCAGCCCATGGCATTGCATACTCATTACCACACTCAACAGTGAAGTCTTCAGACTGACCAGCAATAACTGAGCTGTAACGTCTGTTAATGTGATGATTTGTTGGAATGTAGACATGTTTCCACAAGCATCCCAAGCAGAGTAAGTGCGAATAACGCGACCTTGACATCCACCAGAAACGTGCTCGTCTGAGTAATCTACTTCTACAAATTCAGAACAGTTGTCTGATAGTCAACAAGATACCTGCGTAGTCGTCATGGACGTCGATTTCAACAATACCTACGAATACTGGAGCAGTAGTATCAACAATGTTGATGTACTGTGTAGCCTCGCTAGAGTTACCACACTCGTCAGTTGCAACATGTACGAACGATAGTGTAGCTATTAGCACACTGACCTTCTACCATCTCGCTGTTAGTGAAGCAAACCACAGTTGTCTGTAGCTTCAGGAATGATTCCGTCACACTCTAGTTACATCTGCTGTACATTTAAATACTGGAGCAGTCATATCATATACATAAGCTGAAGCTGATGCTGATGCAGAGTTACCACACTCATCTACTGCAGTCCAAGTACGAACGATAGTGTAAGATTGTGGCAGAACCTGGATAGTTTCATCAACAAAAGAAACTCTACAGTTTCTGAGCAGATATCCCAAGCTTCAGGTGAACCGAATACTACGTCTTCGTCACAGCTAAACTCACCACCGTTGCCAGGGTAAATCATTGGAGCTGTAGTGTCTACGATAGTAACTACTACAGCAGTAGTGCTGTTATTACAGTTGTCAGCAGTCCAAGTGTAAGTTACAACTTCTGGACAAGTACCTTCAGAAACAACACTTGAAGTGATTTCCAATTCGTCGTCACAGTTGTCAGAGAACTCAGCCCATGGCATTGCATACTCGTTACCACACTCAACAGTGAAGTCTTCAGACTGACCAGCAATAACTGGAGCTGTAACGTCTGTTAATGTGATGATTTGTTGGAATGTAGACATGTTTCCACAAGCATCCCAAGCAGAGTAAGTGCGAATAACGCGACCTTGACATCCACCAGAAACGTGCTCGTCTGAGTAATCTACTTCTACAAATTCAGAACAGTTGTCTGAGTAGTCAACATAGATACCTTCGTAGTCGTCACATGGACGCTCAATTTCGATTGTACCAGTGATTACTGGAGCAGTAGTATCAACAATGTTGATGTACTGTGTAGCCTCGCTAGAGTTACCACACTCGTCAGTTGCAACATAAGTACGAACGATAGTGTAGCTATTAGCACACTGACCTTCTACCATTTCTTCGCTGTTAGTGATAGTCACCAAACCACAGTTGTCTGTAGCTTCAGCAGAAGCAGCTGGAATTTCAGCGTCACACTCGATAGTTACATCTGCTGCTACCATTGTAAATACTGGAGCAGTCATATCATATACATAAGCTGAAGCTGATGCTGATGCAGAGTTACCACACTCATCTACTGCAGTCCAAGTACGAACGATAGTGTAAGATTGTGGGCAAGAACCTGCGATAGTTTCATCAACAAAAGAAACTTCTACAGTTTCTGAGCAGATATCCCAAGCTTCAGGTGAACCGAATACTACGTCTTCGTCGCAGCTAAACTCACCACCGTTGCCAGGGTAAATCATTGGAGCTGTAGTGTCAACGATAGTAACTACTACAGTAGCAGTAGTGCTGTTGTTACAGTTGTCTGTAGCAGTCCAAGTGTAAGTTACAACTTCTGGACAAGTACCTTCAGAAACAACACTTGAAGTGATTTCCAATTCGTCGTCACAGTTGTCAGAGAACTCAGCCCATGGCATTGCATACTCGTTACCACACTCTACAGTGAAATCTTCAGATTGACCTTCGATTACTGGAGCAGTAACGTCTGTCAAAGTGATGATTTGAGTGAATGTAGACATGTTTTCACATGCATCCCAAGCAGTGTAAGTACGGATGATACGTCCTTGACATCCACCAGAAACGTGCTCGTCGTTATATTCAACAGAAACTTCGTTACAGTTGTCTGAGTATTCTACATAGATACCTTCGTAATCGTCACATGGGCGATCGATTTCGATAATTCCAGTGATTACTGGAGCAGTAGTATCAACTACAGTTACAACTTGAGTGAATGAAGAAGCGTTACCACAAGCGTCAGTACCAGTGTAGATACGAGCGTATTGTGACCAACAGTTACCTTCAGAAAGAACTTCATCTACGAAAGTGATAGTTACGTCAGAACAGTTATCAGAAGCTGAAGGCTGTTGCCATACGATATCTTGATCACACTCGAAAGTCAATTCAGCAACACCTTCCAATACTGGAGCAGTTGTGTCTTGAACAAAGATGTTTTGAACTGCCATAGCTTCGTTACCACAGTTATCGAAAGCACGGAACATGCGAACGATAGTGTAGTTGTTTGGACAGTTACCTTCTTGAGTCATTTCAGTTACAACAACTTCAACGTTGTCGTCACAGTTGTCATAAGCGATAGCCATTTCAACTGCAGGAACTTCGTCAGAACATTCGATTGTTACGTCAGCTGGTACCCACTCCCACATTGGAGCAGTAGTATCAATAACAGTAACAGTAGTAGACTCAACAGTTACGTTTTCACAGAAATCTGTAGCAGTCCAAGTCCAAACGATAGTGTAGCTGTTTTCACACTCACCAGCGATCATTTCTTCAGTAGCTTCTACAGTCACTTCGTGACCACAGTTGTCGTAGATTTCAATTTCTGGCATTGCAGGAACTGCATCACATTCTACTGTGAAATCTTCTGGGTTCATAACTACTGGAGGAGTAGTGTCAAGAATAGCGATAAACATCACTGCTTCAGCGCTGTTTCCACATGCATCATATGCAGTGTAGTGACGCTCAAGAACACCAAGACAACCACCTGAGTTAAGAAGTTCTTCTGTAAGAACTACTTCAACTACTTCGCTACAGTTGTCAGTAGCAGTAGGAGCAGCAACGTTGTCTACTTCAGTACATTCAACAGAAACATAAGCTTCGAATGGGTTGAAAACTGGAGCAGTTGTATCAACAACGTGGATTGTTTGAGTAGCTTCAGAAGAGTTACCACAACCGTCGTTAGCAACAAAAGTGCGAACGATAGTATATTCTTGTGGACACTCACCTTCCATCATTTCAGAAGAAACTTCAATAGTTACTTCGTGACAGTTGTCAGAAGCCATTGCATCTTCATAAACGATTTCCTGATCGCACTCAAAAGTAGCTTCAGCAGGAACGTATGTAAATTCAGGAGCAGTAGTGTCAACAATAGTAATTGTTTGAACGCAATCAGTTCTGTTTTCGCAATCATCGAAAGCAGCCCAAGTACGGTAAACAAAGTATGTACAACCATCTTCAGTTTCTGGCTCAGATTGACCTAGGTAAACCACCAAAACGTCATCGTCACAGTTGTCAGTAGCTGTGATACCTTCAGCAACAGCTGGAAGTTCGTCAGAACATTCAACAGTAACATTTTCTGGACAGTTATCAAATTCTGGAGCGATAGTATCGTCTACAGTAACTGTGATAGAAGTAGTTGATTGATTGCCACATGAATCTACCGCGCGGTAGAAATAAGTGAACTCATCGTTACATTGTAATTGTGGGTTGTTTGGAGTGCACTCAGCATCAGTGAACAAGTCACCGTGACCGTTTACAAATTCTCCATTGTACCAACCAGTATAATAGAACCAACCAGACAAACCGTCGTTTGAGTTACGGTTGTTGGCAGCGATACCTTTTTGGAAACCGAAGAAGTAGTTAGATGGTTGGTGAGAAAGGTAAAGAATGTTACCAGCATAGTCACCAGCACCAGTAAGAGTTGAAAACCCTTCTACTAGTTCATAGTAATCCCAGTTAAGGTAGTTTGAACCTGCAAGACCTAGGTCATTTTTGTAGTTACGTCCAAGAGCAGACCAATCCGTCCAGTTTCTCTTGTTCTCCAACCACATGTTCACTTCCCAAATTTGGTTAGCGTTGCCAAGGTTTACAACAGTTCCAGATACAAGAGCAGTACCATCGTCATACGCAGTAAGCGTAGCGCCTGGAGCCCAAGCCCAGTAGTCAGAAGCAGCAAGACCAGCGCTAGTTACTCCAAACAACCAGATAGATCCATCAGGACCAGGACCGATTGGTGTAGTAAGTACGCAAGTTGAAATCACACCAGCAGTGTGAGATTCAAAAGGAACTACTTCAACTACAGAACCACATGCATCTTCAGCCGATGGAGCTTCTGGAGCTACAACGTCTTCAACGCATTGTACTGTAATATCTTCTACAGCACTAAATACTGGACCTTCGTTGTCATACACAGACAAAGTCTGTGAGCATGACTCAGCAAGCTCAAGTTGTGCAATAGAAACTGTCCATGTACGAATAATCGTGTAAGAACAGTCAGAAGAAGAAGGAATAACCAAATCTGAGAAAGAAACCTCAGGAAGCAATTCTACTAGTCCGCATGATTCAAAAGTGAATTCAGGCAAACCAGTTAGTTCAGCGTCAGCAACGTCTGAACAGCTTACTGATACGTTTGTAGGACAGGTTAGGTTAATTGATGGAATACATCCATCTCCTTGAGCGTTGGCATCACCAACACTCCAGAATGCAAAAACGGCCAAGAAAAGCATTGCTTTTCTCACCCAACTGAAAGTTGAAATCTCGCGACAACAACCTTCTACGTCTGTTAAAGAGCGTAATGTTCTCTTCATAATTGAGAGTTTTGATTAATTAATAAAAGTGTTTATGGTTAGTAAAATCAAATGCAAAAGTATAGGTAAAGAATCGATAAAAACAAATTTATTTATGAAAATCGACCAAAATTACACATTTGTCGGAAAATAATTTATTTTCGTCGAAAGAATCTAGCTATTTATCACATCCAATTTCTTGGTCAAAATTCGATTAAATACATTTTTTAATCGACGATTATATATAAAGTTTAGGTTATTTCTTAGCTACACTGATTATCAAGACCTTAGATAAAAAGTTAAAAAAATGCTACGATTTTCTTCATACTTTCAGATTTTTGAATATTTTTGCAGCCGCTTTTTAAGCACGGTGCCATAGCTCAGTTGGTAGAGCAAAGGACTGAAAATCCTTGTGTCGCTGGTTCGATTCCAGCTGGCACCACCACCGAAAGCCGATAACAATGTTATCGGCTTTTTTATTTACCACCCTCCGCTATATTTGCCTCATGGCGAAATCGAGCTTCCACCACTCAGACGATCACTTGTGCAACGAACTTCAAAAATGGATTGCTCAATATTCTCAAGTCTTCCTTATCACCGATTCCAACGTCAATGAGCACGTTACTCCGCGAATCTTAGCAAATCTCGAGAAACCCGAACTCATTGATATTATCGAAGTAGATCCTGGAGAGGCCTCGAAGTCTATTGAGGTCGTTGCCCAAATCATGCATCACCTCATTGACAGTAGAGCCGGTCGAGATTGTTTGATAGTCAATCTTGGTGGCGGAGTAGTAACTGATCTCGGCGGATTCATAGCTTCGACCTACAAAAGAGGGGTAGCCTTTATCCATATCCCTACTTCCCTTATGGGAATGTGCGATGCATCTATTGGCGGAAAGACTGGAATTGATATGCAGGATGTAAAAAATGTCATCGGCTCATTCGCCTATCCGAAAGCAGTGCTCATTCAACCCAACTTCATCTCAACCTTGCCTCGAACACACATTTTGAGTGGATTTGCAGAAATGGTAAAGCATGCTGTCATTGCAGATCCACAATTATTCGAGGCATTGGAAGCAGTTCAAGGCGAAAATCCTGATCACTTGGCCTTGTTTATTGAACGCAGCACTAGAATCAAGGAAGAAATTGTGATGAACGACTTTCTTGAAGAAGGTCAACGTAAAATTCTGAATTTCGGCCATACAGTAGGTCACGCACTCGAATCATTTTACATGCAAAAAGGGTTTCCCATTTCACATGGACATGCAGTAGCATTGGGAATGATTGTAGAGTCGAGAATCAGCTACAATTTTGGCTGGCTTGATGACGCAGACTATCAAAAAATTGAATCCCTACTCAATAAATACTTCTCCTTCCCTTTCTCCCCAGATTGGTTTGCCGTTGAACATTTCCTTTTTCAAGACAAGAAAAATAGAAATCGAGAAGTTCGATTTGCTTTAAGTAAAAATATGGGAACCTGCGAATGGGATATTGCTATTCCTCTTGCCGAAGTGAGAGTAGCCCTTGAAGAATCGCTTAACGGGTAAGGACAATGTAGTCCTTTAATAACGTGCGCAAAAAAGAGACTCTATCCAATGGAACTGATTCGAGTTCCAACTTTTGAGCGAATATTTCAGTCATCGTCTTGATCGATTCAGCATGACCTTCATTGTTGTGTTTATTGTATCGATCCAAGGCCTGCTTTAGCAGCACTATGTCTTCTTCTCTAAAATTTCTTATTTGAGGATACACGGGAACATAGCTCATCTTGCTATCAATTCTCATTATCTCTTCAAGCGAAACCTTATTGAGATCTCCCAGTTTGATAACCGTGCAATTGGCGAGCGTATCACCGAATCGCTGCCCAAATTTTGTACTCACAATTCCCAAAACAGCGAATACTCCTATAGTCATATAGATATCGATAATTCTAAAAGACCATCTCAACATATAGTCGAAAAAAGTCATCTGCTTGCCGGCAAGATTTATCACTCTTAACTTCATGATTCTTTTTCCGGGAGTCTGACCATTCCAAACTACTTCGAAAAATAACGTATAAAAAGTGATGGTCGGAATTAATATAAATGCAAAAAGAAATGACAATACATCATCATCCTTAACACTTGTCAAAATCAGCATTCCGAGCACAACCCAAGCTATAATTTTGAAAATAGTATCTAGAATAAAAGCAATCCCCCGATCTCTCGCAGATGCAAGTTCATATTGAATAGCAACATTTTGAGTTGTTTTTAATTCAATAGTTTTCATTCAAATCATATATTGTTTACTTTCGTAGAAATGCTTTAAAGCTGCTGCAATATACTTATGCAAGAGACTGAATTCATTGGTCAGAATAAAAAAAAGTGGAAAGAATTCGAGGAGACGCTGAAATCTTCTAATAAAGATCCTGACCATCTGACCCAGCTTTTTATAGAAACTACCGATGATTTGAGTTTTTCTCAAACCCATTATCCCAACCGCTCTGTGCGGGTCTATTTGAATTCCGTTTCACAGAAAGTTTATCAATTAATTTACAAAAGAAAAAGGAAAGAAAAGAACAAAGTGAAAAGCTTGTGGAGATCTGAAATTCCGTCTTCACTTTATTTCGCTCAAAAAGCCCTTTTCTTCTCGCTTGTACTCTTTTTACTGGGAATTACTATTGGAGTTTTTTCTAACATGTTTTACCCCGACTTTGCGAGTATCGTATTATCGCCAGGATATGTAGAAATGACTGAAGAATACATAGCAAATGGTGACCCCATGGCCGTGTACAAAAGCAGAGACGCATTTGAGATGTTTGTGACGATTGCCATGAATAACATTCGAATTTCGTTCGCAGCATTTGTTTTAGGTTTATTGTGGGGAGTTGGCACAGCATGGGTTTTATTCAGTAATGGAATCATGTTTGGCGCCTTTATGCACTTCTTCTTTACAAGAGGATTATGGAAGGCGAGTATACTCGCAGTTATGCAACACGGCACTTTGGAACTTTCGATGATTGTAGTTTCTGGTGCCGCAGGTTTTGTTTTAGCAAAAGGACTCATTTTCCCCGGCACATTTAGTCGAATAGATGCCTTAGTTATTTCTTCAAGAAATGCCATAAAAATAATGATACCGGTATTTTTCTTTCTCTCTTATACGCGGCATTTATTGAATCCTACTTCACGCGTCTCACGGAGCTTCGGATGTTATTCGAGTACTGTCGATTCTTTATTATCTCTTTACGATAGTAGTTGGATACTTCTTTGTGTACCCGAGATACATTGCGAGAAAAGGACTTCTCATTCAAGAAAATACAGATGAGGAAAATGATTCACCGAATAAAATCTGTTTCTATTGGTAAAAAATAAAAATGTAGGTGAAATTTTTAATTACACTTTTTTCATTTTTTCGAAACAATTTAAAGTCAAGACGGGGCTTGCCGCCCTACTGAGCGCTGCCGTTGTGGTGTCGTTTGGAGGTATACTGACGGAGCATTCCAAGACATTTTCGAAAACTTTTTTATTTTTGAGTTCAACCCCTTTGGGCATTTTTGTGTTGGGCTCCTTACTATGATCATCTAGACTTGATCGCTATGGTTTTGGTGTTCCCGCTCACCATTTTTTCTACTTTAATCCTCATTTTCGGCTATTCGTGCATTTTACAAAATCGTTTTTTGGCACAAAGTATAAGCCCCGATTTCTGGATATTATAAATGCTATGTGCATCTCGTTTTTAGCAGTAGCCCTATTTCTAACCAACAGCTACTTTCATTTTTCATTGGAATAGTTTGCGGCCCTTCTGTATGTTCTGGTTTGCAGAATCGGTTGATAAAAAGAAAATTTTTTCTGCGTATTTTTCCTCCTTTTGGAAAAATGTGATCAAAACCATTTGGAACATTTTTCGGGACTTTGGGCCACACACCGTACAATGGATTACAATGCTCCTTTTAAACGGAACACTGTCTACTTATTTGAGTTTTGACTACAGGATCCAATGCCAATTTCTTGATTGTTATTTTCCAATTTATTCAATCTAACACACTTTCGCAATGTTGCACTTGCTCCAGAGATCCCGTATAATTTATACTTTTCTATTATTCTTTTGTGCTCAAGAAATATAGTTTTTAAGTGTGTATATATATGGTTTTGACCTATTACTTCTATGCGAAAGAAATAAATGAGGCTACAAGCCTAACAGCAGAAATCCAAAAAATAGGAACCAAAAAACGTGCGTATGGCTTGGAGAAGGAGTAATTGGGTACTTTTATTGAATGTCATAATATTACTACTTTTAATAAGTAGCAATGCATCGTTTGCTCAAAAAGCATCTGACACGAAATGGGAAAAGCAGAATTGGGAGAAAGCAAAACAGGGGATAGAATACCAACAAAAAGAAAAGAAAAAAGAAAAGGAACAACAAGGTGAAATTGACCTAGAAGATGCCTTTGATTTTAGCGAAGCTTGGTATAAGACAGGATTTGGGAAAATTATTCTTGTTGTTTTACTCATTTCTATTTTCGGCTTCATCATTTATCGCCTGATGATTTCCAATCATGATGCTCGAATAAAGGGCAACATTGAAAATCAATTTAGCTTGGAGTACATCGAGGAAAACCTCGACAAGAGCGATATAGATAAATACCTCAACTTAGCTCTGGAGGGATCTGATTACCGCACTGCCACTCGTCTTCTCTTTCTAAAATCCATTAAAAATTTAAATCAATTAGGACTCATTATTTGGAGAAAAGACAAGACGAACAATGACTTTCTCAATGAAATGAGAAGTCATCAAGATTATCGCATTTTCCGTGACCTTACGTTGGCTTATGAAATCGTATGGTATGGAGAACATGAGGTAAAACCGTCAGAATTTGAGCATATTCAAGAAGGGTTTCAAAAATTTGAAGCATTGATAAACAAACCAATTGACAATGAAAAATAGCAAGCTAGGCCTCATTGTCGTTGTGGCCATATTATTTCTTGGTGGACTAATATTCTTTTTCATACAAGGTTCAAAAAATTATTCTTGGTGGGAATCATATGACCCCTATAAAAAGGAGCCGTATGATTTATACATCTTGTATAACCTGTTATCGGAGACAAATGACATTTCAAAATTTGAAGACATAACAGACAGCACCAATGTGGCTATCGCTCCAGCTATTGAGAAAAAGGAAAATTATTATGTTTTTGTAGGCAACACATTCTATGCTGAGAAAAAGGACATAGATTCATTGTTCCATTTTATCTCAAATGGAAATAAGGCCTTTCTGTCCGTAAATGAAATTGATGCCGAACTCGTAAGATATATCTATAACTACTTAGCATTCGATTCTATTTCTAATAAGAATTTAGACCATCTGCATTTTGAAGAAATAATTGAAGAGGAAGAAGAGTACGACTGGGAAGAAGTAGATGACTACTCAGATGACGACGAATATTCTGATTACATCGATTATGATGAATACGATGAGTACGGCAATTACATAGGTCAGTCGGAAAGTTATATTCTTTCTCTTTATGAGACTGAAATTAATGTTTCGCTTCTAGAAAACCCGAGTAAGAAATATAAGCTTAGCTATTTGTACGAATTCGACACAATACCTCACTATTGGTCTGCATTTGACACCGATTTCTTTGACCGGTTTGCTGATTTTAATGTGAAAAAATTAGGGAAATTCGCCACATCCATTGAATCAGATAAATACACCAACTACGTAGAAATACCCATGGGAGAGGGTTTTTTATACCTCCATACTACCCCACTCATTTTTACCAATATTCAATTATTAGAAGAAGAGCGAATGCGATTTGCAGAGGCACACTTCCAAAGCATTTCTAATGGAAATCTATATTGGGCCGAAGAAAATCGGAGGTACATCTTTGAGGAAGGAGCTCATGAAAAATATAAAAGTAAAGCAGGTGAAAGTTCTTTAGAATTCATCCTATCAGAGCCTTCACTTCGCAAGGCATATTACTTACTCCTTCTCACTGTTATTCTGTATTTATTCTTTGGCGCCAAAAGAAAACAAAGAATTATTCCAATTCAATCATCGCCCAAAAACACTTCCATAGAGTATGCAGGGGTTGTATCTCAACTTTTCTTTGAACAGTCTGATCATTACAAACTGATCGTTTTGAAAATGGACTTATTCAAATCGCACATCCTCGAAAAGTATGGTCTGCGCGTGCCGGCCAACAAAAGTGAATGGGAGAAGTTTAGTAAAGTAGCTGCGGCTAAAACAGGCATTCATATTCAAGCATATAATGATATCTTTCAAGCATTCATTACGGCTGAAGTAAATCATTTTGCAAATGCTTACGACATGGTGCAATTCCATAAATTACTAGAAATCTATTACCAACAAAGCAAGAAATAAAACCCATGAATAACGAAGAATTGAATCCTCAAGAAAGCGAAAACATTGAGAACGTTGAGAACTTTGAAAGTTCTGAAACAACGTCAGCTTCAGCCCCAACATCTACTTCAAGCGAATGGGAATTGGGACTTGACCCGAACAACCGAGTGAACGTTCGGTTGATCTTTGAAGCAGTTGACGACATCAAAGGTGAACTTCAAAAAGTTGTAGTAGGTCAAGATCAAACCATCGAGTTGATGATGGCAGCTATGTTAACTGGTGGTCACGTATTGCTTGAAGGATTACCTGGTATTGCGAAAACATTGACTGCAAAATTGCTCGCAAAAACCATCAACGCCGACTTCAGTCGTATTCAATTCACTCCAGATTTGATGCCGACTGACGTTAGTGGAACTTCGGTTTTCAATTTGAAAGAGTCTTCTTTTTACTTCAGAAAAGGACCGATATTTTCTAACTTAGTCCTTATTGATGAGGTAAACCGCGCCCCGGCGAAAACACAAGCGGCATTGATGGAGGTAATGGAGGAAAAGCAAATTACCTATGATGGAATAACATATAAAATGGAGTTTCCATTCTTTGTAATCGCCACACAGAATCCAGTAGAACAAGAAGGTACCTATGCTCTTCCTGAAGCGCAGCTCGATAGATTCGTATTCAAAATAAGATTACAATTTCCGAATTTGGAACAAGAAGTTGCCATCATCAATAAGTTTCACAACGACTTCGATGCGAAATCAACAGAAACGGTTCATGCTAAACTCACACCTGAGCAACTTCTAGATTTCAAGCAAAAAATCGAACAGGTTTACATCCGCCCAGAATTAATCAGATACATTGCTTCTGTAATTGATAATACCAGAAACAATCCTGACTTGCATTTAGGTGCATCTACTAGAGCTTCACTTTCTATCGTGCGCACTGCGAAAGCTATGGCAGCCATGAGAGGTAGAGATTTTGTAACTCCAGATGACATTAAATACGTTGCAGTACCTGTTCTCAATCACCGACTTATTCTCAGCCATGAGCGCGAAATGGAAGGTATGACCATCGATGAGGTGACTACTGGAATTCTTGAATCTGTCGAAATCCCTAGATAATTGAAAGGTTCAAAGAAAATATCGCATCTCAAAGCATTCCACTTGAATGCAAAATTCTTTAAGATACTTGGTGTTATCGTAGGATTATATACCCTCAGTTATGCTTATCCTGTCTTAAGGTATTTTGCAAGCTTGGGGCTTGTTCTATTATTGCTTACAATGTTGATAGAGATAATCATTCTCTATACAAGGCTTACCACTTTGCAAGCCAAAAGAACCTCTACAAAAGTGCTTTCTTTGGGCGATGACAATGAAATAAAAATTATCCTCAAAAGCGAAAGTCAGTATCCACTTCTATTGACTGTATTTGATGAACTTCCATTTCAATTTCAAGAAAGAGACTTCAAATGGACATTAAAAATCAATCCTGACGAAGAGAAAGTTTACAAGTACACTGTGCACCCGAATACGCGAGGGGAATATGAATATGGTCATATCAACCTTCATACTTCGGTACTCTTTCATTTATGTAGTCGCCAAATTATTTCAGGTGAAGCCGAAATGGTTCAAGTGGTGCCGAGTATCATCCAAATGAAGAAATATGAGTTGATGGCCTTCGCGAGCATTTCAACATTTTCTGGCATTAAAAAAATTCGAAGAATTGGTCACAGCTACGAATTCGAGCAAATAAAAAATTACACCCAAGGTGATGATATGCGCTCGGTCAACTGGAAAGCTACCAGTCGCAGAAACTCATTAATGGTCAATCAATACCAAGATGAAAGGTCACAGCAAGTGTATATGATCATTGATAAAAGTAGAAATATGCACATGCCTTTCCATGGGCTTTCACTGTTGGATTATGCGGTTAATACGTCGTTAGTACTTTCAAACATTGCTTTGAAAAAACATGATAAAACGGGACTCATCACCTTCAGTAATCGGATTGGAACAACGCTGCCAGCTGAAAAGGGGAACAAGCAACTGAAGAAAATTCTTCATGCACTTTATGCAGAAAAGCCTCAAGAAAAAGAAGGTGATTATGACCTGCTTTATCGTGCAGTGAAGAATGTCATAAAAAGCCGAAGCCTCATCATGCTTTATCTCAATTTCGAAAGCATGTATGCCATGGAACGTGCATTACCTATTCTTCAAAAAATCAATAAGCAACACCTTTTGGTGGTAATGATTTTTGAAAACACAGAATTGAATAGCTACTCCCACCAAAAGGTAGAATTCGTCTCTGATATCTATGCTCAGACTATTGCGCTCAAATTATTGAATGAAAAAAAGCTCATCGTTTCAAAACTCAGAAAATATGGAATCTCAACCATTTTAAGCAAACCTGAGGATTTGAGCATCAATAGCGTCAATAAGTACCTCGAATTGAAAGCAAAAGGACTTATTTAAAGCTATATTTGCGGTCAAATAAAAATTGACCGATGACGAACGAAATTCCCAGTAAATACGACCCAAGTACCTCAGAAGATAAGTGGTACAAGTACTGGATGGATAATCAGCTTTTCAAAAGCACACCTGACAATCGACCAGCTTATACCATTGTAATTCCCCCACCAAACGTTACGGGAGTCTTACACATGGGGCACATGCTCAACAATACTATTCAAGATTTATTGATTCGTCGCGCACGTATGCGCGGCTTCAACGCCCTTTGGGTTCCCGGTACCGACCACGCTTCCATTGCTACAGAAGCCAAAGTGGTTCAAAAACTCCGCAAAGAAGGCGTTAAAAAATCTGACCTTTCTCGCGAAGATTTCTTGAAGCACGCTTGGGAATGGACTGACAAACACGGCGGAATCATACTTGAACAATTAAAAAAACTTGGTGCAAGCTGCGACTGGGACCGTACGCGGTTTACCATGGACGAAAAATATTATGAGAGTGTAATTGATACGTTCATCGACCTTTACAAAAAGGGTAAAATCTACCGTGGCGAGCGTATGATCAACTGGGATCCTGCAGCCCTTACAGCTTTGAGTGATGAAGAAGTAATCTATAAAGAAATCAATTCTAAGCTTTATCACGTAAGTTATCAAGTAGCAGGCACCAACGATTTTGTAACCATTGCCACTACTCGACCAGAAACAATTTTAGGCGATACTGCAATTTGCGTGAATCCAAAAGACGAACGCTACAAGCATCTTCATGGTAAAAAGGCAATAGTTCCTTTGGTTAATCGTGAAGTTCCTATTATCGCCGACGAGTATGTAGAAATGGAATTCGGAACAGGCTGTTTGAAAGTGACTCCTGCGCACGATATGAATGACTTTATGCTTGGTGAAAAATACAATCTGCAAATCATCAATATGATGAACGCAGATGGTACAATTAGCGAAGCTGGGCAGCTGTATGTTGGAATGGATCGATTTGAAGTAAGAACGAAAATCGTAGAAGACCTACAAAGTGCTGGTGCCCTAGTTAAAACGGAAGAGCACATCAACAAAGTTGGTTTTTCGGAAAGAACAGATGTGGTTATTGAACCTCGATTGTCGCTGCAATGGTTTGTAGATATGAAAGATATCTCAAAGCCAGCGCTAGATCATGTAATGAATGACGACATTCGTTTCTTCCCTCCGAAATTTAAAAACAGCTATCGCAATTGGATGGAAAACATCAAAGATTGGTGTATTTCACGTCAGTTGTGGTGGGGACACCAAATCCCTGCGTGGTATGATAAAGATGGAAATTATGAAGTAGCGAAAACAGAAGAAGAAGCACTTTCAAAATTCCAAGCGAAAAATCCTGCGATTACAAAAGCTGATATCCACCAGGATCCAGATGTATTGGATACATGGTTTTCTTCTTGGTTGTGGCCTATCTCTGTATTTGACGGCTTGTACTCCGAGGATGAAATCAAGTACTACTACCCTACCAGCGACCTTGTAACCGCTCCAGAAATCATGTTTTTCTGGGTGGCAAGAATGATCATTGCTGGTTATGAATACCGCGATGAACTTCCTTTCAAAAACGTTTACTACACAGGTATCGTTCGTGACAAGCAAGGAAGAAAAATGAGCAAATCATTGGGAAATTCTCCTGATCCATTAGACCTTATTGCAAAGTATGGTGCTGATGGCGTTCGTGTTGGAATGCTCCTCAGCAGTCCAGCTGGAAACGACTTGCTCTTCGATGAAGGACTTTGTGAACAAGGTAGAAACTTCGCCAATAAAATTTGGAATGCATTCCGATTGGTAAAGAGTTGGGAGGAAAAAGTAGATGATAATTTAGCTCAACCAGAGTCCGCGGCTGTTGCTGTAAACTGGATGAAAAATAAATTCAACCAAGTACTTGCGGAAATCAATGATGACTATGAAAAGTTCAGAATCAATGAAGCATTGATGACCACTTACAAATTGGTATGGGACGACTTCTGCGCTTGGTATCTTGAAATGGTGAAGCCACCATTTGGACAAGGTATGGATAGAAAGACTTACCAAGAAAGTGTAGCTATTTTCGAAAATCTATTGAAAATTCTTCATCCGTTTATGCCATTCCTTTCTGAAGAAATTTGGCATTTTATTGGTAAAAGAAAAGACGCAAAAGATTCTATTTGTGTTGCTACTTGGCCAGAGGCTGCGGCATTTGACAATTCAATCCTAAATGCTTTCAACCAATTTGAGCAAATCGTAATTGGTGTTCGCAATGTGAGAAAAGAGAACAACATTGCCAATAAAGAAGCAATTGAATTAAAGATCAATAAAAGTGAAAATTTCACAGACGCCTTTAATCCAAACATTGCTCATTTGTGTAATATTTCTTCTATTGAATTTATCAATGAAAAATTGAATGGATGTTTTTCATTTATCGTAGAAGGAAGTGAGTTCTTTATTCCTTTCACCGCAAATGTGGACGTGGAGGCAGAAAAGAAAAAAATCGAAGAAGAGTTGAACTACACCAAAGGTTTCTTGAGATCAGTAGAAGGGAAACTCAACAATGAAAAATTTGTAAATAATGCACCTGCTCCAGTTTTGGAAAGCGAACGAAAAAAGCAAGCTGATGCGTTAAATAAAATTAAGTTGCTTGAAGAAAAGCTTTCCAGCTTAAACTAAGCAATACTTTTGGTGTTATATGTACTAAATATCTAAAAGATGGCAGAAATTACATTTAAAGGAAATACAGTGAAGACTTCAGGAAGTCTTCCTGCCGTTGGATCCAATGCTCCAGCATTTGAACTGACTAAAGTAGATTTAAGCACGGTGACCAATGAAGATTTGAAAGGCAAAAAAGCAGTTCTCAACATCTTCCCTAGCATCGACACAGGAGTTTGTGCGGCATCGGCGCGCAAGTTCAATGAATTGGCAAGCAAGATGGACAATACAATTGTGCTCAACATTTCGAAAGATCTTCCTTTTGCGCACAATCGTTTTTGTGCTGCTGAAGGACTTCAGAATGTGCATGGCGCTTCCCAGTTCAAAAATGATTCATTTACTAAAAACTACGGAGTAGAAATGGTCGATGGCCCATTAGCTGGATTGATGAGCAGGGCAGTTGTCGTTTTAGACGAAAATGGTGTAGTCAAATACACCGAGCAAGTCCCGGAAATTGCACAGGAACCAAATTATGAAGAAGCTCTAAAAGCTCTATAAATGAAAAACCCGACTTATGTCGGGTTTTTTGTTTAAAAATGTATTTATACAATTCACATTTTCCTAACAGAAAGCTAACTTTGACTCGCCCAAATTTGGGGCATGGCTACTATGAGCAAACCGAAGAGACAAAAGGAATACCTCAACCGAGAAATATCTTGGCTTTCATTCAATGAACGTGTGCTCCAAGAAGCACAAGATGCCGCTGTTCCCCTATTGGAACGTATGCGTTTCCTCGGAATCTTCTCCAACAACCTCGACGAATTTTACAAAGTTCGAGTAGCCACTCTTCGAAGAGCCTCATCTTTGAGTAAAAGACCACTCGATCAAATGGATTTTGATCCTGTAGAAACCCTCAATGAAATTTTACTAAAAGTAAAATCTCTTCAAGAAAAATTTGATCGCACTTTTAAGCAACTCAGCGCAGAACTTGCGAAAAATAACATCCAATTTATTGATGAGTCAAAATTGAATGAAAAGCAAAAGGAATATGTTGAGAAATATTTCGAAGCAAAGGTACGTCCGTACCTCGTTCCTATAATGCTCCATGCAAAGTCAAACTTTCCTCCGCTTGACGACAATGCTTTTTACCTAGCTATTGAATTAGGATATAAAGGAACTAACCATCACAGTTCTTACGCACTCATGGAAGTTCCTACCACTATTGAGCGTTTTGTAGTGCTTCCTGCACATGGAAAAAAACAGTACGTGATGTTTGTGGAAGACATCATACGATACCGACTTCGTCGAGTATTTGGTATTTTTAATTTTGATAAAGCGCAAGCATATACCATCAAAATCACAAGAGATGCTGAACTAGACATCGATGATGATTTGTCAAAAGGAATGGTAGAAAAAATGGCCCGTAGCTTGACTCAGCGTAAGCAGGGTCAGTACGTTCGATTGAACTACGACAAGGCCATCCCAAATCACTTTTTAGATTTTATCGTAAAAAAATTAAAGCTTAAGAATAAAGAAAACGCAATTCCTGGCGGACGCTACCACAACAAGCGCGATTTAATGAGCTTCCCTTCATTCGGGAGACCAGAACTTAGCTTTGAGCCTTTACCAGCGCTTGAACATCATCGACTTAAAAATGAAACGAGCATTATCAAAGCAGTTCAAAAAGGAGACATACTTTTACAATATCCGTATCACAGCTTCACTGCTTTGCTTGATCTTTTGAGAGAAGCAGCAATCGACCCGAGTGTGCGCACAATTCGTATTAGTATTTATCGCGTAGCAAATAATTCTCAGATCATCAATGCATTGATCAACGCAGCCCGAAATGGAAAGCGCGTAATTGCAGTTATCGAATTGCAAGCGCGATTTGATGAGGAAAATAACATTAAAATCACTTCTCAACTTCAAGAAGCTGGAGTGCGTGTAATTCCTGGAGTACCTGGTCTCAAGGTTCACTCTAAAATTATTCAAATCAGCAGAAAAGAAGGAGCTCGCACCGTCAGATACACACACATTGGAACTGGAAATTTCCATGAGAAAACAGCTAATGTTTATAGCGACACCTCGCTTATAACTAGCAATCGAGAAATAGGTCGTGAGGTGAGAAAGATTTTTGAATTTTTCGAAAGCAATTACACCCGTCATATTTTCAGACATCTCATCGTTTCTCCTTTCAATACGAGAAGAAGATTAGGAGAACTAATCAACGATGAGATTGACAATGCCGAAAAAGGCAAACCTGCTTTTATCATTCTGAAATTAAACAACCTCGTGGATGCGAGCATGATTCGTAAACTCTATGAGGCGAGTCAAGCTGGAGTAAAGGTTACCCTTATCATTCGCGGCATTTGCAGCTTGATTCCAGGTGTAAAAGGACTAAGCGAAAACATCGAATGTATTAGCATTGTGGGCAGGTTCTTAGAACACTCACGAATAATGGTTTTTGGGAATGCGGGCAAACCTATTTATTACATTTCGAGTGCAGACTGGATGACTCGAAATATTGATCATCGTATTGAAGTGACTACACCAATATTTGATGAAAAGGTGAAAGCGGAAATTCAAGAATTCCTAGACATTCAATTGATGAAAGAAGGTAAAGCGCACATAGTAGACAAAGCCCTTAAGAATCAATACGTCAACAATGACAAAGGGTTCAAGGGGAAGGATACACAAATCGCTTTCTATGAATTGCTGAAAAAAAAGTAATTGAAATTTTGAATGAACTTCATAAATTGCGCTTGTGAAGTTCGCCGCAATAGACATAGGATCCAACGCCATCAGGCTTCTCATCGAAGAAGTACACATCGATGAAGGAAAATACCACATTGAAAAAGTGAGTCTCACCCGAATACCTGTTCGGTTGGGCGAAGATGTTTTCACCAAAGGAAAAATTTCCAAAAACAAAACTTCACAGCTTGTCAAAACCATGAAGGCGTTTTGGTATTTGATGGATGTTCACGACATCGAATATTACAGAGCCTGCGCCACGAGCGCGATGCGCGAGGCAAAAAACAAAAGACAAGTCATCAAAAAAGTGCGCGATGAATCAAACGTTGAGATAGAAATACTCTCCGGCGATGATGAAGCCAACCTCATCTTTTCAAACTACTTTGCTCAAAACCTCAGTGTAAAAGATAACTATCTCTACATCGATGTCGGAGGCGGTAGCACCGAGTTGACTTTGATTAAAAATGGGAAAAGAATCAAAGGAAAGTCTTTTGAATTGGGAACAGTTCGTATGCTCAGTGGTGCAGTGGATAGAAAAGTTTGGACCGAAGTGAAAAAATGGATTCAAACTACTGTGACCCAGAGTGACAATTTCACAGCCATTGGAACGGGCGGTAATATCAATACCCTATTCAAATTTGCAGGAAAAAAGCCAACTCAAACGCTCAGTTTAGATGAATTGAATGATCACTACGAAATGATTAAAAAGCTTTCTGTGGATCAGCGTATCACCAAACTGAAGATGAAACCCGACCGTGCAGACGTCATTATTCCTGCATGTGAAATCTATCAGCGCGTAATGGGGTACGCCGGAATTACAGAAATGCTAGTCCCCAAAATCGGCCTAGCGGATGGGATAATCCTCGACTTGTTTGAAAATTGGCAGCTGGAAAATGCCTAATCTTAGGTAAAATCCATAAAGGATTGTATCTTTGATTGCCCAATAGCTAGATGAGACCAAACCTCTACCAAAACTTAGTCTTATTGCTGATTTCAGTAATGCTCTCCTTCGCTGCACAAGCACAAGTGCTAGGAGAAGTTTTGTATTCGTGGGATTTTGCCAATGGATTACCCACTGGATGGACAAACACCAGCGCTTCAAGTATTGGGTTATGGGAGTATCGAGGGCCCACCACATCCCCAAACGTTTCGGTAGGTCCGAGAGGAGCATGCGCAGGTGCCACAGGGCCAATCAATTCGGTAACCCCTTCGAATGGTTTCATGATTTTTGACTCCAACTATTGGGACAATACGGAGGCTATAGTAGGATCATGTGCGTCAGGTTTAGGAACTGGTCTGGACCCTGCACCTCATACGGCATGGCTTACCACGCAAAACCTAGATTTCTCAGGTGTTAGCAACGTCTCAATTACATTTCAGCAGCAATTCAGAATCTATACAGGGACTACCAAAGTGCAGGCCTCAACAAACAATGGAGCTAGTTGGTTTGATGTTGGAACAAACGTCGGAACGAGTACCCCCAATGCCGTTTGGGTTACATTCAATATTTCAAGCAGTGTTGGTGGACTGTCTAATGTTAAGTTAAGGTTCGAATTTTCTGGTTTCTATTATTGGTGGCAAATAGATGATATTACCATCTATTCGCCGAATGATAATGATGTTATGCTCACTGAGCCAGGCTACACCGTTAACCCAACTCCTACTAACATTTACAACGAATTGGAATATGACCAATATCCGATTGTTATGATTCCTCCAATTAAGTTCCGAGGAAAAGCTACCAATATTGGAGGTCAAACACAAACAAACGTTTCATTAAATGCAAAAGTGCTGAATGCTTCTAACGCAGTGATACACACGCAAACGAGCACGGCACAAAATATGACTCCAGGTCAAATCATTTCTTTTACCTCGCCCAACTCTTACACCCCAGCTGCTACTTTAGGTGATTATCGCGTTGCACTTCAACTCAACCAATCTGAGACAGACGAAAATGCGGTCAATAACCTAGACACATTAGACTACACGATCTCACAATACACATTTGCTCGAGATGAAGGGCCAATGGAAGATGTTTTTGAACCTGCGCCGGTATATCTAACAGAACCGTACGAAATCGGTAACGTTTTTGAGGGCGCAAATTTTAATAGAAAATGTCACTCCGTTGCAGTCGGAATTGGACAAGGAACAGAAGTGGGATCTCAAATTCAAGCCATAGTTTATAATGAATATTATGATGAAGTAAGATCTGTTTCCGATCCATATACAGTTAATCTCGCAGACCTCAACGAAGAAGGAGAAGAGTTTACAGTGGTACTGCCCTTAAACACTGTACTTACTATGTACCCCGACACGATGTACATTGTGATGGTAAAAAATTTGGATGGAAATGCCCCGTTCCGGGTGGCAAGAAGTGGCGATGCGCCGCAAT
Source organism: Flavobacteriales bacterium (assembly GCA_041391745.1). Taxonomy (GTDB): domain Bacteria; phylum Bacteroidota; class Bacteroidia; order Flavobacteriales_D; family Sanyastnellaceae; genus JAIXWP01. Next base: position 80,497 of record JAWKNK010000010.1, read on the forward strand.
CTACTTCATTCGTGAATTACTACAACTTCAATGCACTCTACTATTTGGCAAAGATGCCTTTGGTACGAATGAACATTTTTCTAGCTGGCCAAATTCCAGGTTGCATGGATCCCACCGCGATGAATTATAATCCATCAGCCACAGTAAGTGATGGATCATGTCGCTATCCAGGTTGTACAATTGAGGAAGCGATCAACTATGATCCCACCGCCAACTGGGATGATGGTTCGTGCATAGTGCCTGGGTGTATGGACCCCGAAGCATTGAACTACAACGCATTGGCTACTGAAGAAAATGGGTCATGCGAATACGGTGGTTGCACCAATCCAGATGCCATTAATTACGATCCAACCGCAACAAATGATGACGGTTCTTGCATAGTGCCTGGTTGTACAAACCCATTGGCAGATAACTATAACCCTGACGCCACGGAAGACGACGGAAGTTGTTTTATTTCGGGTTGCATGGATCCCGTAGCTGCTAACTTTGAACCTAATGCTACGGTTGATGATGGCACATGTTTGTATGGTGGCTGCACTAATCCTATCGCTATCAATTACGATCCCAATGCAGATATTGATGACGGTACTTGTTTAATTGAAGGCTGTACAGATCCGACAGCAGCTAACTTCAATCCTGAGGCAAATGTTTCTACTGATACATGCGAATATCCAGGATGTACTGATTCGGAAGCGGCAAACTATAATGAAAATGCTAATGTGGATGACGGATCATGCCTTTACTTTGGATGCACGGATCCAGACGCTGACAACTACGATCCAAATGCCGACCTGAACGACGGATCATGTTTCTATTTAGGTTGTACAGATCCCGCGGCAGACAATTTCGACCCCAGTGCAACTATTGATGATGGAAGTTGCCTTTTCCTAGGATGCACAGATCCGGCCGCAGCCAATTTCGATCCACTTGCACAAGATGATGACGGCAGCTGTCAATATCCAGGATGCACTGACCCTGCTGCAGTAAATTATGATGCTAACGCAAATTTGGAAGATGGAACATGTGAGTACTTCAGTGCTTTTTTCAGCTTGAATACAATGACTGGCTGCACACCGCTCACACTAAATGTCAATAATCAATCTACAGTTAATCCTGATGCTACTTGTACGTTCTACCTGAATGAACAAGTGATTCACGTTGGGTGTGAAGATTTTGTGTACACTATTACCAGTCCAGGCACCTACTCCATGACCTACCAAATGGACCTGGGTACAGCTACTGATACCTATACCATCAACAATATTGTGGCCATCCCTCCGCCTCCGGCACCTACCATTACTTTTAACGAGGGCACTCAGCTAATGGAAACATCTGCGAACGCTAGCGCATATTCTTGGAGCGTAGACGGCACACTCATCTCTAATTCAAACGCAACGACTATATCACCACTTATAAATGGTATATACGATAATGGAAATTACATGTTGACAATAACAGATAATCTTGGTTGTCAATCATCTTCTGTTCCATTCTTCTTGTTATATCCATCATATACGATTGATGTTACCGAACCCTGCGCCCCTGCCACTGTGGAAATCATGAACAACACCGACTTGCCAGTTGGTGCATATTGCACAATTACTCTGGGCAATGGAACACCGCTTCAAGTTCTTCAGCCAGGTCTAAACACATTCAACTATAATCAAGCTGGAGAATATCAAATAGAAATTACCGCCAATTCAAACACGGTCAGCAATAGCGTAGCCGATTTGATTGAAACGTCCGATGGGGTTATTCCAATTCTTTTCTGGAATCAAGCTAGCAATCTTGTTCAGTGCAACAATTGCTCAGCCAATGGAACTGCATCTTGGATTATCAATGGAGAACAACAAACAGGTCAAGGTCCTTTCAGCGATGAATTAGGGGAAATCTATCAAGTCTTCTTAACCACACCATTAGGTTGTACTGGGTCTTCAGCTATAATTATCAATAGTGTATTAGAAGAATTCTTAGCTCAAATTGAATTATACCCGAATCCAGCCAACGAAACTCAATATTTGATTTCTCCACTGCCAATTGAGCACCTTACTATTTTAGATCTTACAGGAAAAGAAGTAGCTAAACTCTCACCGAATACCACAAGAGTTGAAATCAATACCTCGGCTCTATCACAAGGAACCTATTTCATTCAGCTTGAAATTGAAGGTCATATCACCTATTTGAGAAGCATCATTCAAAGGTAAATGATATGTTAACTGGCTTAATAGCAAGTTAAATTCATTTACTCGCCTCATTTTCTATTTCATATTTGTATGGTCAAAATGAATGTCAATGATCATTTCAGGACAACCTTGTATAACGACAGTAACTTGTTAATTATTGGTTAAACATGGTTTTGAATGTATCACATTGGCCTTAGTTTTGAGTAAAAGAATAAAACAAATCAAATAGATAAAACATGAAAAAAGTTCTTCTTTCACTTTAGCTTATTTTCGGTGTTGCTTTAATGGCTTCTGCTCAAAATCAAGTTGTTACAGGTCCTGCAATCACAGTTGACAAAGAAATTCACGATTATGGTACAATTCCTTATGGTGGAAATGGTACTTGCGAGTTCAAAGTAACAAACACTGGTACTGAGCCATTGATTCTAAGCAAGTGTAAAGGTTCATGCGGTTGCACAGTTCCAACTTGTGAGCCTAATCCAATCCTTCCAGGTGCTTCATCTAACATCACTGTTAAGTATGACACAAAGCGTCCTGGACCAATCAATAAATCAGTTACGATCACTTCTAACGCAGTGAATGAACCAACTAAAGTTGTTCGTATCAAGGGTACTGTTGAGGCTGATCCAAACGCTGCAACTCCTGGTGCTTCTCCAGTGAAGACTCCAGCAGGTGCTCCAAACAACTAAGATTAAAAAATCTTTTATAAAAAAACCCGGTTCAATGAACCGGGTTTTTTGTTTTATATAATTGAATTGATTACTCAACAATCAATCGCTGTGTCATTCTTGCTTTGTCTGTACTCACTTGAACAAGGTAAACTCCTGTTGGAAGTTCCGATACATTCATATCAAGAGTTGTAACATTAATAGCATTTCTTGAAGCTACCATTTTACCAGTGATATCAAAAACAACAACGGAATTCATCACTTCATTAGATGAAATCATGAAACGGTCGTTAGCTGGGTTTGGATATACTTTGAAAGAAGTATTGCTTACCTCTTCTACTGCATCTGGAGTGCTGCAAATTGCTTCTGGCAAGTCAAGAGCACACATGATACGTGGTACGATATAACCTTGAATTGAATCAACATAAGTCATTCCCTTTTCTGGAGACATGTCAGGATTTGAGTTCAAAGAAGCCATGTGAGCAGTGATGCCTGGAGCTACCTCATATTGCGCGATTGGTGAAGTTGGATCCCACCATTCCCATGGTCCTGACTCGTTCGCCAAGAATGGACGCAATGGACGAATTAAAGGGAACAAACCTTCTACTTCAGTATTGATAGTTACAGAACCTTCAGCACTTGCTGTTGTTACTGTTGTACCATACAAAGCACGAGCTGCATCCGTGTATGGATCTCCATCAGGAATATTCACAAATACATCATTATTACCAAGCTGATTTGCTTTTTGGATAAAGAAGTTTGCACCGTGTACATCTACCACTTCTTCTTGAGTAGTAGGAACGATTACAGTTCCTTGATCAAATGGAGCGAAGTCATCACGTACGCAGTTGATTGCACACATTGGAACGTCACCAGCTTCCAACCAAGACTCATCTGCAAGTGCTCCACCAGCATTGATAGACATGTGGAATTCAGCAGAAATTTCTGACTCGCGGTATAGGTTCAAGCTGTTTTGGAAACCAAATCCAGCAATTGTTCCTACTTGAAGCGTATCGATATAAGAAACCGTTTCATCAAAAGGATTTGGTCTGAATTTCTCCAAGAACAATTCCTCAGGCTGATTTAAAGTAGCAGCTGCTTGAGCCACATAACCACCTGAACCTTGACCATAAACTACGATTCTAGTTTCGTCAACACCGAATGGATTGTCACCATTAATTGCTGAGTTACGCACGTAACGAATGCTTGCTTTCAAATCGTGAATAGCACGATAAACCGCATTCAAAAGTGTACCTCTTCTTTCTTGAACAGTGCTAGCGATTGGGTTCCAACCTAAACGGTAGTCAACTGAAATAGCTACGAAACCACGACGTGCCCAACCTTTACAAAGAGCTACAGCAGAAGAGTCGTTCATAAGACCTGTAGTGCTTCCGTTGATAGGAGTTGGAAGGAAATCACCAGTATGAAGGTAAATGATTACAGGACGCTCAGTTACATCATCCACATCTGAACTTGGAGCATAAACGTCCATAGTGATTGCCTTCAACTTCACATCAGTCGATTCATCAAGTGGGTTGTAGTAAGCAGCTGGAAATTCGCCACCTGCATCTGCAATTGCACTTAATGTTCCGATATCAGTAAGCGTATTTGCTCCCTGAAAGTTAGAATACAAGAAATCGATATTTGAAGCGTAAACCACACCAGTTTCGATTGAAATCTCACTGTTGTCGAATACCTCTTCAGCATATCGCGTCTGTGAAGATGCTACAAATGGCGCACTCGCCAACAACATCATCATCGCATTACGTAGAGTTCTCTTCATGAGTATTGATATTTGGTTTTAAAAAAATTATTTATTCCATTTTGGTTCGAAAAGGATGGATAAGTATAACATTCTACCTACCAGCGGACCTCCGTAAACTTGAAGGTTCTGATTCGTAAATGCCCTATCCAACTTATCGCTAAAGTTAGCATAATCTTTATCAAAAAATGGTTTAAGTCCAAGAATATTTGAACCACCCAGTTTGAATGTACAATCAATCTTTGGCACTTCCACACTGATTTGTGCATCTAACATATCATAAGTAGGAATTGCGCCTGTAAACTGTGGAGAACCTTCGAATGTAAATCCTTGAATCCACTTGTAGTTTACTGCATAACCCACATGTTTGATTTTCTTGAATGCAACGAGGTCTTTTCCACTAACGCCTAAATTGTACTTATGCTTAGGAGTGTTGAACGCAGGAATAATTGGATCGTCCGCTCCTGAATTGAGCTGATTCCAAGAATAGTTTGCTGTGAGCGTTGTCTTCTTTACGTAGTAATTGAAGCCAATGTTAAATCCTTGAGTAGATACTTTTTCTTTGGCATTCACCGCCACGCGATATACTTGAATTCCGTTGGCAGGGAAACCACTTTGATCAAAGCGGGCTGATATTCCCAAGTTATATCCAATGAAATCTGTGTAGCGAGAATAGTAATAAGTCATATCTACATAAACCTTGGTTCCGAATATTCCACGATATCCAAACTCAATGGTTTTAACTCTTTCAGGACGTATTCTATCCACATTAAAATAATCCAACTCTGAGAGTCCTGTCAATAAGCTTGAACTATTTCTATAGCGATCAAAAGAATCCAATGTAATTAGTGAGTCCTTTCCTGCTTCAAATCGACCGTCCACATTTCCTAGAAGAATTGCGCGCCCAACATTGTAATACAAATACTGATCGGCAAGTGTCGGATTTCTGAGGGCAGATGAGAAGCTCACGCGAAAGACATTGTTTGGATTTTTGGTGTACACCACACTTGCTGCCGGTGAAAAGAGTAAATTGAAATTTTGATTTTTATCCAAACGACCTGTTGCGTTTACTATCAATTTATTTTCTAAGAACTTCTTCTCCAATCCCACATAGCTCCCCATTTCGAAGTTCTTTATCACCTTTCTTGTTGAGTCAATGGCAATTTTTCTTCCTGTATCATCTAAAACAAATGTACCATCCGGATTTCTCATGTAGGTATATTGCAACGTATCACTAAAGATGGTTCCTTGAGATTCTGGTCGGTACCAACGTGCATTTCCTCCTACTGTGATAGTAGCCCATACAGGAGTAAACTTATACTCCCCATGCACATGGTAAAGCTTTGATTTATCATAAAACAATGATCCACCATCTGTAAATTTTTTACTTCTGATTTCATTTAATTTCTCATTGTATCGATCTGTACCAACTACGTAGGATGGCTGTAAATCTTGATTGGAAATATTGTTTACATAATCAACCGTATTTAAATAAAGCTGATTGAAAAAATCATAATCATCTATATTCCATTGAGCCAACAAATCTTTATAAAGCTGTAATTTTTCTGCTGCAGAAAGACCACTTCCATTTACTTGAGATAAAATTTCGGCGTGTCTAGGTTGACTTTGAACGAGGTCTGGATAGTCTAAAATATTTCTCCACACAGAGGCAAATCTTGTGTTCCAATCAGCAGTAGAACCTGACGCCTCGCCCATACGAATTCCCGTTGTAACAATGTCGTACGTTTTACCCGCATCTTCAGCAGTAGTGTAGCCACGAACAAACCACTTATTGTCTTTTTTAATTTCCAGTTTATTTTGCCAAAACTGAATATCCTTCAGACGATATCTATTATCACCTTGGTACACTGTGCTTCCAGTGCTATAATTGAATTGATAATTGATTGTAAGATCCTGTTTCAATTTATAGTACGTTCCAATACTCGCTTTAGTATTGGTTAATCTATAGTCCGTAAGGTCTTTCTCTTTATACCCTGGTCGGTAAAAAGTTCCTAGACCTGTGTATTCAAAAGGAGAATCCGAAAAATCGTTGTTGGTCGCCACGGCTTCATCACCATAAATATTTACAGCATCAAATCCGAATGGATTGGTAGCCCCATATGCGGAGGTTGAAATAGGTGAATAATCTTGCGCCTGCCAGTCATCCGCTTGCACATGGAAAACGGTAATCTTGTAGGCAAATTTATCCTCGCCATCTTTATTCTTAAACACATCTGCCCATCTCACTTGAGGCTCGAGTAGGTTACGCTCTCCCACTCTCAATTGAGCAGTCAATCCATTAAAAATAAATGGATTTTTAGTTTCCATATTGATTACACCATTGAAAGCTCCAGGCCCGAAAAATGCGCTGCTCGCGCCTTGCACGATGTCCACACTTTTCACGTCAAGGTCTGGTGCGCCAAGAAAATTTCCCAATGAGAAATTCAAACCCGGCGACTGGTTATCGACACCATCAATCAATTGCAATGTTCGAACAGGAGAAGTACTATTGAAACCACGGGTATTGATTACGCGGAATCCGAGAGAAGCCGTCGTTAAATCAACTCCCTTCAGTGAACCCAAAGCCTCATAAAAACTTCCAGATGGAGCTTGTTTGATGGCCACAAGATCTAGATTTTCAACCGTGAGTGGCGCTTGCTTTTGTTTTTCAGTAACGCGAATATCTTCAATGACCAATTCAGGCATCAAGAGTCCAACATCTGATAATTTTATTTTTAGTCTTTGATCTACGCTGGTTACTTCAATTTCTTGCTCCTCATATCCGACCAAACGCACTAGCAATACGACCGGCAATTTTTCTACTTTAAGTGAAAATTCGCCTTCAAAATCCGTGGTAGTTCCATTAGATGTTCCTTTTTCACCGACAGAGACACCGAAAAGCTTTTCGCCACTGCTCTGATCTTCAACACTTCCTACAATAGTTTGTGCCAATACATCACCGGTCAAAAACACGAACAAACAAATTATGGCTGCATTAAAAAGAGACTTCATACTGTGGTTAAGGGTTATGCTAAGAAGCTAAAATAGGGAGTTTTTGCAAAAAAGCTATGGCTGCATAGAAAAAAACACAACTGTCTTTTCGACAATTGTGTTTTTTAAAAGTCTATTCTAAAATACCGAATTAATAAATCTCGGGAAATTGATTTGGATTTGATTCACTCATGATAGCATATGCGGCGTCGAATATGTCTTCTACGCTTGGCTTGCTGAAGTAATCTCCATCCGTACCGTATGCTGGTAAATGTGCCTTCGCGCTGAGTGTTACAGGTTCGCTATCCAGATACTTGAACCCTCCTTGCTTGTTGATAATTTGATCTAATAAATAAGCTGTAGTTCCGCTTGGCACGTCTTCATCAACGATCAACAGGCGGTTTGTTTTTTCTACACTTTTCGCGCAAATTCCTTCATTGTCAAATGGCAATAAAGTTCTTGCATCGACCAATTCAACATCGATGCCCGCTTCACTAAGTTGTTCAGCGGCTGCCACACAAAGGTTGAAAGTAGAACCATAACTAACAATCGTTAAGTCCTTTCCTTCTTTCACTACTTCGGGCACTCCCATTGGAATGGTGTATTCACCGAGGTTCGAAGGTTTTCTTTCTTTCGAGCGATAACCATTTAAGCATTCTACTACTATAGCTGGCTCATCTGACTTCAGTAAGGTGTTGTACATTCCTGCAGCTTGCATCATGTTTCGTGGTACACACACCACCATACCTCGCACGCTATTAATGATACTTGCCATCGGGCTTCCCGAGTGCCATATTCCTTCCAAGCGGTGTCCGCGTGTGCTGATGATCAAAGGAGCTTTTTGACCTCCTCTTGTTCTGTATTGAATGCTCGCCAAATCATCTCTCATGATTTGCAAAGCATAGAATATATAATCGAGGTATTGAATTTCTGCTACAGGTCGAAGTCCTCTCATCGCCATACCGATACCTTGACCGATAATGGTGGCTTCACGAATTCCGCTATCCGACACACGAAGCGATCCATATTTCTCTTGAAGCCCTTCACATGTTTGATTCACTCCGCCAATCTTACCAACATCTTCACCGTAAATCAAAACTTCAGGCAGTTCTTCCAATTTAATATCCCAGAAATCGCGAAGGATGATTCTACCGTCCACCATTTCGGAATTCTCTCCAAACTCGGGAGCAACTTCAGTGATATTGCTAACGCTCCATTGCGATTCGCTATATAAAGTCGAACTGTAACGAATATTACACTTCTTCTCCATAGCTTTCAACCACAAGTTTAAAGCAGTTCTTGCAGGGAAATTAAGTCCTCTGGTAGCGCGCAATGCACGTTTTGAAACTGAAAAAATATCTTTGCGAATCGGCTCAGAGTTCTTTTTAATTTCATCCAACAATGCGCTAAGTTCTGAAACATGAGAAGCTTCATTTACCATGTTTTGCATTTGCGCAACACATGCTTCCACATCGTGTTGAATGTCTTCTCTGAATTCAGCCCAAGCTTCTTTTTGCTCATTGCGCACTTGCTTCTTCGCTTCTTCTCTTATTTCCTCCAACTCCTTTTCAGAAGCTGCGCCATCTAATACAATAAACTTTTTGAATTGAACGAGACAATCGTATTCTTCATACCATTCGAGCAATGATTTGTCTTTATAACGCTCGTGACTTCCGCTTGTAGAGTGACCCTGAGGTTGAGTCAATTCTTCAACGTGTACCAAAGTAGGAATATGATTTTCCCTTGTATATGCTACAGCTTTTTCATAGGTCATCAATAGTTCAGGATAGTTCCATCCTTTTACTTTAAAAATTTTGATACCGTTATTGCTAGTAGTTGTTTTTTCAAATCCGCTAAGTGCAGTTGAAATGCTCTCTTTTACGGTTTGATATTTTTTCGGTACCGAAATTCCCCATCCATTATCCCACACACTCATGCACATTGGCACGCCAAGAACTGCCGCTGCATTCATCGATTCCCAAAACAATCCTTCAGAAGTACTTGAGTCACCAATGGTACCAAAAGCCACTTCATTTCCTTTATTACTGAATTGTGTGAACGAAGCCAATCCAGGAAGTTGACGAAACATTTTAGATGCTTGCGCCAACCCTAAAAGTCGAGGCATTTGTCCTGCAGTAGGACTAATATCAGAAGAACTATTTTTTAAGTTCGCTACATCTTTGAAACTGCCATCATCATTCAAGAATCGTGTGGCATAGTGTCCACCCATTTGACGTCCGCCAGAAGTCGGTTCTTTGTCCACTTCCGTATGGGCATAGAGTGCAGCGAAATATTGTTTCACCGTAAGTTCACCAATAGCCATCATGAATGTTTGATCGCGATAGTATCCCGATCTCCAATCGCCATTCTTGAATTGTTTGGCCATAGCAATTTGAGCAAGCTCTTTACCATCGCCAAATATTCCAAACTTGGCCTTTCCGGTTAATACTTCTTTCCTTCCCAACAATGAAGCTTCACGACTGATGCAAGCCAATCTGTAATCTTCTAACATACGCTGTCTGATTTTTTCTTCAGTAAGAATATGTTCAGGTGTTTCGAATGTTTTTGACATGTTACAAATATAAGGATTTTCAGGCAGATTTCTGAGCGTAAGCAGAGGCGACTTGCCCCGCCAATGCTGCATTGTTGTAAACTAATTGAAGATTAGCCAAAAGACTTTTACCTGCCGTCACTTCTTTAATTTTCGTTAATAAAAATGGAGTGAGTCTTTTCCCATTAATTCCCAAGTTTTTAGCCTCATCAACGGCCGCAGCCACAACGGGCTCTATCAATTCAGCAGAGATCTCAAATTCACTAGGAATCGGGTTTGAAATGAGCACTCCTCCTTGCAGCCCCATCCACCATTTTAAATGGAGAAACTCGGCAATTTCATTCGCAGTTTTCATGTTCATTTCAAGAGCTATTCCAGAAGACCTGCTATAAAAAGCACCGAAAGTATCACTATTGAATCCAATAACTGGTACGCCAAAAGATTCGAGCACTTCCAATGTTGCAGGAATATCCAAAATGGCTTTGGCGCCTGCACTCACAACAGCAACCGAAGTATTTTGCAACTCATACAAATCAGCAGAGATGTCGAGCGAACTTTCCCACCCTCTGTGCACGCCACCAATTCCTCCAGTAGCAAATACGCGAATTCCCGCCATACTTGCTGCTATCATTGTAGCCGCAACGGTAGTCGCACCGACAGACTTATTTTGAATCACAAAAGGGAAATCTCTTCGACTGACTTTAACTACATTTTTGCTATTGGCAAGAATCTCCAAATCTCGGGCGTTACACCCTACTTTTATTTTCCCATTCATAATGGCGATGGTAGCAGGTACCGCCCCGTTTTCTCGCACAATCGACTCCACTTTATTTGCCATTGCAACATTATCGGGATAAGGCATCCCGTGTGAAATAATCGTCGACTCAAGTGCCACAACAGGCAGACCCTGTTGAAGTGCTTCCTTTACTTCATCGGTAAATTCTAATAGTGAACTCATTTTGCAAATTAATGTAAAACATTGATTTGAGTTAACAACAAAAGACACACAACAGCAGTAAGTTTGCCTCACCGTATGAAATTACTTTTATCTTATTTAAAACAAAGCAAAAAGCCATTGGTATTGGCGCTAATTCTTGCTGCAATTAATCAAATTTTCTCGCTGATCGACCCTATGATTACGGGTAGAATGTTTCAGCAACTTGCGGTCAATTATGGCGATTACAAAGATCGTGGCAGCGATTTCCTTCATGATCTTATCATTTTCCTTCTAATGAGTATGGGAGCCGCGATGGTTTCTCGAATAGCTAAGAATTTTCAAGATTATTTCACCAATGTAGTTATTCAACGAACAGGTGCGAAAATGTACAGTGATGGTATTCAGCATTCACTCGAATTACCTTACGAAGTATTCGAAGACCAAAGAAGTGGAGAGACATTGGGTAAACTTCAAAAAGTACGAACCGATAGCGAGAAATTCATTACAGTTTTCATCGCTATTTTATTCCAAAGTGTAGTCGGATTAATCTTCGTTTTGAATTACGCTATCTCAGTGCATTGGTTGATTGGTCCATTATTTTTAATTACCGCTCCTCTACTTGCTACTGTGAGCAGTCTTTTGAGCAAGAGAATCAAAGTAATTTCTAAAAAAATTCTTGGTGAAACCACTGCCCTTGCTGGAGCAACAACAGAATCTTTGAGAAATATTGAGTTGGTAAAAAGTCTAGGTCTGACCAATCAAGAAGTGAATAGACTCAACAATACCACGTCGAAGATTCTAGGTTTGGAATTGAAAAAAGTGAAGTACATCCGCTCACTCAGTTTCGTGCAAGGAACTACCGTCAACTTTGTTCGTACATGTTTGATTGCATTCTTGTATTGGTTGGTTTTTAAAGAACAAATTGTGCCCGGACAATTGCTGACCTTGACCTTCTTCAGCTTCTTCGTTTTCGGTCCATTGCAAGAAATGGGGAATGTAATTACCGCTTACCGCGAAGCCGAAGCTTCATTACAAAACTTTGATGAGCTTTTGAGTACACCAAAAGAATACCGACCTGAAACACCTGAGTCCATCGTGAATTTGGATGAGTTTTCTTTTGATAAAGTTTCGTTCAAACATCGTAGCGCACAATCACCTGCACTGGATGAGATTTCCTTTAAAGTAAATAAAGGTGAAACAGTCGCTTTTGTGGGTCCATCCGGCAGCGGAAAAACGACGCTTGTAAAATTATTGGTTGGCTTATATCAACCGAAGGCCGGATCCATTTTTTACAATAATATCGACGGGAAAACTCTAGAGATTGATAGTCTTAGAAAGCAGATAGGATTCGTAACTCAGGATACACAGTTGTTTGCTGGAACAATAAAAGAAAACCTTCTATTTGTGAAGCCAGACGCCACAGATGAAGAAGTGTTGGAAGCTTTGAAAAAAGCTTCGTGTGACCGGTTATTGGAACGTGCAGAAAATGGCATTGACACAATGATTGGAGAAGGAGGAATTAAAATTTCTGGTGGTGAAAAACAACGTTTGAGCATCGCTCGTGCGTTACTTCGCAAACCAAAACTTCTTGTCTTGGACGAGGCTACGTCTGCATTAGATTCACTTACTGAAGAAGAAATCAATGACACCGTAAAAAGCATTAACGCCAACAAGGACATTATTACCATTCTCATCGCTCACAGATTATCCACCATCATGCACGCTGATCGCATTTATGTTTTAGAAAAAGGACAAATGGCGGAAGCAGGAAATCACAAAGATCTTTTGGAAGAAAAAGGATTGTATTACGCCATGTGGCGTCAGCAAATCGGAGAACGTAAAAACTAAGGCTGAATAATCCTACGAAAGGTTAAATTAATTCTTGGTTCTCCAAGTGTTTTTGATTTCGGAATAGCATGTTGCCAATCGGATTGAAATTCCTTCATTACGAGAAGGGAATTATGATGCAATAACACTTCTGCCTTCTGATTGTTTTGCTTCGAACGGAACTGCATTTTTCGCGTTCCTCCCAGCGACAAACTTGCAATCATAGTTGCGTCTATTTCCTTCTCATTATCCGAATGCCAGCCCATGCTGTCACTACCCGTTCGATAATAATTAAGAAGTACCGAATTAAAGTCAAATTGCAACTTGGAAGACAAATCTTCCATTATTAATTTCAAGTACAAAGGCAACTTTGCCTCTGGCCAATGAATGTTGCTATATCGATATGGGGGACCATACCACATCGTTAGACGCGGCTCCTTGTGCTCTTTGCCGAAAACTTGAATATCATTTTGCACCCAAGGTGTTTGGCTTAACAAAGTTTGAAACAAATCCTCCGGACAAGAGTAGTTGTCCTCTAAAAGAAGCTCTGCATTCGCCTCTTTAAAAATGGAAATCATTCCGCTGATTGTTCGCCGGACTTTTCTTCTATGTTGTCCTCTTTCGGCGCGGGCGTAGGCTCAGCACGACGAGGAATAGAAGGTGACTTTTGTTGATGTGGGTGTTCTTCATCCTCAAGGCCTAAATCAATTTGATCAAGCTTAATATTTGCTTGTTTCTTGATTTCATTGGCACTCGACATGATTTCATTTTGAACATCCTTTGCAGCATTTCGAAATTGGTAAACTGCTTTACCGAGAGTTTGAGCCAAAGCAGGTACACCTTTCGCTCCGAAAAGCAAAAGATAAACAAAGAGAATCATTACAATTTCACCTGCTGACATACCTTGCAAAACTACTAAAAAAAGACCCCGTATGCACGGGGTCTTCTCTTTCTATCAATATTTAAGAAATATTATTAAGCGTGAGCTACTTGAGCATCAGCTGACTTTTCGTCTTTCAAACCAAGGTCCATAACGATTGGAGTTGCAATGAATACAGAAGAGTAAACCCCTGAAACAACACCCACAATCATTGCGAAGCAGAATCCTTTGATGTCATCACTTCCGAAGAAGAACATTACAATCAACGTCAACAATACTGTCATAGACGTATTGATTGAACGACCAAGTGTACTGTTCAATGCGCGGTTGATGGTAATATCCATTTTCTCACTCTTGTTCAATCTCAAGTATTCACGAATACGGTCAAAGATTACCACGGTATCGTTGATAGAGAAACCGATAATCGTAAGAATCGCACCAATGAAGTTTTGATTGACTTCCAAGCTAAATGGAAGGAAACCATTCAACAAAGTGAACACAGAAATTACAATCAATGCATCGTGGAACAATGCCACAGCAGCACCAACTGCGAAGTTTACTTTTCTGAATCGAATGAAGATATACAATCCAACCAAAGCAAGTGCAATGATACCAGACCATACAGCTTCTTTTCTGAAGTCATCACTCATAGAAGCATCTACTTTATATGATGAGTCGATTTCGCCGTCAGCAGACACAGCCTTCACTGCACCATTAACAGCAGAAAATACCATCTCATCCACATTCAAGTCGCTGCTATCAATCAAGTAATTTGTAGTTACTTTAAACTCACGTCCGCTAGTTCCTACACTTTGTACTAGAACAGAAGCTTTTTTGCCGCCTTCTTCTACAAGTGCGTTTTCAAGAGCATCTCTCAGAGCATCTGGACTTTGAGCTTGAGCATAATCCACTTTGAATGATGTACCTCCGATGAAGTCAACACCCAAGTTGAATCCTCTCATTCCCCATGAAATACCACCCGCAACGATAATAGCAAGTGAAATTCCGTAGAATAATTTTCTCTTACCTACGAAATCATAGTTCACATTCGTAAACCAGTTCTTCGTGATATTGCTAGAGAAAGTAATTTTCTTCTTATTATCAAGTCTGCGATACATGATCAATCGAGAAATGATAATTGCTGTGAACAAAGTAGTGAAGATACCAATGATCAATGTAGTTGCGAAACCTTTGATTGGACCAGAACCTACTGTAAGAAGTACGATACCTGTGATCAAAGTAGTAGCGTTACCATCGATGATAGCGCTAATCGCACGAAGGAAACCGTCATTCATCGCAGCTGCGATTGACTTACCGCCACGCAATTCTTCTTTAATTCTTTCGTAGATAAGAACGTTCGCATCTACCGCCATACCCATGGTAAGAACGATACCCGCGATACCAGGAAGAGTAAGTGCACCGTGTAAAGAAACAAGTGCTCCAATCAAGAAGAACAAGTTAGCAATCAATGCCACGTTTGCAGCCCAACCAGCCCATGCGTAGTAGAATACCATGTAAATCAAAATCACCACGAAAGCGAAAATGAAAGACCAGATACCTGCTTGAATGTTCTTCTCACCAAGTGATGGACCTACTGTCACTTCGTCAATAATCTTAGCTGGAGCAGGAAGTGAACCTGCTTTCAATAGACCAGCAAGGTCTTTTGCTTCTTCGATAGACTTTTCACGGTTTTCGCCAGAACCGAAAGTGATTACTGAACTACCATTTGGAATTTCACTATTTACAGAAGGTGCAGAGTAAACCAAATTATCCATTACGATAGCAATCGGACGATTTCTATCTGCTGCATTTCTTTTGGTCATTTCTCTCCAAGTTGGAGCGCCCTTCTCAGCGTCCATTTTCATTTCAACGTTTACTTCACCAGTAATCGGATCAAAATCTTGACGAGCATCTACAATTGACTTACCATCCAACTCAGCCTTGCCTCTCATCGAAGCATCTTTGATAGCATAAAGTTGAGCCACTGTACCGTTCACTTTCGCACCCCAAAGAAGTCTGCAATCTTGTGGAATCGACTCTTTAGCTTCTCTCATTGCCAACAGGTTGTTGATGGCAGCCGTATCTGAAACAGCAGCCAAACCAACCATTGCAGAACCAGCAGGAACTTGTGGATTCAACAATGCAAAAAGAGGATACTTTTTACGAAGATCAGATTGAGAAAGCAATGAGTCTGGTGTAACAGTGTTGTCAGCGTAGAATGCACGAATGCTATCTTGCTGAGCCGCCGTCAACTCAGGTTGCTGAAGAGCAACCATCATCAATGAATCTTTTTCTGCACGAAGTGAATCTGCACTGAAATACTGTGGAGCTAATTTTTGTCCCAACTTAGTATTCGCCTGAGCCAATCCACCAATGATTTCATTATTGAAGTATGTATTCCAGAATTCTAGATTTGCTGTAGCCTTCAAGTTCTTACGAACACGTTCTGGCTCGTTAACACCTGGAAGTTCAACTAATATTCTTCCAGTCAAAGATTGCTTCTGAACATTTGGTTGAGTTACACCGAATTGGTCAATACGCTTACGAATGATATTCTCAGTATTGCTAACAGCATCTTCTGCTTCTTTACGAAGGATTTTGATCACATCGTCGTCAGAAGTCTTAGCAGGGAATTTCTCTTGAGTTTCAAGATTGTTGAAGATTCTCCAAAGCTCGATATTGCTATTTTGATTTTTCCAAGCTTGCTCAAACAAAGTAATATAGTCATCGCTTGATGACTTCTGCATTTCTACAGCTTCGTTGATTGCCTTGTTGAAAGCTGGATTCGTATTGTAATCACTGATTGCTCTGATCATTTCTGGGATAGAAACCTCAAGCGTCACAGACATACCACCACGAAGGTCAAGACCTAATGCAAGTTCGTTTTGCTTCAAGTGACCATAAGTGTGTCCTGCCAAAGGATACACTTTAGCTTCAGAACTATCACGAAGCATTTTTCTTTCAAGCGCGATGATTGCAGAATCTGCAGCAGTACCAGAAAGATCTGTACGACCGATAGAATCCACAGCCAACTCGTGCATTGACTTTTCGAAATTGCGTGCTACCAAACCAAATGAAAGTTGGTAAGCTACTGCTAGCGTCAATAAAATGACAAAAATCCAGGTAAACGATTTATTCTGCATGGATCAAATAATTTGGAAAGGTTTCCCTTTTTCGGGGCGCAAATATAAGCATATCAGGCCTTTTTGGGAAAATCAGTCTTAAAGTGGTTTAGTGGTTTTATTTTCAGGTAGTTAAGACAACAAAAAACGCCCCCCTTGAAATAGGACGGCGCTTTGGAATGTCTAACCTTTAAAATTCTTTTTACAATGATTACGCGATAAAGCCATTAGCTTTTGCGCGTTTCATAGCTTCCACAAGACCGATCTTGTTGATGGTCTTCATTCCCTTAGGTGTAACACGAAGTTCTACCCAACGGTTTTCCTCTGCATGCCAAAAACGCTTGTACTGTAAGTTTGGATAAAACTTACGGCGAGTTTTAATATTCGAGTGGGAAACGTGGTTTCCTGTAATGGTCTTTTTTCCGGTAATTTCACAAATGCGTGCCATTGCTTTAAAGTTTTAACCCTTTAAATTCGGGGGTGCAAATAAACAACAAATTTTCCAACAATCAATAGTTTATTTCAAGAAATTCTTTCGAAGTAGGTTTAATGCGGCATTTGAGGCCATTAAAATGTTTCTTTCTCTACTTCTACCCAATCTCAACTGCTCACTTACAACTCCATTTGGGCCTGCTGCGGCAATCCAGATCGTACCCACTTTTACCCCTCCGTCATCATCTGGACCTGCCACTCCTGTGCTTGCCACAGAATAAGTAGTTTTTATAGCATTCCTAACACCTATAGCCATTGCCTCAGCCACTTCCGTGCTGTACACACCATATTTCGCAATCAAATCTTTCGTTACACCCAACTCTTCCATCTTCACATCCTCTGCGTACGAAACAATTGACCCCTTAAAATAATTTG
This sequence comes from Flavobacteriales bacterium, assembly GCA_041391745.1. Lineage (GTDB taxonomy): Bacteria > Bacteroidota > Bacteroidia > Flavobacteriales_D > Sanyastnellaceae > JAIXWP01. Next base: position 98,285 of record JAWKNK010000010.1, read on the forward strand.
AACTCCCCGGAGTCGAGGTAATCAAATGACTTATCATTCCTCCCGTGCAGCTCTCTGCTGAGCTGATTGTAGCATTTTGCGATTTTAAACGGTCTCCTACTATTGAAGAAAGCGTTTCTTTTTCATATCCATAAATATGCTCGCCTATAATTTCGAGCAATTCTTTTTCCTTTCTCGCAATTTTCTCCTGCAAAGCAGACTCCGAATCTCCGCCATAAGCAGACATTCTGAGCTTCACCATACCAGGCGATGGTAAATAAGCCAGCTTAATATTTTCACCTGCGAGAGAATCTTCCCAGTCCTTGATTTTATCGGCCAAGAAACTTTCTCCAACGCCACTTGTAAGTATCGTGCGGTGAACGATAGCTGGTCTTTGAAAAAATATCTGTACCCGAGGTAAAACTTCTGTTTCCATCAACCATTGCATCTCATAAGGAACACCGGGCATAGAAACGATGATCTTCCCATCTTTTTCAAACCACATTCCGTTTGCTGTCCCACGCAAATTATGAAGCACAGTGCACACCTCAGGCACCATTGCCTGTTGGTGATTAATTTCTAACATGGGTAATCCTCGTGATTCGAAAAATGCACTTACTCGATCTAAGCTCTCCTGATTCAAAATCAATTTTGAATCAAAATATTCGCAAAGTGTTTTCTTAGTAATATCGTCCTTGGTTGGACCCAGACCGCCTGTAATCAATACAATCTCGCTTCTTGAAAGTGATTCATCAAGCATTGCTTTGATATCACTCGCATCATCCGCAATACTTGTTACACGATGTACACGAATTCCTATTGAGTTTAATTGCTCACCCATCCAGGTGGCATTGGTATTGACAGTTTGACCTATCAATATTTCATCTCCGATACTGATTATTTCCGCTTGCATGAATTAGTTGTTTGCCCAACGCGCAATCACTGTTTCATTTCCTTTTGTAACATCACCAATTTTAGAAACGATTTCTGTTCCTAAAGGAAAATATAAGTCTACGCGGCTTCCGAATTTGATAAACCCAAACTGTTCGTTTCTGTTCACTTTCTGACCAGGTTTTACGTAGTAAACAATTCTTCTTGCAACCGCACCAGCCACCTGACGCAATAATACATCTTGACCTGGCTTGCGCTCAATTACAACCGTCGATCGTTCGTTTTCAGTTGAGCTCTTTGGGTGCCAAGCTACAAGGTATAAACCTTCATGGTATTTCACATATCTCACTTCACCTTCACATGGAACCCAATTGGCATGTACATTAATCGGACTCATGAAAATGGATACTTGAATTCTTTTTCCTTTAAAAAATTCTGGCTCTTCCACTTCTTCAATCACCACCAACTTTCCATCGCAAGGAGCTACCAATTCGTTTTCAGCCGCGCGATTTGTACGCTTTGGCAATCTAAAAAACTGAAGCACTAAAAAGAACATAATTAATGTAGCTCCAAAGACAGCCCAATTCAGCCATTCAATGCCAACAGCGAAACAAACCACAGCATTAATCGCTGCAAGAATTAAAAAAGTAACGGTAAGGATTTTATATCCTTCTTTATGAATGGTCATAGGTGGTTAAAAAATTTTAGATAGAAAATAACAATAGGTAGAGCCAACAACAATCCATCAAAACGATCGAGCACACCGCCGTGACCTGGTATAATATTACCGCTGTCCTTCACACCATAACTTCTCTTCAAATGTGACTCAAATAGATCTCCAAGATTTCCGAAAATGGCAATGATGGCACTTATAATCATCCATTGATTTGCTTCCAATGAGTCAAATGCTTTTGACAAGAAATAGCCCCCCAACACAGCAATTGCAACTCCACCAATCAAACCTTCCCACGTTTTGTTAGGACTCACTTTTTCATAGAGTTTTGTCCTACCAAGTAATCTTCCTGTGAAATATGCGGCCGTATCATTACCCCAAAGAATAATGAAAAAACCAAGGGGGAGCTCATAGTTGAACTCCCCCTGTATAAATGCAAGCATATTAATCATAGAAAATGGCACCACCACATAGATGAGTCCCATAATAGTTGTAGCCACGTGATCTACTGCACGCTTATCCAAATGAATAAGCTCAGCGATATAAAGTAAAATAACGATGGGTGCCAATAACCAGAAGTACCAGCCCTCGATGATTTCCATCGCTTGAAACATCACCATCGCGTACAAACCAATTCCAAGAACGAATCCGAAAACCTGTCGTGGTCTGTCATTACTTTTTATAGCTACCATCTGATAAAATTCAGATAGCCCAAGCATACTAAACAGGAAGAACAACGCACCTAAAGCCCAAGAGCCTATTAAAATAGCTCCAATCACCAAGGCGGAAAATACAATACCAGCAATTGCTCTTACTACTAAGTTGCTCAATTCTATATCAATTTTGCCGCGAATTTAATTCACGACACGCGTAATCAACTAAAAAATTACAGGGCCGGCTGAGGAGCTGGATTTTCTTCACCCCAAGGGCGCTCACCCAACACTTCTACTAAGTCATCTTTAAAAATGACTTCACGCTCTAATAATTTCTTGGCCAAAGAGTCAAGCTTCTCTTTATTTTTAAACAACAAATCTTTAGCCTTTTCATAAGCATTCTCAATGATTTTGCTTACCTCTTCATCAATGATTCGAGCTGTTTCTTCGCTATATGGTTTTGTGAATTGATTTTCACCACGAGAATCGTAGTAACTTCTATTACCAATCTTCTTGTTCAATCCATAAACACTGACCATTGCGTACGCTTGCTTGGTTACTTTCTCCAAATCACTCAAAGCACCTGTAGAAATTTTACCAAAAACAACCTCTTCTGCAGCACGACCTCCAAGAGCTGCGCACATCTCATCGAATATCTGCTCGGTCGTAGTAATTTGTCTTTCTTCCGGTAAGTACCAAGCCGCACCTAAACTTCTTCCTCTTGGTACAATGGTCACTTTTACAAGTGGTGATGCGTGCTCTAACAACCAACTCACAATGGCATGACCACTCTCGTGGTAAGCAATTGTTGCTTTTTCCCCAGGAGTAATAATCTTATTCTTTTTCTCTAATCCACCAATGATTCTATCCACTGCATCGAGGAAGTCCTCTTTACCGACAGTACTACGATTCTTTCTCGCAGCAATAAGTGCCGCCTCGTTACAAATGTTAGCGATATCCGCACCACTAAATCCAGGAGTCTGTCTTGCTAAAAACTCAACATCAACAGAATCATCACGTTTCACATTTTTCAAGTGAACGTTGAAAATTTGAACTCGCTCATTTAAGTCTGGCATATCTACATAGATCTGACGATCGAAACGTCCAGCTCTCAAAAGAGCACCATCTAGTATATCTGCGCGGTTAGTAGCTGCCAATATGATAATTCCAGAGTTTGTTCCGAAACCATCCATTTCTGTAAGAAGCTGATTCAGCGTATTTTCTCTTTCGTCATTACTTCCGAAGTTTACGCTTTTGCTTCTTGCTCTACCAATAGCATCAATCTCGTCAATGAAAATGATTGCCGGTGCTTTTTCTTTCGCTTGTCTGAAAAGGTCACGAACACGGCTTGCTCCAACCCCTACAAACATTTCTACGAAATCAGATCCACTCAATGAGAAGAATGGAACCTGTGCTTCTCCCGCCACTGCTTTTGCAAGCATCGTCTTACCTGTACCCGGAGGTCCTACAAGCAATGCTCCTTTAGGAATCTTAGCTCCAAGTTCTGTATATTTCTTTGGGTTCTTCAAGAAGTCTACAATCTCTTGAACTTCTTCTTTTGCACCTTCCAAACCAGCTACGTCATTGAACGTAATTTGAGTGCCCTTTCCTTTTTCAAATAGCTGTGCCTTTGATTTTCCAATATTGAAAATTTGTCCTCCAGGGCCACCACCGCCACCAACTCTTCTCATAATAAACACCCAAGCTACAATCATAATTCCAATGGCGATTATCCAATAGAAAAGCGATTGTGCCGCTTCATTAGGTGGTAAATAAACTACTCTAAAGTTATGCTGCTCACCAAGCTGGTTGATTTCCTTGATGAAGTCTTCACCTGGAGGAATGTTGAACCAAAAGTCACTGCTCTTGCCAAAACCTTGAATTCCCTTATCCTGGATTTCTGCTTGATTTCTTAATGTGTCTTTACCAGCAGCATTCAAGTAAACTACAGCCTTCACGCCATCATACTCCATTTTCTCAATGAAGCCTTTCTCAGCTAGTACTTTGAATTTTGAATAATCTGTACTCTTTCCATCGCTGCCGCTTCCGAAAAGCAACATACCTATGAGTATTGTTGCTATCAATGCATATACCCAATAAAAATTCATTCCCTTCTTAGGGTCTGAACCTCCCGCTGAAGGAGCTTTTTTTCTTTGTTGTTCGTCGCTCATAAATTCTTGCCTAATTTCTTATTGTTCTACCCTTTCTACTGCGGCATCAGCCCACAACTCTTCTAAAGCGTAGTATTTCCTTGTTGTTTCATTAAAAATATGGACAATGATATCAAAATAGTCCATCAAAACCCATTGTGCATTTTGCTTTCCTTCCACGTGGTAAGGCTTTTGACCTAGCTTCTCATGTGTCACCTTCTCGATTGAACGTGCTATAGCTTCTACTTGAGTAGAACTTGTACCATGACACACAATAAAGTAATCAGACATAGCATGATCAATTTTTCTCAAATCCATAACCACAATGTCATGTGCTTTCACATCTGTCATCCCCTCGATTATCTCACTCAGAAGTATTTCTGTGTTCTCTTTCTTTAATTTTTTCGCCATCTATTTTTTAAAGTATACTGTACAAAAGTACGCGACTTCTCCTTGTCTTAACTAACTTGCCCAAAATTCGAATTGAATATTGAGCATTTATGCTATTTCGTGATCGCGCTATAATTCGACTTGAAACGGTCGACTCTACGAACAACTATGCTGCCAACCTCATTAAACTGTCATCTCCGCCAGATGGAACTGTCATTACGGCACAGGAGCAGACACATGGCAAAGGGCAGCGTGGCGCGGCTTGGGTAGCACATAAAGGTGAAAACCTACTGAGCAGCATAATTGTTTATCCACAAGTTTTAGATTCATCAAACATCTTTGTTCTCTCTCAAGCCACGGCTCTTGCTTGCAAAGAGACATTTGAGATTTTTTGTGAAAAAGATGTAATGGTAAAGTGGCCCAACGATATCTACGCCGATGGTAAAAAACTAGGCGGAATCCTCATAGAATACAATTGGGTAGAGTCAAAAATCCAAAACGCCATTATTGGAATGGGACTCAATATCAACCAAAGAAAATTTGAAAACCCGAAAGCTACTTCACTCAGAAACCTCATTGAAAAACATACTCTCGTTGAAGATTTTCTGGAAAAACTTTTAATTCGTTTTGAGTTTTGGTACTTAAAGTTACAATTGCGTCAATTTGACACCATTCGAAAAGAATACTTCATGCACCTCTTCAAGCGCAATGAAATGTCTATCTATAATGTGAAGGGCAATATCTTAAAAGCGAGAATTACAAATGTTTCCAATTCAGGCCTTCTTCAACTAGAAGATGAAAATGGTAAACCTTTCGAAGCAGAAGTGAAGGAAATCCAGTTTATTCTGTGATTTTTGAATTTTTTTCAATTTTATTATGCATGCATAACTATTTTTTCTTTTCTTCGTAGGGTAAAAAACAACCTTACCATATTTGAAACCGGAAGAAACAATAGATTTTCACATCCGCTGGTCGTGGGCTAAAATTTCAAAAGCCTACAACGCAGAAGCGATGAAGTCGGGCGGAAGCATGGCAATCGGCTATGTGCTTCTCAATATCGACAAAGAAGGCACGCCATCTACCAAACTCGGTCCTAAGATGGGCATGGAACCCACCTCTCTCACAAGACTTCTCAAATCCATGGAAGACATGGACCTGATCACTCGTCAAGCCGATAAAGCTGATAAAAGAGTTGTTCGCGTTTTCCTTACTTCCAAAGGAAAAAAAATGAGAGAGGTCTCTAAAAATGTTGTTGTCAAATTCAACGAACACATAAGATGTAACATTGATCCTGAAAAGCTTAACGTTTTTTTTGACGTCATGCAATCTATCAATGCTTTATTAGAACAAAATTTAATATTCGAAACGGAAACAGTTAACTCCAATGAAAAGAATTATTAAAAATGTCGCTGTAATCGGTTCGGGAGTAATGGGCTCTCGAATTGCATGTCACTTCGCCAACATCGGCGTGCATGTATTGCTGCTCGACATCGCCCCAAACAAACTCACTGAAGAGGAAGAAGCAAAAGGATTATCTCTTGATCATCCCGCAGTAAAAAACAGAATTGTAAACACTGCACTTCAAACCGCAATTAAAAGTAACCCTGCCCCACTCTATTCTAAAAGCTTTGCTAGCAGAATTTCAACGGGCAATCTTACTGATGATATTAGTAAAATTTCAAAGGTGGATTGGATCATTGAAGTAGTTACTGAACGTCTGGACATTAAACAAAAGGTATTTGAATCGGTTGAAGCACATCGCAAACCTGGTACACTCGTTACAACAAACACCAGTGGTATTCCTATTCACTTGCTCGTAGAAGGCAGAAGCGAAGATTTCGTGAAGCACTTCTGCGGAACCCACTTCTTCAACCCTCCACGCTACCTCAAACTCCTCGAAATAATTCCTAGCCCAAGCACGGATGCAGAAGTAATTTCTTTCTTGGAAGATTACGGTCAGCGCTTCCTCGGTAAAACTGTAGTGAAGTGTAAAGACACTCCCGCTTTTATAGCCAACCGTATCGGTGTGTACAGCATACAAGCACTATTCCATTTAGTAAAAGAAATGGACCTAACAGTTGAGGAAGTAGATAAACTTACGGGACCAGTTCTAGGTCGACCTAAAAGCGCGACTTTCAGAACATGCGATGTAGTTGGTCTGGACACTCTTGTTCACGTGGCAAATGGAGTGAAGGCCAATTGCCCAAGTGATGAAGCAAATGCAGTTTTCGAAATCCCAAGTTTCATTTCCAAAATGGTAGAAAATAACCAACTTGGAGATAAAACGAAAGGGGGATTCTATAAGAAAACAAAAGATGCAAACGGTAAAACAGAAATCCTTGCCTTAGATCTAAACTCTGGTGAATACCGCGCGCAAAACAAAGTGAAATTTGCTACTCTCGAGATGACGAAGCCTGTCGACGACTTGGGCACGCGCATTCCAATGCTTTATAACGGTAAGGATAAAGCAGGAGAATTTTATAAAAAGAGTTTCATCAATCTATTCGCTTACGTTTCTCATCGCATTCCAGAAATCAGTGACGAACTTTATCGCATTGACGATGCTATGAAAGCAGGTTTCGGCTGGGCACTTGGTCCATTCGAATACTGGGAAAAAATTGGTGTAGAGAAAGCGCTAGCTGATGCTGAATCTGCAAATGTTGCTGTTGCACCATGGGTAAAAGAAATGGTTGCAGCGGGCAATACAAGCTTCTACTCTTTCAAAGAAGGAAAGAAATATTATTATGATATTCCTTCGAAGTCATATCAAGCAGTTCCCGCAAGCGAAAGAGAAATCGTACTTGCTCAACTTCCAGAAGATTCAATCGTATGGAAAAATAAAAGTGTCACAGTTCGTCACATTGGCGATGGTATTCTCTCTTGCTCATGGAGCACTAAGATGAATACAATCGGAAGTGAAGTGATTCAAGGTCTCCACAAAGCAATGGACCTCGCAGAGCAATCTTACAATGGACTTGTGCTTTACAATGAAGCAGACAACTTCAGCGCTGGTGCCAATGTTGGTTTGATATTTATGCTCGCAGCCGAACAAGAATATGAAGAACTTGATTTAGCTGTTCGTGCATTCCAAAACACTACTATGAGATTGCGCACATGCAGCGTTCCTGTTGTTGCTGCACCACATGCACTAACCCTCGGCGGTGGTTGCGAAATTTCAATGCACTGCGACAAGGTTGTTGCTCACGCAGAACTTTATATGGGTCTCGTTGAATTCGGTGTTGGTCTAATTCCAGGCGGTGGTGGCACGAAAGAATTTGCAGTACGCTGCGCCGACGAAATCAAAGAAGGCGACATTCGCATCAATACTTTCCGTCAAAGATTCTTAACGGTCGGTCAAGCAAAAGTTTCAACTTCTGCTCAAGAAGCATTCGAATTAGGATACCTCAGAGAAGGCATCGACGAAATAGTTGTATGCCGCGAATTGCAACTTGCACGCGCGAAAGAAGCAGCGCTTGAAATGCATAACAAAGGTTATGTTGCTCCTACTCCTCGCAAAGATGTTTTCATCCTCGGTCAAGAAGGACTAGGCATTGTATATGTCGGTGCCAACAGTATGTTCAGTGGTAATTACATCAGCGAACACGATCAAGTAATTTCTGAAAAGTTAGGTTTCGCCATGGCAGGCGGTGATTTGTCGCAACCCCAACAAGTAAGCGAACAATACCTTCTTGATTTAGAAAGAAAAGCATTCCTCGAATTGTGTACGAAAAAGAAAACACTCGAACGCATGCAAAGCTTACTCACTACAGGTAAAATTTTAAGAAACTAAAAAAGGAAAATAAAATCATGGACGCATATATCATTGGCGGTTACCGCACAGCAGTAGGAAAAGCTCCCAGAGGATTTTACAAGTTCTATCGTCCAGATGAACTTGGTGCTCGTGTCATTCAAAAACTCGTTGCCGATTTTCCTCAATTAGATAAAGATCAAATTGACGATGTCATTGTAGGTAACGCTACACCGGAAGCGGAGCAAGGGCTTAATGTCGGCCGCATGATCTCACTCATGGGGTTAGATACAGTGAAGGTTCCTGGAATGACAGTAAACAGATATTGTTCTTCAGGATTAGAAACCATTGCAATTGCCGCAGCAAAAATTCACGCTGGCATTGCCGACTGCATCATTGCAGGTGGTGTTGAAACAATGAGCCCAATTCCCTTCGGTGGTTGGAGAATTGTTCCTCACCCTAAAGTCGCAAAGGACCATCCTGATTGGTACTGGAACATGGGACTTACAGCTGAAGCTGTGGCGAAAGAATTCAAAGTGGCGCGCGAAGATCAAGATTTGTTCGCTCTGGGTTCACATCAAAAAGCTGTTGCCGCAATTGAAAGTGGGAAGTTTAAAGATGAAATCATTCCAATTGAAGTGACCGAAATTTTCCTTGATGCACAAGAGAAAAGACAAGAAAGAAAATATGTTGTGGATACGGATGAAGGTCCAAGAAAGGATACCAATCCTGAAGCACTTTCTAGACTTAAGCCCGTGTTCGATGCGCGCGGTTCTGTAACTGCCGGAAACAGCAGTCAGACATCTGATGGCGCGGCATTCGTGATGGTAGTATCTGAAAAAATGTTGAAACAACTCAATGTAAAACCGCTTGCTCGCTTGATGAGTTATCATGTTTCTGGTCTTGAACCGCGTATCATGGGTGTAGGTCCGATTTACGCTATTCCAGAAGCTATCAAGAAAGCAGGTTTACAAAAATCAGATATTGATTTGATTGAATTGAACGAAGCTTTTGCATCTCAAAGTTTAGCTGTTCTCCGTGAACTAGAACTCGATCCTGCTATCGTAAATGTAAACGGAGGTGCTATTGCCTTGGGCCACCCTCTTGGATGCACTGGCGCAAAACTTACCGTTCAGTTAATGAATGAAATGCGAAGACGCAACAACAAATACGGTATCGTTACCATGTGCGTAGGTACAGGTCAAGGTGCTGCTGGAGTTTTTGAATTATTATAAACGAATTATCATACAGTCATGTCAGAAGTAAAAAATAAAGCAATCACCGGTGGTGAGTTTTTAGTTAGAAAAACAAATGCTGCCGACATTTTCATTCCAGAAGAATGGAGTGAAGAACAAGTAATGATGAAAACCATGTGCGAGGATTTTGTCAATCAAGACATCGTTCCTCGACTTGATGCCCTCGATCATCAAGAAGAAGGATTGATGGAAAGCCTCATGGACAAAGCAGGAGAACTAGGACTATTAGGTATCTCGGTACCAGAAGATCTCGGCGGTCTTGGAATGGATTTCAAAACATCCATGCTTTGTACTGAAGCTCTTGGACAAGGTCACAGTTTCTCTGTTGCCTACGGCGCGCACACCGGAATCGGAACGCTACCTATTCTTTACTATGGTAATGAAGAACAGAAAAAAACTTACATCCCAAAGCTTGTTTCAGGTGAATGGAAAGGATGTTACTGCTTGACAGAACCAGGAAGTGGTAGTGATGCGAATAGCGGTAAAACACGCGCAGTACTTTCTGAAGATGGAAAGCATTACATCATCAACGGTCAAAAGATGTGGATCACCAACGGTGGATTCGCCCATGTGCTTACCGTGTTCGCTAAAATTGATAATGACGAAAATCTTTCCGCATTCATTCTCACAAGAGATATGGAAGGAATTAGCTTCAACCCTGAAGAAAAGAAAATGGGTATCAAAGGAAGCAGCACGCGTCAAATCTTCTTCAACAATGTAAAAGTTCCAGTAGAAAATTTATTGAGTGAAAGAGGAAACGGTTTCAAAATCGCAGTAAACATTTTGAACATCGGACGTATCAAACTTGCTGGTGGCGTGCTTGGTGGTGCAAAAGGCGTTGTAACCGACAGCATCACTTATGCCAATGAAAGAGAGCAATTTGGAAGATCAATTTCAAAATACGGTGCCATTCGTCACAAGTTGGCGAAGCAAGCCACTTATTGCTACGCACTAGAAAGCGCTGCATTCCGCGCAAGCCAAAACATCGATGACGCAATTCATGCAATGATTGAAAGCGGAATGGATAAAGGTCAAGCTGTACTGAAAGGTATCGCTTCATTCGCTCCAGAATGTGCTATCCTAAAAGTTTACGGTTCAGAAACGCTAGACTACTGTGTAGATGAAGGTGTTCAAATTATGGGCGGTATGGGCTATAGCGCTGAAACACGCATGGAGAAAAGCTACCGCGACTCACGCATCAATCGTATTTTCGAAGGAACCAATGAAATCAATAGACTACTCACTGTTGACATGGTTTTGAAAAAAGCTATGAAAGGTGAATTGGATTTGATGGGACCTGCAATGGCGGTTGCAAACGAATTGATGAGCATTCCAGACTTCGGCGAACCAACCAACGATCCATTCGAACTCGCACATGAATTAGTAGAAAGATTGAAAAAATCACTTCTTCTTGTAGCAGGTGCAGCAGTACAAAAGTTGGCAATGTCACTTCAAAAAGAGCAAGAAATCTTGATGAATATTGCCGACATCGCCATTCAAATTTACATCGCTGAAAGTACCGTTTTGCGTACAGAAAAACTCGCTGGTATCAGAGGTCAGGAAGCGATAGCTGCACAAATGGAAATGATGCGCTGTACGCTTTACGAAGCAGCTGAAAAAATCAACGCAGCAGGTAAAGAGGCATTGATTTCATTTGGCGAAGGTGATGAATTAAAGATGATGCTTATGGGGCTTCGTCGCTTCACGAAAGTGGAACCTTTCAATGTGAAAGCTTCACGTCAAGTGATTGCTCAAAAGATGATCGACGCCAACGCTTATCCATTCTAAGAATAAATAGAATTACCAATAATAAAGACCGTCTAATGACGGTCTTTTTTTTATTTCTGAATCATCTACTAACTCCTATTCCAAACAAAGCAAAATCATACTTCACAGGATCTACGGGATCAAACACTCGCAAAGAATCCATCAATTCCTCTAAGGCTTTCCAATCATTCTGCTTGCGTTTCAGAAGATTCAATTCTCTGGATACATTACCCGTATGCACATCCAATGGCATCATCAAAGAACTTGTAGGAATTCCTTTCCACAAGCCAAAATCAACCTGTCGTTCATCTGACCTTACCATCCAACGCAAATACATATTGATGCGTTTCGATGCACTACCGGTAAGCGGATTTGAGACATGTTTTTCTGTTCGTTTTGGATAGTCTATCTCGAAAAATTTTTCTCTAAATGATTGAATAGCCGTCGCAATGTTTTGACCATTAAAACCACTCACAAAAGCACCTTCCAGCCCACCATGATTTTTATAAATATGCTGAAGAGATTTTACAAAAGCAGTGGCGTCCTCGCTATTGAATGTGCGATGCACAAAATGCTTTAAGCGATTCAAATCTGCAGCATCATGATGCATCACAAAATCAAACGGAGCGTTATCCATCAAGCCCATAAGCTTATTAGCATTAGCTACAATGCTCTTGCGGTTACCCCAAGCAATCGAGGCAGAAAAAAATCCTGCAATTTCAATATCTTCTTTATTGGTAAATAAATGCGGAACAGAAATAGGATCGAGTTCTATAAACTCTGGACGTTCAAACTTATCTACTTCTTCATCGAGAAAAGCCTTTAACGCCGATTTTGTCCACTTCATTTTGAATCACCCATCAATGCGTACTGCAGAATGTTAGCACCCATCTTGAGCGCTTTTGTACGTGCTTCTTCAGAATCTTTGTGAACCTCCTGATCTTCCCAACCATCACCAAGGTCGCACTCCACATCATAAAAACAAACGAGTCTGCCTTGATAAATCAAGCCTAAACCCTGTGGAGCTTTTCCTTCGTGCTCATGCACCTTTGGCAAGCCATTATTAAAATCATAGGTCTGATGATATATCGGATGCCCAAAGGGCAATTCAATAAAATCCAATTCAGGAAATACCTTTTTCAATTCTTTGCGAACGAATTTGTCCATTCCATAATTATCCGAAATATGAAGAAATCCTCCACCAATCAAATAAGTTCTGAGGTTCTCAGCATCTGCAGACGTGAATACGACATTGCCATGCCCCGTCATATGAATAAAAGGATAATTGATAATATCTGGAGAACTTACATCCACGTAAGGAACATTCTCATCGATATTCATATTCAAATTTCGATTTACCCATTTCACCAGATTCGGAACGCTTGTAGGATTCGAGTAATAATCGCCACCACCTTTGTACTTCATCACAGCGATTTGATATGACGGCGCTCCCACCATTGAAGCGAGCACCACTAATAGCCCCATTCCTACAATCAACTTTCTCATATCTCAAAGATAGTTTATTTCACTGCAATCATCGAAATTTCAACGCGCGCATTCTTTGGCAATACCGAAACTTGCACCGTCTCTCTAGCAGGAAAATCAGAAGTAAAATGAGAAGCATACTCTTCATTCACCGCTCCGAAATCGTTCATATCCTTCAAAAAGATAGAAGTCTTCACCACGTTCGAAAGCTCCAAACCTGCCGCAGCAAGAACAGCCTTAATATTCTTCATCACCTGCACAGTCTCCGTCTTCGCATCAGCAGGAACATATTCTCCATTAGCCGGATCAATAGCAATTTGACCGCTCATATACAGCACTCCATTCACCATCACCGCCTGACTATAAGGACCAATCGGTGCCGGAGCATCATGAGTATTAATAATTGTTTTCATAAGATAAAAGCTGCTTTTTATTTTTTACTGTCGATACCCAATTCTGTATCATCTTTCTTCCATTCGGTGTTAATACCGACTCCGGGTGAAATTGAACGGCATGTATCGGCCATTCTTTGTGTCTCACTGACATGATAAGTCCTTCTTCATTACGAGAAGTAACTTCCAAACACGAAGGAATTTCATTGGCAACCCAACTGTGATAATGTCCAATTTGAAACGGAGAAGAAATCCCTTCAAACAACACATCCTCATTTTCTTGAATGCAGGATGTGGCCTGTCCATGTATTACTTCTTCCAAATTGCGAAGCGTTCCTCCAAATCGTTCAACTATTCCCTGCAATCCCAAGCATACACCCAAGACAGGAATACTACCATCTAAACTTTTCAAAAAGGCAGGCATAATACCTGCATCCTTTGGCAAGCCAGGACCTGGTGATAAGACCACTGCATCATAACTCTGTAAATCTTCCAGTGAAATTTCGTCGTTTCGAAATACGTCAACACGCTCCCCTTCCGCTTCCAAGTAATGAAAGAGATTGAACGTAAAGCTGTCGTAGTATCTAATAGGACTATTCTCACAAACAATTACAGAGTTAGTTGGTTATATTTGTGTAAAGATAAAACCATGCTTCTAAAAAAAATTCTCTATTACCTCAATCCTGTGAATTTATTCAAAAAGGAAAAGGTGGATATGAATCTTCGTTTCATGCACGGCATCAATAAAATTTCAATTTTGGTTTTCTTGATTTGTGTTGCTGTAATGGTTTACAGAGCAATGACGCGATAATCAATTCCATTCCACGGAATTCACCATGTGCAAGATGTCCTCGCGCACAAATTCTATCACAGAATATTGAATCGATATTCGGTTTTTATTGTTGAAGTAAAGGCTTCCACGCAAGAAATTCTTCGTGCTATCTGTTACAAAAAACTGTACCTGCGATGCCGTTTCTCCTTCAATGTCGTATAGCAATCCTTCAACATTCTTCTCAGGGTGACTGATCATCGTTCTTCGCAATGCACTCGCCTTCATTTCATGCTTTGCTGCAAATTGGTAAGCATCATTGATCAATATATCAAAGTTACCATTCACCTTGAGATAAGTGCAATAAATTCGTGCGTCGAACCTCGGATAGTAAACGTTGAACCAACAACTATCTTCATTTGATTTTCCCTCGAACAACTCCACTTTACTGTAGCTCGGCACATCCATTGCCATCGCACAAGTCGAATCGAATGTTACATAGTTATGCTCTGGTAGTGTAATTCGGAAATAGCCCACCGGTTTCGGGAAAGCATCTTCTCTGCAAGAAAGCAGTGACGCCGAAATAATCAGAAGAAAAAACAAATACCTCTTTATCATGATGCAATCTCAGGTAAAGTGATTTTTATACGTTTAATTTTTCGCTTATCTGCTGCCTCCACTCCAAATTTGAATCCTTCAAATTCAATAAAATCACCTTTATCCAATAGTCTTCCCGCTTGTTCAATTACAAAACCGGCAAGCGTTGTGCTGTCTCCTTTCGCGGCATCAAAAATATCTGGGTCGATTTCCAAGATGCGATAAACATCAATCAAACTGCACTTTCCTTCGAATATATAATTTCGATCATCCAACTTTGAAAAATGAACCTCATCATCATCAAATTCATCGGAAATATTTCCAACAATTTCCTCCAAAATATCTTCCAAAGAAACCAAGCCACTCGTTCCGCCATACTCATCTACAACAATAGCTAAGTGAACTTTTTCCTTCTGAAATTGCTGAAGCAAATCATCGATTTTCTTATTCTCTGGAACAAAAAATGGTTGACGAATAAGTGTTTGCCATTCGAAATCTGTTTCATCCAAATAAGGAAGCAAATCTTTCACGAATAGGAACCCGACAATTTCATCTGGCGAATTTTTAAATACAGGCCATCTGCTGTAGCCTTTATCCATCACAACTTCCAATACCTCAGTAAATGGATCCTCTTCCCATAAAGCAGCGATATCAGTGCGTGGAGTCATAATTGCTCCAGCCTCTTTCTCACCAAATGTTACGATGCCTTCAAGTATTTTATTTTCTTCTTTTGAAAGGTTATCATCTTGTGTCAATTCCAAGGCGTGTCCCAAATCATCTACCGTAATATTCGGAGATGAATAACGCTTCAAACGATCTTCCAGAAAATTGCTGGTAAGCATCAAAACATAGGTCAATGGTGCAAAAAGCTTTTGAATATACTTCAGCGGAATGGACATGAATTTTGCGTATGCAAGGTTATTACTTGTCGCATAAACCTTGGGTATAACCTCTCCAAAAAGTACCAACACAAAAGTGATCGCTACAACATCAATTGCCGTCTTTACCCAACCAGGATAATCCTGTGCTGGAAAAAACGCAGCGGCCAACTGAGTTGCGAGCAAAACAATCGCAATGTTGATAGCATTATTGGTAATGAGAATGGTTGCCAGCAATTGTTTGGGGCCTTTCTCTTTATCAGGAGTCTCAAGCAGATTAATGATTGCTTGACTTCCAGCGTCTTTCGATTCTTTCAAGTCGGCACGTTGTGCTGGAGTAATTGAAAACATGGCAACCTCGCTGCCACTTATCAATGCACTACATACCAAAAGCAACAGCACAAGCACCAAAAGGCCTGCGCTGTCTAGAAAAACTGAAATAATTACGTTTCCAAAAATGGAATTGATGATTTCCAAAAGAAGTGATGTTCGTTAAACAAAAAGTTAGAATGGCAAATCATCATCCATAGCCGGTTCAGGCGTAGGTTGTGGTGCCGTTGGAGCAGATTGATAATTGGAAGTTACTGTAGTCGAACCAGCAGATCCGTTTTGTCCTCTCGGAGTCAAAATCGTCAACTCTTCTACATCCACTTCTGTGATGTACTTCTTCTCTCCATTCGATTCCCAAGAACGATTGCGAAGCTTACCCTCAAGGTAAACACTCATTCCTTTCTTAATATAGTCCTGAACAACTTTAGCCAACCCAGCGCGGCGAACAGTAATGTTGTGCCAGTCGGTATTTTCCTTCTGCTCACCTGTGTTTCTGTCCTTCCATCTTTCTGTAGTTGCAATTCTAAATGTGGCAATCATCCCACCATTATCAAACGTCTTAATTTCAGGATCCGCACCGAGGTTACCGATGAGAATCACCTTATTCACACTTGCCATTTCGTTGAGGTATTTAGTGATTAAAAAATTGAACAAGGCAAATATACATCTACCTTTTGCCTAATAACCGAATATACTATAATCAACTTATTCATACCAGCCAATTTCTTGTAAATACCGCTCAATCGCACGTGGAATGCCAAGTTCATGAATATCAGATTTCTTTACCCATCGACCTTCTTCCCCTTCGATATTCCATTTATTCATAACTTTTATTCGAATAAAGGATATCATCAGCTTGCGATGTGAGAGTATATGCTTCATTTCTGGAGTAAACGTGCCCACTTCGATTGCTTCTATTTTTTTATTTTTTTGAAAAATGGACCGTAATGCCTCCTCGGCAGTCAACGCCTCTTGGGACTCAACAGCAGGAAAATCGTAAAGGCCTTCCCAAATCCCTAACCCCTTGCGGCGTCTGAAAAGCACCTCCTGACCTTTTTCGAAGACTCCATAATAAATGTGCACGGTCTGCACCTTAGTTTTCTTGGACTTCCATGGCAGCTCACCGACCATATTTTGCTGAAGCGCAACACACGACTTGCTTAGCGGACAAGCCGAACAATCTGGATTCTTCGGCACGCACTGCAGCGCACCAAATTCCATAATCGCTTGATTGTAAGTTGCAGGTTCTTTTCTCGAAATATTTTCTTCGGCCAAGCGTTTAAGTAGGTTTTGGCCTTCTTTAGAATCAACCGCCTCGGTGATACCAAAATAACGCGACAACACCCGCATCACGTTACCATCGATTACTGGGGCGCATTCATCAAAAGCAAAGGAAGCGATTGCAGCTGCAGTATACGGCCCCACTCCTTTCAATTTTGATATCTCAGCAGCATTTTCAGGAAAATTCCCTTTATAATCATTTACCACCTGCTTCGCCGCAAAATGAAGATTGCGAGCACGTGAATAATATCCCAATCCCTGCCAGTCCTTCAAGACTTGATTTTCAGAAGATTGAGCCAAATCCTGAACGGTTGGGTAATTTTTTACGAATTTGTGATAATAGGCCATACCCTGATCCACTCGAGTCTGCTGAAGGATCACTTCAGAGAGCCAAATCCTATACGGGTCGCGCGTTTCACGCCAAGGCAAATCACGTTTGTTAGCTAAATACCAACGAATTATTTCCTTTCCAAAATTCATATTCTAATAAAAAAATGCTAACACTCGGAAAAACAATGTATTGAAATTGGATGATATACATTATATTTGCCGCCCCAAATTTGAGGGAATATTCAATTATAAAACAATAATACCTAAGGAAAGATGACGAAGGCAGATATCGTGACTGACATCTCCAACAAAACAGGGATTAGCAAGGAAGACGTGCTAGCCATTGTTGAAGGATTCATGACCACTGTAAAGAACTCTATGGAAAATGGAGAAAATGTTTACCTACGTGGTTTCGGAAGTTTCATCGTAAAGAAACGTGCAGAAAAATTGGGAAGAAACATCTTGGCTAAGACAAGTGTGGTGATCCCTGCTCACTATGTACCTGCTTTCAAACCAGCGAAGGAATTCGTTGACTCTGTGAAAGAGAAAGTGACTGTGACTGAGCATGCCTAAACAAAAAGGCATATTCATCCTTTTACTCATTAGCCTTGGGCTAGTCGTTCTTTTTTTACTCTTACCAAAACAACCTGCCAGCGTTAGAGAAAAGGCAAACAATCCTATAGATAAGGATTCGCTAAAACTCATGCAAGCAGTAGAGTTGGTAAATGGTTCCAAC
The DNA here is from genome assembly GCA_041391745.1 of Flavobacteriales bacterium. Lineage (GTDB taxonomy): Bacteria > Bacteroidota > Bacteroidia > Flavobacteriales_D > Sanyastnellaceae > JAIXWP01. Next base: position 116,590 of record JAWKNK010000010.1, read on the forward strand.
CCAATGGAAGGCATCATGATGCTACGAGAAATCATAGCAGAAGATGAAAACAATGTGGAAGCGCAATATTGGCTTGGCGTATTTTCAGTACGCTCTGGTCAGCTCGATAAAGCCGTAGAACGCTTCAACAAAGTGATTGAAATCCGCCCGGACTATATCGCAGCTTTCATTGATCTTGGAGGCATGTATGTGGAAATGGATAGCACCGAAAAAGGTCTAGCTTATTTTCACAAAGGAATCGAAATCGATTCTACCAACAACTACGCGCTATTGTTTTCTGCTCAAGCAGAAGAACAATTGGGACTTTTGGAAGATGCAAGAATGCACTACAAGCAATTGCTAAGACATAACACCGACACCGTTGTGGTGAAACGTGTGAATGAATTTATAAATAGAATAGAAACAACATTAAACCGTTAAAAAAATGCCTTGCGGTAAAAAAAGAAAGCGCCATAAGATGGCTACGCACAAAAGAAAGAAGCGTCTAAGAAAGAATCGTCACAAGAAAAAAGTACGCTAGTCTGATTTTTTTCAGACAGTGGCTCTTTTCTAGTCACATAGTATTTTCGAAAACACTTTCTCATCCCTTGAGTAAAGTGTTTTCGAAATACCTCCTGCTTCTTTATAGGACTGAAGGATACTTCATGTCCTAATTTATTATTATATCTATTTCATTCGATTCCATTGAATGCAGAACTGGTCATAAATGCTACACCAACAGGTGTGGATATCGCCCTATTGCATGATAAAAGTTTGATTGAGCTCCACCGTGAGCAACGCAATCAACAATATGCTGTGGGTGATGTTTACCTTGGTAGAGTGAGGAAATTAATTCCTCACCTCAACGCCGCTTTCGTTGACGTTGGGTATGACAAAGATGCTTTCTTGCATTACTTGGACCTTGGTCCTCAGTTCGCATCACTCAATCAATTTACCAGAAAGACCATCAGCGGTGAACAGAAGTCTGCCGATTTGATGAACTTCCAAATGAGTCAAGATATTCACAAGGAAGGTAAAATCAAAGATGTTCTTGGTCAAGGTTATGTGATTCCGGTTCAAGTAGCGAAAGAACCTATTTCTCAAAAAGGTCCTCGCCTCACCTCTGAAATTACTATTGCCGGTAGATACCTTGTATTGGTTCCATTTAGCAACAAAGTTTCTTTATCTTCTCGCATCACCGATGATGCAGAGCGTGATAGACTCCGCAAATTGATGCAAAGCATTCGCCCATCGAACATGGGAGTAATCATTCGTACACAAGCGGAAGGAACTAGCGTAACTGAATTAGATCAGGATCTACAAGACTTGGTGAAAAGATGGGAAGAGATGTACAAGAATATGCGCAATGCAAGACCTCCGCAGCGCATTCTTGGCGAAATAGATAAAACTTCATCTGTTCTACGCGATCTACTCAACGACAACTTCACCAACATTCACGTGAATGATGAACAAGTTGCCGCTGTTGTAAGAGGTTATATGAAGAGTATCGCTCCTTCTCAAGAAAATATCATCAAGCTTCATAAAGTTGCCGACCTTTTCGATGCATTCAACATTCATCGTCAAATCAAAGCTTCTTTTGGAAAGCAGGTAAACTTGAAAAGCGGTGCATATCTAATCGTAGAACATACCGAGGCAATGCACGTAATTGACATTAACAGTGGTAATCGCAAGAATGCGACTGTAAAGGATCAAGAAGAAAATGCATTGCAAACCAACATCGAATGTGCGAAAGAAGTAGCGCGCTTGCTACGTCTGCGCGACATGGGTGGCATTATCTGTATCGACTTTATCGATATGCAAAATCGCGACAATCAGCGCAAATTGCACGATGCTCTCAAAGACTTTATGGCGGAAGACAAGGCAAAGCACAATGTTCTTGCTCCAAGTAAATTCGGTGTTGTAGAAATTACTCGTGAACGAGTTAAACCAGTTACAAAAGTTACGACCACTGAAAAGTGTCCAAGCTGCGATGGAAAAGGTGTTGTACAGGCTTCTGTATTGTTTACAGATGAGCTTGAAAATGCTGTGAGAGTCCTCAGCGAAGAAGGTACACACAAAGAGTTACTCCTTATCGTTCACCCAATGGCTGAAGCCTATTTGAACAAAGGACTCTTCTCGAATATCACCAAAAAGTGGGGTAAAAAATATAGCGTAAAACTCAAAGTTGAAGCTTCATCTTCAAGTGAGTTTTTGGAGTTTCACTTCTTTGATAAAAATGGCGAAGAAATCGCCATTTGATCTACTTCTTAAAAGCCAGAAAGTACTTCTCAACTGATTCACTCAGGGCATTCAATGTCAAGTGATCGCTTGCCTCCGATGCATCCACGATAGATCCGTCTTTCATTTTCACTTTGATTCCGTCCGTCTTCACATTATAGGCTCGATTGTAAACTCTATCAGCTATTACAAAGTAGGATGCCTCTTCCTCTGTGAAATTATATGCAGCAGCAATTTCTTTCACCTTAGCACGCACTTTTTCTTCAGAAATTGGAGTACGCGACATTTCAATTTTGAACAACTTTCTATTCACGATACCACTCGCAAGCTCAGCCAAGACGCGGTCTTCATGAAACTGCCATACTTTCACAGCACTCATTATGTCAAAATCATCTAGTTGTATAAAGTGGTTTAATGCTGTACTGTCTTTATCAAAATCTTCCTTACCAATTCTGTTGTATAAGAAATAATATAGCGCTGGTGAGCAGAATAAAGTCTCACCTGCCTCCGCCAAAAACTTTGCTCTCTTCAAAACATTTACCAGCATGAATTCTGCACTCAATACTGTCTTGTGCAAGTACACTTGCCAATACATGAACCTGCGCGCCACAATAAACTTCTCAATGCTGTAAATACCCTTTTCTTCCACCACCAATTTATCGTCAACTACATCGAGCATTTTTATTAAGCGCTCACTACCTACTTGACCTTCTACCACACCGGTGAAAAAACTATCTCTCGCCAAATAGTCCAAACGATCCATATCCAATTGGCTACTTACAAGTTGATGAAGAAAGCGCTTGGGATATTTATCATTGAATATTTGAATCGCTAAATCGAACATTCCTCCACGTTGCTTATTCAACTCTTCCATCAAATAAGCACTGATTTGTTCGTGATGTACCTTGTTTACAATGCTATGCTCTAAAGCATGACTGAAAGGTCCATGTCCAATATCATGAAACAAAATAGCATATAGACATCCTTGCTCCTCCTCCTTCGATATCTCATGACCTTTGTATCGAATTTCTTCAATGGCATTTTGCATCAAATGCAATGCGCCTATGGCATGCTGAAAGCGATTGTGAACGGCTCCAGGATAAACCAAGTAAGACAGTCCCAACTGCGCTATTCTGCGCAAACGCTGAAAGTAAGCATGATCAATGAGATCGAGCAAAACATCGTGTCTGAACGTGACAAATCCGTACACCGGATCATTGATAATTTTCCTTTTATTCGAGGTAGAAGCCATATTTTGAAATCTGATGCAATATTAGTGAGGAAAATTGGTTGTGATTCTTAGCTTTACCCTCAAATATTCAATATGGCAAACGAACGCATATTATGGGCAGATGATGAAATTGATTTGCTCAAACCACATATCATCTTTCTAGAACAAAAAGGATACATCGTATCCACTGCCAATAACGGTCGAGACGCCATCGACATGGTCAAGGAAAATTACTTCGACATCGTTTTTCTTGATGAAAATATGCCAGGTCTTAGCGGACTTCAAGTGCTTCCAGAAATCAAAACCATTGACCCTACCCTTCCAGTAATAATGATTACGAAAAGTGAAGAGGAAAGTATCATGGAAGATGCCATTGGCTCTAAAATTTCAGACTACCTCATCAAACCAGTCAACCCCAATCAAATTTTGCTTTCTGTAAAAAAGAATTTGGATGAAAAGAGATTGGTCAGCGAAAAAACCACTAGCGATTATCGCCAAGAATTCCGTGAAATTTCAATGCAGCTTGGAGACCGCATGAATCACGGAGAATGGAGCACGTTTTATAAGAAACTTGTTCGATGGAGCATGGAACTCGAACGTTCTACCGACGAGGGAATGACTCAAATTTTTGAAACTCAAAAGCAAGAAGCGAACGAACAATTCTCGAAGTTTATTAAAAATAATTATATCAATTGGTTGAAAGGTTCTGATGGACCAATCATGTCGCATACCCTGGTGAAAAATAAAGTTGTTCCGATTCTCAAAGAATCTGGTGACAAAACGGTTTTCATGGTGGTGATTGATAATCTTCGCTTTGACCAGTGGAAAGTGATTGCTCCAAAGTTGAAAGAACATTTCCGAGTTGACGACGAAGAAATATTCTACAGCATTCTTCCAACCGCAACACACTACGCGAGAAACGCGCTGTTTGCCGGTTTGATGCCAAGTGAAATTGCTCGTATTCACCCTAATCTTTGGAAAAACGAAGAGGATGAAGGCGGAAAGAACATGCACGAAGACGAACTTATGGGCGCTCAGCTGAAGCGTCTTGGTTTCGATATCAAATGGAGCTACAATAAGATTACTCAACTGCAACAAGGACGAAAGTTGTCTGATCAATTCTCCAATTTGATGACCAATAAGCTCAACGTTATCGTTTACAATTTCGTTGACATGTTGAGCCACGCTCGTACAGAAATGGAGGTAATAAAAGAACTTGCTGATGATGAACCAGCATACCGTTCACTTACTGACAGTTGGTTTGAGCACTCACCTCTTCTTGAAATTTTGAAAAAAGTGGCGGAAAACAATTGCCGATTAATCATAACTACAGACCACGGAACAGTTCGTGTGGACAACCCAGTGAAGGTAATTGGAGATCGAAATACAAATACCAACTTGAGATATAAAGCAGGAAAAAATTTGAACTACAACCCTAAGGAAGTGTTTGAAATTAAAAATCCAGCCGATGGATTCTTGCCTAAGTCGAATATCAGTACATCCTATATTTTTGCTCAAAACAGAGATTTTTTTGTTTACCCAAACAATTATAATCACTTCGTAAATTTCTACTCAAATACCTTCCAACATGGGGGTATTTCGTTAGAAGAAATTTTGATTCCGTTTATCGCACTGCAAGCAAAGTAATGTTGGAGTCCAAAAATTATTTGATTAATAGTCTTGAAGAAATTGATGGTGTAGCCGATCAATTCTTAAAAGACTTTCCCGGGCTGCATACTTTTCTTTTTAATGGAGAAATGGGTGCAGGGAAAACGACCTTCATCAATGCTCTATGCAGAAGTTTAGGAATTGAAAACAGTTCAAGTCCAACATTTTCCATTGTAAACGATTATCTCACTCCTGATGGAGTCCAAGTCTATCATTTCGATTTGTATCGTCTGAGAAATTTGAGGGAAGCGTATGACATCGGATTTGAAGAATATCTTGAAAGCGATGCTATTATTTTCATTGAATGGCCAGAAAAAGCCTCTGAGCTGATTCTACCTCCTTTCGTGGAGGTAAGTATAGAAACAGAAAAGGGCCATCGAAAAATCGAGGCCCGTTATATTTCAGCGTAATTTTATCTAATTAGTGAGCAGCTTCTTCGTGCGACTCAGCACCATCGTGGCTCATTTCACCTTCAGTCATTGGAGCGTGCTCAGCTGGAGCAGCTTCGTGCTTCATTTCCACTTTAGAAACTGAAAGTTCACCATCCAATCTCGCTTTATTATCTACAGCGTGATTATTGAAACGAACAAATAATAGAGTAAGAAGAACAGCTACTGGGATAATTGTCCAAAGAAGTGCTGAACTTGGTTGTTTTCCACCGTGACTTGCCATAATTAAAAAAGGGTTAGTAATAAGGTGCGAATTTATGCGATAATTTCTTACTTTCGAAATCCCGAACAAGCTACCTGTATGGACCATAAAAAAGAGTCGATTCGCAACCTGGCTAAAGAGGCCGCATTGATGCCTCAAGAAGAACTTTTGGCAGTTCCTCATAAAAAGCATCAATTGGTGATTGGAATTCCCAAGGAATCCTCCTATCAAGAGCGAAGAGTAGCACTTGTTCCCGAATCCGTCGCACTACTGGTAGCCAACGGTCACGAAGTTATCGTGGAGTCAGGAGCGGGAAAAGAATCCAATTTTCAAGATCACGACTACAGTGAGGCCGGCGCCCGAATCGTTTACAGCGCAGAGGATGTATTCAAAGCTAGTATGATTATGAAGGTGGCCCCCCCAAGTGCCGAGGAAATTGCCTTGATGCCTGGGAAACAGACTTTGATATCTGCTA
>JAWKNK010000011.1:0-116840 GCA_041391745.1 Flavobacteriales bacterium
ATGAAAACGTTGCGTTACAGATCTACTGGACACGGAATATTCAAAGCACCATTCTACGATAAAGAAGGGTGGGGCCATACCGGAAGAGTAGACGAGTTTCGGAGCTTTCTGGGTTATATGCCCGGTGATAGTTTGGTGGTCGGCGTGGTGAGTAATGGAATTAGAATGAATCTAAATGAAGTTCTCATCGGAGTGCTATCAGCCTACTACGGAAGAGTTTATGAATTTCCCACTTTTACAAAATGCGATTTGGTAGAACCCAATCGCGATTTGTTCGTAGGTAAATACAAATTAAAATTTATGGGATTAACAGTAGCAAGATTCGATGTGACAAAGGCTGGAGGAAATGCACTGTTTCTTAATGATAAATCGAAATCTGAAAATGTGGAGAAAGCTTTAATGGTGAGAGAGGATGCAAAAACATATTACATGCCGGAAACGGGTGGGCGAATAGTGTTTGAAATATCGCAAAAAGGAAAGGTGAAGAAAGCTAATTTCAAGCATGGAAAAACCACGCTCAGATGCAAGAAAGTCAAATAGGTCTTATTACTTAATAATTAATCATCAAAACACACACACACTATGAGTGAAAAAATTGCAGTGCTCGGCACAGGAGATGTTGGGCAAGCATTTGCAGCAAAATTTGCTACATTGAATTACGACGTTTACATGGGCACAAACGATGTTCAACAAACTTCTCAAGACATCGCTGCATGGCTTCAAGCCAATCCAACTGTTCATTTGGTAACATTTGATCAAGCTGCCGCGGCGTCGGATAAGCACATTTTTCTTGCAGTGAATGGAGCATCAGCAGTTGCAGTCTGCAACTTGTTGAACGCAACTTCTGTTAAGGATAAAATTGTAACTGACGTTACCAATCCTTTGGATTTTACAACAAACCCACCGACATTATTTGTTTGCAACACGGATAGTTTAGGAGAGCAAGTTCAAAGAGCATTGCCTGGTGCGAAAGTGATAAAGGCATTCAATACTATGAACTATAATGTAATGGTCAATCCAGGAATATTGAAGGGTGATCACTACTTGTTTATTTGCGGTAATGATGCAGCTGCCAAAGCCGCAGCTACAGGGGGACCATACGCAGGTCTTGCTTGCCTTCACGATTGGTAATGGACGTTGGAGATATCACAGCAGTCGAGGCATGGAAGCGATGCTATTAATGTGGCTCCGAGTATATGGCGTTCAAGGAACAGCTGAATTCAACTGGAGCATTGCGATGAATAGACTGGGAAGCCTTCCGATACTTTCGCTTCGCTCAACTGAGAAGCGTCCACGGTGTTGCTTCTCGATACTTTCGCTTCGCCTGCATCCTCGAGAAGCGTCCACGGGTGTTGCTTCTTCGATACTCTTGCCGGACGCAAAGAACTCGAGAAGCGTCTACGGGTGTTGCTTCTCTCGATACCTTGCTGATGCAAAGAACTGAGAAGCGTCCACGGGTGTTGCTTCTTCCGATACTCGCTGACGCAAGAACTCGAGAAGCGTCCACGGGTGTTGCTTCTCTTCCGATACTCTTGCTGACGCAAGAACTCGAGAAGCGTCCACAGGGTTAGCGTCTCAATCCTGAATCCAAGCTGAGACGAAGGATGGTTCCTGGATCCTGAATCTAGTTCGGGACGAAGACCAAACAATTCCAACATTTCCAATAATTCCAACAATTCCAAAATTCCAACCAATCCAACAAATGCCCACAACTAAAAACAGCACCGTTTCTCATTAACCCACGGTTAAAACCGTGGGTCAGTGCAAATCCCTCATTCTTTCATTCTTTCATTCTCTCATTTCCAAAATCTCCAACAATTCCAATAATTCCATCAATTGCCTATCTTGCAAAAATTACTTTAACTAATTCGCTATGAGATTTTTTACAATGATTTTATCGGGTGCGGCAATTCTAACGGCATCCACAGCTCAATCACAATCCATTTGTTTTGATCCAGCCTCGGACAACAGATACCAAGGCTCTGAATGGCCGCGAGAAGTGGTGGCGGGGGATTTTAATGAAGATGGAAATCTTGATGTAATAAGCGGCAACAACAATGGTTCTGCCGATTATTTCATGGGTCACGGCGACGGCACTTTTACATTGATGGATGCAGGACTTGAAGACGGTGGAGAAGAAATAGAAGTAGCGGATATGAATAATGATGGGCACCTGGATCTGGTTAGATTGGACTACAGTTCTGGCGAAGTGCGCGTAAATCTCGGAAATGGAAACGGAACCTTCGGAGCGGGCATTACCACATTGTCTGGCACTACTGATAATTTTTATGCAGAACTTACTCTTGGTGATTTCGATAATAATGGATACTTAGATATTGCAGTTAATGATCCAAATGACAATCAAATTCATCTGATCGGAAATTTGAATGGAACCTTGTATGCAGTTGCTGCAAGCATTCCTACAGCCGTCGCTCCTTCGAATGTGAAGGCCGGTGATTTGAATAATGATGGTTTCGATGATATCGTTGTTGCCTATTCCGGTTTGGCAAGCGTAGATATTTTTATCAATAATAATGGCATTTCTTATACCACTCAGAATTATGCTGTAGTGAATCCTGGCACCGCTGATTACAGTGATATTGAAATCATGGACATAGACGATGATGGCGATTTGGATGTGATAGTAAATAGCGCTGCAGTTTTAGAAGTGTTTAGCAATAATGGAAACGGAACTTCTTTTACCAACCTTCCTGACTACTTCGTTGGATCAGTAGGATATGGCACCGAAAGCGGAGATTGGGATGAAGATGGACTTTTGGATTTGGCAATCGCAAATTCCAGTTCTGGTGTTGTTAATATTAGAATGAACACAGGTGGATCATTCACTTCACCTTCAAGCTATGTGAGTACGAATGCGAACCCGTCTGAATTGTGTAAAGGAGATTTCAATAATGATGGACATTGGGACTTGGTAACCGCAAATTCTAGTTTTGGAACCATCACCTACCTTGTAGGTTATGGCGATGGTAGATTTGGAAGTCAAGCGTTGCTCACGGGTTTGCTGGGAAATGGAGTAGGCTCGGGCGACTTCGATGAAGATGGAGATATCGATATCGTAGGAGTAAGCAGCGCGCAATCTAAGTTTTCTATCAGCTTGAATAATGGTGATGGAACTTTTGCAGACACCGAATTTTTACCCGTTGGTTTTGGAACTACACATGTTGTGGTGGCCGATATGAATGGCGATGATCACCTCGATTTAGTTTCGCATAGTATCAACGGTTTCTTGATTTGGAGCGGAAATGGAGACGGAACTTTTCAGGAGTATCTGCAAGTACCATTAAGTTCTTCAGGAAGCGGTGGAGATAGAACCATCGTATTGGGCGATTTCAATGGAGATGGCTTGATGGATATGGCAGGAACGTTTGCACCTCAAGATGAATTGCATATTTGTTTGGCGAGCGGCGTGGGTGTTTACACTACGGCAACTGTTGTTTCTACTGGAGCGTATCCAAGATATATTTCAGCTGGAAATATTAATAATGATCAATACGACGACTTAATCGTAACGTGCAATAGCGCAAACGAAGTACATGTATTGCTCGGTTCTTCATCAGGCACTATGAGTGCTCCTGTCGTTTTGTTAGCAGGCAATTCTCCAGAAGGAGCCACTATTTTGGACGCGAATGAAGATGGATGGAACGATGTTGCTATTGCTTCTCCCAACTCAAACGACTATCAAGTTTATTTGAGTAATAATGGAACGTTCGGAAGTTCTATGGATGGTAATTTTCCAACAGGAGCAGCTGCTACTTGGATGACGCATGCTGATGCAAACGGTGACGGACACGAAGATTTAATTGTTGCTTTTTATCAGACGGACAATGTGGGGATATTGTTCGGATATGGCGATGGACTATTCGCTCCAACAGTCACTTTCGACGCAGACAAACATCCTGTAGTTGTGATCACCGATGATTTTAATAATGATGGCAACATCGACCTTGGTGTGGCGAATGCTGGTACACGAATATATCGTGATCAAATAATCAAGCTTTATTACTGCCGACGGACCTGTATTTTTCTGTGAAGGTGGCTCTGTGACTTTGACTGCAACGGAGGGATACTCGTACGAGTGGAGTAATGGAGAAACGACTCAAAGCGTGCTTGCAACGGAAGAAGGTGAATATTATTGTGTGATCGGAAACCAAGCAGGGACGTGCGATTTACTCACTACTTCCATAGTTGTAGATATCGAACAAGTAGTAGCTGTAACATGGAATTTTCCAATTGAACCTTTCTGTTTAAATAGTGATGCTTACGTGCTTATGTGGAGGTCAACCCACGGAGGAGACTATTCAGGTATCGGTGTTACCAATGGTGTTTTTGATCCGGCAACAGCTGGCGAAGGCACACATGAATTGACGTATGTCTATGACAGTAATGCCAGTTGTTTCGAAGGTACTGCTACCATTCAAGTGGAAGTATTGCCCGCTTTAAATGTGTCGTTGGATTTAGTAGATGATAGTCCATGTCTCGGCGTGAGTTATACATTTCAAGGAGGCGCGCCACTTGGTGGAACGTATTACTTCAATGAACTGCAGTTGGATGCCATCAACACAAGCGAGTGGGGAGTAGGCGATTATGAGTACTTATGTCTATAATGAGTCTCAGAATTGCGGTGGAATGGCAGCGCAAGCATTGAGCATTGAATCATGTGTTGGAGTGGAAGAAAATGATTTGAATTCATTTGAAGTTTATCCAACGCAAGTGGCAAATGAAATCAATATTCGTGGCGGTTTCAAGAACGAATTGCGCGTAATGGATATGAGCTGGAAGGTTGGTAAAATTGATTTCTAATCCGCAGACAAGTACAATTGACTTGTTCAGATGATTCGGAATTTATATGCCTCAAATCAATGGAGGATATCAAGTGAAGATTTGGAAATTGTAAATTAAAAAAAAACCTCCAGCCCATTGGGCTGGAGGTTTTTCACTACATAAAGAAACACTTACTCAGAAATAATTAATTTTTCTGAAGCAAAGTTTCCACCATCGTTTTGGACTTGTACAATATATAAACCGGGTTCTAAATGTTCGGTGCCGATAGTCATGTTGCTTGAAATACTCTTCGAAGCAAATACCATTTTACCTGCAGTATCAAAAATTTGAACAGCTGCATTCAAAGGCAAGTTTGAAAGTCTAAATTCTGAAGTTGCTGGGTTTGGAGATAATTGGAAGTTGAAAGATTCCAATTCTTTCACACCTACAACAATTTCCACACAATCTATATTATCAGTACCGCAGATATCAGTTTCAACGTAAACATTGTATAAACCACTGAATGTTGGTGTAAATGTGTTGCTGCTTCCTACTTGAAGCGATACTTCATTTCCACATTCATACCAATAGTACACTGCATTTTCAAATTCAGAAGCTACGAGTGTACCGTCAATGAAATCAATATTCACCACAAAAGGAGAAACAGTTAACTGAGTGTAAGAATCACAACCATTGCTCGCTTCGCCCATATAGACAAAATGCTCACCAATCTGATAGAAGTTGCCTTCATACTCGGCAGAAGTATTCTGGCTGCCGCACGTATAGATTTGAACATTCGATACTTCTGTCATTAAATACTCAATAGTAATCGAACCTGTGGCAATACAGTTCGGAGCGATTTCTGAAGTAACAGTGTATGTGGTAGTTTCCGTAGGAAGCACGTTTGCAACATTGCCTTCAGCACCAGTGCTCCATGTATATTGTTGAGATCCTCCAGATACTAATAGCGTTACCATTTGCACGATGTTGCCAGATGGTTGGCAGAAGATATCCGGACCCGATACCATAAGTTCCTGGACTTTCAGAAATATTACTCAATTGTTTCAGTAGTTACACATCCGCTGTATTCAGCGCTTACTTCAAGGGTAGTGCTCTCATTAGGTGTGATTGTGATATCATTGAGGTCCTCACCAGCTGCTCCATAATATGAAAGCCAAGATCAGCTATGGCAGGATAGTCAGTGATTTCCACTCCAGGACAAGAATAAATAGAAGGAGCAGTGAAGATAATAGGAGTTATCGTTCCAACGAGAAGAGGTGTTCTTGGAGAAATACAACCACCACATAGATATTGAGGGATGTAAAACATAGAGGTTAGTAGATCCATTGACATCTGGAGTGTTCGCCAAAGGATTTCCAGTTCCTATTAGTCTACCGCCAAGCAGTTGGTGAAGAATACCATTCTACATCATAACCAAGTCTTGAATCTATGCTGTAAACGAACCACCTGCACATGTAGTCACATACGAATCAGTCAATAGAATTACAGCAGGAACGTAGCAAAATACGTTGTCCCAATGATTGAAATATAGGTTGTTTGTTCCTTCCGTGAGGAGAGCCATAGTGCCATCAGCAGCTACAGAAGCTTTGATAACGTTGTCGGGAGCAGAGTTGTCTTGGCAATCCAGCTTTGATCCAGATTTGGAAGTATAAATGACCCTCGCTACAGCAACAACTTTATTCGCATCACCAACTGCGATATGTGTGATAGGCAAGTTCATATTGGGAGAAATGATCGTAAATGCTGCACCGCCGACAGAGATATATCCATTAGAATTTTGACTAGAAATGGCCACAAGTGTTCCATCGCTCGCCACTGCACTATAAGATGAACTGTAGTTTGGATTGGACAAGGCGAATGTTACAGGAGCACAAGTGGTAGAATATATGTTATCAGCACCAGTGAGAAAGCTACCTACAGCAAGGCATTCGCTTGCACAAGAAATCGTAGTAAGGTGACCATTCAATAATGTGAAGATACCTTCTTCGGCTGATTTTCTATACAAATTAAGTACGCCTGGATTTGCTTCTCTTCTATACCAAATTGTGCCATCTTCAGCAATAGATGCGTGAGTAATGGTGGCAAGAGAACCCATTTCGGTAGTGGCATATGCCCACGCATCGCTAGTGCTGATGTACTGAACCAAATTTCCTGAATTGCCAGTAATAGTGTTCGTATTGTCTACACCTACGATGTTGGTTTCAGAACCAACGCTGATGTCTACAAGAGAAATGTTAACTTGAGACCATTGCGCGTTGGCATTTACCAATCCTGCAATCATTAAAAAGCAAAGTAGTGTTTTTTTCATATTAGTTATTTATGAAACAAAAAACTTCATTTTCTACTTCTACATATAAAGAGGTGACTTTATGAAATGCCGTTTTGAGTTGATGAAGCGGGGTGGGCTTCTCCGATACCTTCGCTTCGCTCAACTCGAGAAGCGTCCACGAGTGTCGCTTCTCTCGATACTCTTGCTGACGCAAGAACTCGAGAAGCGTCCACGGGTGTTGCTTCTCTCGATACTCTTGCTGACGCAAGAACTCGAGAAGCATCCACGGAGGAGACTTCTTTCTAAGTCGAACCTAGTATTGAAGAAAGGGCGGTTCCTGATCCCGAATCTAGTTCGGGACGAAGGACCAAAATATCCAACTAATCCAAGCTATCTATCCAATCCAAGCTATCCAACCAATCCAAACTATCCAACTAATCCAAAACATCCAATTAGTCCAAAAAAATTACTCCTGATAATTCACCGCCTCATCCAAATAATCCAACATCGGTTTGATAGCAACGTATGCTTTTTCTACTAGTGATGGAAAATCATCAGATACAATTTCTTTTTGGGTGAGTGTGATGGTGGAGATGAAGTTTTTTCGTCTCAACAAATCAATCATTGGGTGATCTGGAGTGTAGCCTTGAGGTGCTTTTTTGAGCATTTCATCATCCTCATTCAAGCCTCCGTAAAAACTCTTATACTTTTTGGAATTTACAATTTTCACCAGCTCTTCTCCATTGTAGTCAATTGCCTCGCGGACCTTCACAAGGGTAGGTGTGTCTGGACGGTACAAGCCACCACCCATAAAAGATCCATTTGGACTTATACTAATATGGAAAGCGGGTGAATTGATTGCTCCAAATGGAGTGCAAGTGAAATTGTCTTTATAAATCGGCTTGTCTGGATTAAAGCGTCGGTTGCGATTAATTCGTGTAATGGTGCTTTTAGGATCCACATTCGCAAATACAGGATTGTGTTTGCTGAGTTTTTTCAAAATCACTTCAATCTCGGCAAGCCAAGTATCCTTTGCTTTTAAATAATCTGCACGATGCGCATCCATCCATTCTTTACTGTTGTTGGCATCTAATGCTTTTAAAAAATCGAATATCTGTTTTTTCATATTTCAAAAATATTTACTTCTCCCCGTGGACGCTTCTCGAGTGTCTCGCCGCAGGCGAGATGTATCGAGAGAAGTATTTTGTAGTTCGTCATTCGTAATTAGTAATTAACTAAGATTTCATCCCAAAAAATCCAGCTAGGCTCTCCTACGGCGTCGTGCCATTCGGGGCAGGGGCCGATGGATTTTGCGGTCACTCTTATAAACTTCGCATTGACTGGAGTGTTCAATGTTATTGTATATTTTACAATATCTTGTCCTGAAACTTCCGCACCGTATGGCGCATCGGCGGTTCCCGCTTCTGTCCAGTTTTTTCCATCTTCGCTGTATTCAAACACAACCGATTCAGGTCTGAAAATCCATGCATTGGCGTAGTGATATGCTTGGGTGCTGAATGATTTTACGGACGTTGAATTTGCCAACGTTACAGTGGCTTGTAAATCTCCTTGAGTACTCGCTTGCCAATGCCCATCACGGAAATTGAGTCCTCCTAAAATCCCATCTACGAGTGCTTGGTCTCCTCCGCCCGTGTAATAAGAACTAGGGGTGTAGTTGAGTTCAAGCTTTTGTCCCATCGCAGGGTTGGGCCATACTAGCAACTCAAAACGCTCTTCATATGTTTTTCCTGTTGGAGAAGTCGCTTCCGCAAAAATGTGGGTGGGCTGACCTATGGTCAAAGGTTCTTTAAAATTGGTGTTTATCTTATTTTCATGAAAACCATATTTGACGATCATGTCAGATGGATTTTTCTCAAGTTCTACTATTATGTTTTTATCACTGATTTTGGTGTGAAATTGAACAGGCATTTTTGCAAATCCATAATGTATATCCATATTGTCCCAAATCGGGTAGTGCTTGTTCAAGCGTGATTCAAACTCGATGTATTGCCTATCGGTGTGATAGGTCCAAAGCACTTCGGCAAGAGCAGGCATACGCGGAAAGATCATTTGATCTACGCGTTCCTGAGGCGCATGCTCTGTCCACATGTTGCACTCTCCACCTTTGATATATGATGCTTCTTCCGAAGTCAAACCTTCAGGAATTGGATTGAAGCCATATACTTTTTCAGCATCTATGCTTTTTATACTATAATCAAAATAGCAATGACTGGTAGGCGACATCACTACTCCATGATGCGCTTTGGATGCATCGATTCCACCTTGCATTCCACGCCAGCTCTGAATCATGGCACCATCAGGAATTCCTCCTTCTAAAATTTCATCCCAACCAATGATTTCTTTGTTTTTGGTTTGTAAATATTTCGCAATGCGATTGATGAAATAAGTTTGAAGTTCGGCCTCGTTTTCCAAACCTTCTTTTTCCATGCGGTGTTGGCATTTGTCGCAATGTTCCCATCGGTATTTCGGAGCTTCATCACCGCCAATATGGATGTATGGACCAGGAAATAACTCACATACTTCATCCAACACTTCTTCTAGAAATGTAAACGTGCTATCATTTCCCGCACAGTAAATATCTTTAAAAACGCCCCATTGATTTTCTACAGGAATATGCTCTTTGGTGCAGCCCAACCAGTTGTATGCTGAAATTGCAGCCACGCTGTGTCCGGGCATTTCAATTTCAGGAATGATGGTGATATGTCGGGCTGAAGCGTATGCCACTATGTCTTTGATCTCCGACTTTTTGTAATATCCACCATAAGTGCTGCCATCTTCTTCGGTGCGCCAGGCGCCGACTTTGGTTAGCTCAGGATATTTTTCGATTTCAATTCTCCAGCCTTGATCTTCCGTGAGGTGCCAGTGCAACACATTCATTTTATAATAAGCGAGGAGATCGATATACTTCTTGATAAAATCAACGGTCATGAAATGACGACAACAATCCAACAACATTCCGCGATGTGAAAATTTTGGTTCGTCGTGAATTCGCATGCATGTCATCTGAAAGGGAAGAAGCAATCTTCCTTCCTCTGCTTGAGGAGGAAACATTTGTCGCAAGGTTTGTACGGCATGAAATATTCCAATAGGTTCTGTTGCTGAAACCGATATACCTCTCGTGCTTGCATTGATAGTGTATGCCTCACGTGGCGAGCTTTGTGCGAGTGCAGCATAGTCAGGGTTGAGGTATTCCATATCGGTAATGCTCAATTTTCCATCCCTTGTTTTTTCTGATTTAAAAAGAATAAATGGCCTGGAGTACCTCCAAGTTTCTGCTGCTACGACATCAAATTTTTTACCTGTTGCTTGACCCAACCAAGCAGCAAAGAAGCGCGCTTCGGGCATGCAATATTCATTGCTCACGATTTCTATTTCATCGGTGAGTTCGAATATTTCCGGCAACATCACAGCGGTTTTAGGCTGTGGAATAATCGGATAGGGGATACGTGATTGAGAAAAAACGGAAGGAGATATTGTAATAAGTACAATAACCAGTAAGAAAAAACGACTATTCTTTTTTATCAAAAACATCATGCAAAGGGTTGTCTTCTTGCAGAGGCAAGAAGTTTTTGTAGATGCCAAGATACTTATAATTTCCCGTTGGAAGCTTTACCGTGAATACACTGCATACATAGTAGTTATCTACAGATACGAACGAGTCGCCAAGGGATTTGAAAAGGGAACGAAAATTTTCAATGTCTTTGTCTTCAATACCCAAATCAAGGTGAGTGTTCAACTCAGAACTGATTCTGCTATCCACTTCTTTATTGAAATCTTCTTTTGTAGGATTGGTAAAATATGCTGCAATAGCAAGACCTACTAAAATCAAAGGAACAGTTCTGAATAAGAAGCGAATCATTTTAAGCTTGATTGATAAGTTGAAAAGTATGTACTGCAGCCATTCCAGCGGTTTCTGTTCGGAGGCGAGCGCTACCCAATGACACCGATTGGAATCCATGTTTCTTGGCTACATCTACCTCATGAAGTGAAAAATCACCTTCTGGTCCGATGGCAATGATAGTATTTTCTCCTTTATGAAAAGCGCGCTGAAGCAGTGACTTTTGCACATCGTCTGCGCAATGGGCAATGCACTTTTTTCCTTCAAATGAAGATACTTCGAGTTGGTGCATCCAATCTTGAAACGTGATCAACTCTGTAATTTCTGGAAGGTAAACTTTACGGCTTTGTTTGATCGCTGCAATAGCCACCCGGTACAGTCTATCCAACTTTAAATGCGGACGTTCGGAATGATCGGTTTTGATCAAAGTGATTTTGTGAATGCCCATTTCTACGGCCTTTTCAACAAACCATTCTAACCTGTCCGCATTTTTAGTGGGCGAAATAGCGATCTCTAAAAAAGGATGTGGTTCTTGAAAATTCAATGAACTCTTTACAACGAGTTCTGTATGTTTCTTCATGAGGTGCGCCGCACAAGTGTGCAGATTACCTTTTCCATCCGTGCATCCGATGATATCGCCCTCCGAGACACGAAAGGCGCGCAAATGGCGTTGTTCTTCCTCCTCGGGAACAATGACGCCATTTACAGGAGCATGCGCATGGAATATCCAATTCATATCACAAAGATACACTTTGGATCTCGGAAATCGACACCGCTTCTCTCGATACTCGAGCTGACGCTCGATCCCGAATTAGATTCGACGAGAACCGCCTTCTCGATAATCGTGAATCGACGAGACGCTTCTCGAGTGGCTCGCCGTAGGCGAGTTGTATCGAGAGAAGCCCTTGCCAACTGAGGCATTCAAAATTCTTGTTACCTTCGTTATTATGAAACAAAAGTCACCATTGAGGCCACGGTAAACGCTCCTGTAGCTAAGGCTTGGAAAACTTGGAATACTCCAGAAGATATCATGGTTTGGAATGCAGCGCATCCGAGCTGGCATTGCCCATTGAGCGAGGTCGATCTTCGTGTGGGCGGAAAGTTTAAATCGAGAATGGAAGCGCGCGACGGTAGTTTCGGTTTCGACTTTGAAGGTGTTTATGATATCGTAGACGACTTGTCGAAAATTGGATACACATTGCCAGACGGTAGAGTAGTGGTAACGTCCTTCGAGGATTTGGGAGATAAAACAAAAATCACAACAGTGTTTGATGCGGAAACTCAAAATCCGGTCGAAATGCAAAAGCAAGGCTGGCAGGCCATTTTAGATAATTACGTGGCGCACACGGAGAAATAAAAAGAAAGGTTGACCGAGGTCAACCTTTTTTCTTTGCGTATTGATCGTGCAATCCTTCGCCGCGTAATATCTGTGGTGTGAACTTATCAATTCGAGCGAGCTTCGTTGCATCCTGCTTCGGCTCATTGAAGTGTATGGTATAAGCGCGTTGCTTTCCTGGTGTTAAGGCTTCAAAGGCTTTTTTCAACCCAGGATTTTCTTTAAAACGTTGTTTCAGTTGGTCATTGATAACAATTGGAACTGGACCTTTCGATTCAACTTTCTTACCAGTTTTTTCTACATCAATAGCCTCTAAAATCAATGCTTTTATGGCTGCAGCATTTTTATTCAAGTCTTTCATATTGGTGATGCGCACCATGCGACTCGCCTGAGTATTTTCCCCAGCCTTTTCTAATAATTTTTTAGGGTCAGAAAGCAATGCACCTTTGAAAAAGCTCAAGGCACAATTGTCTTTGAAAGCGAAGATCATTAGCACATTTTTACCATTCACGGTATAGCAAGGCATGCTCCATTTGATTTCTTCTTGGAGATTGCATTGAAGCACCAGCGAACGAAGAAATCGAAGTTCTTCTGCCCATGTGTGTACTTTACATTCCGGTGTGCCGCCAAACTTGCAGCGCATACATCCATCTAAAAGATACTCATCTACCGTATTTACTTTGCCCATGATATTGTAAAAAGTACTATAACTCCAACTTGATTAATTCGCCTTTACGCTTCACAATATTCTTGTAGTCCCATTGAATGGACTTGCTCTTTTGCAACCAGCGCGATACGTTATTTTCATCAATTTGTGATGCGTCGGTGTAGCGCTTTTCTGCAGCTTTAAATTTTCCTTCTACTTTCAATTCTGGCTCGTCAAAAGATTGGCCACTCCAAAATAGTAGGCGAACGCAATCTTTCAATTTATGGTAGCCCACAATCGGGTTGCCGTTGATAAACCAAACAGGATGACCGTGCCAGATTTTACTTTCGGCATCAGGTAGTCCCGCTTCGATGTGATGTTGCAAGACTACGCAGATTTCTCTGTCGCTAGGTGCTTGCTCCAGGTTGTAAGATTCAATAGTAGCGCTCATAGCGACCGTTTAAACGTTGAATTGTGTCAAATGATGATCGAGGTGCTTGTAAAACATATTGTTCCATTCACCCGTGCTCAATTTACCAAAAGAATGTGATTCTTTTTGGTCAAAATGTGCCCCACCAAGTTGTTGGGTCTTGCGAATGTACTCCACCAACCTCGTTTTCTCAGCTTCGAAATTTTTATGATCTTTGATCAAAAATTCAGGTGCTGTCGGACTGCCGTGTTTATATGGTTTTTCATTGACCACAATACCTTTCACAAACGACTTGAGCATCCATCTCTTAAAGGCTCCAGGCTTTGGGTGATTGTTGTCGTATATTAATTCGTAGGTGACATTGCAATGTGCCAACATTTGATCCGCACTCATCTTCCCCCAAGCAGGATTACTTTCAGCAGTCAAATTTTGAATTCTACCAATCACCTCTTCGCTCACCGAAGCATCGAATATATTTTTCATAATGGAAATTTGAGTAAAGATAAGAATGGAATTGTTGGAATTATTGGAATTGTTGGATATTCTGGATATTCTGGATATTTTGGATATTTAGGTCCTTCGTCAAGCTCCTCCCTGCGTGGCTTCTCTCGATACTCGAGCTGACGCTCGATCCCGAACTTGCTTCGGGACGAGAAGCGTCCACGGTCATGCAGAAGATATTCTTCTTTGTTTCGAATTTATAACGTGACGAGAAGCGTCTTATCGATTAGCGCTTTTAGAAAACACTCCCAACGAGACGCTTCTCGAGTGGCTCGCCGCAGGCGAGATGTATCGAGAGAAGCCCCGCCCTACCTCCTATACAACTGCCCAATATGATACTCCGCTTCTACAACAGACATCTCGAGTTTGGCTTTGATGTCGATTACTTTCATTCGTGCATCTGCGAGGGCCATTTCGCGTTGGTTCACGATGAAAACTGAGCTTTCACCATTGAAGAAGCGCGTGCGTTCGGCATTGAGTAGTGTAATATAATTGCTTACGTTTTGCTCGGCAATGGTCAGTTGTAATTGTAAATTCTGATAGCTCGCAAATGATGTGGAAGCTTTGTTGGCCAACTCGACCGACTTCAATTCACGAGAATATTCGGTCTCGTCGATTTTAATTTTTCCCAATTGCAAATCGCCTCTCGCTTCTCTGATGAAGATCGGAAAGCTAAAGGTCAACCCCCATTTGTAATTGCGTGTGCTCCAATAAGGATCTGTTGTACTTGTGGTTTGATTGATGAAGTTGTACTCTACATCTAATTTGGGTTTCAACTTCTCTTTTTTCCATCTCAAATCAGCATCGAGCTGGTCAAGCTTTGCGTCATAAGCAGTGATTTCTGGGTGCTCGCGTTGAATGTAATCTACCATGCTTTCTTTCATCTCAGCAGGCCACAGAGAGCTCCAATCACCTGATGGTTGAGTCGGTTCTGTATTGTCATTTATAATTAATCCTTCGAGTCCGCCATTCTCGTCTTCTGCCCAAAGGAAGGAACTCAAATAAAATCGTGATTTGATTTCTGCAATGGCATTGTCGATGAATTGTTGCTGTCGAAACTGAACTTGCATAAACGCATCTACGGTGTCGATGTATGGTCTATCACCTGCAACCGCGCGTTCTTTAATTGCTTCAAAGCGATCAATGGCGAGGTTGGTCATATCCTGAGCAATACGTGTTTTTTCATAGGCATTCCACCAATTCCAATACGCCCCGAAAGCTTCATACATCAACTCATTGATCATGCGCTTTCTTTCTGCTTCTGTATAATCTCTGAATGCTCTTGCCTGTGCCAATGCAGTTCTGCGTTCATCGGTGAGCAATCCTTGTAAAAGCGAAACGGAAAGTCCCGCGTTGTACAGACCTTCATCGGGAACGGTGCTACTTGCGCTGAGGTATTTTCCGTCGTTGAGTTCGTAGCCTCCTTTGATGGTGATTGGACTGCGCGTTGGAATTTTTACTGATGCATTGTTGTAGCTGTAATAATTCGTTTCGCGGTAGAACTTCTGATTCGTGCCCGCTTCTAGTTTCGGGTCGAAACCACCTTTCGCTTTGAGCTCTGTACTTTCTCCGCTTTGTTGTGTCAGTTCTGCTTGCTTAGCAATAGGGTGGTGCAGCTTTACTTTTTGAATAAATTCCTCCAGTCGCAAATGAAACAAAGAGTCTCCTTGTGCTGAAGAGCTTATTGTAAGAAGTACAAAAACTACACTACTTATATGTCGGGTGAAATTTCTCATTTCTTATCGTTTTCAGAGTCAGCTCCTGCGCTTTCTCCATTCGTTCCTGTGTAAAAATTCGGTGGGAATCCGTTGAGTTTACGCCATAGCTCGTACCATATTGGAACGTCTTGAAGCAAGGCCATACCGTTGGCTCCAGTGCCTACACGAAGTCCTGGAGGCCATGGCAAATCATCTTGATCTGGAGTAACCAACATTCTATATTTTCCATTCGGACTGATGAAATTATCGATTGCATATACTTCACCACCAAATGTTCCGAAACTCGAATTGGGCCATCCGCTGAATACAAAGGCAGGGAAACCATCAAAAATGAAACGCACTTTTTGTCCTTTGTTTACCAATGGCAAATCTACAGGGTCGACATACATCTCAACGGCCATGGCAATTTTTGCTGGGATGATACTCACTACAGGGTCGCCTTCTTTAATTGTTTCTCCAATACCCGTTTGAACGGCCTTCGTAACGAATCCATCTTGAGGTGCGGTGATGTAATAAAAGCCACTTCTAGCATCGTAGTTAGCATAGCTGTTTTGCAATTTGCTCACCTGTGCTTCGGCATCGTACATGCTGGAGAGCGAAGCATATTTTTCACTTTCTGCCTTGCTGATTTTATCCTTGAAATCATTTTCTACAGTATTCAATTCTGCTTGTGCTACAAGGATTTCATTTTTAGAAATCAGCAATTTATTTTCTGCATCAATGGCTTTTGCATTGGCATTTTGCAAACTCACTTTACGCGATTCAAATTCTGTTTTTGAAATCAAATCCTTGGAGTAAAGCTCCTCATATCGTTTCAATTGTTCTTCGGCTACAACCAAATTATTTGTAGCAGCTAAGAATTCAATGCTGTCACTTTTTACTTTCAAATACGCTTGCTTCAACTTATTTTCTGTCTGTTGAATCTTCAATTTTTTATTGGCCAAAAGAGCGTCCACTTGACTGTCTAGCGCGCGCACTTTTTCCATATAAGAGACAACGCTACTTTCTTTCGCCTTGATTTGTTGATCTACATTGTCGAGCAAGTTTGGGTCGAAATAATCGTCTTTCACCTCGGTGATAAACATGATGGTATCACCTTTTTTCACAAAGTCACCTTCTTGCACAAACCACTTGTTGATCTGACCAGCTATAACGCTGTTCACCATTTGTGGTCGTTGTTCTGGGTTGAGGGCTGTAAGGTATCCTACGGATTGAATATTCTGAGTCCACGGCAGCAATAGCACTACGATTATTGCTAGCATGAATATGATGAGCCATCTTTTGAATATACTTTTCTCAGGAGACAAATTGATCTCCTTGAAGGATTGCAAATCGTCTGTGTTGACTTTTGCATTGATACTTTCGTTATTAGATATCTGTAACATGTCTTTAGTCGTTTAGTAGATGAGGTCCGTTGGGAAAGAGATTTTCGAGTCGCACATATTCACCACATCTCTATCGTTTGAAATGATGATAACGGTCCAGCCATTTTTCTTGTCCAAAATGCTTCGGTAGAATTGGTATCTGAACTCTTCATTACCATGCAGACCATTATCTTCAATAAGCAATACCTTAGGTTTTTTCGCCAATGCACGCGCCATCAAAATTTTCTTTACTATCGTTGATGGAAGTCTTGTTCCTTCAGGATCAATGTTGGTTTGGAAACCCATTTCCGATGTCGCGATGTATTCATCCAGCTCCACAAGTTCGCATGCCCATTTGATGTCTTTCTGTGAGACACTGGCCACACCTGCGGAAATATTCTCTTCTATAGTTCCTTTGAAAATATGACTTTCATTTAAGTTGTCGCCAAATAAAGAACGCAAACTGTCCAATCGAATACTTCTAATCGGAAGTCCATTGTATGAAATGCTTCCTTCAAAATTGTCAAACAATCCTGCAAGCAGTTTCAAAGCTGTTGTTTTCCCTTCTCCTTCTGGTCCGGTAAAGCAGACGCTTTCGCCCGCGGCGATATCAAAGGTGAGATGACGAATCACTGGGTAGTGACCATCAGGATATTGGAAAGTCACATTATTGAAACTGATTTGTACACCTTTCTCGCATTCGGTAGAACCCAGGTCTTGACCTTCGTCTGACTCTAAAGGAAGGTCAGTTACTGTTCCTACCTTTTCCAAAGCGGTAAGCAAATCATAAAACGTATCCATGTTGAGGATGAGTTTTTCGACCGCTCCCAATATCAATACAATGATGATTTCACTGGCAACAAATTGACCGATGTTGATTTGACGATCAATTACCAGAATACTTCCCATGATGATAAGACCTGCGGCTACCAACACTTTGAAGATTACCATTCCACTAAATTGCCAAACAAGAATGCGGAAGTGCTTTTTGCGTGATTTCAAATAGCCAGTTACCAATTCATCTGTTTTCTCAACGGGCAATGGACTGTTACCAATCAATTTGAAAGTGGTCATCGCGCGACCAATTTCTTCTAGCCAGTGAGCTACTTTAAATTTATAAAGTCGATTCTTCAAACTCGTGCGCAGTCCGATTGGACCAGTGAGGAGTAGAAGATGACATATAGTAAGTAAAATCAACGCTGCACCAAGAACGATGAAAAGTGGGTGATAGAAACTCAGCAAGATCATTCCGAAAATGATTTGCAGAGTAGCTGCACTGAAGTCAATTAGGATTTTTGATAATCCTTTTTGTACCGTCATGATTTCGAAAAATCGATTCACCAATTCTGGTACGTATTTATTCTGTACCGCAGTTTGCTTGATGCGTGGCAGTCGGAATGAAAAGTCGAGTGCGGCTTTGGCAAATATTTTTTGTTCGATGGTTTCCGTGATAGCCAGCTGTTTGATTTGAAGAAGACCGACAAATGCAACACCTCCAAGTACTACAGCCACAAGAATTACCCAGGAAGTGCTGAGTTGGCCAGCATTTAGGAAATTGATGATCGCTTGAATACCGAGAGGAAGTGATAGGTTGATGATTCCACTGAATATCGCGAAGAAGAATATGTTTTTAATATTAATCTTTTCGCTTTTGATGAGGCGAAACAATCTTTTGAGTGCGTTGCTTTTATTTTCAGTTGCCATGAGATCGGATTGCTTGAGTGAGTAGTTGTAGGAGTTGAACCATGCTTTGTTGGTTTTTCACTGCATCGTTCATTTTTGGGTAATAGAAATAGTAGAACAGTTCACGGTGAGCCGTATCCACTATTGCCGTGGCCAGACCGTGCGAGCTCTTGAGTGTAGGATTATTGAGCAGCAGGATTTCTGCGAGTCGATCTACCAAAGAGTGGTAGGCCGAGTAGTAACCCTTAAGGTCGTCGGTAGAGGCGTGGTGGGCGTCGAAGACTTTTCCTGATTCGGCGCTGACTACACGTTGAAGGATTTTTTCATTGATCCATCCATCCGTTTGATTGCAGGTTTGCACGAGCACCTTGAGTGCCTTGTCGAGCTTGGTAGCGGGGCATTCTATGTTTGCCGTGGCAAATGCCATTTTCCATTCCAGTTGGCTCCAGTAGAAGCTACAGATATACATCAGAAGTTGATGTTTATTTTGGAAATAGCGGTATATCGTGGTCTCCGTGGAGTCCATGGCTTGCGCCAGTTTTTTGAATGTAAAAGCTTCCAAGCCTTCCTCGTGGAGGAGGAGCACGCCGTGTTTGAGGATTTCCTTACCTATGTCGGAAGTGGCTGGATCCTTTGTAAACAGGGCTTTATTGAGCTGAACCGTATAGTTCTGTAACAATTTCTGCATATCACAAAGAAACACCAACTTTCTCAAAAAGTTCATTAACTATTGTTAATGAAAGTAAAACTATCGTTTTGGGGTTGGTTACTTGCTTGATGCTTAAAAGAAGAATTTTTCTTGTTCGGATAGCCGGAATGATTAAATTTGAGACAATTAAACTATAATTCTATTTCTGAACGCTTTCTACCGATGTATTCATTGAAAAAAGAAATTTTACCAAATTCTAGAGTGAATCAAATACGCCAGTTGCCTCAACATTGCGGAACTATGGCGAAGGAGCAAGTTGGAATCAAACTTACTCAACAAAATCAATATACATCTTCCGATGCAGGATTCTATTTTGCCCTCCAAGAAAGACCCGGGCAGTTGAGGTTTGGGGCGGATGAAAGTGGCCCCGAAACACTTCAAATGATAACCTGGGATGATCTTTCATGGAATACCATTGAAAGCTCATCAATTATTAAAGTTAATCAAGTATGGGAGGAAACTCCTCTAGATTTTACTGACGAATTGGATTTTAATAATTGGGGAAACAGTTCAGCCGATATGGCTTATATTTTAAGTCAGAAGCCTGTTTTGTTTTGGGTACATTCACAAAACATGATTTCGAGTTGATATGAAATACTATTTTTTTATTCTTACAGTAGTCTTATCTGCGGCAGTGCGCGCTCAAACGCCTGTATTGATAAATGCTTATAGTTACACAACAACGAATTCCTCAGAGTTGACTGAGGAAATTCTAGATATTTACTGCGGGAGTTTAGATGAGTTATTGATTGGAGGAACTTTTCATGAATCAATTGAAGTTAGTTTAAGTAATGACAACTATTTTATCAATGATTTAAGCGGGAATTCCTTTTCAGGTATGTTCTTGAATTACTCTCAATTGCTAGAGCTCAATTTCGCGTTTGCATACGCCCAGTCGGTTCAGTATGTTGAGCGTGGAGATGATAACTCTCTAACTTTGGCAGGACTTTATAACAATGAATCTAATTTTAATTTATTTCTAGATCCTCCAATTTTATTTGAGCCAGAAGTTGGAACTAGTGATGCTTTTATTGCATCATATTCTAGCGATAATTCAATAAATTGGTTGAACACTTTTAATGGGGGATTCACCGACTGTCAAATCTTTGAGGGCATTCATTATGTAGTTGGAGTTAGTGGAAGCGATACTTTGTTTGTAAGGTCTCTTTCTTCAACTATAGAGATACCAATAAATCAAGCATTAAACAATTGCTTCATGCTAGAGTTTGATGAAAGCGGTCAAATCACAGATCAGTTTGTTTTTAGCATCAGTGGATTGGACGTATTACATGATATTGAATTTTCAATGCGCTCAATGAATTCGCACTCAGCGGAAAAACTGGTGGTACATTAAACTTTTTAAATGGGAAGGCGAACAGGATGTAATCATTGAAAATGATTCAGAAGCTCCATTCGTAGCATTCTATGAATTCGATGAAAGAGCTCGCACGGATTGCTTATTGTCTTGAATAATGATGGCGAACCTAATAATTTGGTAAATGGGAGCAAGATCGCATATGATTCAAATGGAAATTGTTATGTTTCTTATACACTGCAGGAAGGGAGTTATACCATGATTTTGAATGGAGATGAACAGGATTTTATAGTGGATGATTTATTCGAAATCTTTTTACTGAAATTGGATCAACAAAAAAGTATTCAATGGGTAAAATCAATGCCAATGGGAAATGCTCGACCGGTAAATAATTTAGTTGTTGATCACAACGGCTTTCCGCACATCTGTGGTTCTTTCAAAAATAGTATAGAATTTTCAGACTTGGGAGTTACATATACAGGTGGTGATAACGGCGGCTACCTCGCTCGCTGGACTCCGGAAGGTGAAATAGTGTGGGCTTATTCAATTGTGGATGGAGAAGCTTGAATGAAATTAAAGATATCTGCATTACACCACAAAATGAGATGTACATAGGAGGTTGGTTTACGACATTTAGCACAGATTTTGATTTTTCGGAAGATACAAATTATGATTTAGGTATTGCTTCGTATAAAGATCCCTTTCTCGCAAAATACACCATTTCAGATCCCACTCCTGATGTATTTATTGAAGAGGGTTGGCAAACTACAGAGGTGACAGAAGGAGGAGCAACGGATGCTATCTATATTCGACTATCACATGCACCTTTTTCGTCGGTTCAAGTTACCGCAACACCAGATGCACAACTCGATTTAGGAAATGGGCAGGGAGTTCCTGTTACATTTAATTTTGAAGCGAACAGCACTGCCGTACATCAACAATTGCTATCCGTTGCTGCTTTCGATGATACGGCTGTAGAAAATCTGCACACAGGTGTAATCACTTTCAATGTGACCAGCAGCGATTCAGATTTTGATGGATTAATAGAACAATAATAACAGTAAATATCACAGACAATGATGTGATAAGCGTGCAAGAAAAGAAGCGCCATAGAATTCTCCATTTCTCCCAACCCTGCTACACAAGATTTACAAATTAATTTTTCTATTTATCAAAACAACATACCTCTTCAAATTTTTGATGAAACCGGGAAATTGGTTAAGAAGCTATCTGTATCTGGCACACACCACCGCATTAACATTTCAGACCTTGCCATAGGCACCTACACCATAGTAATCCAAAACGAAAAAGATAAATATTCGCAGGTTTTTATAAAGAAGTAAATGAAAATACTCAAACGCACTTTCGTCGTTGGTTTGGTATTATCAACACTGATGATGTTGTTTGCCAATTACCGGGTAAATAATACTATGAGTGGGCAAGTGTTTGCAAGTGTAGAGGAGGTGCCTATTAACAAAGTAGGTTTGCTTCTTGGAACATCGAATAATGCAAAGAATGTGGAGACTTATGGCGGCTTCTTGACAAACCTCCGCGAAAAATTCGCTCGTGTCAAAGTACTTCTAGATTTACTTTTTTAAAAAAGCGGGCCCAAGTTTCTCGGGGAGAAAGTTCCTAATCAAATAGTTCTCATACCCCGGCACGGCTTCTTTCGATACTCGAGCTGACGCTCGAACTCGAGAAGCGTCTTTTAGATTCACAATTCTCAACCGTTGAATTTTTCAATTCTTTATCCTTGTATCCTCGAATCCTTGAATCCTCGAATCCTTGAATCCTTGAATCCTTGTATCCTCGAACCCTTGAATCCTCGAATCCTTGTATCCTCGAATCCTCGATCTCGAATCCTTGTATCCTTGAATCCTTGAATCCCTTTCATGAATCCTTGAATCCTCAGATCCTTGAATTCTTGTATCATTGAATCCTTGAATCCTTGAATCCTCGAATCCCCGAATCTAGTTCGGGACGAAGGTCAAATATCCAAGAACTCCAATCAATCCAAGAACTGCGCCCTATATTTGCCGCATGACAAAAGAGGAAAAAATCCAAAATTTCGACCCCAATGGAGCGGGGTTGAAAGACAGCAATATCTACGGACTTCCATTTACACCAGAGGAGTCAGACATCGTATTGATTCCTGTGCCTTGGGAAGTGACAGTGAGTTATGGAAGCGGCGCTGCAAAAGGGCCAGAGCATATCTTGGAAGCGAGTTTTCAAGTGGATTTATTTCACGAAGATTTTCCTACGCTTTGGAAAAAGGGCATCGCTATGATTGATATTCCTGAAGAGATGGAAATTCGTTCGGCTGACCTTCGCGAAAAAGCAACTCAAATCATCGAAATGTTTGAAGATGGTATTGATGTGGCGAATGACGAGAAAGCAAAAGCCATGCATGCTGAAATCAATGCGGCATGTGAGAACATGAACAAATGGGTAGAGGAGCAATGTGCGTATTGGTTGGATAAGGGAAAGAAAGTTGGACTTGTTGGCGGCGACCACAGCACTCCGCTGGGTTACCTCAGAGCGCAAGGCAAGCGTCATGAAGAATTTGGTGTGCTCCACATCGATGCACACATGGATCTGCGCATCGCTTACGAAGGATTTACATATAGTCACGCATCAGTGATGTACAATGCACTGAATATTCCTCAATTGAAAAGCTTGGTGAGTGTAGGGATCAGAGATTTTTGCGAACAAGAAAATGAAGTGGCTACAGAAAACAGTGGTCGCGTATTTATACATACCAATGCATCTATGCGCCGCCGTGAGTTCAACGGTGATTCATGGAAAAATATCTGCGATGAAATCGTAGAACAATTGCCAAACAAAGTGCATATCAGTTTCGATATCGACGGGTTGGATCCAACACTTTGTCCAAACACGGGAACTCCCGTACCGGGTGGATTGTGGTTTGATGAAGCCACCTACTTGCTTTCTCGAATTAAAGCCAGTGGTCGTGAAGTCATCGGATTTGACCTGGTGGAAGTTGCTCCAGGCGATGATGATTGGAACGGCAACGTAGGTGCTCGAATGTTGTTCTACATGTGCGGAGTATTGGCGGATTAAGCTTTCGCCTTACTCGTATGCATTCACATCACCAGTGTTGTAGCCTTGCATAAACCAATATTTGCGTTGCTCGCTCGTGCCATGGGTAAATGAATCGGGTTCTACATGACCTCGCATTCTTTTTTGAATGGCGTCGTCGCCCACGGCATGAGCGGCACTCAAAGCTTCATCAATATCACCTTCGTCGAGATAACGCTTGTTGTAATGCGCAAAGATTCCTGCAAAGAAATCTGCCTGCAATTCAAGTTCTACACTCAATTTATTTTTCTCTACTTCTGAAGCTCGAGCTTGCTGCTGGCGCATGCGACCCGAAATGCCCAAGATATTTTGAACGTGGTGACCAACTTCGTGAGCAATGACATAGGCAATGGCGAAGTCACCACCTTTAGCTCCGAACTTTGACTTCAATTCTTTGAAAAACTCAAGATCCATATACACCTTCTCGTCTGCCGGACAATAGAACGGTCCAGAAGCCGCAGTAGCGCTGCCACAACCGGTATTTACTGTTGAAGAGAACAATACCATTTTGGGCTCTTTGTAGGTTCTACCCATTTCGCGAAATAACTGATTCCATACATCTTCACAATCTGCAAAAACGGTCGCTGCAAATTCTCCCATTTCGATTTCCTCGGGTGTGAGTTCGCGTACTTGTTCTTCAGAGACTTGAACGTTTTGTCCGTCAAATTGCTGAAGCACTTGACCAATTTGTGCGCCTTGTTCGCCACCGAAAGTTGCCAGTAGCAGAGCTACGATGCCGATTAATCCACCGCCAAGAGCGAGTTTGCCTTTGCCGCCGCCCATTGCTCTGCGGTCTTCTACATTAGAACTTTGTCTACGACCTTGCCATTTCATTTTGTAACGTGTTAGTGTGTTCGAGTTCGTCTATTCGGCTTACATCCAAAATTTGCTTGCCATTTTCTTGGTGGAGAATGTACGCAAATTTTTTACCCCATTTAATTTCTGCGGCTTTATATGATGTTCTAGAGTAAACTATTTGCGAGGAGGCCTCATCAAATGCTCTGAAAATGCTGATGAATTCAGCATCCCGCTCGAGCATCTCTTTTTCATCAATATCAAACAGTGGACTCGATTCTGTGATCGGGTGTACTATCGTCCATGTTGAAGGCATGAAAATGACCTTCGATCGTTCGAGCTCCAATTGATGAAATTCTCTAGATTCAGAATTTCTCCTTTTAATGGAAAGTGTAAGAGTAACTTCCACCTCCATCAACTGATTGCTTTGAACATTGATGACACGAAACATATACGCAGTGATGTCTTGATATGGGGAAATCAAAGCGTGATAGCTGTATTTCAATTTTGCGGAAGGGTTTGAAAATCTTCCGTATAGAAGTCCTGTAGCCAAAGCAAATGAGAGTAAACCGAGTAACGACTCAAACGATGCAGCAAGATTGGCAATGAATCCTACAGGAGCAACTCTACCATATCCTAGCGTGGTGATGGTTTGTGAACTGAAGAAAAACGCCTCCATGAATTTGTGGGCTTCTGTGTCGCCTTCGATTCCTGTGATCTGATCCATGCCAATGCTATAATAGATCGTAGCAAATATCATATTGATACACAAATAGCTCAAGAAGATGACACCAAAGAAGCGCTTCCACGACATGGAGACCAAAAGGTGAAAGAAATTGATGCGCTCAAAAAATGGGATGTTTATTTTTCGAACGTTGAAGGATCCATCTTTATTGAGTGATCTGAAGTTCCCTTCTGTGGCTTTACTTCCGAGACCAAGGTCATTATAATTTTGTTTCCGGTATTTCGACATGTAGGATATGCAATCAAGGAATAGATTGCACAAAAATAGAAGAAATCGCTAAAGCTTATTGACCAGATTTTTCGGCAATAATGATGGTGTGGATTTCCGTAGCATTGTCTTTCAGTGGATATTCTACTTTCAATGTTTCGAAATTGTAAAATCCGTTTGATTGCATTTGGCCAATCAATCCTTCCAAGGGGTGGTAGTTGAAAAATACACGACCGCCGCTGCCTGTTTTGTATTCTGATTGATGGTATTCTCCCTCCACAAAACTCATGTAAATTATCCCATAATCGTGAAGCAAGGCGCGACAGTCTGCAAATAATTGATCGGCTTCCTTTTGATTTAAATAGGGCAGACAAAAGCCTCCGATAATACCATTAAATTTTTTGGGAATAGAATGGATATTTCGAATGTCCATTACCTGAAAAGTCGCCGCAGGATTGTTCTTGATCGCAAGGTCAATCATATTGGGAGCGATATCTATTCCGTGCAATTGAATATTTGAGTGTCGGTCGAGAATGTACTTTGAAATATTGCCTGGTCCGCACCCTAATTCTAGTAGACTGCACGTCGACTTTGGAAGTAAATTACAAAACAAATCATACGACTGGTTATAGTATTGCATCGGCATGAATTTCTCTTCATACAATTGAGCAATATTGTTCCAAGTTGTAAAAGTTTCTTGATGGGATGACCAGTGTACTTTTACACATTGAATTATATCCGTATCAATACGTACATCGTGTGAAACTTTGAATCCAATTTTTCTATAAAAATCGAGTGGAGTCAAATAGTGTGTTCCATCTGATTTCAGGTCGTTGTTATGGTCAATAACCCAACCATTAAATGAATTGCAATCGTTTTGAAGTGCGCGAATAAGCGACTTTCCGAGACCTTCTCCTTGATTTTCTTTTTTTACTATAATAGAAAATCGGGTTTCGTCATCTTTATCAAAAAGCATTGCCCAGGCTCGAATATTTTCATACTCATCATTGATGATGTAATGACGAATATTCGAACCTTCATCTATAAGCAGAGCAAATCTGTCCTTTAGGTTTAAAGGATATTCCTCGTTCCACATTTCACTCAATTGTGAAAATTGAGCAGGGGAGAGCTGCATGGTTTTTACTATTTCCATGCGCAATTTTATTGTGCGAGATATGTAGCGATTGTGGCTAGAATTGCGGGCACAGCTTGAACCGTGAGTATTTTCTTACTTGCAGTGATTGCACCGTAAACACCTGCAACAACGACACATCCGAGAAAGAAGAAACGAATGTTTGTTGACCATGCCGCATCATCGATCAGGAAAGTCCAAATGAGTCCGGCTGCTAAAAAGCCATTGTAGAGTCCTTGATTGGCAGCGAGTGCTTTGGTGGGTTCGAAAAGATGCGGAGGAAAGTTTTTAAAAGTTTTCTTTCCAATAGTCTCCCACGCAAACATTTCAATGTATAAAAAATAGATGTGTTCTACGATAACAAGTCCGGTGAGTATAAGTGCAAGAATATTCATAGTTCTTGGATTATGGATTATGGTTCATGGATTATGGTTCCTGATTATGAATCTAGTTCGGGACGAAGGACGGTTCCTGATCCCGAATTTACTTCGGGACGAAGGACAAATTTATGAATTATTAATCTATGAATCATGAATCATGAATTGACGAACCATGAACTACGAACTACGATCCAAGCTCCAAGATCCCTATTCTTTAATGAACTTAATCGTTTCGGGAACTTTACTACTTACATAATTGATTTCACAGAAATAAATACCACTGGGTAATGAAGAGACATCAATGGTGGAGTGCTGAGCTTCATTTTGAGCGATAGTGATTTTTTTACCGTCAATGGAATAGAAGTAGCAATTGAGAATGGCTTTTTCAGATACAATGCGAACTTCAGTAGAAGCAGGGTTTGGAAAAAGACTTACAAAAGGTTGAGTGGAATCCGTTTCATTAGTGCTTTGAATGCTCTCTTCTACGCCACCACTTTGGTTGAGTACAGCCCAGCTGTAAATGAAAGACCCAGGTAGTACTTCAGTCTCCTGCCAGTACAAAGTGTCCATGATATTACAAACGGTGCCATTGATTTCATTGGTAATGGTCAATACCACCTCCATTGAATCTTCGGTGGACACATTGTGTTCAAAATAAAGAAAGGATTGATCGGCAAAATCGCCTGAAGTATTGGCTTCATGTACAAATGTGCCATCTAATTCAGTAATCATCCAGTGACACTGATTTTCGGTTCCGTTCGGAATGTTAAATAATCCAGCATGATAGAGTTGGACATAATTCATTCCGGAAGATGAAACTTGAATACTAACAGTATTGCATTGAGCTGATGCTCCCATAGCCAACGCAACT
The DNA here is from genome assembly GCA_041391745.1 of Flavobacteriales bacterium. Lineage (GTDB taxonomy): Bacteria > Bacteroidota > Bacteroidia > Flavobacteriales_D > Sanyastnellaceae > JAIXWP01. Next base: position 27,863 of record JAWKNK010000011.1, read on the forward strand.
ATGAAAAGAGTGGAGAAAAGATGTTTCATGGTATTGAGTTATGATACCTTGACACCAATTCGAATGAAATGGTTGTATCAAGCAAAACAACATGGTTTATGGATTGTAGTTCATGGATCATGGTCTAAGGTTCCTGATTATGAATTATAAATCTATGAATTATGAATCATGAATCTAGTTCGGGACAAGAAGCGTCCTCGGCCGTGTGCTTCTTTCGATCCCGAGTCTAGTTCGGGACGAGAAGCGCCCCCGAAGGAGACTATTCACAATTCTCGATTCTCAATCCTCGAATCCTCGAATCCTCGAATTCTTGTTCCTTGTATCCTCGTCCCCTTGTCGAAGGATGAATCCTTGAATCCTTGAATCCTTGTTTCTTGAATCCTTGTTTCTTGAATCCTTGTTTCTTGAATCCTTGTTTCTTGAATCCTTGTTTCTTGAATCCTTGAATTTTTGAATAATGAATTCATTCTAAGAACCACGATCCACGAACCACAAACTATCCCGCCACTATAAACATGTAATCTCCAAGATCGTTCTTGTAATATTCTTGGATGTGTTGTATCGTATTGTCATCGATTGCTTGTTGAAGTTTTATTAGTCCTTTCGCAACTTCATCTTGGTTGGCTAAAGCAGAGAAGGACGAAATGCCGTTTCGAATGGAAGCATTAAAATAAAGAGCGGGTTTATTTTTTCCTACGTATAAAAAGCAATCTTGTAAATCGTCTTTCACATGGTAGAGCTCTTTTGTTTGTATGGTGAGACCGGCAGCGTTTAAAGCGCTTTCAATGGTCGTTAAAGAAGGCATTTGCAGCATTGATTTTTCAATCATTTTAGGGAAAAAATGATTGAGCCAATATCCTTGCATTTGTTCTGAGGTAGACGTAAATATTACAACTCGTGATCCAGGCTTGAGTACTCTTACAATTTCCGCAAAAGCCATATTCAAGTTTTCCCAATGGTGGATAGTAAGAGTTGCTAAAACGCCATCATAAGAGTTATTGTCAAACGGTAAAAGTTCAGCTATTCCCTTGGTCCATTTGATTTTATTTGATCGACTTTGTGCTTCTTGACGCATCAAGTCGGAAGGCTCGATACCATCTATATTTAATCCATTTTGATGCAGCGCGATTGTGTAGTTACCAGTGCCGCAACCAATGTCCAGATAGTTGCCATCTTGCTTTGGTTGAAGATGATGTATCAGCCGACTTAGCAAAAAAGGATCAGCTTTTCTCGTCTGGTTGTATCGTTCACCTATATAATCGTACTTTTCCATAGTTTGGTTGGGTTGTTCCTGATCTGTGTTCTGCTTCTTTCGATCCCGAATCCAGTTCGGGACAAGAAGCGCCCCCGAAGGAGACTATTTACAATTCTCGATTCTCAATTCTCGAATCCTTGTTCCTTGAATCCTCGTCCCCTTGTCGAAGGACGGTTCCTGATCCCGAATTTACTCGGGACGAAGGACGGTTCCTGAGCTCGTCGAAGGATGAATCCTTGAATCCTCGAATCCTTGAATCCTCGAATCCTCGAATCCTTGAATCCCCGTTCCTGATCCCGAATCTATGAATCATAAATTATGAATCTATGAATTATGAATCTAGTTCGGGACGAAGGACGAACCAAGAACCACGAACCATTATTTCCCTTCCATCTCAAAAACCAATTCTCCACCGTTCATTAAATCATTGTGGTTGATTAGGAATCCATCGATTTTTTTTCCATTAAAGGATATGCTTTTCACATATACATTTTCCTTGGATTGATTGTTCGCTTTTATTAAAAGTGTTTTGCCATTCTCTAGGTGAATGGTAGCTTCTACAATATTTGGACTACCGAGAGCATAGTATGGAGAACCTGGTGTTACGGGGTAGAAACCTAGTGCACTGAAAATATACCAAGCACTCATTTGCCCAGCGTCATCATTACCGCAAAGTCCGTCCACGTTTGAGCCATACATGTTATCCATAATCATGCGCACGCGCGATTGAGTTTTTTCAGGATGTCCTGTCCAATTGTACAAGTAGGGAATGTGATGACCTGGTTCATTTCCTTGAACATAATTTCCTATAATTCCATCGCGTGTGATGTCTTCGTGTTTTTCAATGTACTTGTCTGCAATTTGCATCGTGAAAAGGGAATCAAGTTGAACAGTGAGCTTTTCTTTTCCTCCCATCATTTCAACCATTTGATCAATGTCTTGTGGAACATACAGTCCATAGTTCCAAGCATTCCCTTCAATGAATCCTTGGCCATGTGTATCCATCGGATCGAAGTCGGGCCTAAAGTTTCCATCGCTCAATTTAGGTCGCATAAACCCAATCGTTGGATCATAAACGTTCTTGTAATAAGCAGATCGACTGAGGTATTCAGATTCGATTTCTTTGTCATTAAGTTGATGGGCCATTTGTGCGATACACCAATCGTTATAAGCATATTCGAGCGTTTTAGAAACAGAAGAATGGCTCAAGTCATCAGGCACATAATGATATTGCATATACTCGCCCAATCCATCGAAATAGGGCACTCTTGAAGTACTGATGGATGCTTGCAAAGCAATTTTTTTGTCAAAGTCGCCCACATTTTTTGCCATAGCATCTGCAATAACTGAAGTGGCGTGATAACCAATCATGCACCAATTCTCATTCGCATAATGACTCCATACTGGAAGCATGTGATGAACACTTTGAGATTGATGAGCAAGCATGGAATGAATCATATCATTGTTTCTCTTGGGCTGCGTTATGTTGAACAGTGGATGCAGAGCTCTGTAAGTGTCCCAAAGTGAAAATATTGTGTAGTTTGTAAATCCTTCTGAAGTGTGAATGTTCTGATCCAAACCGCGATATTGACCATCCACATCTTCATATAGGATAGGTGAAAGATTGGTGTGATATAAAGCGGTGTAGAAGGTTGTTTTTTGCTCAGGAGTCAAAGTCTCCACTTCGATTTTAGATAATTCAGTATTCCACTTTTCTTGTGCTTCTAATCGCGTCTTTTCAAAATCCCAATGAGGAATTTCAGCATTTAAATTCTTCAAAGCGCCAGCTGTACTCACCGATGAAAGCGCAACTTTCAATTTAACTTCTTCGTTTTCGTTTGTTGCAAAATTGAAATAAGCCCGTATGTTTTTGCCGGCCATCTCAGGAAAATTCTCCTTTTCATTAAACCTGCCGTAAAACCCGTTGTAGCGAGCGTTGTCATATTTCTCATGACCATAAGTTGTAAATGGTTTGGAGAAAGAAATAGCAAAAAACACTTTTCTATCTCGCGCCCAACCTCGTGTTTGGCGATACCCCGTAATCAAAGTGTCGTTTTCAACTCGAATAGAAGTCCAAACGTTTTTATCGTTGTGCTGGTACACATTATATACCATGTCGAGGATGATATGCGATGATTCGGACTGAGGAAAAGTGTATTTGTGAAATCCAACACGTTCGCTTGTGGTCATTTCTGCTTTGACATTGTATGTTTCGAGATCTACAGCATAATAACCAGGATGTGCTACTTCATGTTCGTGAGAGAAAGTGGAGTAGAAGCCATTGTACTTTTCATTTGGGAGAGGCTCCAGTATCAACTTTCCGGTTGTTGGCATTATCAAAACATCCCCAAGGTCTGAGTGACCTGTTCCGCTAAAATTGGTATGAGCAAATCCAATGATTGTTGTATCCCTGTATTGATAGCCGGCACAGTACTCGTAGGTTTCTTTGTTGTATGAACCATCCTCATTAAACATGACTTCCATATTCGTCTGCGGACTCAATTGCACCATACCAAAAGGAACGGTGGCTCCAGGAAATACGTGTCCCATTTTGCTTGTCCCAATTAGAGGGTTAACAAATTGAGTGTAATCCTTCTTATCAGAAGAAACGGTTGCGGTCCCCGAATCTTTACTACAAGAAATTATCGCAATGGCGATCGCGCAGGTGTATAATGTATATTTCATCATTTGGTTCATGGATCATGGTTTATGGATCATGGTTTGTCGTTCTTGGTTTGTGTTCTGCTTCTTTCGATACTCGAGCTGACGCTCGAACTCAAGAAGCGCCCCCGAAGGAGACAATTTACGATTCTCAATTCTCGAATCCTTGAATCCTTGATCCTTTGTTTCTTGTTCCTTGTTCCTCGAATCCAGTTCGGGACAAGAAGCGCCCCCGCAGTGTGCTTCTTTCGATCCCGAGTCTAGTTCGGGACAAGAAGCGCCCCCGTGGGAGACTATTGACAATTCTCGATTCACAATTCTCAATACTCGGTCCTTGAATCCTTGAATTCTTGAATCCTTGAATCTTTGTTCCTTGTTTCTTGTTCCTTGTTCCTCGAATCTTCGTCCCCTTGTCGAAGGACAAGCCACGAACCACGAGCCATTCTACTATCTCCTTTGGAGTTGCAGTCCTTCTTCTGCAAGTTTAGCATTTATTTTTGGGATGGACGATGGACCAAGACCATGCAGTTTTAAAAGTTCCTTTTCAGAGAATCTGGAGAGTTGTTGTGCGGTCGTAATGCCTTCTCGTTCCAAAGCTCTTCGAGCTGGAGCGGAAAGTCCAGAAAGGAAGTGATCTGCATTATTTTTTGCCGATTCACAAATGGGACAAACAGGACAGTCACTCGATTTGAAATATTCATGTCCGTGCTCACAAGTTCGAAGTGTAGCTTTTGTCATTAATTTTTATTGTCTTTGTTAGTTATCGAAGCTAGTCATTTTTGTTTAGTGCCTCATGATTGAGCGATTTAATTTGCTTTCCATTTGACTTCCATAACTCAATGTTCTCAAGTAAACTTGTTGTAATTATCCTGCTACCTTTATCGTTCCAACTCAATCCCCATAAGTAGCTCTGAGAATTACCTTCATATTTTAAGGTGCCATTTTTATTCCATATTCTCAATTTATCGCTTGCAGTGGCTAGTTGATCTCCTTTTTTATTCCACTTTACACAACGGTATTCACCCAGACTTCGTTTGACTGTTAGGATTTGTTCTCCTGATTCACTCCAAAATTGAAGCAATGAGGGATCATTAATATTTCCATAGTCTCCCGTTGCGAACATTGATCCTGAAGGGTGCCAGTCAGCGGTAAGGAGTATAACTTTTTCTGGTCGATGCTTAATTTCCAATAGTAATTTTCCGTTAATATCAAATATTCTGATTTTGTCAGATAGAACTAAGAATATATTCTTGCGAGGATGACAGGCAATGCTAGTGATGCTTGAGGTAGATTGATTGGTGAATTTGCGTATCAACTCTCCTGATCGATTGTAAATCAAAATCTGTCCGTCATTATCACCTATAATTAAAAATTCACCATTGTAATTCCAATCGAGACCTCGGGCTCCGTCAGCACAAATACCTTCCAAGTAAATCTTCTTATCCTCTTCAAATAGGAATAGGTATGACGGGTATTCAGAAAGTTGATTGTTCACGGCTAGCTTGTTCTCTGAGGGGTGCCAAGCTAGATTTGTTATTGTATTTGACGATTGAAAACTCTTGATTTTTTTAAACGTTTTACTATCATAAATGAGCAGAGAATCTATATTTCCTCCAACTGCAATATTTCCATTATTAGACTGCCAATCCACTGACCAAAGAATTTCCTTGTTCTCATGAGAATAATTTTGTTTTGAACGAATCTTTTGAGCGATTTGAGAGTTCAAATGAATTGAATTTTGATCTGTCCAAAAAAAAGCGAACAAGATTGCTAGTAGTATATACGTGTGTTTTTGGATCAAAATTAATTCAAGTTTGTTGAATTTATTAGGTCTTCCAATGTAGGATTAAAATTTATCAGATTCCCATTATTTGATTCTATTATAAAAGCCTTGAGGCTTTCACTGCTGGTCAGATCGAATTGTCCTATGATGAATAATTTAAGTCTGTAGGTTGAAAATTTTTGTAACATTTCTCCAGCAAAGCCTGTCTTCAAATCAAAGAATTGTGGTGTTAGACTTTCTGAATATAAAATAATACCATCATACCCCGAATAGTACATATCTCCTAAAATTTGTAGACTATCTTCATGATTTTTGACTATTACTTTATTGGATTTTATTTCGGCAAGTTTTTGATTGTTGACATGGTGTGTGATAATTTCCATAAGGTTTCGGTGTGGGTATTTAGGAAATAGAACTGTGAATAAATATCGCTAATTCTCTCCAAATTGGACTGTCAAAGGTGACCAATTCGAAGATGTGCTCTAGTATGATGAATATACCAATATAGAGCAGTGTAGGGTGAATGGTTCGGTATCTTTTCCATTCATATATCCATGCTATTATTATCCAGATGTCGGCTAATACAATCGCAAACCAAAATTCAGGTCGCGGAACTTCAGGGAAGAAGTGTCTGAATCGAAACCATGCTGGCCAGAGTAAAACTAAGGTTCCAAGAAGCATTAGTCTTTTGTGAATTTGGATTTTCTTTCTGTAAAATAGACCAATAACTATTAACACTAGAAACATCAAACTAGAAGATAAGCTACCTATCAATCCAGAATAGGCAGTATCACCAAATCCTAGTGCCAATTCCTTTTTTACAGCAAATAAACTCGCTGGAATGATACTAAAACTTATAAGTGGAACTAACACGTATGACAGAATCCCTAGCCTTTGGTGAGTCTTTACTTTATGTGTATGGATAAGGAATGTTTGTGTGAAAAACAGAACGACCCAACTCAAGCATAGTAAGCCATGGATGTGAAGTACAAAAGGGAATTCTTTTTCACCTTGAATAATCGGAATAGTGTAGGTCTTCGAAAAGCCTAAAATTACGGCTAGTATCCCGAGAGATCCGAGAATTAGATAGAGTTTTGTTTTTTTATTTTGATGCATTGCCTTTCAGTTCATCATCCGTGAAATGCGCGCGATGCTTTGGTTCAGAAAACTTCGCGGTATTGAAGCTCGTAGAGGCACCCTTAGGAATGGATAATGACTGCCAGCCATTCTTTGCCAACATCTTTCCTACAAATACTATTTGTCCAATGTGATAAGGATAGTGCGCCAGTTGTCTGTTGATGGCTTCCATTACGGTATGACCTTGATTTCGGATGTATACTATTGTCTGCAAATCATCGTCTGTAAGTGGATCAATAGCGCTGTACAGACATGCCCAACCTTTGTTCCATACTTCCATCAATTGATCACGAGATGGAATATCATTTTCAAATTCACCATCTCTATTTCGCCATTCTTTTTCACCATCCGAATTGAGAAAATCTGTCCAACGCGAAAGCATGTTTCCACTGAGATGTTTTACAATCGTAGCAATACTATTACTGTCCTCATTGTATTGATAGAAAAGTTGGTCATCTTCCAACTGCGCCATGGTTTTTTCTCCTAGCAACTTATAATATTCAAATTGCTTTTTAACACTTTCAAGATATTCGGAATTCATTGGACTTGCTTTTCAGGTAAAGGTATCAAATAAAGTGAAAATATTGAGGGGCAAGGAAGCGAGAGGACAAGGAACAAGGATTCTAGGAACAAGTATTCAAGAAACGATCATTCTAGTATTCAATGAAAATGAGTGGCCTTTTCACCCCTCGAATCCTTGAATCTTTGAATCTTTGAATCCTTGAATCCTTGTTTCCTTGAATCTTCGAATCCTTGAATCTTCGTATCCTTGAATCCTTGAATCCTCGAATTCTTGAATCCTTGAATTCTTGTCCCCTTGTCCCCTTGTCTACTTACCCTGAAGGTACTCATCCAAATTACCCAGCGCCATTGTAAATCCTTCTTTGAAGCCCATTGAAATGATTTTTTCAAGTGCCTCTAAGTTTTCGTACTGTGCCACGATGTCTACTGTTGTAATATCGCCATCCGCAGTGAAATTATTAGTCCATTGTGTGCGTGGCATTTCTGGGTTAGTAACGCCATTTTCATCACAAAATGCATCCAATCCTTGATAGCTCTTGAGTGTATCTATTTTCAAGTAATCATTTTTGCACCAGTGAACGAAATTTTCAGGACCGCGCATAGCATAAAGCCAAGTGCCGCCTTCTCTAAAATCCATTGATTTGGTCTCTGTTCGAAAAGGTTTTGGTGCCCACCATTGGTCCAAGATTTCAGGGTTGGTCCATGCTTCCCACACGAGCTCAAGGTTGCCGTTGAATTCACGTTTTACGTTTACTGTATTGTTTTCCTTGTTTACAATAAAGTCGAATTGGAGTACTGTTTTCATTTTTTATTCTTTTTAATTTTTGCTAATACTTCATCTAATTGGTTAAAGCGAGTTTCCCAAATTTTGCGGAATTGACTCAGCCATTTGTCTATTTCTTTCATTTTATTGAGCTCTAGTTGATAATAGATTTCGCGGCCATGCTGCTCTTGAGTTACCAAATCACATTCTGTCAATATGCGCAAATGCTTGGATACTGCTTGGCGTGTAGTATTAAAGTGTTCGGCTATATTGTTTGGTGTCATAGCCTGAACAGCAATAAGAGTAATTATCGCTCTTCTAGTGGGATCAGCTATGGCCTGAAATACATCTCTTCGTGTTTCCATAATTAATGCGCAATTATATGGTTGCAAATATATGCAAATATTTGGTTGCGCAAAATTATTTTGGAAATAATGAAAGAATCAGTAAATGAGATAATGTGCGGGGATTGGGGTTGGGAGTTGAGTAGAGGAGTGGATATGTTTTATAGTTAAAGAATGGGCGTAAAAGTTTTATTATTTGAATTAGATGTAATCGAACAATTTGTTTTTGAACTTTAATTTAGAATGGAAGAATAGGAGAACTGCGAAAATGATAAATTTTAAAATTTGAAACAATACTAAATTACCTTGATCATCTTTCACTTGTTGGAATGAAATTATAACCAATGGGTAATAAATTAATTTTAATATAAGGTTAATTAAATAAGTATTCAGGACAAATTGGACAACATACCAAATAATCAATCCAAATATGAAAGTGTCAAGTGGAGAGGAAAGATTATCATATGAATTTTTTGGTGTAAGCGGATAAAAGCGAGGGTCTTTGATGTGGTAGGCTAAAATATAAAATAGACAAACTAACACAACGCTATATGTCAAACGTTGTACTAAGGGTTTTTGCAATGCTGCTACGAATCTCTGATATAGATTTATTTTGTTGATCATTGCTTTTTAGTTCAAAGTTCGAATAAGACAATGCCCACAGGATATCGACTGTTTCACGAATATAGTCGATTCTTGTGGACATTGTTTACTATCGTTCTATCGCTTTTTATGTGTAGGTTCCCAAATAAGTCGAAGGAAAGCACTAAAGCGGTGATGCTCCCTTGCAATCGGAACACCAGTCACGATCCCAATCATGGTATTATCTGTAATTCCTAACCTCATTTGTGGTCGAATGGTCATGTCGAAATTTCCTTGTTCAATGCTCTTATTAAATTCAAGCCCTACAAAATTTCTTGTACCTGGAATCATATAATGGAAGTTAGAATTGATATGATATGCGGTATTCCAGTGATTGGATTGGTAATGATGTTCGATGCTTGGACCCGTGTATAGAAGTGTATGGAAATTATTACCCCATCTCTTGGCTATGATAAAAAATGGATTGTAAACATTCCCCTTGATAAAGGGCTTCCCAAAGCTGCTATAATCAGAAAGTGAGAATTCATTGATGTATCCAATGGCCATGGATGTGGCTCTTTTCTCACTCACATAAAATGACCATTGCGTGGCCACTTTTAAGCTGTTCAATCTATCAGAAGGAATGGAATCTTCAGGAGTTCCATTTACACCTGTATGAAAAGTGAAGGGAAGCTCAACTTCCAATCCAAGTCGGTCTTTGGGAGCCCATTCATATTCGATTAATGCTTCATGCTCATCAAACTTTAACCTATCGGTCATGCCGAGTCCAAGGTTCCATTCTTTTTCTCCTTTTCGGGCTCCTAGATCTCTTATTAAATCGATATATAGCGGTTCGGCATGCAGCACTTTATCCGGGCCTTTTATAGATTCTATTTCTTCTATGTAAAGACTATCTAATACTGCATTTTCTGATTGAGAATAGAGTTGTTTCGATACAGCCCATAAAAGGACGAGCATCATAAAATATTTTAAGTTCATGAGTGAATTTGATTTTGATAAAATGAAAGTGAATTCCGCTTTTTATAAACGGGAATTTCAGTAATTGAGAAAAATCAAATTACACTTCGGGTGGAGGACTGAAAATACTAGAGAACTCCTCAGAGTTATGGAACTGAAGCCTAGAAGCGACAGTACATCTTATTTCGAAGTGGTCGTCTTCAGTATTTCGAGGAATGCTTGGAATAGCAACAATTTCTATTTTGCTCCTTTTCTCTTTGTTCTCTTCATCTGCATCGGGATCGTCATATTCTGCGATTGCATTCTCCCATCCCAATATTTTTTCAAGAATGAATTCAATGATACTTTCCTGGTCATTAAAACTTAAATCCTCAGGAATTTGATTGGGTTTTAGGTCGGGATTGTCAATACTTATGTTCAGAAAATGCAGAGCCAAAACTCCCCAAAGAAGTCTGGTCCAAATACTATTTCTGATTAATGACAGCATAAATAGACGCTAAAAGTACTCGCACAGAAAAGGATGATTAAAATTTGAGCTAGAATCTTAGTTTTTTATGATATAAAAATCACATTTTTTTCCAACTATTCCAACCAATCCAGCTAATCCAGTTGATAACAAAGCTCCACCATACCATTTTTGTATGTTTTATTCTCGGTCAATTGCAGCTTAATTTCCTTTCCAATAAGGTCGAAAAATGGTAGCCCATCACCAAGAATAATGGGCAAAATATTGAGCTTTATTTCATCTGCGATATTCAAGTTCAGCAATTCCTTAGTGAGCACTGACCCACCAGCAAGCCAAATGTTCTTATAATTAGGATAAAGTTGTTCCTCAAACAATTTTACCAAATCACCATTATAGAATGAAACATTTTCTCGCTTGTTTTCAAATTGTCGATGAGTAACTACAACGGTTGGAATAGTGCCATACGGCCAGCCGTATTTTTCAGAAAGCGATTCGGCGAGTTCATAGGTGTTTGCACCCATCACAAAACAATCTACTGTTTTGAAAAATTCTTCAGGACTAGCAAAGTCTTGCCCTCCTTCAAAATCATGAGCAGTTTCAAACCACTCGATACTATTGTCTTTTTTGGCGATATACCCATCGACACTCGCCACCATATGAATGGTCACTCTAGAATTCTTCATCATAATAAAACTTTAAATTCCTCAAATTTTCAAATCTATTCCTGATACGTATTTAGTTCGGGACGAAGAATGGTTCCAAATTCTCGATTCTCAATTCCCAATCCTCGAATCCTCGAATCCTTGTTCCTCGAATCCTTGGTTCCTGAGCTTGTCGAAGGATGAATCCTTGAATCCAACTAATCCAACTATTCTAACTAATCTAACTAATTTAACTAATCTAACTAATCTAACTAATCTAACTTATTTAACTCTAACTAATCTTCTATGATACTCCTCCAGCGTTTCACCAACTTGATACCCCTCAATTAATAATGGCAAGGTATCACTTGCCGCAGAAAAGAAAGGCACTTCACCAGAAAGTATTTTAAACTCGAGTTCCATTCGATTCAAAAAGTGATGTGCATGGTCGAGATAAGTTCCATTGAGCATATGGCGAAATTCATGTTGAAAAATTACGGCAGCAAAACCGTCTAGTCGGCCTTTTACGAATTCACCTTTTTCATTGTAACACTCATAGTCTATCCACTTATATGTGGCTACATTTCCTCGATCTTCACCCACTGCGCTAAGACATCCGTGCCAAAAGTTCATTCTTTCTTCTGAAACTGCAGTAATGCGCGGATTAATAAATATTTGTTTAGTAACATTGCCTAATACGTTGTAGCGAGGATTATCATTGAGTGCTTCGATGATGAAAATTTGTAGCCTTTTTCCAATTTGATTAGACGCTATTCCCACACCGTCGGTGCGCACCATCACGGCATACAAGCTATCAATGAAGAGCTGCATAGCAGGACTAGTCATTTCTTTTTTTGTGATTTCGCGTGGAGCCTGATACAACGTGTTGTTCTTGCGGTCAGGACTTTCTTTTGGTAGATGCTGTACTACTTCGAATCCTTTTTCAGGGATATCGAAAGTCATGGCAAGATCTTTTGTCTTACAGCAAGCAAAAAGCGCAGCTATGGCTGTGAAAATGAGAAGGTGCTTTTTCATACTAAAATTAGAAATCGGAAGGTACGCGAATACTCATGATTTTATTGGAAATGGGATGATAAAACTCAATCCATTCCGCATGCAGATGCAATCTATTTGATCGCTTGCCATATAAATCATCTCCAACAATTGGCGTATTCAATCCAAGTGGGTGCGCTGCGTGAACTCGCAATTGATGTGTTCTTCCAGTGATAGGGTAGAACTGAACTTTTGTTTTCCCTTCTTTTCTTTCAATGACTTTCCACTTGGTGCGTGCTGGTTTTCCATACTCATAGCAAACCATTTGTCTTGGGCGGTCACCCAAATCAACGCGCATTGGAAGGTCGATCATTCCTTCTTCACCCTCCACAATTCCTTCTAGCAATGCCACATAGCGTTTCTTCACCGATCGCTTGATAAATTGACGTTGTAGATGTTTGTATACCGCTTCGGTTTTGCCCGCAATTAAAATTCCTGAAGTAGACATATCTAATCGATGTACAAGCAACGGTCCAGTGGCGTTTGGATAAAGTGTTTTAAGCCTTTCTAAAACAGAATCGTTAATATTCTTTCCAGGCACGGATAGGAATTCAGCCGGTTTGTTTACTACCACCATCACATCATCCTCCCAAACTATTTCAAGTTCTTTGCCTTCTGCTGGATTATTCAGCATGGGGTTAGGCTCCACGTTCATTCCCACGAGCATATGACCAAGAATAGGTTCGCATTTGCCTTTGCAAGCAGGGTAGTAGTGCCCGTGAATTCGAATCTCCGATTTTGGCGACTGTCCCCACCAAAACTCGGCCATAGCTATAGGTTCTAAACCATGAATGAAAGCGTGTTGCAACAATTTAGGAGCGGCGCATTCACCAGCACCCGCAGTAGGGCGACCTTCTGGTGTGAATTTGAAGATGTCTCCCAAACTTTTTTTTTCTAAAGCTTTATTATAAAAAAAATACTGATCGAATATTTCATTTTGAAGATTAGCCGATCGTGTTTTTCTTTCTTCTTTTAAAATTTCTATTTCATTTTGAAAATGTGATACCACACTCTCCAATTGTTCTATTTTCAATTTCCATTCACGTGTCAAATCTTTGAGACGGTAACTCTCGAAAATGCTTTGCTTGTCCAGTTCGGCCAGTTGCTGGGATAACTCTTCACCTGCAAACTCTCGGAGTAATTGCTCACGTTTTTCGTCACGTGATTTTTTTTGAGCTTTATTAAAAAGCTTTTGAGTATTTATTTCTACGATTGAATTTTGCTTTCCATCTTCGAAGTCTTTCTTCGCTTGTAAATACTCCGATGCATTTTCAAGACGTTCTAGTCGGTGATTAATTTCACTGACAATCGCTTCTCCTTTTTTAAAAAAACCATCTTCGAGTAAGATGTCAAATACAGGAGGGACAAATTTTTCATGTTGGTTTGTGACCGGCTAGTTTACCAGAAAAGGCACAGATATATCCCAGTTCGTTTTGAGCGTTTTTGACTACTAAAACACCAAACATTTTTCCGATAACCAATCCATCCTTTCCTTCCTCTAAACCGAAATTATGATCCCAATCAGATTGTGTTTTTAAATAATCTTGAAGTTCAATTGCCGCTAATTCAGCAATGGGATGCGGATCGTAGCACATTGGGTAATTGAAAAGCTCAGGCAGTTCAATTTCATCGACCGGTGTGCGGAAACGGTTGAAATAAGAAGAAGACTTTGCCGACGCTGAATTCACGCTGCAAAAATATGCGAGAATTCTTGATTCATTGATACTTAAACAACCTATTCCTTCACAATTCGATAAACACCTTTCTCATTTTTCGATTGAACTATTATGAAGTAAATCCCAGATGGGTAGGGGAGTTCAAGTGTCAATTGATGAAGCGTGTTGAAATATTGATTTTTGAGCACTTTTCCATTAGAGTCTTGAATTTCGATTGAAATATCGTTTAGTGATTTATCCAAGTTCAATTGAATGAGATCGGCGCTTGGATTGGGAAACAGACTTAAACTGAGATGGTCCAATTCCAATTCATTTTGATTGGAAATAGTTTCTTGACTTATTTTGTGTACGTAAATGTCATTCATTCCATTTGATGAAATCGATTCTGTTGCAGAGAAGTCGGCCACATCATTGAAGAAGCCTGTAGAGTAAATATTGTTGAGTGCATCCACTCGAATTCTCATGCTCTGATCATAACCTGGTCCACCTATTCTTGAGTTCCAAACAAAGTTACCTTGGGGATCAAGTTTCAAAATAAATACATCATAATTGCCACTTGATTGCATGTTAGACACGTCATCATTTGGATCGAAGTCAACTAGCCCGTAAAAGAGCCCAGTGATGTAAATATTCCCACTGGCATCGGTTGCAATACCTTGACTTTGATCCCAATTTGATCCAATGATTGATTTAACCCAAATCATATTTCCATTTTCATCCATTTTGTGAATGAAGAGATCGTTATCACCTGTAGCCGTAAGGAAAGCGGTGCCTTCATTTGGGTCAAAATCAACCGTGTTCGCAAAGTACCCTGTTGTATAAATATTATTTTCGCTATCTATCGCTATCGAGTAAGCATAATCATGATTTATACCTGAGAATGATTTCGCCCAAATAAAAGTCCCTTGAGCATCCAGTTTTTGAATGAATATGTCAAAACCATTTTGTGCATTGAGTTCAAATACTTCTAGGCTAGAATCAAAATCAACATCATCAGAGAAGTATCCAATGGTATAAATGTTCCCAGAATCATCTATGGATATATCGCCGCTATAATCTGAATTGACTCCCCCGTAGGAGTTTGCCCAAGAAATACTTCCAGAATTATCTAGCTTGGCTATAAAGACGTCTTCATATCCGCTCGAGGTAAATTCCATAACTTCCTGACCAGGATTTAAATCTATAGCGTCCGTAAAGTAGCCGGTTACGTAGACGTATTCATTACCATCACAAATCAATGAAGCCGGTAAGTCGGTGCCAATTCCTCCTAGAGAAATGGCCCATATAAAATCTCCGTTTTCATTCAATTTTAAAACATATACATCTTCGTCTCCTGCTGAGGTGAGATTAAATTCTTCGGAGCCGGGATTAAAATCTACTGTTTCCAGAAAGTACCCGGTTACATATACGTTGTTGTCGGAATCAATGGCTATAGATTGACCATTATCTGCATAGCTCAATCCTGCTAATATTTGCTTTACCCAAATTAAATTTCCAGAAGGATCTATTTTTTGAATGAATACCGCATTTGTACTAGTAGAAAATAAGGTCCCTTCAGGGTTGGAGTCGTCAAAAGTAACTTCTCCAGAAAAGTAGCCAGTGGAGTAGACATTTCCGTCTGAATCTAGAGCTATTGAAGTCCCAGAATCTGAAGCTGAGCTTCCGGTGCAGCGTACCCATTCAACAGATTGACCATGCGCAAATCCAGCCATAATAGCGGCTAGAATAGTTAGTGTTATCGTTTTCATTTCAGTGAATTTGAAATGAAAGGTAGGGAAAATCAATAATGACTTAAATTATTTTTTCAGTTTTGACATTTCATCTGCTAGATTCTTTGTTGGAAAAATGATATGTTGTATCTCTTCAATACAATTCAGATTTGTTGGAGTGTTGGGACCCTCTAGAAAGGTATAGACAATGTTTGATGTACATTCATTGAAGTGCATGGCAGCGTGTGATGCGTTGGGGACAACTATTAGCGTGGCATTGCTCATTTCTTTTATGGTAGCTTCACCGTAAGATTTTGGTGTGCCCGGATCAAATTCTCCTACTAGAACAAGAACTGGAATATCGGTTTTAATAGGGTTATAATGATCCGAATCGGGTGACTCTGGTCTAAAAGCGTTACAAATTTGTATGTAGTCAATTCCAGAAATTGAAGATAAATGAGGATAGGCATTGGAAAGTGCAGCTGGCGTGTCCTCGTATCTTCTCGGCTTACACTCGTAGCAATAGATCATTTGGGTATGAAATTCATTTAGGGTGCCATATTCGTCATCTGAATGAAGCGAATTAACCCATTCAACAAGTAGATCATCATTGCCTTTCGCAAATTCATGCAGAGCAAGTGGTATTAAAGGTACTACCTTTGATTTGTAAAAAGTATAGAGCATCGTCTCTGCAAAATCATTTCCCGTGAAAGGTGTACCATCAATATTTAGAGGGTGAACATTTAATCGGGCAGCAATAGAAGCAAAGTCATCAATTATTGAAGGAAATTGACGAGCAGTAACTGGGTTTTGATCAATAATAGCTTGCAAGTGATTCATAGTTTCATCAAGTGTTTTCACGAAGTTGAAACTCTTTGCGTTTGGAGGAAATGGTGAATCTAGAACCACACTTTTTAAACTTGAAGGAAAATGTCTCATATATAACAAGGCGACCATTGTTCCATAAGAAACACTATAAATATTCCAGTCGGATATGCCAAGTTGAGTTCGCACGGATTCAGCATCCGCAGCAATTTGAAATGAACTAAAGGCTTCGGCATCAATGCCCTTTACCGAAAGAGAGTCTCTACAGTCTTGATAATATTTAATAGTCTGACTTAGCCTTGTTGATTCATCTGAATTTGTCAAGTCTAATGCTGCTATTGATTCCCAAATGTCTTCACATAAATATGGTCCAGAATATCCAGTGCCACTATAGTCCATCATAATAATATCGTGATGCTCACGAAGCCTTTTGAAGTCCCTTGCACTTAAATATTTTTGTGCATTCTCGATGGTTGCCACTCCAGGTCCACCGTGAAGATATAGCAAAGGCTGGTGGTCAATGTTCCCTGTTCTTGGCGCTCTTATAACTGCCACTTCTTTTGTGCCACTTTCAGCTTTTTGATATACTAAAGGGATTTCGAATTTGTAACAGCTAATATTATTGGATGCTACAAAGTTTGAATCGAGCCCCAATTCCAAACAATTACATGATTTCGAAGATTGGGCATTTATTTGAACAGATAGCACATTTATGCAAATAGCGATTAGAAAAAAGCTAAGTTTCATTGAATCAGAATTACGGAATAATTCAAATATAGAAACAATATCATTTAAAATTATTCCACCCTTCCGAACGATCTTATTTGAGCAGTTCCAGAATTACAATTGAATAAATCTTCGTGAGTGGTCAGTAGGATGCCGTTGAAGTTGAACCCTGTTGCAGGAAAGGATTCTACTTCTAATTTGTCACCATTATTTAAAGTGAAATGGTACCAGATCTTATAATCTGATTCGGTTTCATAGTCTTTCTTTTTGAGTCTATAAGTTTGACTACCACTGGGAGTTCGGAAAACAACTTTTCCATTATTCAAAAATTCAATTTCTAATTCGTGAGAATTGATAGAATCTTCAGGACACCAGTTTTTGGTATTCGCTCTATAATTTCCAACGAGGATGTCGTATTTGCCGCGCATTTTATCTCTAAGGCAAGAGGAAAGCAAAACTACAGTTGCGGAGAGAATAAAGAGTTTTTTCATCATTTGTGGTATTAAGGTTTTTCAAGGCAATGATAAACGAAAAAACTATGCAATTATTTCGAAAAATTCGAAGTGAAATGACAAGGATTCATCCTTCGTCCCGAAGAAAATTCGGGATCAGGAACCAGGGATTCGAGCAACCAACTTAAGGGACTCTTGGTCTTTGAGTTAAGAATCACCTTAACTAAACGATTACCTATGAAAACACTAATTGCCCTTATTTCTATTCTTGTTATGTATTCTCAGAGCATGGCACAGAGCTGCAACTCATGGTTTGTATCACATCCCCAGTCAAATGGGTTAATGGCTTTTACGAGTCAAGTAAGTATGAGTGGATTCTTTTGGGGACAAGATTATTCAATTGTCTATTCGTGGGATTTTGGCGATGGCGAAGTTTCGACGGAAAGTAATCCCCTCCATCAATATAACGCTGTCGGTCCATATACGGTTTGTCTGAGTATTGAAATATGGCTTGACGGAGCAATAGAATGTTCAGACTCGGATTGTTCCACAATAGAAGTTTATAGTTTAGACACGACTTGCGAAGCTCTATTTGAATTGGAACTAGATGAAAATGGGCTGCTCACTACTACAAATCTTTCGTCGAATAATTTGGGAGAAGCGGAATATGTTTGGTATTTAGAACCGGGTCATCCGATTAGTTCGCAGTTTGAGCCGAACCATCAGTACAACACCTCAGGAGGTTTTGAAGTGTGCTTGCATACCACGTCTTACGAAGGTTCCATCGAGGTCTGCCATTCTCAGTCATGTCAATTGATTCAAGTTGAACTCCCTCCTGTAAATTGTCCTGCTGGACAATATCCACTGCAAGTTCAAATAAATACCATTTCAGAAGCTACCGCCTATTTTGGTGATGATGTATATATTTCTATAAATACTCCGGATTACTCAGAGAATATTCTAACTGACGGTTTTGGAATGAATGGACCTCCTTCTGTTTACACCACGAATTACTGTATCCCTGATGGTTGCTATGTTGTTCAATTGGATTATGGAATAAACGATACCAATTATTTAGGAACGTTGTTTATGAGTTCACCAAATTTAAGTTTTATCGACTCGACGAATGTATTTGGCTGCTGCGCTTACAACTATGAATTGTGCCTTGAAGCGGATGAGTCGGCGTGCGCATCATCTATCTCTGCATCGTATTCAGAAGATGTATGCTTCGATTTTGTATTGGAAGGATGGCAGAATGCCGATTCAGTTTTATGGAATTTCGGTGGTGAAGATTGGATTGTTGGAAATTACATTCAATCATATTGTTTTCTGGAACTGGATGAGTTGGACACCCAGGAAGTTACCGCCATTGGTTATGGTGCCTTTTGCGAAGAAGGTTCGACATCTTCTATAATCATTGAAATTCCAGTCATTCAAAGTACGTCAGAAAATTATAATTCTACTGTTTCTATTTACCCAAATCCAAGTGAAAACTTTATAAGAATTGATCTCGCAAAAAATGCGAATATTAAAAATTTCCGTATTGCGAATGCAACAGGACAAGTTGTAATAAGCGGTCCATTACATGCTGAAATTAATGTTTCTACATTACCAGCAGGTGTTTATTACCTGTCGCTCATAGGAGAGGGTGTTTTAGTAAATAGAAAAATAATAAAACAGTAATTCGTTCAGGAACGCTTACTCGAATGATTCCTTCCCGAAGCAAGTTCGGGACGAAGGACGGTTCCTGAGCTTGTCGAAGGACGAATCCTTGTTCCTCGTCCCCTCACACCTATTCCTCACGAATTCGAGCGAGGAGATTTTTATATGTGAAAATTTCCGAATGTGTTACTGAATTGCAATCATTCCTCACTGGAAATATGACCACCAGTTGATAATCGCTTTCATTTTTTTTTATAGGTAAAATGAGTCTGTCCACTTCAGCTGGTTGATGACAAGGACAACAACCCGAATTTCGATCTAAGGTATCGACAACTACTTTGGTGAATTTAATTTTGTCTGTTGAATGTAGCGCATTAAACAACGTTAATGTTGTCACCTCTGCAAAAGGTTCGAGTATCGGATTGTCTTCAGGAATTGGACTCAACGGAACTATTTGGAAGTACAAAATCGTGGTGGAGCTAGAATCAGAAAACTCATACACTGGTCCAGTCTGAAAAGTGTTCGGTCCCAAAAATCGAGTAACGAAATCTTCTTTGCTCTCGTTGTTCCTTCGCTGAAAATGCTGCGCACTGCTTGTCAGCGTCAAAATCAGCAATGCGAAAAGTGTGATGTGTGGTTTCATAAGATTTTACTAATATAATAATTGAAGTAACAAGGATTCGAGAAGACAAGGATTAAAGGAACAAGGATTCGAGGATTCAAGAAACAAGGATTCGAGGATTCAAGAAACAAGGATTCAAGAAGCAAGTATTCGAGGATTCAAGTGTTTTGTGGTCTCCTTGAATGCTTGAATTCTCGTTTCTTGTTCCTCGTTCCTTGTTCCTCGTTCCTTGTTCCTCGTTCCTCGTTCCTCGTTCCTTGTTTCTCGTTCCTCGTTCCTTTTTCCTTGTCCCTTGTCCCTTGAATCCTCGAATCCTCGTTCCTGGTCTCCTTTGAACCAAATACAACCTTCGCTGTACAGAAGAATATGACCAAAATTTATACCGCTGTTCTCTTCCTTCTTATTTCTTTTGAAATGTTCGCCCAACCAGGGTGGACTTCAATGGATTTTTTTGAAATGAGTAACGCAAGACTCAAAGAAAATCCAGATGATCACAGAGCAAGGTTGCATAGGGCACAAGCCATTTTTGATGAAGGAGTGAATTCTCCACTGCGTTATCAATTCAATGTGCTTACAGAGTTGGATTATATAATTGCTCGTAGTCCTGAAATGGACGATAATTTTTGGTTGGGTCTGTATATCCTTCGAGGTAAATACAAAATATATTATGAAAATAGTTTTGAACGAGGTTTAGACGACTTCATGCTCGCGATGTGGTATGATTCACGATTGGTTGAGGAAACGCTTGTTCAAACCATCGTGCATTTTACTTACTATTCAGGCCGCAATCCTGCGATAAGTCAGCAAATAGAAGCAGTAATAAAGGAGTTTGTTTTATATAAAAGTGAAACGTTTCGGTATATCAATCGCAATCACTATTATTTTCTTTTTCAAGAAATAGTAAAACTTGGTAAACTCTATTTGGAAAATGGTCAAGTAGAAAGAGCTCAAGAAATAGCGGACATGCTATGCGGTTTAATTCCTCACGACAAACTCATCAATGTGCCTACTGTTGACCAGTACTTGGAAGCTTGGGAGCTTCAATGCCTCATAGCCATTCATAATAGAGATGATGGCACATTTATGAGGAACTTCTACTTGTATGTTGGCGCACCTTATGGTCAAAATCATAGCTACAATCAAGAACTTCTCAACTATTACAATTTTTCAGTAGAATACAAAGATTACTATTACTACATGTGTAAAGCGATCATGGATTCTCAGCTTTCATATCAAGATATGGGGATGACCGATTTCAAGCGTCGCATTTTCCGATCTGTTATGTGGCATTTGGGAGAGGCTGAGAAATTTGAGTCGCAGAGTGATTTTTACATGACGTATTTCATCAAAGCAATCAACGAATTTGAGGTGGTGGGAAATACCGAATTGGCATATAACTACATTGAAAAAGCAATCCTTTACAATCCTTACGACGCTTATGCGCAAATGTACAAGTTGCACATCATGCAAATGGATCACAATTATGGCGGAAAAATTACAGTGTTTAATGATGAAGTAAATGCTGCGCTTGAAGACAATAAGAGGTATTGCAGTCAATACATGCACAACATGATTGCTGAGCAACCATTTAAAGAAATTCCAACTTCGATTTTGGTAAAATTGAGATCGTATTCAAGTATGATAACTACCGACTAGAAGCAATGCTCTAGTCGGTAGCTTTATTTATTTAATGTATTGCTCCTGCAATGATTTCATCTACCACAAGTGGGTCGAGTAGAGTAGTGGTGTCACCAAGTGAGTTCATTTCGCCTTCTGCAACTTTTCTCAGAATACGTCGCATGATCTTTCCACTGCGGGTCTTAGGTAGTCCACTCACAAATTGAATCTTATCAGGTTTCGCAATTCTACCGATGTGTTCTACCACACTTTCGATAATTTCATCACGCGTTTGATTATTGTTGTTGGCTTCTAAATCCGACAATATCACATAGGCATAGATGCCCTGTCCTTTGATGTCATGGGGATAACCTACCACGGCACTTTCAATCACCTTTTTATTTTGATTGATAGCATTTTCAATTTCCGCAGTACCAAATCGGTGACCGCTTACGTTGATAACATCATCCACACGACCAATTATTCTAAACATTCCATTGGCCTCACGTCTAGCTCCATCTCCTGTGAAATATAGATTTTTGTATGTCGCGAAATAGTTGATACGGCAGCGTTCGTGATCGCCATATGTGGTGCGAATCATTGATGGCCAAGGGAATTTTACACAGAGATATCCTTCCACATCATTGCCTTCTATTTCTTTTCCTTCGCTATCTACCAGGATTGGTTGAATTCCCGGCAGCGGCAGTCCCGCATGTGCAGGCTTCAGTTCACTGATACCCGATAATGCTGATATCATAATGCCTCCGGTTTCTGTTTGCCACCATGTATCTACCACCGGACACTTTCCTTTTCCAACGTGTGTGTGATACCAATGCCAAGCTTCTTCGTTGATCGGTTCACCCACGCTTCCAAGTGTTTTCAATGAATGAAGACTGTAGGCCAACACGTGATCAACTCCGGAAGCCATCAAACTACGAATAGCGGTTGGTGCTGTGTAGAAAATATTCACGCTGTGCTTATCCACTACTTGCCAAAATCTTCCTGGATCTGGGAATGTAGGAACGCCTTCAAACATCAGCGTAGTAGCACCATTCAATAATGGTCCATAAAGGATATAGGTATGTCCTGTGATCCATCCAATGTCTGCTGTACACCAATAGATGTCGCTTTCTTTATATTGAAATACATTGGAAAATGAATAGCCAGCATACACCATATATCCACCCACAGTATGTACTACTCCTTTTGGCTTTCCTGTACTTCAGAAGTGTATAAAATGAATAATGGATCTTCACTTTCCATCACGGCAGCTTCGCAATGTTCATCCACCTTTTGAATTTCTTCGTGGTACCAAAAATCGCGATCTGACTTCATGTTCACGGGCCATCCCAAACGGTCAATGACTAATACTTTTTTCACAGAATCACAATGTTCTAAAGCTTCGTCAACTACAGCTTTTACAGGGATTTGTTTCGCCCCACGATTCAAACCATCGGATGTGATGACAGCAGAGCAATTCGAGTCGTTGATTCTATCTGCCACACTGTTGGCGCTGAACCCTGCGAACACTACCGAGTGAATCGCTCCAATGCGCGCACATGCCAATGTAGCAAACGCTAATTCTGGAATCATCGGCAGATAAATGCAAACTCGATCACCTTTTTGTACACCAAGATTTTTCAAGATGTTGGCCATCTTGTTTACGTTTTGATACAACTCTCGGTAGGTATATCGAATGGCTCTTTCTTTAGGATCATTAGGTTCCCAAATCAAAGCAAGCTTATTACCTCGTTGCGCCAAATGACGGTCAAGGCAATTTTCTACAATATTCAATTTAGCACCGTCGAACCAACGCACATCGGGTTCTTCGAAATTCCACTTCAATGTGGTGTGCCATTTTCTTTCCAATCGTAATGCGAAGCCACTTCATCCCAAAACGCTTCGGGTTGCTCCACGCTTTTTTATAAGCGGCTTTGTATTCTTCTTCTGAACTAATTTGAAAATTCATAACTCTATTTTTTTATCGCAAAGGGTGCGTGATTATACATTTAATTTTTTGAAAGGCTTTTCCTATTTTTCTCAGTTTTAATACATCATGTATTTCAACTAAAATATGCGGATCATCTATGGTTGAGGGAATAGCATAATGCTCTCCATCCGTGATGTGGCGCATAATGCGGCGTAGTATTTTTCCACTGCGCGTTTTAGGTAGTCGTTTTACAACAACCACACTTTTGAAATAGGCAACGGCTCCAATGTTCTCTCTGATAAGCTGAACAAGTTGTGCTTCTACTTCTCTTTCGTGTATGGAGACGCCATCTTTTATCACAACAAAAGCAAGCGGAACTTGACCGCGTAGTTCATCAGCCATTCCTATCACGGCACACTCTGCCACTGCAGGATTCGATGATACCATTTCTTCCATTTCACCTGTTGAAAGACGATGTCCGGCTACATTGATTACATCGTCCACTCGGCCCATGATGTATAGATAATTATCATCATCAAGATAGCCGCCGTCTCCCGTTAAATAGTAACCAGGAAATTGCTCGAGATAGGAATTCACGAAGCGTTGATCATCGTTATACAATGTAGGCAAACAACCTGGAGGCAGAGGCAACTTAATAGCAATGAAACCTTCCTGATTGGCAATGAGCTG
The DNA here is from genome assembly GCA_041391745.1 of Flavobacteriales bacterium. Taxonomy (GTDB): domain Bacteria; phylum Bacteroidota; class Bacteroidia; order Flavobacteriales_D; family Sanyastnellaceae; genus JAIXWP01. The sequence goes on from JAWKNK010000011.1 coordinate 51,957, forward strand.
CTCTCCACTTTCATTTAAAATTTGAACTTCATAACCAGGAACAGGGCGACCTGCACTTCCAGGTTTTACTTGAGGAAAGTCAAGGTTTCCAAAACTAGGCGCCACAATAGGCCACCCTGATTCAGTTTGCCACCAGTGGTCGAGCACAGGGATTTGTAAGAGATTGGCTGCCCAATAATAGGTGGTCACATCGCAGCGTTCGCCTGCTAGAAAGAGCGCACGTAAGCTGGATGTGTTGTATTCTTTCAAATAATGGCCGCTATCGTCTTCTTTTTTTATCGCACGAATTGCAGTTGGTGCAGTAAAAAGCACGTTCACTTTATGATCTTGTATCACTCTCCAAAATGCACCGGCATCTGGAGTTTTTACAGGTTTTCCTTCAAATAAAATGGTTGTACATCCGTGCATCAATGGACCATATACAATGTAGGAATGTCCTACCACCCAACCTACATCGGATGCGGCCCAAAATACTTCACCGGGTTGAACACCATAGATGTAATGCAAGCTGTATTTTAATGCAACTGCATGACCGCCGTTATCGCGAAGAATTCCCTTAGGCTTTCCTGTAGTACCACTCGTGTACAAGATGTACAAAGGATCAATAGCGCGTAAAGAAACACATTCTGCCAACGGCGCATCTTGAATGTAGTCCATGTAATCAATATCACGTCCTTCCACAAGCGAGCATGGAGTGCCTGTGCGCTGCACTATTACGCAATGCTCAGGCTTGAATATAGCCTTATTTATAGCATCGTCTAAAAGTGGTTTGTACTCAATCACTTTACTCACTTCAATACCATAAGACGCGGAGATAATCATTTTTGGTTTTGCATCATCAATTCGAATGGCTAATTCGTGAGGTGCGAAACCACCAAACACTACTGAATGCACCGCACCAATTCTCGCACATGCGAGCATTGCGAAAACGGCTTCAGGAATCATAGGCATATAAATCACTACGCGATCGCCTTTTAAAATTCCTCGACGTTGCATGGCACCTGCAAGCTTGGCTACATGTTCGTGCAAGTCGTTGTAACTGAATTCAACTTTTGTTCCCGTTACAGGAGAATCATAGATGAGAGCAGCTTGCTTTCCTTTGCCTGATTCAATGTGTTGATCAATGGCGAGGTAGCAAGTGTTCAATTCACCGTCTTCAAACCATCGGTAGAAACCGCGTTTGTTGGTGGAGAGAATTTTCTGTGGTGTCTTGAACCATTTGATACGAGCAGCTTGAGCAGCCCAAAATGCTTCGGGAGAATTCAAGCTCTTTTTGTACTCTGCTTGATACGTTGTCATGGCTCTATATTTATTGTGGAATTAATTCTTGAACTTTTGTCATCAATGCTCTTGTGCTGAATGGTTTGGTCATGTAGTCGTCCGCTCCAAGATCTAATCCGTATTTCACATCGCTCTCTTTCGATTTGGCTGAAAGGAACATTACTTTCGTGGATGATAGGGCTTTGGTTGATTTGATATAAGTACAAATCTGATATCCATCCACATCGGGCATCATAATATCAAGCAATACAAGATCTGGAACTTCTTTGTTGAGAATATCCAATGCTTCACTTCCATTGCGTGCTATAAATACCAAATACCCACCTCTGCGCATCAAAAAATCGAGCGAAAGCAGGATGTTGGGTTCATCGTCTACTATTAATATCTTCTTCTGCATAAGCTTTCTCTATTCAATAGAATTATTGTCTTCTTTTATTTTCTGATCTAAATAAAGTGGAACATAAAAGCGGAAAGTGGAGCCTATTCCAGGTTGACTTTCCACTTCTATTTTTCCTTTATGTAAATCAAGGATCTTCTTACAAATGGCCAGCCCAAGCCCCGTTCCTTTGGGTTTGCGCATCAATTGGTTTTTGGCTTGAAAGAATTTTTCAAAAATCATTTTTTGAAATTCTTCTTCAATTCCTTTTCCATTATCAATGATTTCAAACATCATAAAGCTGGCGACAACTTCAGCACGAACAGTAATTTTCCCATCTCCACTTTCTACAAATTTTAAAGCATTAGAAAGTAAGTTGAGAAACACTTGTATCATTTTGTCCTTATCCGCTATAAGTTCGATATCGTTGGTGTTATCAATGATGTCAAGCGTTATTTTTTGCTCAACAATCAATTGATTCACCGCTTCCACAGAATCGTGAATCAATTCAAAGGCGGTGCATCTGTTTAAAGTTAATTTTTGTCTTCCAGATTCATAGCGCTCGAGATCGAGCACTTGTGAAATCAATCGACTCAGACGCTCGGTTTCTTTTATAACGATTCCTAAATAGTGCTGACGATCTTCTGTTTCAAGATCAGGATTGTCGAACAAAATTTCATTCAAAGCACGAATAGAAGTAATAGGTGTGCGCAATTCATGCGTAACAGTTGAAAGGAAATCGTCCTTGATTTGATCGTTTTCCTGCAACTTGATATTCACAACTTCCAATTCATCTAAGGCATTTTTTAACTCGACTGATTTTCTGGTCAACTCGCGATTGGCAATTAAAAGTTGTTGACTTTCTCTAACAATAGAAACAACTTCATCAATGCGTACATCATCTTCTACAACAGCAGAAGACATCATCATGCGGGCTGATGCAGAACCGATTACGCCACCGAGGAGACGTTCTGCATACGCGATAATTCGCGGATCGGCAATATTGGTCGGGTCGGAAATGTCAATGTCATATTTCTTCGCAAACAATCGAATCACTTGAGCACTTCTGTCTTCACCAAAGAATTGTGAAAGGGTTTTGATCACATCAGGAACCGAAGCTTTGCCTTTCAATACAATGGTGTTTTCGTAGATGGCAGAATATTTAAAAATATCAACGAATACCTCACTTTGATTTCGCTCCACATTATTTTGAGTGCTGTTAAAACTCACTGTGATATAAGCAATGATATTCCAGAACATACTCCAAAACATGGCGTGTGAAATAGGACTGAAGCCTTCCAAGCCAAACAAGGCTTGAGGTCGGAGAGCAGACCAACCGAATAGTCCATTTTCCAATAGGTCTTGCCCAAATGCTGAATTGCCTAAAAGAGAAGGAATAACGAGTGTATAAAACCAAATCGCAAAACCGATGAGGATTCCGGCAATGGCACCTTTGCGTGTTCCTTTTTTCCAGAATATACCTCCAATCAATGCAGGTGCGAATTGTGCCACGGAAATAAATGAGATCAAACCAATTGAAACCAGCGAATAATATTGGTCTAAGCGATGGTAATACCAATACGCGAGAAGTAGGATGAAAACAATGGACAGTCTGCGACTCCAAATCGTAATGGCACTAAGGTGTTTGCCATACTTCATTTTCAAACGATCATTTCCAACGATAAATGGAATTAAGAGGTTGTTTGAAAACATGGTGCTGAGTGCCATTGTTTCTACCACGATCATACTAGTGGCAGCAGAAATTCCTCCAATGAAGATGAATAATGCCAATAAATTTTGATCAAACATCATTGGAATATGTAGCAGAAAATAATCGGCATTGTAGGCTTCTCCTTTGCTTAAAATAATTCCACCTATCGCCACAGGAAGCACGAATAAATTGATTAAAAGCAAATAGGTCGGAAATACCCAAGTGGCAGTTTTGATGTGATTTTCATTGGTGTTTTCAACCACATTTACCTGAAATTGGCGAGGTAATAAAGTGAAAGCGAGGGCGCTAAGTATTGTAATCCAAAACCATTCTCGGTAACCGGATTTTTCGGGCATCAACAATAATTTTGAAGTATTCTCGTTTGCTAGCGCCTGATTAAAAAGGTCGCCAAATCCATCGAAAGCGTAGTAGACGAGGAAGAATCCGATCACAAGAAATGCCACTAATTTTACAATCGATTCAAACGCGATAGCCGACATCATTCCTTGATGTCGCTCTGTTGTTTCTATTTTCCGAGTACCAAAAAGCAAGGTGAAAATGGCCATTATAATCACAACATAAAATGAGGTGTCTTTCAAAATGGAACCCGAAAAAGTTTGTGCTGTTGATTGTGAGGTAATGATCTCGAAACTTTCACTGATCGCTTTCAATTGCAAAGCGATGTATGGGATAATACCAATAAAACAAAAAACGGTAACAATACTTCCAAGTGAAATATTCTTACCGTATCTTGATGAGATAAAATCGGCAATAGTAGTGATGCGTTGCACTTGAGCAATGCGAATAATCTTTCGCAACACAATCCACCAAACAGGAGCCATTAATGTAGGGCCGATATACACCGCAAGAAAATCTATGCCATCTCGAGATGCTTTTCCCACGCTTCCATAATAGGTCCATGCAGTGCAATACACGCCCATAGAAAGTGCGTAAATCCAAGCGCTTTGAATGCTGGTTGATTTACGAGGATTTTTTTGAGCACGAAATGCAATGAGAAATAAAATTCCCAGATAAACGATACTTGATATGATAACTACCGCAGGACTCATTTACTTTTTTGATGTGCCAAACGATAGAGCAATACAATCAACACCATCCAAATTAGAAATACATAGAAGTAAAGAAGCGGAAAACCAAACACAAGAATCTTTTTATTCACCGTTTCGAGTATGGGGATATTGAGTAATACCGCCGCACCGATGGCAATTGCAATCAACTTCTGTTTGGAATTCCGCTCTTTCATATTATTATTTAATCATTCATATCGTATTCGCCTTTTAGAGAGTAAAAGCCGAATATCATTAATCCAATGGCTATCGGAACAAAAATTCCGATGATGATTCCCCATTGCAGCATGTCGTTAGAAGTGCTGGTTGGAAGCGCGTTTTTCTTCATCGCTTCGTAAATAAGAAATCCTAAAACTGCTGGTCCGGCAAGGAACCAAACTATTCCTAGTGCTTTTTTAATCGCGTTCATGGTTCTGGTTCTTAAGAGTGAATATAGGCATTTTCGTCGTCTGCTACGTTTTCATCCACCTTGTTGGTGAGATAAAGCGTACCAATAATTAAACACACTGCAGCTACAGTAATTGGATACCATAGTCCTGCAAGCGGCGATCCTGTTGGATTCTCTGGCGACTTGGTGTACTCGATGATCAATGTGCTGATAAATGGAACGAGTCCTCCAAACACACCGTTACCAATGTGATACGGAAGCGACATACTGGTGTAGCGAATTCGAGTTGGGAAGAGTTCTACAAGGAATGCTGCAATCGGTCCATACACCATTGTTACGAAAATGACTTGAATGAAAATCAAGAATACAATGAGCCAATAGTCGCCACCAGCCATTGTCTTTTCCACTTTAGTTTTTGAATCTAATGTCTCGCCAGAAGCTGAAACGGTGCTCGTAACAGTCGATTTGAACACTGCGCCATCGTCGAAATGTTTCACAGTAATTTCAGTAACCAATGAATCACTGTGGTTTTCGGCAAGCAATGCTGTTCGTGCTACTTCGCGCTCCGCTACAACTTCTGTCTTACTCTTCTCGTTGGTCATATCCAGAAAGTGCTGATAGATGGGGCGGTAGCTCAATACCCCGAGCAACATCCCCAACATCATGATCCATTTTCTACCAATACGATCCGACAAAGCACCAAACACTACAAAGAATGGAGTGGCAAATGCAATAGCCCATAGAAGAATGGTTCGTGATTGACCAAATTCAATTTTACATACATTTTCAATAAATGATTGCGCATAGAACTGTCCGGTGTACCAGATCACACCTTGACCCATTACCGCACCGAACAATGCAAGCAATACCATTTTCAAATTCATTTTATTGGTAAAGCTTTCTTTCAATGGATTAGTAGAAGTCTTTCCTTCTTTTTTTAATTTAGAGAAAAGAGGAGACTCGTTCATCTTCATACGAATGTAGATAGACAGAATAACCAATGCCGCTGAAACAAGGAATGGAATTCTCCAACCCCAATCGTTGAATGCTTCAACACCCATTGTGTTGCGAGTAATCAAGATGACACCAAGAGAAACAAACAATCCTAATGTAGCAGTGGTTTGAATCCAGCTTGTATAAAAACCTCTGCGACTTGCTGGTGAGTGTTCGGCCACATATGTAGCTGCTCCACCATATTCACCTCCAAGTGCGAGACCTTGAATCAAGCGAAGGAGCAACACCAATAAAGGCGCAGCAACACCAATACTTTTATAATTAGGAATAAGTCCAATCGCAAAGGTCGAACCTCCCATCAAAACAAGAGTGAGAAGGAAAGTATATTTTCTTCCTACAATGTCTCCGATGCGGCCAAAGACCAACGCACCAAATGGACGAACGATGAAACCTGCAGCAAAGATGGCAAGTGTAGAAAGTAGTGCAGCAGATCCTTTGTCTTCAGGGAAAAACTGCGATGCAATGATGGTGGCTAAGCTACCAAAGATGTAAAAGTCGTACCACTCAATGAGTGTCCCAACCGATGAGGCGGTGATTACCCCCCATATTCCTTTCGGGCTATTTTTTTCGTTTGACATATTAATTCGTGGTTGTGGTTTATAAATAAATTTGGAATTGAAGCGTGATTTCTGGATGATATTTGATCGAGAAATCAGGTTGATTCAATTGTGAAAAATCAGGACGGTGTCTGTAGTTCACAGTGAACTTCGCATTATGTCCGTCCAAATACATGTTGGCTCCAGCATCGAGCATCGTCAAGTCTTGTTGATTGCCATTCACATCTTTCAATCCTTCAAATTGAGAGTAAGTGAAAGCCGCGTAAGGCTGAAGTCTGAATTTGCTAGAAAGTGATTTTGGAAGTAAATAACCTGCTTGAGCATATAGAATATTTCCTGTACCTAAAGTTGGAATGGAATTACCTCTGTAGGCGCCAAGTCCAGTAGCTCCTGCTGCAGTATTTTGTGCAGGATTCATGATGCCGATGGAGCGAACCATATTAGGGCCAAAGTCATATATGTAATCTACCACGTATGCAGTGATAGCGGTACCTTTTTCCTTGTTCAATGGGATATCCAAAAACGCGTCAACAGCAAATAAATTCATGTCGTGATACATGATGGAATCTGTTCCTGTCCATTCCGTTTTTTTCGTCCACATCGCTTCTTTGTTGTTCAAGAAACCTGCTCCGATATTGAATACTTTTTTGGTGCCCACATAAGTTCCTACGAAATAGGGAAGGAGGTTCGACTCTTGATCAAAGAATTGATAATTAAAATATCCCGCGTAGATCTTATTCACGTTGTAAGGGCTATAGCTCGCGGTAGTTGTGCTGATCGACTTCGCTGTATTGGTGTAAAAAGGTTCGCTCATATTGATGCGGTAATCCAATTTCCCAATTTTACCTTTAGCATATACTCCGAGGTATCTCGCAAATTGGTCTGTCGTTTCAATGTTAGACCAGTTGAAAATAGGTGCGTCATAAGCAAGGAAGTTGAGGGTGGATGCGCTCGACATTCTTGACACTCCATTCCAATAGTGCAACCCTGCTCCGAAGTCCAACTTGAATTTGTCTTTATTAAACACCTTGTATTCATTCCATAAGTCGTGCATGAATAGCTGCGGTTTTTTTGCATCGCTGCTACCGAGATATCCACCGGTGTAAGAAGTTTGGTTGTTGATCCCTGCATGAAGCACGATCAAATAGCGAGGACTGATTTGGGTTAAAAAAAGAAAACGAGATCTTCTGATTCCGATGTCAAAAGTCTCGTTTTGTGCAACGCCTTGTCTGGCTGATCCTTCGTTGTTTTGAGTGTATCTGGCCCATACTTGATGCCAGGTAATAAAGCGCATGTACTTAGAACCATCTTCATTCAATTTGAATTTGATTCCTGAACCGTAGCCTTCACTGCCCTGCGCCTGGGAGAAAAAATGTGCGGCCACGAGTGCACACACAAGAAGAAAACGCTTGGTAAACTGTGTCATTGGTTTGGTTTGTTTGGTTTATTAAGGTCTTGTCTTTGAATTCATTCCGCGCGACGATGAATTCGACACCCAAATAGAAGTTTCTTCCCAACCAAATCCAAATTCAGTATAGTTACTTGTAAAAATATATAGTTTAATCCCTAAAGCGCTCCCATCTGATGAGCATAAATTTATCCCCAACTTCTGTGATAATAGCTCCAGCTCCGTTGAGGTGGTTTTTTTCAGATAAGTAGGTAATTAATTCAGAATGGGTGAGAATTCGATATGTAGGGTGATACTGTAAATTCTGGGCTTTTCGAATACCATATTGTTTTACCCAGTTCATTACCGAAACGTGACTCACTCCTAGTAAGCGTTCAATTTCGCGATAAGATAATCCTTCGATATAGAGTTGAAGCGCCTTTGTAACATAGTAGTTGTCGATCTGCTTTCCAAGCTTGTCCACACTAAAGTGATAGCTACAGTTTTTACATTTATAGCGTTGACGATCATTTACAATACCACTCTTGATGATGCGATATGACGAGCATTTGGGGCATTTAATATCTTCCATGAGTGTAAATATAATAATTTAGCAAATATATATCTATTTAGCAAAAAGATTTTTGAGAGCTATTTCCTATATTCGTGCCTATGAGAACGCTACTACTACTTACATGTGCGCTTACAGTAAGCGCTACCGCATATTCGCAAGACACCATTGTGAGAAAGAATGCAGTGGGAGAGGAAGAGACTTGGGTTTTGAAATTTCATGACGAGTTTGAAGGTAAAGAGTTGGATAAGTCCAAGTGGATACCTGGCAATGGCATCACGCGCGATCCTGCACAAGAGTCGAACTACGTGTGGTACGATCCAGCCAACGTGGAAGTGAGTCAGGGTTTTTTGAAATTGCACATTAAAAACGATACTATGTACGACCGACCTTATATGTTGTGGGTGGGCGATGGCATGAAACCGTTCACTGGAAATCACACTCATACCAGTGGTGAAATATTATCGCGTGAGAGTTTTGGTTTTGGGATGTACGAGATACGTTGTCGCTTGCCTAAAAGTAAAGGTCTCAATAGCGCGTTTTGGATGTACGGTGAAAAAGATGGAGTGAATAATGAGATTGATGTATTTGAGTATTGGGATGTAAAAGGACCACTCAAGATGTTTTATAGCGAGAATCGATTGTGCAAGTGGCACAATATGACCGCGCATTACAAAGGGCGCATGACTATTGAAGGATATCTGGGAGAAGATATGAGTGAGGGATTTCACACCTTCACATGCGTGTGGGACGATTGCAAAATAGAGTGGTGGGTGGATGGCGATTTGAAGCGTACCTTATATAAGTATAAAGGCATGCGCGGACTCGGCAAGATGTGCAGCGATGTAGTAGATAAGAAGAAAGGTAAAAAGATAGAAGAAACGGCATTCCCGCGCGACCCGATGCAAATTCTCGCCAACGTTTCCGTTAAAAAGCCACCGCTCGGCCCCGACAAACCTTGGCTCTTCCCCCTCTCCATGGACATCGATTACATCAGGTATTATGTGAAAAAGTAATCAGGATTAAAGGTTGTGTGGAGAATTTTATTTTGGATAACAAAATAAGTTGATTATTTTTGTTAACCTTTTTCGTTAATTATTTTGTGGAGATAAGATTTAAAAACCGAAAACTAGAAAAGCAGCTAACTGATCCAAAAGAGATGACAAAATCCTTTGGGCAATTGGCTGCGAAAATAAAGTTGAGGTTGAAGAACTTAGGAGATTGTGATAACCTGGCAATTATGCGAACATTGCCTGCGGCAAAGTGTCATGAACTGGCTGGTAATAAGAAGGGGCAATTAGCGGTGGATGTTTCAGGTAATTTCCGAATCGTTTTTGAGCCAATACATGAACCAATGCCTAGGAAAGAAGATGGGGGCTTGAATTGGGAAGGAGTCACGAAAATTCAGATTAACGAAATTGTGGACTATCATTAATCACGGCACTAAGAGAAGAATCATGGGAACGACATTAGAATTAGCAAAGTCACTTCTATCACCACCAGGAGATACTATTCAGGAACATATCGATTTTATTGGTATGAGCCAGGCAGAGTTGGCTCAGCGAATGGGGAGACCTAAAGAGAAAATAAATGACATCATAAAAGGCAGGGAACCAATAACTACAGTTACAGCGTTTCAATTGGAGATGGTGTTAGGTATTCCAGCTAGTTTTTGGATAAACAGTGAAATGTCTTACCGACAAGAATTATTTGAATTGAATCAAGAGTTTGAAAAAAAGAGATTGGCTCAAACAATTTCCTATTAAGGAAATGAAAAATTGGGATGGCTGCCAGACACTAAAGGCTTTCTCAACGGGTAGATAGTTTGTTAAAGTTTTTTTCAGTAGCAAGTGCGGAAGACTGGGAACGTATTTACGTGAAGAGGAGGTTTCGGTGGCCTTTAGAGTTTCTTAGCACACGCAGAGTCCATACGCTATATCGGCATGGTTGCGCCAAGGGGAAATACAAGCAAGAGAATTGAATATCGCCACTTTTGATAAAAAAAGATTCAAAGAAGCTTTAGTCATCATAAAGAAGTTAGCATAAGATGCCCACGGATTATGCATATTATCAACAGATTTGTGCAGCAAGCGGAGTAGCAGTTGTATTTACTCCCGCGTTACCAAAAGCTCCAATCAGGGAGCACCCGTTGGTTTCACAACAAACCTATTATTCAACTTTCGGGAAGGTTTAAGACGAATGATCATTTTTGGTTTACATTTTTCCACGAAGCAGCTCACATTATATTGCACGGTAAAAGATATCTTTTTGGAGAATGTTGAGGGATCTGAAATAGATCAGGGGAAGGAGAAGAAGCCATGCTTTCGCATCTAAGATGCTCTTACCTGAAAATGAATTACGACAAATTATTGAGGCAGCACCATTAGATGAAGCAAAGATTCAGATGTTCGCTAAAAAATTCAGAACCCCTGCTGGCGTGATCGGGACGATTGCAGTTTGAAGGAGTTATCGCAAGATCTTTTGGTAATAATTTAAAAAGGAAAATTCAATTATTTCCCTGAAATACCCCAGTGAGCTATTTGGTAAAGAAATAAAAATAAATTTGATCCGATAATTTTGAAAAGGAATTTGATGACTAGTGAAAATTATCGAACAAATTTTTAGGAGATAGATAAAATATGGAACTATACATTGAACTAGAGCAACAACTCAAGAAGAACCTAACTTCGTGATGATAACGGAGAACTGAAAAAATGGGTGGTGCTGAACAAAGCACAGAATTTGACGAAGAACTGATTGGACTGTTGCTCGACAATACAGACCTAAAGAGAAGTTTTTTGTAAACGTGAAAGGCACGCTGGTTTTTAACCAAAACTTGTTTGTACAGTTTTAGAACAGAAAACTATCTGAACGATAGCTCACCCAATACAAAAACATGGTTGGACTAACCATTGACGGCAATACCTTAAACAACGAAACGAGGTTGCGTTAGTGTGGCCATTTAAGGACTGCATTTTGGAAGGCGGACAAAGCCGTGAAGAAGATAAAGAAAGAGATTTTCTTCAATAAATTTTAGCACAAGATGAAATAACCCAACTCATAGAACCAAGGTTCTCGCCAAACGCATTGACAAAGACGGAGAAAACCGCCGAATTCAACAGAAACGAAAAAGGCACGATAACCGAAAACCTGATTATAAAAGGCAACAACCTTTAGCCTTGCATACACTTAAAGAAGAATTTCCGGAAAAGTAAAACTGATTTACATCGACTTACAACGAGGTAATGACAGTTTTAAATATAATGACAGCTTTAATCACTCAACGTGGTTAACCTTTATGAAAAATCGCTTTCTTTGGCAAATAATCTTTTGACGAAGAAAGGGTAATTTTCATAAATGTTGATGATAAAGAATACTCATACTTAAAAGTGGTTTGTGATGAAGTATTTGGAAGAGATAACTTTCTTAATGTGATTGCGGTGAAAACCTCTGCCCCCTGGACATAAGACCGTTAATCCATCACCATACTCCCAAACAGAATATATTTTACTGTATGCTAAGAATAAACAGTCTTATAATTATGACATCCAGCATATAGCATCTGGTTATGATAGTGGCTACAATCAATTAATCACAAACATTAACGCACATTTTTCAGAATGGGAAATTGTTGGCTTATTTGATTATTTGGCAAAGAAAAAGGCTTCAAGGATACACGTGATGCAAATAAACAATTAGGACAAATGTTTTTCAAAGCATAGTGGCAGATTATGCTTTAGAAAATAGAGAAAGAGTTTTTCAAGCAACAGCAATAGCTGATGATCCAAAGACATTGTCGAAGTTCGTGATAAATCAAAAATAAAGGGTGAAATTTTCAAAGTAACAAGGGCTATGGAAGACATTTATATAAAAGATGGACGCCAAATCTACTTCTATTCCAATAAAGTTAGAAATTGATGGTGTGCTTACACCTTCAAAGCCTTTAACCAACCTTTGGACGGATATACCCTACAACGGTATTTCAAAGGAAGGTGGAGTAAAATTGAAAAATGGTAAAAAGCCAGAAAAACTATTACGAAGGATAATTGAAATTAGCACAGAACCCAATGACATCGTTTTAGATTTTCATCTTGGTAGCGGGACAAGTTGTGCAGTTGCTCATAAGCTTGGAAGACAATATATCGGAGTTGAGCAATTAGATTATGGTCAAAACGATAGTGTAATTAGGTTGAAAAATGTAATAAACGGCGATTCCACAGGCATCTCTAAAATTGTTAATTGGAAGGAGGAGGCTCATTTGTCTATCTCGAACTCAAAAATACAACAAACTTTTATTGAGCAGATTGAAGCCAAAGACACTGAAGATCTTTTACAAATTTGGGAGCAGATGAAAGCCAAAAGTTTTTGAATTATAATGTGGATATAAAGAAGCAAGACCAGCATTTGGAAGATTTTAAAGCCCTCAGTCTTGACCAGCAGAAAAAACACTTGATTGAGATATTGATAATCAATATATAAATCTTTCTTCGCTGAATGATAAAGACTTTATTACCGAAGAAGATAAGAAAGTAACCCAAAATTTTATCAAGCAAGAAGTAAGCAAATGGCATTTCTAAAGAAATATTCAATAATCCATTTGCTAAACGAGCCTTAGAGGTTGATTTCCATTTGGATTGCAGACAATTTAAAACCGGATTTGGTCAACGGCCTTATCAGATCGAAGCATTCAAACGATATATATACTTAGACGAAGAAGATTTAGAAGAAAAGCCTAAAAGACCATACCATTGCTTTATAATATGACAGTAGCGGAGACTCTGATTATGGCAGGTTTGATGTTGCACCTTTACCAAAGGCTATCGCAACTTTTTATTTTTTGTAAACAGCAACAATATCGTTAAAAAACCAAAACAATTTCTCAACCCACAGGCTTCAAATACTTGTTCAACAACAAAATTGTGATTGAAGGCAAAGAAGTGCTAATCAAAGAGATTGAAAATTTTGATGAAGCCGACGTCAGAATATCAATTTGAAGTTCCCATTCAACAACTTCATATTGACCTGAACAACACCAAAGAAAACAGTGTAACCTACGAAGATAGAAGAAGAAATTGGCTGATTGCTGACGAAGCTCACCACTTAGTTGCAGGAAAAAATCGGGTAATCTATTTGGTAGTTGGGAAGAGACAGTAAAAAATTCACGATTCAAACTTTGAAAATATCTTATTAGAGTTCACAGCAACAATTGACACCGAAACAGCGGAATTAGTGAGACACTATCAAGACAAGGTCATTTTCAAATACGACCTTGCTCAATTTCGTATAGACAAGTATTCTAAAGAAATCAACCTTATTCGTTCATTGTATGATGAGCAAGACAGAATCATTCAAATCATTATTGAATTTGTATAGACAAGAATTGGCAACTTCAAACAATATCAATTTAAAGCCAGAATTTTTCAAAGCCAAAAGGACAATCAAAGAATCAGAGCAAACAAGGAGAACTTTCACAAACTGATTGATGATTTTTTAGAAATGGTGTCCAAAATTGAAAGACTTCTACAGTTCCAATTGTTCAAAAGCTCAGATTTTTGAAGCCAAAATTTCAGCGAGTGAAATAGTTAAACGCATTCAGGCCAATTTTAGATTTGAAAATTGCTTAAGTGCAATAATGACGCAGAAGCAGAACAGGAATCAAATTTGCTTAACACTTTGGAAGATGAAAACAATCCTATCCGTGCAGTTTTTGCTCAGAAACTGAATGAAGGTTGGGACGTTTTGAATTTATTCGACATTGTTCGACTATGAAGACCGAGACGGCAAAGACGGAAAGCCGGGAAAACCACGCTCAGAAGCCCGTTAATTGGTCGTGGTGCAAGGTATTATCCTTTTCGTATTAGAAGAAGGGCAAGACAAGTTTACACGAAAATTTGATGATGATATTTCAAACGAATTAAGGTATTAGAAGAATTATATTACCACACCAAAGAAGATGTCGTTACATTTCGGAATTGAAGAAAGCTCTCGTTGATTCAGGTATTTATGAAGATGATGCTAATTTGGTTCAACTTAATTTGTTTTAAAACCTGAATTTAAGAAAACAGATTTTTCAAAGACGGTCACGTTTTTCTTCAATAAAAGAGTCTCAAAGAGCTTTGATAACATTAAATCGTTTTCCGATTTAGGCGTTAAGAAACCAACTACCGCCACACTTTATCTTCAGGAGTTGCAGAATGTCAAGTGCCTTTTTGAAATGGAGCCGACACAATCCAATGATGAAGTAATCAGCCAAGATGTAAAGCTGTCAGATATTCCAAAAACACAATCCGTTTTGCGTTAAGTCAAAACCCGTTTTTCTATTTTGACAGTTTATCGCATTACTTCCAAGTGCGTTCACTATCTAATTTCATTGACAGCACAGACTTTTAGCAGTTTGAAATTACTTTTAGCGGTACAAGCAACCGACTGAAAGAAATTAGCCATTTCGATATTTGCAAGCCTTAAGCGGACTTTTACAAAACATTGAAGCAGACATAAAGAGCAATTCAACTGAATACGAAGGTTCAGACTATATCAAAGAACCAATTCATAAAGTTTTCAAGGATAAAGAAATCAAAGTTTACAAAGATAGCGAAAGAGCAGACACAAGAAACATTGGTAGCCAACGAGCCTTGTATGTTTCATGCCAACTATGGAACAAGTGAAGAAAAGAAATTTGTGACTATTTTCTGACGATTTGAAGGACTGGACCAGAAGTTTGAAAACATTTACCTAATCCGAAACGAGAGAAATTAAAATCTTCGACAAACTCGACGAGCATTTGAACCAGACTTTTTACTTTTCTGCAAACAGCGTGACGGAGAACAATGAGCACTTAGGGTTTCATAGAACCTAAAGGAAGACAAAAGGCCATGACAAATGGAAGAAGACTTTTTGAATGAAATCAGAACGGAACAAAAGACAATCAAAATCCACACGCACACATATTTGATAACAGCCGTTCCGTTCTACAATTACAACAACGAAAACGACTTTAAGACTTCTTTAGAAAGCGCCTTGAATGTAAAATGAACAGTTTATATTTTGGTGTGATTTAATGTTTTTAAAGTTATATGCTATAAATATCGAGTTTATACTTGTGGAATGTTTCCAGTTAAGCTAATTGTAGTATTATCTAAGCTTTGTAATTGACCAAATTCATTTCAATGGGAAACTCCATTGATTTCTCGGAATTTTTCGATAAATGCGATTTTTCCTGAAGAAGAATAGCTCTTTGTCTATTACCAAAGTTTAGAACCGTTTCTATTTCTTCTAATATTCGCTGGAATATCTATAAATGTTTCAAACGAATCACTACTCGCTCTCAGACGACGACAACTGCTCCATTCTCAAAAATGAATAAAAGTCAAGGTAATCTCTTCTTCAAAAATTAAGGATGAGCTCTTCTGCTTTTTCTCTTTTAAAACAAATATGTAATTGATATTATCGTAATCAAATTCTACATATAAATTTGAATCAAAAGCTGTTTTTAATAGTTCTACTTTCATGAAAAAAATAAATGATCCCTTCTGAAATTATTTTCCAAGTATAAAAAAACACCCGGAAAACTCGGGGGTGCATTTCATTTTGTTCATCGATGACGACTATTCACACTCATACTTTCAAACTTTCCCGCCCTCTTGAATCCTCGAATCCTTGTCTCCTTGTCTCCTTGTCTCCTCGAATCCTTGAATCCTTCCCGAATCAAGTTCGGGACAAGCGTCTCCTCGTCTCCTCGAATCCTTTAACCGAATCCTTGTCCCCTTCATCAATTATACTTCTTCTCCGCCAACTCAATCGCCTTGTAGATTTACAACCGCGCCGGTTTTAGAAAGGCTGCCGAAGGCGATAGGTTTACCGTCGGGCTTTTCCTCGGTCTCCGATCCTGGTAAGGTTACCTTCAATTTCTTGTAAGGCACTGCCGACTTGATCAAAATTTCTTTTACTTGTTGTGCAGTCAATTCTGGGTACATCGACCACAACGCTGCAGCTACTCCCGCGGTAACAGGCGAAGCCATACATCTGGTGCCGCTTTCTTTCTTGTATGAACCACCGGTGTAAGTGCTATATATGTCCACTCCTGGAGCAAATACATCTACCGACTTTTTACCATAATTACTAAATGGAGCCACAAGCTCACCTGGAGTAGAACCGCTTGCACCCACCTCAATCCATGTGCTGCAAGTCTTGCCATTCAAGTACTTTTTAGTAGGGAAGTTGTCTGATTTGTCAATGTTCTTCGAATCATTTCCTGCCGCATGAATCAATAACACACCTTTGCTTTCAGCATAACGTACCGCTTCATCTACTGCTTCTTTTTGTGGCGAATACGATTTACCAAAACTCATGTTAATCACTTTCGCACCATTGTCTACCGCGTAACGAATGGCATTTGCTACGTCTTTGTCGCGCTCGTCTCCATTGGGTACGCAGCGAATAATCATCAATTTTACATTGTGCGCAATACCATCAATTCCGAATCCATTCACCACAGCTCCAATGATTCCAGCTACGTGCATGCCGTGCTCTGCAGCAGGTCCATCTACGTGATTATTACCATAGTTGCGCTGATTCACATTCGCATAGTCGTCGCCCACTATTGTGCGCGTATCCATATCCAAGTTGTATGAGAATTTCATCTGACTGTCCACATGCTCTTTCCACGCATCAACTCACTAATGGCGCCCGATTCATAAATTTGAATCATCATCTGACGGAAGCCTTCAAGCATCTCATTGTCGGCTTGCAATGCTTGCAAATCTTCAATAGTATACTCTTCTTTGCCAATCGCGCTTTGCAACATACCATTGGCCATCATGAAAAATTGATTGAACTGATCGTATTGTGCCTTTTCTTCTTTGGCTGTTTCAATACGCTTATTGTAGTTTTCTTTGAATTGCAAATAACGTTCGTAGTCCTTCTTTTCTTCTTTAGTAATGGAAGCCGCATCGCGACCGTCAAACTTATCTTTCAATCCTTTATAGATACGAGTGAACTCCAAGTTGTCTTCGCGAACATCGCCATCAGGTCCACCGATAAACGACCAACCGTGCATATCATCGATATATCCATTCGCATCGTCATCCACACCATTACCAGGAATTTCATCTGTGTTGATCCAAATATTGGCTTTTAGATCGGGGTGCCAAGTTTCGGTGCCGCTATCAATCACCGCTACGATAATAGGAGAGGTCTTCTTTGAGCTATAGGCTTTGTAGGCCTTGAATGCACTCACACCAATCACTCCATCATCCATGATATCACCATTTTGCCACTGAAGGGTAATGGCAGCTTGCGGTTCGCTTGCACCTGTACCTTGGGAAAATGAAATCATTGAAAGGGCTGAGAAACAGCCCACAAAGAAGTCTTAAAAAAATGCTTTTTCATATTTATCTTTACTTTGGATTCGAAGTAACGTTGATTTTACAGAAGTTTGTTACCGCTTGTGGATTTTTAATAAAAAAACCCCTGACGATTCAGGGGTTTATTTTAACTAACAACTAAACTAATCCTAAGTTCCTTTGCAGGAGATCAGGAGGTCCAATTGGACCGTTACAAAAATGTAACGACTTTATAACGAAATTATCACGATATTGGAATTCGTATGCGGAAAGTAGTCATAGTAGAAGACGATAAAGACATTGCTGATCTTTTGGAATTACATCTAAACGACTTGAATTGCAGTTGTTTAAGGTTTGTAAATGGAAGAGATGCTTTAGATTATATACTTATTAATAGAGTAGATTTAATTGTGCTCGATATCAACCTGCCTGGCCTCGATGGCTTGGAAGTGTGCCGTCAATACCGCGAAAATTCAGGTTCTACTCCGATCATCATGCTTACCGCTCGAAGCCGCGAACAAGACAAAGTGGATGGACTCGAAATCGGTGCAGACGATTACCTCACCAAACCGTTCAGCATAAAGGAGTTCATTGCAAGGGTGAAAGTAGTGTTTAGAAGAAATGAAAACTCAGAGAAGGAAGATAGCGGTATCATCACTTTTGAGAATTACATATCGACAAAGGAATGCGCAAGGTGGAGCTGAAGGGCGAGCGATTAGAACTTACTCCAAAGGAGTTTGAACTGCTTGTACTTATGGCTTCTAACCCTTCGCGTGACATACGATCGAAAGAAACTGCTCAACCTCGTATGGGGCCATGATTTTGATGGCTATGAGCATACCGTAAATACGCACATCAATAGATTGCGCGCCAAAATAGAAAAAGACCTCAACCAGCCAGAATATGTACTTACTACCTGGGGTGTTGGTTATCGCTTTAACGATCATAACACATGAAGACAAACTCTACCTCTAAAATTCTCCTCTACACCATGATTGCAATCGCTGTGATTGCAACTTATGTCACGGTGAACAGCTATTACACACAATTAAAAATCTACCAAGAAAGGAACTTTTCAAATTGGATTGTATAACAAATGCAGTTGCCTATAAAATTTCTGGTGAAGAACATACCGGTCTTAAGCAGCGCTATCCAAACGCAGCTGATTATGATAGCCTAGTAAATGACTCGATCTATAAAAATATTTTTGAGCAGATGTACATGGCGAAGGTTATGACTCAAGTGCCTTCTGAAATGTTTACGATCATTCGCGAACCAGGTGACAACAAGCTATATCAGCCATAAGTACTGACGACCATGATTGGTTGTTGGAATTGAGCGGCACCAAACGTCACGCCGATAGCCTTTATAGCAAAGGCGGAATGATAGGTCTATTCGATGCAGAAGGAAGAGAAAAGACTTGGAGCCATTAGTCCTGTGATGAACAGCAACGGCCAAGTAGTGGGAATGCTTCAAGTGGAAGAAACTTTTCGATTCTTTTTTGCCAAAGCAAAAGATCAGATTTACTTCAACATAGGGTTGTCACTTTTCTTTGTAATCATCATCGGAATTTTGATGTATTTGAGCGTGAAGAGTATTCTTCGTCGTCAGGAAAAGCTGGCCAAAGAAAAAGCAGAATTGGAAGAATTCAGAAGAGAATTACTCGCGAATATTTCTCATGACCTCAGAACACCGCTTTCAGGCATTCATGGCTATATCGAAACACTTTTAATGGAAAGATGAATTGGATAATGCCACGCGTGAAAAGTATTTGAACACAACTTTGCAAGGCACTGAAAAGTTGAAAAATCTGGTAGATGAATTGTTCGAACTTTCCAAGCTAGAAAGCAAACAAACGAAAGCGCAAATTGAACCTTTTTCTATTCAGGAATTGACTTTTGATATAGCCAATCAATTTAAAATTGCTTCTGCGGAAAAAGGAATAGTTCTTACAGTGGATTCACCAAGCGATATTCCTGTGGTAAAAGGCGACATTGCATTAATCGATCGCGTCATTCAAAACTTAATCACCAACAGCATCAAGCATTGTGAAAATGGCGATAGCATCAAGATCGATATACGTCAAGATGAAGGTGTGGTGTGGGTTTCTGTTAGCGATACTGGAAGCGGAATTGCACCAGAGGATTTGCCTCATTTGTTTGATCGATTCTACAAAGGACGCAGTGGTCAGAAAGGAACAGGACTAGGGTTGGCGATAGTAAAGCACATTTTGGAGTTGCATCACAGCACCTTCAAAGTGGACAGCAAGCAGAATGAAGGAACGAAATTCGTCTTTTCATTGAATATTTAATACTTTTCGCCACGTAACCAAATTTTTTGAAACCACATGTCTTTTCCATCAGATCTGGAAATTGCCCAGAAATGTCAGATGCAGCATATCAATGCTATTGCTGAGAAATTAAATATTTCTGTTGATGACTTGGAACATTATGGCAAATACAAAGCAAAATTGCCATTGAACCTCATCAATGAAGAAGGAATTAAAAAGAACAAATTAGTGCTTGTGAGTGCGATCACGCCAACTCCTGCGGGAGAAGGGAAGACCACTACAAGTATAGGTCTTACAGAAGGTTTGAATAAAATTGGCAAGCGTGCTACTGTAGTATTGCGCGAACCATCTCTAGGTCCGGTATTCGGTATCAAAGGTGGAGCTGCTGGGGGAGGATACTCTCAAGTGGTGCCAATGGAAGATATCAATCTTCACTTCACTGGAGACTTTGCTGCGATTGAAAAAGCCAATAACCTTTTGGCTGCATTGATCGACAATAATTTGCAAAACAAAGAACACAACCTCGGTCTTGATCCGCGCTCTATCTATTGGAAGCGCGTGATGGACATGAACGACCGTTCGCTTCGCGATATCACCATCGGACTTGGTGGAACTGGAAATGGAATTCCTCGTCAAGATGGATTCAACATCACTCCAGCAAGCGAGGTGATGGCTATTCTTTGCATGTCTAAAAATATTGAAGACTTAAAAGAAAAATTAGGCAACATCTTCGTTGGTTTTACTTATGATAGAAAGCCGATTTACGCGCGTGATTTGAAAGCGCAAGGAGCAATGGCACTGTTGCTTAAAGATGCTATCAAGCCCAACCTCGTGCAAACGCTCGAAGGAAATCCTGCGATTATTCATGGCGGTCCTTTCGCAAACATTGCCCAAGGAACGAATACCATCATTGCAACGAAGATGGGACTTTCACTTTCTGATTTTGTTGTTACTGAAGCAGGATTTGGAGCTGATCTTGGTGCTGAAAAATTCATGGACATCAAATGTGGCTATGGCAATTTGAAGCCAGATGCAATGGTGCTTGTAGCTACGATTCGTGCTTTGCGTCATCACGGTGGTGCAAAGAAAGAAGAATACAATACGGCTTCTATGGAGCGCGTGCAGAAAGGTTTTGAGAACCTTGAAAAGCACATCGAAAACTGTAAGAAGTTTGGATTAAATCCTGTTGTCGCTATCAATCACTTCCCAACGGATACAGATGAAGAGATTCAGTTTGTAATAGAAGCTTGTGCGAAGTTGGGAACAAAAGCAGTTGTATCGAGAGGGTTTGCCCAAGGAGGAGAAGGAACAAAAGAATTGGCGCAAGCAGTTGTGAGTGAAATCGAATCAGGAAACAACAAATTCCAAGCGCTTTATGATTGGTCGCTTCCTGTAAAGGAGAAGATTGAAAAAATCGCTAAGGAGATTTATGGTGCCGATGCAGTAAACTATACGAAAGAGGCTGAAACGAATTTGAGAACCATCGAACGCCTTGGTCTGTCAGGACTTCCTGTGTGCATGGCGAAAACACAAAAGTCGTTCTCAGATGATGAATCGAAAGTAGGTCGTCCACGCAATTTCACTGTAACTGTTCGTGAGTTTGAATTTGCTGTGGGTGCAGGATTCATCATTCCAATTTTGGGAGCAATGATGCGTATGCCAGGTTTGCCAAATGTTCCTGCTTCTGAGCACATGGACATCGATGCAAACGGTGTGATCACTGGATTGTCTTAATGAAATGAATACACGCGAGTACAGAGGATGGTTGAAGCGAGCTGGAGAGATCAAAGAAGTTAACGATCATCTCACGCTAGAACATCCTTTGACGGTGCGAATAAATGGTGAAGCTTTCACCCTTACAATGCATACCCCCGGAGATGAGCTAGACCTCATCCGGGGGTTATTTTTTTCAGAAGGAATTTATAAAAAAAGGGAAGGAAAGCTCAGAGCAAACATATTAAAACGTTCGCCCGAGAATTTTATTTCAGAGGTGGATATTGAGTTGAACGAGAGTGAGTTGGATAAGGGGCTTTTGAATAAAAGGAACTTGCTTTCAGTGGCAAGTTGTGGCATTTGTGGTAAAACAGAATTGCCTTCTCTTGAAGGCAAGAAATTGGTCTCGGAAATTTCCGATACAGACCATTCATTCGATAAAATGTTTGATGAAATGCTTTCACATCAAAAGGCTTTCGATAAAAGTGGAGGTTGTCATGCTGCTTCCATTTTCAATAAGCAACATCAATTAATGGGGGTTCGAGAAGACATTGGAAGACATAATGCCGTAGATAAAATTATAGGTCATTTGTTGAATGAAGGTCAGCTGAAAGAAGCAAAATACTTGCTAGTAAGTGGAAGGGTAAGCTATGAGATCATCACCAAATGTTTTACAGCAGGCATTCCTTATCTCGCAGCAGTGAGTGCTCCAAGTTCGCTCGCTGTGGATTTTGCGAAAGAGCTTGGAATTCAATTGTATGGCTTCGTGCGTGAAGGGAGATGGACAAAATATGCTTAGATTAGAGCTGTAAAAGCTTTGTCTATGAATTTTCTCTTTCGATATTTTAGTCTACAGCGCGACCAAGAAGATCACGAAAAAGTATTAGAAAATGTAAGTGCGAACATCACGTTTCGCGGTCACAACTTGTGGATTCTTGCATGTGCTGTCATCATTGCGAGTATTGGTTTGAATGTCAACTCAACGGCTGTCGTGATTGGCGCCATGTTGATTTCACCTTTAATGGGACCAATTGTAGGTGCGGGATTTTCATTGGCAACTTTTGATTTTATACTTTTAAAACAATCCGCCAAGAATTTGATATTGGCAACAGCGGTAGGATTATTTTTCTCGGCATTCTATTTTGTATTAAGCCCTTTCAAAGAAGAGCAAAGTGAAATTGTTGCGCGCACATTTCCTACCATCTATGATGTTATTATAGCTTTCTCTGGTGGAATAGTGGGAGCCATTGCAATAACCCGAAAGGAAAAAGGTAATCCCATTCCGGGTGTGGCTATTGCAACAGCATTGATGCCGCCCCTATGCGCTGCGGGTTACGGTCTAGCTGTGGCTAATTGGAAGTTTTTGTTTGGGGCACTTTTTCTTTACATCATCAACTGCGTATTTATTGCACTTGCTACTATATCAATTGTAAAACTTTTGAAATTTCCACATGCGAAATGGGTAGAAGAAAAGCAAGCGAAGAATATTCGATTGGGTATAACGGTTCTCACCGTTGCGATTGTGATTCCAAGTATCTATTTCGCTTATATGCTTTATTCAGAAAAGAAAACGAATCAGCGTATTGATCAATTTGTAAAGACCGAGTTTACCGATAATGGCTACGTGGTGGTGTACAATCAATTGGAGAAGGAGAGTAGTGGCAATAGATTGGTCATTGCCTTATTGAACAAGAATTACTCAGATGAAGAATTAAAAAATCTTGAAGATAAATTTCACCGCACTGCAGCGCCAGATGTAGATCTCGACATCAAGCAAGACAATGATTTGGAAGAATTGATGAAAAATCAATCCAAGGAGAACTCTGATTTATTGGAGAAAGATCTTCGTATCAAAGAATTGGAAAAGGAGTTGGAGTCGAAGAAAATCGATAGTAAGCAGCTTGGTAAAGAGCTTTCAGTTTTTCAGCCTAAGGTGACAAAATTGTCGGTGTCGTATCATGATATTTCCAATCCTGGAGAAGAGGAACATTTTGTTCCAGTGGCGCTTTACAATGTTTCAGATACCATTGGAGTGAATGAAGGTGCTATTTCAAATTGGTTAAAAACGCGCATCGCCTGCGATTCTGTGATTGTAGCGAGAATGCGTTAAGGCTTTATAAAGTAATTTAAGTGAAAGCCGAATCCAATCAAGTGTCCTGCTTTCGGTAGTGAGGTCTGAATGGCATTTTTATTCAATAGAAAATAATTTAATTCTATTCCAGCCTTCCAATTGTCGTTGATTGTATAGCTTTCGCTCAGGCTAATTCCAGGAAGTAGTAACATGGATTTCCAACCATATTTGTTTGCTTCATCCGGAAGCGAGAAGTCAGTTTCATTGATGGCATATTTTCCTGTTTGCTTGAAAACGTACATTCCTTTTATAGCTAGATAAGCGTCGGTGGTGAATCGTCCATATTCAAATCGTTTACCCCATTTCGCCTGAAAAGCAATTGAAGTAGAAAGGTTGTTGTGTACCAGTTTTCGTGTGATAGTTTGATTCACTGTGGTGTCACCGTATTGGGTTTCGATCACGTTTCCATCCTGATCTACATAGACATGTAGTGGAACATTGATGTAGGTGAAGTCTTGTTTTTTCTCAAAATCATATTTTACCACATGATTCATCTGGGCGATTCCAAGACGAAGGTCATACACCCAATTGTTTTTGATAAGGCTATTGTATCCGATAAAGTATTCTGAGCTGAGGATAGGTGCATATCGCAGAGCATCCGCAGAGGGTAGAAGAGGAGCATCCCATCCAGCGCCTACGTAGACTGCTTTGCCATGAGAGTTCGCCAATGGCGACAAACTGCCAACAAATTCATTATTAGTCTCAGCACTTATTAAGGATGACTGCTTTGTGTCTAAAGATGATGTCTTAGTCTCCATTCTTTCCATTCTTTCCACATCTTCCATTATTCCAAAATTTCCAATACCTCCATCAACTCCAAAATTTCCACGTTATCCATTCCTCACCAGAGACACATTGCAATGTGTCTCTACCATTAAAAGATTGATTGTTCTCTGTTTTCAAACTCTCAAACTCTCGCACTTCCACACTCTTTCCATCTTTTCCAATATTTCCAACAAATCCATCCTTTCCAATTAATCCAATATTTCCATCATTTCCAGTAGCTCCAATAGATCCAATTTCTCCAAAATTTCCAACGTTATCCATTCCCTCACCAGAGACACATTGCAATGTGTCTCTACCATTCGCAGTTTGACTAACATCATTTCTCAAACTCCCATACTCTCGTACTCCCACACACTCTCTATTCTCTCCAAGATTTCCAACAATTCCATCATTTCCAATTGATCCATTTTTTCCAAAATATCCAACAAATCCAAACGCCCCACCAACCAAAATCAAAAGTGTTAGTCCAAAAATCCACCATTTGCGTTTTCTATTCGGAAGGCTTTGCGAAACATTAGCCCACATTTGTTCAGAGTCCATCATAGGACCCGCGCCAGAAGAGAGTTTCTTCTTAAGCAAATCTTCTATGTCGTCCCAGTTATTTGTCATGGCTTTTTGCTTTTTGGAGTGATGCAATTGTGGCTTCTTGGAGTTGGATGAGTTCGCGGAGTTTTTGCCGTGCCCGCGATAACCGTTTTCGAACACTTTCTTCAGAAATCTCCAAAGTTTCGGCAATTTCCTTGTATTCAAATCCATCAACTACGCTCATCATGAATACTGTTTTGTTGTCTTCTCCAATTTTTTCAAGCAGGTGGAGCAGATTTTCAATATTCATGTTTTGCAAAGCATCCGCTTGCACAGGAATGTGTTTTATGTTGTCCAAATCCTGCAGCGGGTATGCATACTTTCTGTTGATTTTTAAACTTGAATTGATGGCAATTTTTGCCGCCCACGACTTGAAGTTGCCAAGTTCCGGTCTGAATTGTTCAATGCTTTTAAAAATCAAAATAAAGCTTACCTGAACTGCATCATCCAGTTCATCTTTGTTATTGATGTAGCGGTAGCAGAGGTTTTTGAGATAGGGAAATAGTAAATCGAAAAGCACCTTTTGGTGCTTCCGATCTTGTTTCTTACAAGCGAGAATAATCTCGTTACTAATTTCCATAGGTGGTATTATTCACAAACTTCAGCAATCGGAACACAGAAGCTTGATTCAGATGTTTCGTATTCGTTTATTGCTGGATTCCAATTGTAAAAAGTAATCGTTCCTGCCATGTTTTCTCCCACTTCACTACCAGCTTCTGTGAGGGTAATGTATGCGAGTTCATAAGCATAGACAATTGATACACCACCTCCTACATATGAGAATAGGCTGATGGAGTTGAAGTTGCCTACAGAGTAGTACTGCACTCCTG
The DNA here is from genome assembly GCA_041391745.1 of Flavobacteriales bacterium. Classification (GTDB taxonomy): domain Bacteria; phylum Bacteroidota; class Bacteroidia; order Flavobacteriales_D; family Sanyastnellaceae; genus JAIXWP01. The sequence goes on from JAWKNK010000011.1 coordinate 78,006, forward strand.
TTTCCAATGGGGCCATTCCATAGAACTCGATACCAGGTATGCCATTTCCAGTTAGTGCAAGGCCGACATTCGGACCATTAGATCCCCAATCATAGCTATCAGCCATTATGGAAACAAAAGTGATTCCCGTAGAATCTTGGAATGGAGTCGTGGTGCAGTTGTCGTTAAAAATGTACGCAGATGCTGATGATGTAATGGGGGCTGGTCCGCCGTTGAAGGTGAGCACTCCGCTGCACGAGTTAGGGTCTGTAGTTGTAGTAGTGTCCACAAGAGCAGGGTCTGTGACAACCACTGTGTTGTCAAATTCTTCTTGCTGACAAGATGAAAGAATCGCCATAGCGCCAAAGGCGAATGCTGCAATGAAAATTGAAATTTTTGATTTCATGGGATTAATTTTTAAAGATAGTTGATGTGATACTTTAAAAGCGCTTTTGATAGTAATATCCACAAATGTGACATTTTGTGACTTTGTGCTATAAAAAAAAATAATTCTAGTCTATTTTTGATTTTCCTCCCAATTCGCGAGGTTGCAACAACGGGGGCAGCACTAAATAATAAAATGAAAAGAATTTATTCTGTGATCAAAGGAGAAGGATCCTACATTCCTTCGAAAGTCGTGAAGAACGATGCATTTCTATTAACCTCATTCTTGGAGAGCGATGGCAATCCGGTTGACAAGTCGAATGAGGATATTATTGAAAAGTTCAAACAGATTACTACCATCAACGAACGTCGTTATGCGGAGAGCAATATTTCAGCTTCGCACATGGCCACCATCGCGGGGAAAAAAGCGTTAGATAAAGCTGGTATTTCTGGTGAGGATTTAGATTACATCATCGTTGCACATAACTTTGGTGATGTCCGTGGACCATTCCACCAATCGGATGCGGTGCCAGCTTTGGCGGCGCGTGTTAAGAGTTCACTCGAAATTAAAAATCCAAACTGTGTAGCCTACGATATTATTTTCGGTTGTCCAGGTTGGTTACAAGCATTGATTCAAGCAGATTATTTTTTGAGAAGTGGTGATGCGAAACATGCTTTGGTGATAGGTACAGAAACGCTCTCAAATGTTTGCGATCCGCACGATAGAGATCAAATGATTTATGCAGACGGTGCGGGAGCAGTGGTGCTTTCAGCAACGGAGTCGGATACACCAATTGGCATTACTCACCATGGTTCACGCAGCGATGCGGTGACTTACAGCAAGCTGTTGACTATGGACCGTTCGTATTCATCTGCAGAGACCAACAATGGAACGCTCTATATCAAGATGAATGGAAGAAGGCTATATCAATATGCATTGGAACACGTGCCTTTGGCGATGAAAGCGGTATTAGATAAAGCGGGTATTCATGCCAGTGAAGTAAAAAAAGTGTTGATTCACCAGGCGAATGGTAAAATGGATGAAGCAATTCTTGAACGCTTTTATCAGCTGTATGAAATGAATGAGTATCCTAAGGACGTAATGCCTATGAGTATTTCTTGGTTGGGAAATTCTTCGGTAGCGACCTTACCTACATTATATGATTTAATTGTTTCTGGTGAAATGCCAGAGCATCAAATTCAAAGCGGTGATATTGTACTTTTCGCATCAGTTGGTGCAGGTATGAATATCAATGCCGCCGTGTATCGCGTGTAGTCTCTAATACGTTAATATTCTTGAAAGCCTTGATTTATCAGGGCTTTTTTGTTATCTTTGCACCGCAAAATTTTCGCGGACATATATTGCATCAGGCATTTTCTGTCTTTTCTCCGTCCCAAATACTTGCATCCTTTCGCTCCTCGTCGAGTGTTTTATACGTACGAACCTAATCTATAGAATATGCATCCAATCGACTTGGGTATATTTATATTTTACATGATTGCTTTATTAGCAGTCGGTTTTTATTTTTTGAGAAAAAACAAAAGCACGGAAGACTATTTCGTCAGTAGCCGTAAGATGTCCAAGTGGCACATTGGTCTGAGTGTGGTGGCTACAGATGTTGGTGGTGGATTTTCTATCGGACTAGGCGGATTGGGCTTTGTAATGGGGCTTTCAGGTTCGTGGATGTTGTTTACGGATTGATTGGTGCGTGGTTGAGTGGTGTTTATTTAATACCTCGTGTTTACAAACTTGGACGCCGACATCGCTTTACAACCTTTCCGCAACTGTTTCAATACTTCTATGGAAATAAAGTGGCTTTGGTGGCAGGAATTATTTCTGCCATAGGTTACTTAGATTTACCAGTTCACAAATCTTAGCAGGAGCGAAACTGGCTTCTGCATCGTTTGTCGGTTTGGATATCGAAACAGCGCTGTGGATCATGGGGGCTGTCACTATTGCATACACCGTGCTTGGTGGAATGACGGCTGTAATTCTCACAGATACTATTCAATGGATAGTGTTGATGGGAGGACTCATATTTGTTGGAATTCCTGTAGCATATATTGCAGTAGGAGGTTGGGATGCTATTAGTGAAACACTTCCTGATCAATACTTTTCTATTACCAACTTGTCGTGGCAAGACATCGTGAATTGGGCGATAACCATTATTCCAATTTGGTTTGTGGGGATGACCTTGTATCAGAGAATTTATGCAAGCAAAAGCAGAAAGGAAGCGCAGAAGGCTTGGGTAATCGCTGGTTTATTCGAGTATCCCATCATGGCATTTATGGGAGTAACACTTGGATTGTTGAGCAGAGTTGCTGCAGAGCAAGGCATGTTTGAATCGTTGGGCTTTGCATCTCATACAGCTATGGATGCTGAAATAGGGTTGCCACTTTTGCTTCGTTCTATTCTTCCTGTTGGTTTGATGGGCATCATGATGAGTGCATACTTTTCTGCGATACTATCCACGGCCGACAGTTGTTTGATGGCGGCTAGCGGAAATTTCATGACAGATATCCTGCAAAAAATATTTCCAGGATTTATATATCACCCGCGGATATTACGCATTACTCAGTTTATGACATTGCTTATCGGAATAATAGCAATGCTGCTCGCTTCGCAGATGAAAAATGTGTTGGAGTTAATGCTATACTCCTATGCATTTATGGTAAGTGGATTATTAGTGCCGCTTATTGCTGGCCTATTTTTCAGAAATCAAAATGCGGCGGCGGCAATGGGTGCAATGGTGGTAGGTGGGAGTACGACCATTTCACTTACAGTAATGGAAACCGAACTTCCGTTCGGTTTGGATGCCAACATTTTTGGACTAACAGCCTCTATGATTGCATTTATAATTATCAATATGACTTACACCAATCTCAAAAAAACTTATATCTAATGGAATTTAAAATAATAACTCCTTTTACTACTAACGACACACAATCACTTTTAAATGAGGTGAATGAATTTTTATATGTTCATCTGGACGAATTCGGCGATTCGAAGGCGGCAATAGGTAAAGCAATGGAATACGCTGTTAATCCAAAAACAGGCGGATTCATACTGTGTGGTTTTGAACAGGATGAACTTGCGAGCGCAGTTGTAATTAATGCCACAGGAATGGACGAGTATATTCCTTCAAATATTCTGGTGTACATCGCTGTACATAAAAAGTACCGAGGAAAAGGGTTGGGTAAGGTGATGATGAAAGAGGCGATGCGCAACACTTCTGGAGGCATTGCTCTTCACGTGGAGCCCAATAACCCTGCTAAATTTTTATACGAAAAACTAGGTTTTACCAATAAGTATCTTGAGATGCGCTATCAACCATAAGCTCATCATCACTTCATATCATGGCATATTTAAAACTATATAAAGAGAATTTAAAGCACAACTATAACTACCTGAAAAAGCTATTTCAGGAGAACGATATTGAATGGGGTGTCGTATCGAAACTGCTATGCGGACATAAATTAGTTATTAATGAATTGAATGATTTGGGTTTTCGGGAGTTCCATGATACGCGAATCAGCAATTTGAAAATGATCAAATCGATTAATCCCAATATTCAAACCGTTTATATCAAGCCTCCGCCAAATCGAAGCATATCGAGTTTGATTCGCTACGCGGATGTCAGTTTTAATACCGATATTACTACTATTCGCGCGCTGAGCGCTGAAGCGGTGAAACAAAATAAGCAGCATAAAATCATCATCATGATCGAGATGGGAGATTTGAGAGAAGGAGTGATGGGCGATCAATTGGTGGATTTTTATGGAGAAGTCTTCAATCTCCTGAATATTGAAATCGTTGGATTAGGAACCAATTTGAATTGTCTCAATGGTATCCTTCCGAATCAGGATAAGTTGATTCAATTGTGCTTGTACAAGCAGTTGATTGAAGCAAAATTCAATTGTAAAATCCCGTGGGTTTCAGGAGGAACGAGTGTCACTCTTTCTCTATTGCTTCAAAAACAAATTCCTAAGGGAGTCAATCATTTTAGAGTGGGAGAGGCGTTGTTTTTTGGAAATGACCTGTTTACAGGGCAACCCTTCAAAGGGATGAAAACGGATGTTTTTAAATTGTTCGCAGAGATCATTGAGATCTATGATAAACCAATGATTCCAAATGGAGAACAAATTGAAAATGTCGCAGGACACATTCCTGAATACGACGAATCCGATTTTGGGAAAACCAGCTATAGAGCCATATTGGATATCGGTTTGCTCGATATCAATCCCAAATTTTTAAGTCCAGAAGATGAAAAAATAGAGATTATAGAAGCAAGTTCTGATATGCTTGTAGTAGATGTTTATGACAATACCCAGAAGTACAAGACAGGAGATTTGCTTTCATTCAATCTGCGTTACATGGGAGCGCTGGGACTGATGAATTCGAATTACATCGAAAAAGTGATTGGATAATCCCATTATCTTTGCGCTCTATTGCCAAGGAAATGTCAGAAGAATCAGTACGTATCAATAAATTTCTAAGCGAAGTAGGTTTCTGTTCGAGAAGAGAGGCTGACAAACTCATTGAGATGCGTAAGGTGACCGTGAATGGTCAGGTACCAGAAATGGGCACTAAGGTCACTTCTGCTGACGAAATTCGTGTGAATGGTAAGTTGATCACCATACCAAAGGAAAAGCATGTCTATTTGGCTTTAAACAAGCCAATCGGAATAGTATGTACCACCGATACGCGTCGTGAGAAGGACAATATTATTGACTTCATCAAGTATCCAAAACGCATTTTCCCAATTGGAAGATTGGATAAATTGAGTGAGGGACTCATCTTGCTAACAAGTGATGGAGATATCGTAAATAAAATATTGCGTTCTAAAAATAATCACGAGAAGGAATACGAGGTTCATGTCAACAAACCTGTCACAAAGGAATTTATCGAGGCCATGTCGAATGGTGTACCCATCCTTGATACTATTACTAAAAAGTGTAAGATCAAGCAAATTGGCAAGTTCTCATTCAAAATTGTACTTACCCAAGGATTGAATAGACAAATCAGAAGAATGTGCGAACATTTCGGTTACGGTGTAACCAAGTTAAAGCGCATTCGAATTATGAATATTCACCTGGATACCAATGTAGGTAAATGGCGTGATTTGACCCCTTCTGAGATCAAAGAAATTGAACGCTTAACAAGTGATCAATCTTAAACCAGTACGATATATAGGGCGAAAATTACCCCTGGCACCCAAAACAGCAAAGTCAAAATTAAACTAATCCAGAAATTAGTATTGATTGCACCTTCGCTTAGATAAACCGCTAATGGAGGAAGGAGAAGCGCTATTATAACAAGAAGAATAACTCAACTTGTGATGAGCTGCTATCTTCTTTAGTTTGATCAATTTGCGCTGTACTATCAATATTATTGCTTGAAATTGTTTTAGCTGCATCAACGTTGGCAACTAATCGATTAAATTCTTTTCTGCTTTTCTTTCTTCTGTTGCAGCTTGCTTAGACGATTGTTCAGGAACTGCAACTGGTTCAACCGCACTTGTTTCAAACACTATTTCATTTTTAATTTCAATAGCAACTTCGGAAGATTCTTCTGTTGCATTCTGCGATTCAACATATGCGATTTCATTCGCATTCGCTTCTTCTGAATTGTTTTGTTTGTTTTTGTCTGCTTTGGCAGTTCTTGTGTGCCAATCTACGTGATAACCAGACATGTAATGTCTTTTCTCAACGGTGCAAGACGATAGCAATGCTACGATTGCCACTATGGCGAGTATATTATTCTTCATGGAGGTTAAAATTTTCAGCAAGATATGGGAAATGAACTCAGTTTTTTTTAAGAGAAACAACATTTTAATTTACATTGGCATTTAATAGATTCAAGAATGCCTGGTTTACCTCCATATTTTGAAAGTTCAAAAACTTACTTTGCTGCAGTAATAGACAAGGCTGGGAATTATTCGTATTTCAATCAATTATTTATTGATACTTTTTCTTTCATTGAAGGATTTGGAATCGGAATGAATTTTTCTAAAACAGTTCATCCTGATGATTTGGCATCTTGCACCACAGCTGCTTTAGAGTGTCTTTCAAATCCAGATAAATCGGTTCAAATACGCCTGAGGAAGCCAGCACCCGATGGCAAGTTTATCGTTTCAAGTTGGGAGTTTAGTAAGTTCTCATCTGAAAGCATGAATATCGAGGGTGTGCTGTGTATTGGTCATGATATCTCAACGCAACTTGAGCTCGAAAATCAACTGATCAATAATGAATTGGAATTAGTCACCATTCTCAATAACACCAAGGAATTTTTTCTTTTTCTAGATGAAAATTATAACATTAAAGCTTTCAATAGAGCATTAAAGGAGGAATTGAAAAACTTACTTGATATTGAAATAGGGATGAATCAAAACCTAAGAAACTTGATAGATGAGGAATTATATACGAAGTTTTATCATTGGTTGAATGAAGCAAAGAATGGGAGGACTATACATAAGGAAGTGAAAGTAAATACCCAATTCAATGATGTGTTGTGGTTGAATTTGACATTCTATCCAGTTTATACTCAAAACAGACTTCAAGGTATGGCTATCAATGGAAAGGATATTAACGATAGCAAACATTATGAATTGAAAATTCTAGAAAAAAACGAGCAATTAAAAAATATCAATTTTAGATATTCTCACGAACTGAGGGGACCATTGAGCTCTATGTTGGGAATTGTGCATCAATTGAAGGAGTTTAGAAGTGCACTTTCTGAAGAACAACGAAAAGAATATATCGACAAAATACTGGAAGCTGCGGAACTGACTGATGAAGTTCTAAAGTCGATAATAGAAACGAATATTGAATTATTGGAAAATAAAAACCCTCTCCATTGAGAGGGTTTTTGCTTCCTTAATCAAGCCTAGGTTAGCGCTTAACAATTTTGTGCTCGGAGTGCGTATTATTTTTTTGAACTTTCAAAGTATAAAATCCATCGGAGAGCTTTGAAACATCAATGCTATTATTGTTCAGAGTACCTCGTGCTACTATTCTTCCTGACAAGTCAAAAAGAACAAAAGTTGCATTATTCCAGAAATTTTCTTTCACAAGAATAAAATCAGTAGCTGGATTTGGGTAAATAGTGAAATTCAAGTTGGGCGATGTTTCATCTACACTCACCATATTTTCACCTTCTATTATTTCTAGAGTCTGGTTGATGCCTGGATTCCAGATTTCATCATATATACCCGAAGGCCAACAAACAGTGATTCTTTCAATTTCAGTATCTTCTCCAATACCAAAGTGTGTGTTTAGGCTGCTCATATAACGGAAGCCTTCACCGCTTCTAACATCACGAATTTGTTGTCCTGATGCAGTATAAAGCGTAATTCTTGCTCCAATTCCATTCTTATTGCTTTCCGTTCCAATAGTTGAAATCTTCAACCAATTGTTTTCATTACCGTCATTGAAGTAAATAGTTCCGCCATTAACGACATCTAAGAAACCGTCATTGTTTAAGTCTCCCATCGGACCAACACCCGTGCCGATAGCATTAGGAACGAAGGACCAATCACCTTGATTCACCATAATTGTGTTTCCAGCTCCAATGACATCCACAAAGCCATCATTATTGAAGTCACCTGGTGCCCATTCAATTCCGGTGCTGCTAAAGTTATCGAAACCTGATCCAACCGTAATGTTGGTAAAAGTACCATCACCATTGTTCATCATCACTCGGTGGCTACCATTTGAAGTACTGCTCGCTCCAACTACGACATCCATATCACCATCATTGTCATAATCTGCCCAAGCAGATGACCAAGTCTGAACATTATCAGCAAGTCCAATTTCTTCTCCCACTTCTGTGAAAGTTCCATCGCCATTGTTTCTATGCATTTGGTTGATGTTGGCTGGAGTTACGCCTCCACGACATTTAGCAATAAACATGTCCATATCACAGTCGTTGTCATAGTCAATCCAAACTGAACCATAGTTTCCACCGTCTGGAGTGTCACCGAGTCCACCTGATAGTATTGCAAGTTTTGATCACCGGTATTCAAGAAGTAAACGTTTGGATCAACGTTTGACAAACAAAAATGCATCAAGCATTCCATCTGCATTGATATCGACCATGTTCGAACGTTGGCAGAAAATATATTCGGTGCTATGCGTTTCTTCGAAGGTAGTCCCGTCTTCTCATTAGCCCAAATAAAGCTAGCTCCGCTTCCTGAAGCATAAAGAAGGTCGTTGAATCCATTGCCATCAAGGTCGCCTGCACAGATACTCCAAGAAGGACTATTCACCACCGGATCATTTACCGTTCCAGTCTGGAAATCGAACCCGCCTTCCAGCCAATTGATAACCGAAGTCAATAGTGCCTCCATTTGGATCAACTAGATCATCCAAGTGATCACCGTTCATATCTACTACGGCCATCGGAGAAATGCCAACACTCTGAAGTAGAGAATCCAACTGATTTCAATAGGTTCATTTTCTGTGATTGTGAAAGCAAACAACTGGTTAGTCCAATAGTTATCAAAAACGATAAAATAAGTTTCACCAGCCATCACATTAATGGTCAGTAGGGAAGAGAAGCCACTTCCTGAATCATCATCGGCCCACAAATTAAGGCACCGCAAGTTCCAGAATAGATGGACAATCGTAACAATGTCAGAGAATCAGCATCGCTGTTCACGGTTAGTGAAGCGTCTTGCTCAGGTGTATAAATATACCAATTGGCATATTCAGTGCTGTTCCATGAGCCGAAACAACTTATAGACGGCAACTCACCTGTAAGTAATTCCACCTCGTACTGACCAGCAGTAACAGGGATAGCTCGCAAGTAACGGTTACAGCAGCTGAGGCCAACAGAACAGCAGAACAGGGTGCAAATTTTTTCATTGGTTTAGGTTTTAAGGACAGTCTGGGATAATGAATTAATATATTGTTGTAGTAATTCCAGCGCTTCTTCATGAACAATAGTGCGCCTAACAGTGGCATGCGGTATTGTTCTTCAACAGAGCCAACCTCGGGTAGTTCATTACCGAACGAGCTATGTTTCCTCTGCGATGATAGCGTGAGTGAAGCATTTATTTCCCCATCAGGTTCTACGCATACCCAAGGTTTACAAAATATCCGTTGTTTCGCTCCATGCCATCCCAATGGCCTGTAATCACAGTACTTTTCTCTCTGTGACAATGCGAACAATTCATATCCATACAGGGTACGCCATCTGCCTCGACACCTGCGACTCGTCTGTCCAATCTACCACAGTATTAATATCTGCAGTGCTGTTATCAGTGAGGTAGCTAACACTAATCCATTTCTCCAACTGATTCATGGCACCATCTTCATATAGATAATCCTTGTTGATGTTCTGCGGTTTTGGACCAATCGGAGAGGAAATATTAAATTCTTTGTGGCAAGTAAAACATTCTTGCTGCTGGGGATACGGTAGATAATATTTCGAGTGGTCCCATTATCATCTATCCATTCTGTAAAGGCACATTGTGACCGGCCAAACTAAAAGTTGCTTCAGTTTGCCCTCATTCCATATATAGTCAGCAAAGTGCCATTGCCCATCTTTTTTATAAATCAAGCGTGTTTCAAGAATTTTCTTGTTGCTTGATGGCTGCACGTTTTCGTAATAAAACTCTTTACCATCACCGCACCATCAGGGATTCACATATTGTTATCGGAAGCATAGATCGCACTAGTGCCTTCTGGCATCCAAACAAATTTTTTCTTTTTTGCATAGTCTGTGAAGAGGGGAGTAATCACATCATAAGGAAGCACTCGCTCATTCGGATGTAGCTCTGACATTTCACCCACAAAGAATCGGTATTGGGAAAGATTAGGGTAGGGAACAAGACTCAGATCAAAACTAACACCAGTGTTTTCTGTTGGGTGGGGGTCTTGTGTCGTGCCTTGCCCTTCTTGCAGGCAAAGACGAAAAAGATGAGTAATAGCGCTAATAAAGAATAACGGACATTTTTCATACGAAAAATGGGTTTTGGTTTCAAAAATCTGGCAGGTAATAAGTTAGACACGAATTAAATAAAAAAGGTTGTCCATTGGACAACCTTTCAAAAAAAAACAGAGATTTTTCTTTATTTCACATGCAATTTCTTCATTTCATCATTCCATTTACAATGTAAAGTCCTGAATTGGAAGTTGCTTATATCGATTCGAGCAATGTTTGATGTGCTTTTTCTTGAATACACCTTTTACCAGTAATATCTGTAGATTTCAATAGCTCCTCCTCCAAACGTACTTGATAATGTAACCAGATCATTAGCTGGATTAGGTGAAATATTCAATCCCAGATACTTCCGAGTGAATTTTCCTCAATTCCTACTATGCACTCACCGATGGTGAAAGGGTATTCGTAATAAGTATCGAACGTGGTTCCCAGGTATAACACGTATTCCTTGACCTTCTATATAATTTCCACTTAAAGTAATGGTGTAAGTGCCTGGGCCTTCGATGGTCGCCGCACTTGCCGCTGTCTGACCTGTGAGGTCACCAGATGAAACGGTCAATGGAAATTGTAAATCCCTCATTAATTGTAATCTGCATTGTGCCCGCATTGTCACAGAAGTTGACTGGCGTTGTTGGCATTTCAACAATTCGAGGCATCAAAAAAAAACAAATAATCCATCATATCGAGGTCGCAATAGTGATACCACTTGGGAAATAAGCATAATTGCTCCATGTGCCACTAAATAATGCCAAATCATTATTTGAAAACAAATCGAATGACCAACAGGATCCAATTGTGTTTGTCCTACTCTGGCTAATTTGCTAATGCGAAGACCTGAACGGTAATTGCTTTCAAAAACCATTTGATCTAATGTGTACAAATTGTGGTCGATGGAAGCATTATTGCTCTGCTCATAGCCCATAAACAGGATTGTCTAGGTCGAGCAAAATCCACCATGTGAGTTCTAGTTCCCACTGTAAAATGTTGTTCATCCAATTCATCCCCAACAAGGAAATATCTAAAACCTTTAGCATACCATCCTTGGTGCCGAACATAACCGACTTCAGGTAAGTAATGGTGCTGATCATCTCACAGTCCGTTTTATCTGGTGCAGTCAATTACAGTAACATAGTCTTCATTGCATGCCACTAAGCAATTCTTTCCACCTGTAATCGCATCAGGTCCGTTATAAATGCCTACCCACGCATCATGTGTGTAACCATCTTGACTAAATCCTCCCGCCAAAACAGGATTCAACGGATCGTTTACGTCAACAATATGCAATCCACCCGAAATGTATCTGTTCCAACAGCATAGCAATAGCCAGTTTCTTCTTTCGTTGATCAATACATTGTGACTATGACCGAAACCACCGTAATAGGCCGATCGAAAGTTACCGGAAGATTGGTGGCATCATCTAATTGCATCAAATCGAAAATTTGTGGTGGCCATGACCAGGAGCCTCGCTAACAATGAAACAGTAGCGCTGAACTCCTTCACATCTCTCCAAAGACTATTTAATGTTGTATGCTGGAAGCCTACCAAAACAGGATTCAAAGGATTCTCCAAGCTCACGAAAGCAGTACTGATGATAGTCCCACGAGACCATATTCAATATTGGTATTTGGACTTACCCAGCCCCAAATGTCATTGGTGTTTTCAGGTTGTTGAGTTCCGATAGAGACATGTAAGAGAGTAAGTCTATATTACCACAAGGGGATATAAACCTGCTGCCATTCCATCGATACAAGGTGATTGAGAAAATGCTTGAATGCTCGCCGCACTCAAATATTAAAAAAGTAAAATTTTTTCATGCTTTTTGGTTACCACTTTTCTGATTCTTTCTCCAAGTCTTCTATATCAACCGAAAGGTTGTTTTCAATGTCTTCTTTTTGAGAGATTGCATTATTTTCAGCACAAGCATCTGCTTGGTCACCCTAACGCCTTTGATGGTTTGACCTACAATCTTATTGATGTCTTGATTGTCGCTTTCCATCTCTGCTATGAGTACTTTCATCCTCTTGATTGGTAAAGCATCTTCTTGCCTAATAATCCAATCAATCAATTCAATTTTATCACTATTGATGTCCATCGCAGTATTTATTACGCGACTAATATACTTCAGTCACATAAATAAAGTGTTGACCATAATACATTTGACTTATGAAAGAATTTTGGAACGAACGATTCGGAATGGACGAATATGTCTATGGCACAGCACCTAACGCATTTCTAAAAGAAGTACTTCCCGACCTTGAAAGAGGTTCAATTTTATTCCCAGCTGAAGGTGAAGGACGAAATGCTGTCTATGCCGCAGAGTTGGGTTTTGATGTAGATGCATTCGATTTTAGTGAAAGTGGAAAGAAGAAAGCTGAACATCTAGCCGATTCAAAAGGTGTGAAGATCAATTATCAAATTATCGATTTCGAAACATTTGATCCATCTTCAAAACAATATGATGTCATTGCTTTAATCTATGCACATCCTCCTGTAGGAAAGAGAACTGCTTATCATCGCAAGGCTATTGAAGCTTTAAAACAGGGTGGAACAATTATTATAGAGGGCTTTACAAAAGCTCAATTGGGTAATAAATCGGGTGGTCCACAAAACGAAGAAATGCTATTTTCTTTAGACGAATTGCGTTCAGATTTTGAATCGCTCTCAGATATTGAGATATTTGAAATGGAAACAACTTTAGATGAAGGCAATTTCCACAAAGGTGACGCTCATATTATCCGCTTGATTGGTAAAAAATGACTTTAGACGAATTTCTAGCTATTAAAATACTCACGATAGACAAAGACCCGCTCACAGTGGGCAAATTGTCTAGTGCTGTTCTCGTTATTTTTTTTACTTGGCTGTTTATTCAAGTTCTCCGTAGAATTATTGTAAAGAAAAAACACATCTCTCAAGGAGAACATGGGAGGCGAAGTTCATTGTTTCAATTGATAAGATATCTTATCTGGGTGATTGGTCTTTCGCTCGCTATTTCAGCCTTGGGTTTTGATGTTACAATTCTCGTTGCATCCAGCGCCGCTCTTTTAGTTGGTCTGGGCTTCGGTTTGCAAAACATTTTCAGCGATTTGATTTCGGGCCTGTTTATGCTTTTTGAAAGAAAAGTAAAAGTGGGAGATGTAATGGAAGTGGACAATATTGTTGGGCAGGTGCAAGAAATTAATTTGAGAACTTCGGTATTGCTTACTCGTGATGGATACAACATAGTGGTGCCAAACCACAAGTTTATCACAGACAGCGTAGTCAATTGGAGTCTTCAAGCGTTCGAGAGAAGATTTCAGGTTTCAGTTGGAGTGAGCTACAGCAGCGATGTGGATTTGGTGACGAGACTCTTGCTAGACACCATCAAAGATCAACATGGAGTTGTTACTGGTCCAGATAAAATGCCATTCGTCCGTTTCATGGATTTTGGAGATAGCGCGCTTCAATTTGATCTTTACTTTTGGAGCAATGATGTTTTTAGAGTTGAGCAAATAAAAAGCGAATTGCGATACAAGATTTTCAAGTCGTTTAAAGAGAATAATGTGAGCATTCCATTCCCTCAGCGCGATCTACATATCATTTCCAAATAACTGTTAGCAAATGCTAAATTTCCTCTACAACTCCTAATATGGTGTTAAAGAGTTGATTTAAAGGGTTGATTTTGATTATATTGTGAGAAAACGTTCTTATGATACTAGAAAAAGAAATTCAAAGCATCGAGCTAACTTATCTCGAATTGTCAGACTACAGTGAGTTGAAAGGGGTGATGATTTCATCCTATAGCACCATGCCAGATGTCTATTGGAAGGAAGCTCAAATTGAAAAGCTCATCGACATTTTTCCAGAAGGCCAAGTGGTCATCAAAGTGAACGGCAACATTGCCGGTTGTGCTTTGTCTATAGTAGTGGATGAAAAACTACTTCAGGAAAACACAACTACAGAGAAATCACAGGAAATTTCACTTTCTCCACACACAAAATCAATGGTGATCGCCTTTACGGAATTGATGTCTTCATTAAGCCCGAATACCGCGGTCTTCGATTGGGTAGAAGGCTTTATGACTACAGAAAGGAATTGTGTGAAAAGCTCAATTTAAAGGGAATCGCTTTCGGCGGTCGTATTCCTAACTATCACAAGTATGCTGCTGATATGACTCCGAAGCAGTATATCGAAAAAGTGAAAAGCAGAGAAATCCATGATCCGGTTCTGAATTTTCAAATCTCCAATGACTTTCACCCCGTGCGAATTCTGCAAGGTTATCTGGAAGGTGACACAGCATCAAATGAATATGCAGTGCTGCTCGAATGGGATAATATTTATTATGAAGAAGAATCACCCACGGCAGCAGTCACAAAAAAGTAGTGAGGCTTGGCTTGATTCAATGGCAAATGCGTCCCTATCGCAACGTGGAAGATTTGATGGAACAGGTTGAATTTTTTTGTGGATGCCGTTTCTGGTTATCGCGCCGACTTTGCAGTTTTTCCGAATTCTTCAATGCCCATTGATGGCCGAACACAATCACTTGTCGGAAGCCCATGCCATTCGCGAGTTGGCAAAGCATACAGATGCTATTGTGAGAAAATTCATGGAGCTTTCTATTTCCTATAATATCAATATCATCACAGGGAGTATGCCTGAATTGGACGAAGGAAATTGTTGAATGTGGGCTACCTCTGTAAGCGAGATGGTAGCATCGAGCGCTATGAGAAAATTCATGTACTCCAGACGAAGCAAAAGTTTGGGGAATGCAGGGAGGAAGTAAGATTCAAACCTTCGATACCGATTGTGGTAAAATCCAGGAATATTGATTTGCTATGATTCTGAATTCCCAGAATTGTCTCGAATTCTCGCCGATGATGGAATGGATATTCTATTTGTGCCCTTCCTTACCGATACACAAAACGGCTACTCTCGTGTACGCCATTGTGCCCAAGCACGCGCTATTGAAAACGAATGTTATGTGGCCATCTCCGGCAGCGTAGGTAATTTACCGAATGTACACAACATGGATATTCAGTATGCCCAATCCGCTGTATTGACACCATGCGATTTTGCCTTTCCAACCACAGGTATTAAAGCAGAAGCGACCGCCAATTCGGAAATGATTCTTCTCGCCGATGTAGATGTAGACCTCCTCCGAGAACTCCACCAATTCGGCAGCGTCCGCAATCTAAAAGATAGAAGAAAGGATTTGTTTTTACTTGAGAGGAAGTAGAGGAAAGGGAAACAAGAAGACAAGATTCAAGGATTCAAGGATTCAGAAATTCAAGGATTCAAGAGGACAAGAAGACAAGGATTCTAGCTGATTCAAGAGGTCAATGGTCCAGAAAATATGGTTACTAGATTCCTCGAATCCTAGTTCCTAGTTTCTTGTTCCTTGTTCCTTGTTCCTAGTTCCTTGTTCCTAGAATCCTTGTCCTCTTAAACCTCCCCTTATTTCTTTACCATTCTTTGAATTTGTCCGCTTTCCGTGCGGATGATGTAGATGCCATCATTCCATTGCGATACGTTGAGAGTGGTGACAGAAGTGGTAAGTTGACCATTCCAAATCATCTTGCCAACCATATCATAGATTTCAATTTCTCTGATGGTGCTCCAAAGATTTTCACCTCGGTAGAAGCAGGATTAGGATAAACTTGAAGATTGTTAGTGTCTTCTTCGTCGGTAATTTCAGTGGTGCTTGTTACAGTGCTTGGTCCGAAATGGAAAACCGTGCCACTAGGTGGTTCTGAATTCAATAGACCTTCTTGAGAAATGGATCCTGACATAGGGTTGAACACTACCACTGAAGGATCAGATGGATCGCCACCTATCGACCAAATGCCGCCCCAAGTGGTGCCCGAAACTGCCAAGTCGTAACCGAGAATACATGTTGGACTTTCAAATTCGTGAATCAATGATCCTTCTTTGATGGTATTCGGTCCGGAAGCGAAAATCAAAGCTGTTGTCAGTTTCATAAATCCAGAGTTGGAAATTCGTGATATTATTGAATGTTCCATTAGCGGCAAATTCATCATAGAATCCCACATTCTTCCATTCCACTTTTACAATTCTGCTGCCTTCTTCTCCATCCACTTGATAGTTGATTTCACTGACTACTTCAGTTTCACTGGCATTCATCACATCTGATAGGTACGGCACCATCAAATTGAAAGTACCTCCGATATAGGGAGAGTTGAGTTCTGAACCGAGCTTGACATTTGAAGTTCTGTAATGACTGAACCGAAGAATGTAAAATCAAACCCCAGTGGAACTATAAATTCCGGATCGTCCCACACCTCGGCAGGGATCAATGAGGTAGGGTTATCTAGGTTTTGATACGTTTCGTTCAGCGATGTAAGGCTGTAAGGAAACTCTTGCGCATTGCTCGCCAAAGGCGCTGCCAAAGCGATAAAAATGGATAAGGGTAGAATATTAGTTCGCATAATCTGTGTTGTTTCAAATCATAGACGAATAACTTGCCCGGATGTTACTTTAATTTTGCATTTAATAATTCTCTACGCTATGCTCAAAGCAGTTTTAACTATTGGAATGCTTGTACTTTCCAACACCTTTATGACATTGGCTTGGTATGGACACTTGAAATTTGCCGAGTGGAAATGGTTTAGTAAGCTTGGATTAGTTGCAGTAATCCTTATCAGCTGGGGAATCGCATTATTTGAGTATGTGTTTCAAGTTCCAGCAAATAAAATAGGTTTTAAGGGAAACGGAGGACCATTTACTTTAATAGAACTAAAGGTCATACAAGAAGTGATTACACTAATTGTATTTACATTTTTTACTCTAATTGTTTTTAAAACAGAGTCCTTTAAGTGGAATCACTTTGTAGCATTTGGACTACTGGTGCTGGCAGTGTATTTTATGTTTAAAAAATAATACAGCTTCCCTAACTGTTCCTTGTTCTTTGTTCCTTGTTCCTTGTTCCTTGTTCCTTGTCCTCTTGTTCCTTGTTCCTTGAATCCTAGAATTCTTGTTCTTTGTTCCTTGTTCCTAGAATCCTAGAATCCTAGAATTCTTGTTCTTTGTTCCTAGAATCCTTGAATCCTAGAATTCTTGTTCCTAGAATCCTTGTCCCCTTGTCGAAGAACGGTTCCTGATCCCGAATCAAGTTCGGGACGAAGGACGAATCCTTGTTCCTTGAATCCTTGATTCCTAGAATCCTCGAATTCTTGAATTCTTGTTCCTTGTTCCTCGAATCCTCGTCTCCTCGTCTCCTCGTCGAAGGAGTCACCCCTTCCCAATAGCAAACATCACCGGCCGCGTGTGGATTTTGGGAGGTCGGTTGATCCATTCATCTATTGTTTTGGTGCTGATTTGCTCTGATTCTAACGTAAGGTCGGCGGCAACCGTTAATAACGTGTTGGGCGACAAATTATTGACCACATCTTCAAATAACGACTCGTTGCGGTATGGCGCGTCCATAAACAGCTGAGTTTGTTCATGTTTGGTAGCCAAAAGCTCCAATTGTTTGAGCTTTTTGATGCGCTCCGAACGCTCTTTTGGCAAATAACCATTGAAAGCAAAACTTTGCCCATTTAGTCCTGAAGCCATGATAGTCAGCAAGATAGAGCTTGGGCCGGTAAGTGGCACTACCTGGATCCCCATGTCGTGAGCTGCTTTCACCACCTTGGCTCCCGGATCAGCAACGCAAGGAACTCCCGCTTCGCTCAAAAGTCCAATAGAATGTCCTGACAAGCAAGGAGTTAGAAATTCAAGATAGTTGATGTTTTTGGTGTGCTCGTTGAGCATTTGAAAATCAATGGTATCAAAATCTTTATCAAATCCGATAGCGCGCAAGTACCTACGGGCACTTTTTATTTCTTCTACAATAAAATAATTCAATTCTGCCACAATAGGCGGAACAATAGGAATGGTGGTAGCGATTGCCTGTCCTCCAAGGGAATTGGGAATGAGATAAAGTTTGCCTTTTTTCATTATTTCAAATAAAAAGGACTGTCCATCAGACAGTCCTTAAAAAGTATCAAGGTTAATTAAGCACTTTTATTACAAATCCTCGAAGTTCACTTCATCTGAATTTTCAGAATGGTTCACTGCGGATTCAGGTTGATCATTGTTGTATTCGCGACGTTCAGCGCTTCTGTATTGACCAGTATCCTGTAGTTGTTTGATGTGATCAAAAGATTCTTGCAGACCTGCCATGAATTTTTCGAAGTCTTCTTTGTACAAGAAAATCTTGTGTTTTTCAAAGCTAAAATTGCCGTTGTCATCCACACCAGAACGCTTAGACTCTGTGATAGTCATAAACAAATCGTTACCACGGGTGGCTTTCACATCAAAAAAATACGTTCTCTTTCCTGCTCTCACAGAGGTTGAAAACACGTCGTCTCGGTAGAAATTTCCTTCACTCATAGACAGTCTTATTTTGGTTTTTTAAGGTAGTAGTATTGCCAAATGTAATAGGTTCAGACAAAAAACAAAAATTCTAGCTTCATTTTTTATCTGCTCAGGCATTTCTCAAACCAGGACTGCAACGGTACCTATCCTCTTGATAATACTGATATAGTTGCTCCAAAAGCGTTACACAATGCTCTTTTCCTAATTCATTCCCCCACTGAATCAGACCTTTAGGGTAATTTACACCTTTTGTCATCGCAAGATCCAAATCCTCGGCATTGGCTATATGGAGGTAAAGAGCATCATAAGCTTCATTGATAAGCATTACTAAGATGCGCTGAAATACATTCTGCTTTATATTCTCATCTTCACTTGCTTGAGGTACAGTCGCTCCTTCAGCGTAGTTGAAATAGCCTCGTCCTGATTTGCGGCCGTACCATTTTGCTTCCACCAGTTTTTTCTGAGTGATGCTTGGTCGGTATCGTGGATCAAAATAAAATGCGGTAAACACACTTTCGGTAACTGCATAATTCACATCATTGCCGATTAAGTCCATCAACTCAAAAGGACCCATTCTGAATCCACCATCGCGCATGGCCTGATCGATCGTAGCCATATCTGCAATTCCTTCTTCATAAATGCGTAACGCTTCAGAATAGAATGGTCGTGCCACACGATTCACAATAAATCCAGGTGTGTCTTTCGCTACTACAGGAACTTTTTTCCAACTGCGAATAAGTTCTACCGTTGATGCAATCAGCTTTTCATCCGATTGAATGGCTGGAATAATTTCTACCAATGGCATTAATGGCGCAGGGTTGAAGAAATGTATTCCCATCACACGCTCAGGCTTGCTGCACGCGCTGGCAATAGCTGTTATTGAAAGAGAGGATGTATTTGATGCTAATATGCAAGAAGGTTTGCAAATGCTATCCAATTGAGAGAAGATGGATTTTTTTACATCCAAATTTTCTACAATAGCTTCTATGATGAGGTCGCACTGATCAAGGGCTGCAATTTCTTTTGCAATTGATATTCTTCCCCGAATGGCATCCGCTGTCTCTTGAGTGATTTTTTCTTTAGCTACCAGCTTCTCAAATGTTGCCTTTAGTTGGATAGATGCTCGTTCTAATGCAGCTTCCTGCGCATCAAACAAAATAACATTTTCTCCTGCAGTGGCTGCTACTTGTGCAATTCCAGAACCCATTGCTCCGGCACCAATAATACCTACTTTCATAGAAATCTCTATTTTTAGAAAGCGAAGGTACTACTTAAGAAGCTTTTTACTTTCTTTATGGCCGCATGAATTTGAAGAGAAGAATAGGCATACTCACCTGTATTTGCATCATGTTCGCATCGTTGGATGGGATGGCACAATCTCCAATGGCATACTTGGAGTTTGGCGATAGCTATGCTCAAAAAGGCCAATGGGAAGAGGCATACGCCTATTATTCAAAAGCGGTGGCACTTGATTCCACGATATTTTTAGCGATATATAAAATGGCAGAGGCAGCTCAGAAAACGAAGCGCTATCAAGAAGCGCTCAACTTTTTTGAAAAATCGTACGCAAAAGATGAAGGCAAATTGATGCCCGACGAACTCTTTCACATGGCATCAATTCAAAAAACTTTAGGGCGCTATGAAGATGCTTTGGTCAATTTTAAAAAATACACGAAGAAAAACTCGAAGAACAAAAAATCAGACAACTATAAAAAGGCCATGCAGGAAATTGAAACCTGCACTTGGATATTAAGCTACAAAAACAAGAAAGCAGAGTATGATGTAAAGCGATTGCACAAGCGGGAAGGTGAGGAGCAAAGCGAAAACATCAATAAGATTGAAAGCGGTAAAATTTATTACAGCGCATTTAATCATGCTTCTGAAGAGTGGCAAATCGAAAAGGCTGGAATAGATGATTCGCTGTTGATAGATGTGGAAGTAGTGGCCAAGAGCAAGGATGCGAGCTATGCCAATCTCACTTCTTCGAATGCGGGTGAATGGTATTTCACTTTTTGTGATTCTACAGGTTGTGAAATTCGTAAAACAATATCAGCGACGTTGGATTTGAATAGTTCAGAACCATTGCGCACCATAGGTTGTAATAATTGCAACACCTCCATGCCTTTTATAACTGAAGTAGATGGAGAAGAATATTTATTTTTTGTGTCGGATAGAATGGGTGGAGAAGGTGGAATGGATATATGGTTTGCCAAGTCGAGCAATGGAACATTTATCAATCCTGAGAACGCCGGTCCAATTGTGAATACTCCGGGCGATGAAGTGGCACCTTCGTATTACAATGGAGCACTCTATTTTTCTTCAGACTGGCACAAGGGCTTCGGTGGGTTTGATATTGTGAAAATAACGGGAACGCCTTCCAAATGGGGATTCCCTGAGAATATCGGCAAAGAATTCAATAGCTCTTATAATGATATGTATTATCGCGAACAAGGCGATTCTTTAATCTATTTATCTTCCAACAGACCAGCAGATGAGAAGGTGGAAATTTGTTGTAACGACATTTTTGAATACAAGAAAAAAATAACGCAGAAGATAGATGAGCAGCAACTGGCCATCGAATCTTTGAGTGAGTTAAACAGCATTCTGCCTGTAACACTTTATTTTCACAACGATGAACCGAACCCTCGTTCGGTTGACTCCACTACGGTATTAACCTACTATGAAGCATACAATTCTTACTTGAACAGGTATGATGAATATAAAAAGGCAGTAACCTTAGGGTTGAGCGTCGAGGGTGCAGAGGATCAAGTATCTGAGTTGGACGACTTTTATGATTTGAAAGTAAAAAAGGGATTTGCGGATTTAAGGTTATTCAAAAAATTGCTACTGTCTGAATTGGAACAAGGCAAGTCGATTAAAATTCAAGTCAGAGGTTTTGCGAGTCCACGAGCAAAGAGCGATTATAACAAGCGACTTACGCAACGCAGGATTGCTTCATTGGTAAATGATATGCGTATCGCATCCGATAGTGTGTTTGCTCCTTACATGAATGGTACTGCGGCAAATGGAGCACAACTGGTTTTTGAGGCGCTTCCTTTCGGAGAAGATCAAAGTGCTAAGAACGTAAGTGATGATTTGAAAAATGAAAAGGAATCCATTTATAGCCGTGGCGCTCGCCTTGAACGAAAGATTGAAATTCAAACTGCCATACTCGAGAAGAATCTGGCAGGCGATAGCACTTCTATTTATTTGGAAGAAGAGTCTTTTGACTTCGGGAAGATTTCGAAATTTGGAACAGTTCACCATGATTTTATTTTAAAAAACACCACTGCTTTTCCACTTCAAATTGACTCGGTAGTGGCAAGTTGTGGATGCACCGAACCTGTCCTTCCCGATATGATTATTCCTGCAAACGGTGAGTTAACAATGGATGTAGGCTTCAGTCCCTTTGGAGGAAGAGGAAGGGAGTTCAAATTTGTTACGATTTATCTTCACGGTGAAAAACCAAGAGTGATCACCATTTCTGCTGATATTCAAGATTAAAACATTTGTTGTTTTGTCTTTTATTCAGTTTCTTCACGCAAAATTCAGAAAATGAAATCTTTAACCACCGCAGTGTTGCTCGCAGGCCTGATGAGCTGCACGCAGATTGCAAAGAGCCAGGATACTTGGCAAGTTGGAAATACTACACTCACAGAAATTGATCTGGTAACAGGTGTCAATCTTCCTTGGGAAATTCTTTGGGGACCAGATGATTATATCTGGGCTACTACGCGTCCGGGTTATGTGATTCGCATCAATCCTGAAACAGGGAATTATACCACAATTTTAGATAAGTCTTCTGTAGTTCCTCAGAACGGCAGCGGCGAACCTGGAATGTTGGGGATGGCTTTGCATCCAGATTTCGAAAACAATCCAAAGGTGTATATCGTGTACAATTATATGTCGGGTCAAAACGTACGTGAACGTTTGTCAATGTTTGACTGGGATGGCACCAATTTGATCAATGAAGAATATTTGATTACAGATATTTTAGGAAACTGGATTCACGATGGTTCACGTCTTTTGGTAACGCCAGACAACAAACTATTGATGTCAACCGGAGATAAAGGTGACGGTACAAATCCTGTTGGTCACAGTTCGCAAACACTTTCATCTTTAAATGGAAAAATTTTGCGCATCAACCTGGATGGAACTGTTCCGGATGATAACCCTATTGCAGATAGCTATGTGTATTCATGGGGTCACCGAAATGGCCAAGGTTTGTGCTTGGGACCAAACGGAATCATCTATGAAAGTGAGCATGGACAAAGCAATTCGGATGAATTGAATATTCTTGAACCAAATAGAAATTTCGGATGGCCTGCTGTGCAAGGCGTGTGCAACACAGCTGCTGAAATTACTTATTGTGAAGACAACAATATCAAGGAACCTATTATGGAATGGTCTCCTTGTATTGCCGTAAATGGTATTGAATATTACAATCACCCTGCTATTCCTGAATGGCAAAACTCTATCATCATGGCCGTGCTTGGTGGACTCGGAGCAAACTACAAACGTGTGGCCGTGCTTCACATGAGTGCTGATGGACTTACTGTGGAGTCTGAGGATTTGTATTTCCAGTCCATAGGACAACGTTTTAGAGACGTTTGTTTCAATCCTTATACAGGTTCAGTTTACGTAGCATGTAATGGTTTGCAATATCCGGGCAATGGTCCAAACATTATCAAGGAGTTTAAAAACATGGCTTATTTGAGTGTTGAAGATGCAAAAACTTCTGTAGATCAAACACTCGAATTATATCCGAATCCTGCTACGACTGTAACATCCCTCAACTTTAGTGATAGTTTTATGGGAGGAAAAGTGAGTGTGTATGCGTTTACTGGAGAAACAATTTTGGAAGACAATATCAATTCAAGTAAAATGGAATTGAATTGTGAGAAGTGGGCTGCGGGAACTTATTTCGTAAGGGCTGTTTCTGACAAAGGAACCATCACTAAAACATTTGTGATTCAATAATGATATTTTTCAAAAATGAAATTGCAGCAAAGTTCTTCGGACTTTGCTGTTTTTTTATGTGCACTTTTTCTGTTTTCGGGCAAGAAGATACCTTGACCGAAAAGGGACTTTCTGTGATTAAAATTTTAGCATTTCCCGAAAATGAACGACTAGCAAAGATTCCAGGAACTGTTGCTTTGCTTAGTGAGGAAAGATGGTCTGCAAACGATCAAACTTCCTTGCAAAACACTTTGAATTCTGTTCCGGGTGTTTCAATGGAAAGCAGAGGATATGGAGGTAGTCAGCGCATTAATATTCGCGGAAATTTTTTACGCAATCCATTTGCTGTTCGCAATGTCAAAATGTATTTGAGTGGCATTCCGCTTTCAAGTCCAGATGGCACAGCTCCATTGGAAATGATTGATGCCTTTGATATTGGAAGTATGGAGGTATTGAAAGGTCCGATTGGAAGTTTGTATGGAAGTGGAACAGGGGGAGCTTTATTGATTGCTCCGAAGTTGAAAATTGGAGGCAGACCCTTCACTGCCAATGCAGGTGTGCTTGTGGGAGAGTATGGTTTGTTTAGAAGTCAAAACGAAATTTATTGGAGAAAGGAAAAATTGATTCAACGACTATCCGCTGTATATCAAGAAAACAAAGGGTATCGTGAGCAAGAGTTCAATAGGAAAATGAATGTAACCTATTTGTTTCGCTCCATTCCAACATACAAGAGGTCATTGACAGGATATTTCAATTTCTTCAATGGAAATTTGGGATTGCCAGGATCGCTTAATGCGACGCAAGTGGAGCTGGATCCTCAGCAAGCCAATACTTTTTCAAAAAACAATAATGCTGCACTTTATCGCACACGATTGTTTGGCGGGTTATCGCAGGCTTTCTATTGGCTTAAGGGCATTGTTTTGAATTTAAGTGTGTATGGTATGTATGCTCAGAAGTACAATCCCTACGGGACATCTGCTTCCTATTCTCAAAATGGATACAAGGATGAAGAAACAGTAGGATACGGTACCCGAACAAATTTTATTTATACTTTTTTTCGAGCTAATGATTTAGTAGGAAGATTGGGTGTGGGAGGGGAGTTACAACTGGAGCATTTCGATGGAACCGAGTGGACAAATGTTTTGGGAAGGCCAGGAGATTTAAAGTACAACTATCAAGTGGATTACTTGTCATGGTTGGGTTTTGTGAGCACAGACTTTGAATGGAAGCGATTCCTATTTTTAAATGTTGGCGCGAGCATCAATCAAACACGTCACAATATCTCAGCTACTACAGCTTCATTCACTCATTTGGATTCTTTGGCAACGTGGTCTCCTAAAATTTTACCTCGAATAGCATTGCTTTATCAACCTTTGAGAGGTTGGAGTGCGCATGGTTCTATCAGTTATGGCAATTCCAATCCAACGGTAAATGAACAAGTAGAAATTCAGCAACTTTCAGGAGTCACTGGTTTTTCAGAGAGCTATGGATTGTTGCCAGAACATGGAATCAATTATGAAATTGGAATAAAAAAGGCTTATCGCACGAGGTGGTTGTTTGAAGTTACAGGATATTATTTTAATTTGAAACAGGCCATTCTACCATTCAATAAAGAAGTCTTTTTTGAGGAAACGCAAACTACGGAGGAGTTTACTTATTACTCCAACGCAGGCAGATTATCTCAAAAGGGACTGGAATTTTCTGTGAATTATGAGTATGTGAATGATGGGCTTCGATTATTTCCAAAAATGAATTTCTATGTGAATGGTCAGCTGACCGAATACACATTCGGTGCTTACCAATTGGATGGTAATGAGCATGCGGGGAATAGGATTCCCGGTATGCCTTATAGTTCTTTAAATTCAGGGATTAAACTATCTACTGAGCTCGATCGTTTTGCGTTGAGTATTCAGCACAATTATGTAGACCGCATTCCCATTAACAATGCAAACACAGCTTGGACCAATCCATATCATTTGCTTCATTTGAGAGTGGATAGTTCACCTAAGGTGTTGCAAAAGGTTTCTAAATCAGGAAATGTAGGCGCGGTAAAATTGAGTTTCGGAATCAACAATGTGTTGAATACCCATTATACTTCCTTCCTTCAAACCAATGGTTTTGGTGGAAGGTATTATAATCCGGCTCCTGTAAGAAACTATTTCGTAGCGATTACTTTACAGCTCGATTAGGTCTGACCATTATTTCTGAAATAACTGCCGAGGCTGGAGTTTCAATCGCATATCGAATGGTGTCTGCAATCAATTCGGCCGACATTCCTGCTGCGAAATAAGGCTTATAATCTTTGAGTAAAGCTTCATTGGTTGTTTTATCGATGAAGGGTGTATTCACACTGCCTGGACTAATTGTGGTGACTCTTATTTTGTCTGGAAGTTCGATGCGTAAGCTTTCGCTGATAGCAAATACGGCATGTTTCGTAGCGCAGTACACACCAGAGTTGGCAAATACATGATGACTCGCTACAGAGCCAAGGTTAATGATATGTCCTTTGTTTTCAATCAAATGAGGCAGTGCGGCATGAATACAATTGAGCAGTCCTTTCACATTTACATCAAACATTTCGTGCCAGTCCTCAATATTCCCTTGTGCCACGGGATCAAAAACACCTAATCCAGCGTTATTGATGAGCACATCAATAGAACCCATTTCAGCTGTGGCTTTTGCTATACCTTCTTTCACATTTTGATAATTCTTCACATCACATTGATAAGTGAAAGGTTGATTATCAAGGTCTTTTTTTATAGTTTCAAGTTTGTCTATGCTTCTAGCCATTAAAAAAAGGCGATGTCCTGAGGCATGCAAAAGTCGGGCGGTGGCTTCACCAATTCCAGTGGAAGCACCAGTGATTACAACATTCATGAGTATTTTTTTGCGAATATAAGGGAGCTTAAAGTGAACAAGAGATGAAACCTTTTTTGAGGGGCTGCCGTAATAAACCTCAAACCACCTAACAATGAACAAGAAGAAATTTACTCCACCTTACAAGAAGTGCAAAGTGCGCATCAATGTTCAGAAGTTTGAAAGCATACAAATCACCTCACATCTCTGGGGGTTCAAAAATTTTCAGCATTCGCTGAATTAAAGTGAATACTGATTAAGGTATAAAGAATAGCTGACTCCCATTTTCTTTTTCTTCTTTGCGAAACTTTGCGTACTCCGCGGCTTTGCGGTAAAAGAAGCTTGCCGTTGAGAGTTGATTCTTGACATAAGGAATTGATTAAACGCAAAGGCGCAATGAACGCAAAGGTGCGCAACGCGGTTGGTTCTTCATTCCCTCCATTAAATGCATTCGAGGCATTTTCCAAGAATTCCTTTTTCCAGTGTTGCATATGGTCATAATGATAAAACTGAAAACTGTTTTACTATTAAGGGATTGTTACTAAATTTGGAGGGAAGTATACTGTTTAGATCTCACTCAATATACTATCCTAAAATTTTATTTTATCGTAATATTATCTCAGTCTCCTCTCTAGTGGTAGAAACTCTTTCCCCAAAAAATTCTGGATGCGATAAAATAATATAAGACGCGGAAGGGATATTCGCTGAAAGATGAATTAATTCATTGGAAAACCCAATAAAATTAAAATTGTAAAAGTCTAAGCTGTCCTCTTTAGCCTTCAATAGTAATCGCTCATTAAGTAATAACCTAGAAGTACCTTTCGAGAGAGTTGAGTAATTAGACTCTATTAAAGTTCTTCCTAGACAGTATGCTATAGAATCCTCATAGCCTTTTAGTAGGTAACCCTCAAGAAGATTTAATTGTTGTCGATAATCTAAATTTGAAAAGAGAATAATCTTCATGTCCTCTTTGAGTTCTCCATTTAAATTTGGAATAGCTTCTCGTTTCAAATTGAAATTATTACATGCGACTGAAAAAGTTACAATAATTAAAATTATTAATTTAGTATTCTTCATTTTCTTTAAGTTAAGTTACCCCCATTCTTAGAATAGTGACTTATCAAAAATAATTGTTTTTATTCTATGCTGAAATAACTGAAACAATTCCATCATTAGATTTTCCAAAACCCTCAGCTTTCTTATTGGTTTAAATCAACACGTGACGGGAATTATAACCACAAAGCTCACAGAGATATACACAAAGTTCACGAAGAGGTTTGTTTTATTTGGTTCCTTATTGAAAAAAGCAATCTCTTCATTTCGGGAGTGAATGCGACCCGAAGAGTAATTCTTCTTTGCGAAACTTTGCGTACTCCGCGACTTTGCGGTAAAAGAAG
Organism: Flavobacteriales bacterium; assembly: GCA_041391745.1. Lineage (GTDB taxonomy): Bacteria > Bacteroidota > Bacteroidia > Flavobacteriales_D > Sanyastnellaceae > JAIXWP01. Next base: position 105,879 of record JAWKNK010000011.1, read on the forward strand.
CTTGCAGTTCAGTGGTGCCCCTCAACGCGAGGAATTGACTAAACGCAAAGTCGCAACGAACGCAAAGGTGCGCAACGCGAATTGTCCTTTGTATGCCTCTAATAGTCGAATAAAGGACAAGTTTTACAAAGTGAGAAGTTGGTGAAGAAATAATATTCTCAACTCAAATCTTTCGCCAATTCTAAAGCAATAGCGAGTTCGTCTAATTGAATTTCTGGAATTAATTGCTCTTTTTTAAAATAGCTCACCACATTTTCAGTAGGCATATTTCCAGTGAGATCATCTTTTGCCATTGGGCATCCTCCAAGTCCTTTGAGGGCACCATCAAAACGAGTACAACCTGCTTTAAATGCAGCATCAATTTTTTCGTGCCAAGTGTTTGGTGTAGTATGAAGATGCGCCCCAAAATTTACCTGCGGTAATGATGGAATTAAAGTAGAGAATAGTTCTGTGATGAGCTGCGGTGTGGAAGAACCTATGGTATCGCTCAACGCGAGTATTTCAATTCCCAAATTCGAATTTAACTTTTCACTCCATTCAATTGCGATCTCAGGCGAATAAGGATCGCCGTAGGGATTTCCAAAACCCATGCTGATATAAACCACTAATTTTTTATTGTTTTGCAAGCATAAATTTTGAATCTCGGCCACACGTTCCATTGATTCGGCAATGGTGCTGTTGGTATTTCGCATTTGAAAAGTTTCGGAGATAGAAAAGGGATATCCCAAGTATGTAATTTCAGGATGCGCGCAAGCAGCCATAGCGCCTCTTGTGTTAGCAACAATTGCAAGCAGTTTTGATTTGGAATTAGAAAGATCAAGTCCTGACAAAACTTGTGCTGTGTCCTTCATTTGAGGAATAGCCTTTTCAGATACAAAACTTCCGAAATCGATGGTGTCAAATCCTACTTTAAGCAATTGCTGGATATACGCAGTTTTCGTGGCCGTAGGAACAAACTCCTTCAAGCCTTGCATGGCATCTCTCGGACATTCTATCAATTGTATCATACTACAAAGATAGAACATTCATAGATCATGGTTTGTGGTTCATGGTTCATTGCTTGACCATTTGTTTCTTGTCCTCTTGAATCCTCGAATTCTTGATTCCTTGAATCCTCGAATCCTTGTCTTCTTGTTGAAGGACCCCCTCAAGGTACTTGCGTTTCCCCTTGCTCCAATAGCCTTGAAAGAGGATTTGACGCTCGGGACAAATTGCAACAGAATCTATGGTAAAGTAGGCTTTGGAGTGGGTTTGACGGAAAATGAGCAGGTCACAAGCAGGGATATATTTTTCATTCGGGTGCGCATAATGTATGCGCACCCGATCTTTTATAAGGATATCCGAAATCGAGTCGGGAAAGAAGTGATGTACGAGTGGCTTGGTAAAATAATGATTGACAAGCGCACCAAATTGCCGTTCACAATCAATGCTCGATGTATCGCTTTCCGTGAGATGATAGAGATGAGTTTCATCTTGATATACAAGTGTAGCCATATAGTTTTTTTTATAGTAATGCGTTTCAAAATGTTCTTGCGCGTAGGTACTTTGACGCTGATAAAAGCTGGAAATGTTATATCCTAAAATGCACATCAGTAGGGCGAACAGCGCGTATTTCTTCTTTCGAAACAGGTACTGAAACGCAAAAATCATAATCGGAAAAAGCAATAGGCATTGGATAAAAGTGATTTGTATGTTTTCTGTTTGAGAATAAGGCCACGAATTCATCCATCTTACCAAATCTATCATTACTTGAACTAAAGAGTTAGTAATGTTGTTGAGGAGGTGCCCAACGGATTCGAACCAAGCGAAAGCGAAGAATGCCAATCCAAAATACAAAACCAAAGTCGCAATGGGAATGATGATGAGATTGGAGATAATAAAGTAGTTGGGAAACTGATGAAAGAGATAGAGAATAATTGGCAGTGTGCTCAATTGCGCGGCTATTGAAACACTGGTGAGTGCCCATAATTTCTTCAGCCATTTATTCTTAATGAAGAGCAATCCTTCAATAGGTTTTTGCATTGTCATAATGCCGAGCACGGCCAAATAGCTCAGGTGAAACCCTGTTTCAGTGATTACACTTGGATCAAGCACGATGAGGAGCACAGCAGAGGCAGATAGAATATTGTAGTTGTCCTTGGATTGATGAAACTGTTCCACTATAATTAAGCATGTAAACATCGCGCTCGCTCGCATCACTGAAGGAGACATTCCAGTAAGAATAGCATAAGTCCATAGACCTACAGTAGTAAAAATAAACCGGGGCCATCGACCCCGGTTCGCTTTAAAGAAACTGAAAACTATATAACTAATCACCACATAAACCAGCCCGACATGCAAACCGGACACAGCCAAAATGTGCACCACCCCGGCGTCCGAAAACTCCTTCAACAAGTCTTTGTCGAGTTCGTCTTTCTTTCCCCAGATAAGCGCCTCAATCACACCTTGTCTAGCTTTAGGCACGTTGTAGCGGTCTAGTAGTCCTGTGATTCGTTTTCGGAAGAAAACGAAGTGTTGTTTCCAACTTATATCCTTCTCGGGAAGCATTTGCCACTTACCCGACTTTAATTCTACTCTTCTATAAATTCCTTTTTTTATTAGATACTTTCCATAGTCAAATGCGCCTTCATACGGAGGCTGTTGATGCTTTTGTAAAGAATCCACCCGAATAATCATTCGGTCGGCCACCTCAAGTTTTTCGGTGATGGAATCGGTTTTAAATTGTAGCAGTAGTTTTCCTTTCGACTCCATCCAGTAGTCGAGGTTTGGTGATATATGATTCACTTCACATTCTACGGAAGTATAATAAGCATTGACCTTTGGCTCAGATATCAGCGTAATGTCATAGTAGCAGTTTTCAGTTTGGCGCACTAAATAATGAAAAGGATGATGGGCGGGGTGAGTCATACTTCCCACCCAACATCCTGTACCGGCAAACACTGTTGCATATACCAAACCCTGATGTCCTCTGAACCGAATGCTTTTCATCTTTGGATGATAAATAGCAAAGGCCAATAAGGACAAACAACAAATCAATATCACCGTTGATACTATCGGTTTAACCGGCCATATCAACTGAAATACAACTCCTAAAACTAATGGGATTCCCACGCGCAAAAGAGGTGCGCGCATCCAAATTTTTCTCATCGTTTTTCAGTTTAGCAATTCGACGTTTAAGAATCGAACTACTCTGCAAATAAACGATGATCTAGATCTTTAAAGTGCTTTTTTTTCTGTATAAAAAATTCTGAAATTATACTGCCTTTATACAGACCTTTTAAATTGATGTCCTTGTCAGATTTCGCCTCCAATTTACGCTTGCGATTCATTTTTCGATATGAACCATAGAAGCTGAAATGCGCTCTAATTACGGCAGTGAAGTAATTCCAATTTCCTTCTGTAATAAATCGAACACCTGCAATTCCATCCAAAATCATTCGTCTGAAAATCTTCAAATGAACATTTGTAGCGCGATGATTTTTAAGAATTAAGAATAAATTATTCCTGAAATTTAAGAATGTCTTATACGGATTCATTCGGTCGAGTGTGCCGCCACCGTAATGATAGACATGACTTTTTCTACATGAACCAATCTGGTATCCACGATTTTTTAATCTCCAGCAAAGATCAATTTCTTCCATGTGAGCGAAGAAATCTTCATCCAATCCATCAACCTCAAAATAAGCTTCACGTTTGATAAAAAGGGATGCTCCAGACGCCCAAAACACCTCCGTGTTTTCATTGTACTGACCTTCATCTTTATCAAAGGCATAGAAGATTCTACCTGCGCAAAATGCAAATCCATCCTTATCTACATACCCTCCAGCTGCGCCGGCATATTCAAAATATTCTTTACGATGAAAATCTAAAATTTTTGGTTGGCAGGCTACCATTTTGGGCTGACTATCCATGAACTCTAAAACAGGCGGAATCCAGTTTTCGGTAACTTCAACGTCACTATTGAGAAGAATGAGAATCTCGTTGGGGATGGCTTTTAATCCTTTATTATAACCTCCAGCAAAGCCATAATTCTTATCCAGAATAACAGTTTGTACCGTTGGATATTCTGCTGCTAAATATGCAAGAGAATCATCAGATGAGGCATTGTCAATCACATAAATATCGGCCACACCCTCACTGTGCGTTATTACGCTAGGTAAAAATTGTTCGAGAAATTTTCTCCCATTCCAATTGAGTATGGCTACAGCTACGCGATGCACAATATTTTTTTAAGGACTGCGAAAATAGCGATTAGTGAGGATTATACCACAAATCTTCTAATTCGTCGCCAGAATAAGGGTCGCGCGCAGGATTGTTGTTGTTTCTGCTGACGTTGGCAGTAGTATTCATGGAGCGAGAACGCACCAACTGTTTCCAGTCAAAATTCTTTGCCTCTTGAGGAACATCGCTGTGTAGTAATTCATAATCTTGCCCCAGAGTGGTATTGATAAAAAGGAAACGACGATCGTGTAAATTGTCTCTGGTTTCATAGTAATGCCAGATTTCAAAAGGCCAGTAGTCAGGATCATTCGGACGTTGAACACGCGTGTTTGGAGGCCCATATTGAAGGTAAACACGACCTCTTTCCGTTTGCCATCCTTTTTTGATACGCGTACTGAAAGCTTCATTCACATCATTGACTTGCTGCGCATATTCTACCCAAGCCGCTTCCGGATTTTCAGGATTTCTTTTATACCAAAAAGAATAGAAGAAACTTTGCAACTCGATGAGTTCTGCATTCGGAATCACATTGTCAATCGTATTTCGTTCTTGTGATTTAGCGATTGGGAAGTGCGTTTGAATAATATATACTAGGCTGTCTCTATTCGTGTATTTTGAAGCAAAACTAGCATTTAGAACTTCCATTGAAACCACTTCGTTCATTGGGTCAGAAACCACAATGAGATTTCTAGAAAATGGTCTTTTTTTAGAACAGATCACATTGTTTTGCTTGTCACGAACTTCCAACACCAAGTTGTAATCTCCAGAAGGAACCTTAGAAATGTCAATCACTTGTAGCTGGGGCATTACGCCTTTTGCTTGAAGTCGTTTTATCTTTCCTGCTGACTCAATCTCCTTTCCTGTAATGCTCTGTACTGCATAATAGAAAGCGAAGTGTTCATTTTCGCCCAAGTAATTATTTAAATTGTATAGTTCTGCATAGAAGATTATAGCGTCGATCTGCGTAGGGAAGTAGCTACTTAAATAGGGTAAAATATCGTAACCGCTTTTTGAAAATGCATTGTGTTCGGTTGTAGGAGTATAAGCACTTACAAATTCAATATCAGAGATAAAAGCCCCTTCTTTCAAATTGTCGATGACTACCGATTGAGTTCCTTTTTCTGCGGGGATTTCAGGAGCATTCAAATCTTTGATCTCGATTTCTATGTTGTATCTGCCATTTGGCAACGAAAAACGCTCCAAGCTCATGAAGTCACCAGGGGCATCGGCAGGCACCAAAGGTCCTTCAACTAATGTTTTTTTGAAGTCCAGCACATTGTCGCCCTGGGATACAATCAAAGTCAATTCCACTTTAGATTGATATTCTTCGCCTTGAGCTTTAGCCAATTTGAAAGTTGATCCGTCGAAGGAAGTGACAAACTCGATATATGGTCCCTCACCAGGAATATGAAAAACTCTATAGTCGAAATAGGCACGGAAAGCGAAAGCTTGGGATGCGCCCAATACAAATAGGAGTGCAAGCAGGGTATGATGGAGCATTTTCTTCATACAACAAAGATAAGAAACTCTTACCGCATGGCTGTGCAGCTCAATTCATTGCCATTTTCACTAAATTCGTCTGTAAATCACTCGTCTAATGATCAAAATGCGACTCGTATTCATTGCTCTTCTCCTTGTAAATAGTGCTTTTAGTCAGACGCACATAGAAGGTTATTACAGTTCAGCCACCAGCAGGTACGTGCCCAAGGAGAATATTACTTGGGGAAAAAGTGTGTTTGAGGTATCTGAGGCAAAGAATGGTTTCTGCGTCATTCACAAGGAAAATTGGGAGGGAGTGATTGACACCTCAGGGTTTGTGAGAATACCTCTGGAGTATGCTTCGGTGCAGGAAATAGGCGAGCGACCAGGATATTTCAAGTGTGTAAAGGATAAAAGAATGCACTTAGTAGATGCCAGAGGGTCGGTTTTGTTGAAATTGGAGGGTGATGCCAGTCAAAATAAAATCATACGCGTATCTCACAGCGATGATGTGCTGATCAAACAGGGAAATAAATACGGGATATTCAATTTGCGAAAAGCCAATTTGATCATTCCGGTTGAGTTCGATGTGCCTTCATACATTGAGAAGAAAAATGAAGCTTTATGGCGCAACGAATTTTATGGGCAATCAAAAGGCGATTTCATAATTCTTAAGCGTGGCAAGCGATATGCAATTGGTGATTTGTCCAACGGTTACTTCACACCATTTTATTCAGACATACGATTTGTAAATGACACTACCTTTTTTATTCGACTAGAAAATGGTAGAGGAGTTGTTACATCCGATATTCATCACATTGATACAGCCAATGATTTCAATTATGTAGATGCATTGAATGAGATGTTTGTGGTAGAAAAAAATGGCAAATATGGGGTGTATGATACCGCAGGGGATTGGGTTATTCCGATGGATTACGATGATATTTATTTTTCAAGTCGTCATACTTTTTGGTTGAAGAAAGAAGGGAAGTGGGCGTTATCGGACAGTCAGCATCAACTTAAAACAGGCTTTGAATTTGAAAATGTAGATCAGTACAATGAGGTGTTTTACAATCAACTTATTCGCACCACGCGACTCGACACGGCATTCAAATATGTAGAAAGAGAGTATGCAGGAATCAACCATGCACCGGATGATTTGAAGCAATTGCTGTACGCGGTGGAGCAGTTAAAAGGAGGAAGGCGTTTGTACAGTTGTTTGATCGATAAAATGGATTTGGTGGTAAAGATGTACGCCCAGAAAAATGGCAATTGGCATTTTGTGGATTTGTATGATATGAAAGTTGAAGATCGTGCTTGGGATAGCATAGTTTACATACCACAATTCTTCATACAAGGCGGACTTGAGGGCGGCAGTGTAGGAGGAAAGTACTATGTGTCCGATGAGAAGCGCTACTACGACGATTTGATTTACGATTGTCTCGACACCCACTTTACCTGCGATAAAATTGGCAGAGTAAAAAAAGGCCGCATATACTTTACGCTCATCAACTACTCCAACCCCGCTGCCAGCTGCCTCCCGAAAAAATGCAAAGAGCGAATTGAGGATTTTGTTTTGCGGTGATAGTGTAAAGTTGCTCCACTGATCCTCAGACTAGACTCAAAGAAAATCCTTGAATCCTTGTATCCTCGAATCATTGTCCTCTTGAATCCTCGAATCCTTGTCTTCTTGAATCTTTTGAATGAAGTGAGAGTGAGAGAATGTGAATGAAAATGAAAATGAATAGAGTGTGAGAAAGAGATATTGTAGAAATGAATACAAACAAAAAATCCCCACAAAGTGAGGATTATTTTTTCTGGCGGAGAGTGAGGATTATGAACCTAACCTCTCAAAGCCGTGTATGTCAATTTTTTATACTACCGTTGTCGTAATTGGGTCACGCAAATGCACGACTGTTTTGAAGAGGAACGCATATTCAAAGTGTCGTGTTATTTTGCGTTGAGGCGAAGATAATGGGATTATCTTTGAGTATAATCATTTTTTTTACCAGTTGACAAAACTAAGTTTATTATCTCTACTACTTCTGTCCCTCAGTTTCACACAGGCGCCTTCGTTGAATTCTGTGGTTTTAAGAGATTACTATATTCTAGTTCATAAAGCTGAATGGTACGTTTATCAAGGAGATACTCTTTCCGCTTTGGAAAATTATCAGAAAGCGTTCGAAATAAAACTGCCATTTCTAATAGATCTAAATAATGCTCGTTCACTACTTCAAGGAGGTGAATTTAGTGACGACAAAACTATTGCTTTAATCTCAGAAGATTGGAGAAATATTGATGCCATATTCTATCGAAATAAAAGTCGTTTAGATGTCTCTAACTTTCAGTTGACTTCGAATTATTTATGGCAGAAGAGCATCGACATCGCTACGTATAATTCAAGATATGCATATCATGAAGCGCTCAAAACAATCATAGACGAAGATCAATTTTTAAGACAATCTAAGATTTCAGGCAATCGAGATTCAGTTCTGGCCTTGCATGGAATTGAGCATTTCAAGAAGTTTCAAGAATTGGTATCAATGTATGGATGGCCTTCTCCTGAAAAAGATGGTGAGTTTAATACTCTTATTTATCCAGTTCTTCTGCATGGAACATACTACTGCGGCCTGGATGGAAATTTTAAAGATTTAATGTTTCAAGCAGTCATGTGTGGGGAACTAAACTCTCATTTTTATGCGAAAGTTTGTGATCGGTTCTGTGACTGGAATCTTTCAATCCCACAGGATTACGGTGAGTGGCAAACTACAACTGATGGATCGATACGAATTCGAGAAGTGCAAAATTTAGATCTTCGCAGAGACTCTATTTTCCTTGAACCATATAAGCAATACTGCCTTAAAAACAAATTACCGATTCCAGAGGGCTATGAATGAAGCCCAAATAGATTTTGAATATGTGTGCCCCTTTCGTTGCAAGCAGACTCTTAGTCTGCACTTGTTTCATATCTAATTGGCGTGAGATATTAGGTGAAATTGGATTAGCCTAGCGAACTGGACAGTTCCAATAAAGCTTGTCTGATTTATCTGCATTATTAGCCCAATACAGCGGTTGAAGATTGTCCAAGCTATCCCCTCCATTATTCGCCACTGGATTGATATGATCAATTTCCCAACCGTAGTTCGAGTTACGATTGCCATAATCCTCCCATTTCATAGCATTTCCGCAACGATCTCTTCGCCATTGATTTGGCGGATAATTTTGGATTACAGAACCTTTCTGCCAAACTATAAGTTTGATTTCTTCAGACCATTGGCCACCGCTTCTCGTCGTATTATGTTGTCTATACATTTTACAAGTGTTTTATCCAAAAATATTGGATTAATTCAAGAATCCAAGTTATTTAACCATGTTGATTTTCAACAATCTATCAACGTTTTGTTAGATTTGTTATTAAAGAAGTTTCTTGTGCACTCCCCCCCGAATCATGTATCCAGTGCAATAGTGCAATCCCTATACATAGGGGATTGCACTTTTGCACTACTGATTCAATTGCACCATTGCACCGGCAAAATGGAACGCTTTTTAACATTTCCCGTTAGACTAGGTCTAACTATAAAAACTCCCAAAACGTTCTATGCATGAAACCTTTAAAGAAATTGTGAGTGAAATTTCTGTTCGTAAGGTCGAAATGAAGATGAAATCTAAGCCACGACTAAATCTCTTCGAAAATGAATCAGACTCCCTCTTTAGTATCAATTCGTTCGTCAATGCGGGTGACTATTGGAATCACCTTAATGCCATTGCCTCTCGCGCTAAAAACCAAGTCGAATCCGACATTCAACGCTGCAAGGACATGCTCTCCTCTTTGGATTTTCTTGAAACGCTCCACTCAGAGCTTCGGGATATTAGAAGTTCTCACTTGCCTGAGAATACAGAAATCCTATTGTCAAGCGTCAAGGCAGAAGGGCTTATCAAATACCGATTTGATGGCTCTCAATTCGAGACCTTGAAAAAAAAACATTGCACTTCATTGAACTGCAAAAAACAGTCATCGTAGCTCTAGAGGACTACTTACTCCGAAAAATACGTTCGATGCAATCCCGATTTCGGTTGCTCCAAACCGCATCAGTTTCGTCGATCCCACCTCCCGCATTTGCTGTCACTGGGGCTCTTGACACAGCAGAAGAGCCCACGATACAACAACTGCTGTGGAATAGATCTGACACCGACTTGCTTGAACTTGTAACTGCCTTGTATGAATCTGGGGCAATTCGTCCATCTAGCGGTAAACTCACAAAAAAGGAACTACAAGTGGCGCTTGAGAGGGTCTTCGGCCATTCGGTGAAGGGCTCAGGCTCGAAACTTACCCGGGCACGTGATCGCAAAAATGAAACCGCCATATTCATGGAAGAGTTGAAACAGGCTTTCTCCAATTATGTGACTCGGAAAGACAGTGAGCTCGACAAACGTAGAAAGTAGCGCGACTCTAACTGACTCAAGTTCAAATTCAATTACCAAAATCGTATGCAGGCTGCTAACAGCCTTCCAAACAAACCTGCGAAGGCTGGGTAGTCTTGCATTCTCAATTGAATCCTATGGAAGTCATAACAATACAATCCGAAGCCTTTCAGCAAATCATGGCAACGCTAAAGGACATTCAGAGCAAAGTTGAAAATATGCAGAGCCGTAAGAAGGCCCTGGAAGATGATCTAGTTGACACGTTTGAAGCTTGTCGCATTTTGAAAATCTGTCGCAGAACCTTGGAACGGTATCGCGATTCAGGCGACCTGCAGTACACCAAAGTGAAGCGCCGCATTTTTTACCGAGTTTCAGATATTGAGAATCTGATGCTGAAGAATGTTATCAAACCAGAACCAGGAATCCTTTAGGTTGATCTGATGTATGGCATTGACCAAAGAAGAGATTCTTCAAGTTACCAATGGTGGACTGGATGTATTCCGTCATTTCATTCCTGGAGATTGGAGAGTCGGCAAAAAGTTCCTTAACCCCTTTTACCAAGACACCAAAGCATCGTGTCACGTGTACTTCGATACCAAGTCCAAAAGCTACAAGGTGAAGGATTTTGGAGAAGTTCAATTCGCTGGAGACTGCTTCTTTCTTGTTGGATTTCTTTTTCAGAAAAATTGCTCCGACAAACATGAGTTCATAGAGATTTTGACCTTGATTGATCAATCGCTTGGACTCATGCTCGGAGAATATTCAAGGCCAATTGTTCGACCCATGCCAGCGCGCAAACCATCGCCCCCCATTGATGTTGCGCCAGTGATGGAAGTCGAG